>DVLE01000061.1 GCA_018715645.1 Candidatus Merdisoma merdipullorum
CCCTAAAATAGAGAGTTAAGAAAAGGATGAGACGATTCCGCAGGGAATTCGGACTTAAAAAGCCCGAATTCTGCGGGAGCGTCTCATCCCTGTTTCTCAGGGATTAAAAATCGGTATTAACCGACACCCCCACCTTTCCCAGCTTCGTTTTTCAATGTCCATTTCTGCTGTGATTCCTGGATGCGCCTTGACATATTCTTTGTACGCCGCGATAGCCTTGTGCCGCTCCTTTCCCGTGTAACTGGTGGCGCTGGTCTTGACTTCTTGACCGTCAAGCAGGTTCCGATTGTAGGTTATCAAGTTATAATATACCCTGCCTTCGTAAGTTTTTTTCCGAGTGAGGCGAACGACCGGAATGGTGGGAGCAGTGGCGAGGTAGTTGTAACGCTCCGCTAGGGCGATCCGGTATACTTTTAGCTGTTGGATCTTTTTCTCCAGTTCTTGGATGATACGCTCGGCGGCCTGGTCATAATCTTTTACGCGGACTGTAGTGTCCAGGTCTTCCGGGTGGAGTAGATACCCACTGATCCGGATGTCTGCCTCCCGTGCCGGGGAGCCGTAATGAGTGAAAAGATTTTTCAGGGTTATTAATTGCTCTGTGGTCATTTCTTTCTCCTATTCAAATCTCTTTTTAATCTTACAAGACCTGTTTCAATCTCAAATTTCCAGTGTTTCCGTGCGTCCCGTAAATGCTCCAGGTTACATATAAACTCGCCCGTATCAGTATAAGCCGCATAGGGAAAGTTAGTTCCCTGCCGAATATAGATTGTTTTCATAGTGTCCTTTCCCCCGACTTTACCCGGCCGGGGCGGGCTGTCATCCTCTGCGGCGGTTAATCGCTCACAATAAAATCAAAATTGACAGAATTAAAATCATCCTCCTTATCAGGCAGTGGCATGCACACGCCAACCGCATCTTTTACATAATATTTTCCGTCTGGAAACTGTTTTACTTCCATAGGATAATATCCGAATATACGTTTTTTTCTGTCAATTTTTTTACCCAAATATTGGTGGGCGTTCCCTGCGTATAATCTCATATATTTTCCCTTTCTCGCCTGCCTCATCAGCTCCGGGAGGCGATCCCGCGGAGGACGGCCATTTCTGACCGTTTCGGCTAAAAATTCAAGTCCCATTCTATGTTTTTGTCGTAGTCGCGTTGTAACTGCTTTATGGCGTTTTCAATGCAGATTGCCTTTATCACAACTTCAACTCTTTTCCCACCCATGCGATCTGTGCCGCTTACCCTGTAATAATTGTATCTTTGACCGCGAACACCAGATTTTTTCATCCGGCCTTCTGGGATAATAACAACGATTGTTTTTGTGCATTTATCATAGCTTCCTGGGACTGTTTGGCAGTCTGCGTAAGATGTTTTATATCTACGGTACAACATTCTTTCTTCTTTCATGGTTTCGATCTTTCTCCGGGAGTTTAGCCGCTCCCGGTCGGCCTGTGGTTATTATGCTGTTATGCGCTCCGGCTCGTCGGTCCGAGTTGCGTATTTTTCGGAACCGTACATGTCCCGAATATCCTGCATCGACTTCTCGCTCTTGCCATGCTTGTGGTACGGCTCGCTGTGAAAGTACCATGCCTGTTTTTTGCGGGAGAACCGGAATCCAAGAGCTTTGAGCTGTTCGCGTGCCTCGTATGTCTTCCCTGTCACCCAGAGCCAGGAGCCGCAAAGCTCAATGATCAGTCCAGGGATGTGCAGGAGCTGATTGATAAGGTCTGCGTACTCAGTGGCCGTCTGCTGAGTTTCCTTCTCGTATGTCTCACCCTCGGCGTTCCGGTGGGTATTCCGCAGCCGGTTGTACGCTTCCTCATACTGGCGGCCCATTTCCTGGAATTCCGCCGTTGTGTCTCTGCCGGGGTTGCAGTCGGGATGGAGATCCCGCGCCAGCTTCTTATATACCTGTTTCACGTCCTCTATTGTTCTGCACTCTCTAAAATAATTTGTCATTTTGATTTCCTCCTTATCGTTTGCCCTTTATGGCTTCCGTTTCGTTCTGGTTGCATTATATCGCATGACGTCATGCGAAATCAATAGGCAGAATCACTAAATCGCATGACGTCATTTTGTGCAAATCGTACATGGCGTCATGTAAAAAAATCGGTTATAATACCATTGGAGGTATAGAACTATGGGCTATAATGGATATACAGAAAAAAGAAAAGCCAGCAATGAAAAGTATTTGAAAAATTTTGTAAAGCCGACAATCCGCATGACGCCAGAGGAAAAACAGATAATAGATAAGGCTGCGGAAAAGTCCGGAAAATCATTTACGCGTTATATGGTGGATTGCGCGCTTGCAGCGGCGGAAGGGGTGGAAGAATGACATATAAAGAAAAGGATCTGATGTTGCGGCAATACCGCGAAGATGTGATCCGGCTGCGCGGGCTGGTGCAGGAAGCTGAACGCTGGGAGCAGATCGCCATGTCAACGGCTATCAGCAGCGAGTATTCCAGCGGCGGCGGGAATACTGGCGGGAGAGTGCAGACGGCGGCGACCAATGCGGCGGACATCGTGCAAGACATCCGGCGGGACATGGACGGAATCCGCGCAGAACGGCAGGAAGTGCGGCGGCTGGTTGAAGGCGTGCAGAATCGCAGACAGAAAATGTTGCTGGAGCTACGTTATATTAACGGTCTGACGGTGGATCAGATTGCGAACGAGATCGGAAAAAGCCATAAATGGACGCGGGAGAGCCTGTGGCGGGCTGTTAATGCGCTGAATATGTGATGATACAGGGCGGGGAATATCTCCGCTCTTTCTTTTTTGCCTATTGTTAGTCGAAACTAAGTAAATATTTACCCTTTTCGGGGTATTACTTCCCTACAGATCATAGTAATATAGTATTATCAATAATTGTAAAAAAGAGAATTTTAAGGGATTGTCCAGCCAGGCAGTCCCATTTTTTATGTCGGGAGGCAGCTAATATGGATGATAATACAAACCGGCCGCCGCTGGGCGTAATGCCGGCATTTATCGTTATTGATAGTCGGATCGAAGAATTATCAGATGCAATCCGGCGGAGGGTGCGAGAAGATGTTGATCCAGGGAAATATGCGGCTATAGCAGATTATGCCGTGGAGATTCTGGGACACTGTGACACCATGCGGAGAGGCGGAGAGGAGAAGCGAAGATGGCAGACATCAGAGAATACACGGAACGGATGATTAATCAAGAATGCATCCGGGAGACATCAGCGGCAGACGGCAGACAGAGCGCAGAATCCCTGAGAGCCTCGGCAGCAGACAGCAGGAGCGACATACCCAAAGGAGACAGAGAGCCTGAGAAGGAGAGAGCGCGGGAGAGTGAGAGCGTAGAGGCGGAGAGATCCGGCGACATCGGGGAGCAGACCGAAGCACCGATGACTGATGAGGAGAGGCGGCGAGCAGTCCGTGAAAAACAGAACCGCAATCTCATTCCGACCACACGCCTCAGCGAGACAGAGCGGAGAGAACTGAGTCGCAAGGGGGGCCTGGCTTCAGCGGCGGCCAGAAAGCGGAAAAAGGACATCCGAGAGGTATTTGATGCGCTTCTTTCCAGCCCTGCAACGCCAGAAATGCAGGAAAAGGCCGCAAAACTGGGCTTTGATGCGGAAACGGTCGGCACTGTATATGATGTTCTCGGCGTGGCGATGATTGACAAGGCTCTATCTGGTGACGGTTACTGCTTCCAGTTGGTCCGCGATTCTGCCGGAGACAAGCCGACGGATAAAAGCGAAGTCACAGCTTCGGTTATGACTGATAAAGATCTGGAGATTATGCGTAATCTTGAGGCACGGATTAAGGCCGAAAAGTCCGCCACAAACGGACAAAAGCCGGAATAAGTATCAAAATTTTCCGGGGAAATACCCGAAAGTGTACGCCAACGACGGAAAAATGAAGAAAATCCTATATCTTGTATGCAGATATACGCTTACCACAAGATATAGAAAGACATCTATTAGACAAATATCTGTTTTTCTCATAGATCCGAAAAATGGAAATGCACGAAGAACAGAGAGAGGCGGAAGGACTACGGCGCAGGACGGCAGAGCAGCGGGAACGATGATGTACAGCAGACAGCATGGCCTACCTGATGATTGTATGTCAGGCCTTATCTTTTGTCATAGGGACAGCGCGCAAATTTTTTTCTTTTATTTTCTTACAGTCCCCAGGGGGTGGGGGAGGGGGCAGCCCTCCCTCCCCCGGTGTCGGGCTGGGGGTATGCTGTGCGTACCTCCTATATGGCCTCTGGGAAATTTTATGGGTATAAGGCCCTTTTTTTGTGGCTGCCGGAGTAGTGCATCTGATTTGTAATCAGGGAGTGCGGGTTTGATTCCTGTCTCCGGCTTTGGAGGTGGTTTTTTGACGCCGAATGAGTTAAGGCAGTATGAGATTGATTATTGCCGGGATCATATTCTCTATTACATAAAAACGTATACACACATAGAAGACAAGGACGCTCCGGAATTGATTCAGCCTTTCAATTTGTGGCCGGCACAGGAAGAAGTTGTTGAAAGCCTTATGTCTCACAGATTAAATATTCTTCTTAAAGCGCGTCAGTTGGGTTTTACGTGGCTGGTTCTTGCAATCGCCTCCTGGCTGCTGCGGTGCTGGACAGGCCGTACAGTGATTATGCTGTCGAGAACAGAAGACGAAGCGGTGGAGCTTATCCGGCGCCTCGGAGTTATTCTGCGGAATATGCCTTTGATAGCTGAGGTTGGGAACATTCCGGCAGGGTGGGACGGTCCCACGTTCCGGCAGACAGCTCTGAAACTGGAGATTTACTTTCCGGATGGTCCGATGAGCGTCGCGAAGGCGTTTGCAAGTTCGCCCGGTGCGGTCCGATCCTTTACTGCTGACCTTCTGATATTTGATGAATGGGCCTTCCAGCAGTGGGCGAAAGAGATATGGACATCAGCTTTCCCGGCGATAAACAGGCCAACGGGTGGTAGGTTCTTTGGAATTTCCACCATAGAGCGCGGCAGCCTGTTTGAGGAAATTTTCACGGATCCAGACAATGGGTTCAATAAGATTTTTATCCCGTGGTATGCAGATCCTCGAAGGGACGAAGCATGGTATGAAAGTACAAAGCGAGCGCTGGGCGACATGATGACTCAGGAGTATCCGGCGACGATTGAGGAGGCCCTAGAAGTACCTGGGGGTGCGTTCTTTCCTGAAGTCAGGGCTAAAACTCACTTGACGACAAAGTTCCCGGAGGGAAATATCAGGCGGTACGCCTGCATTGATTATGGCTTTGATATGTTTTCGTGCCATTGGGTGGCCGTGGATGAATACGGGAAAGGCGTTGTCTACCGGGAATATGACAGGCCAGACCTGACTATTCCTCAAGCGTGCGATGCAGCATTGAGCTTGTCAGAGGGTGAGTACATAGAAGCGTGGCTGGCACCGCCGGATTTGTGGTCAAGAAATCACGTAGACGGTAAATCAAGAGCAATCGTCTTCCAGGATAACGGCTTGCCGCTGGTAAAGACATTGAACCGTCTGGAAGATGGCTGCGCGGCCATGAAAGAATGGCTGCGGCCCGTCGGGAAGGAAGGGGAGGAAAAGGCCTGTCTTCAGATTATGGAGGGAGCGGCGCCGAATTTGTACCGATGCCTTCAGAAGATTCAGAAAGATAAGAAGAGACCAAACATATACGCGAAGGAACCGCATGAGCTTACTCATGATGTGGATAGCCTTCGCTGTTTTTGTGTCTACTGGACGGCCCCGGCGAATCCAGATAAGAAGAAAACGAAGAAAAAGTGGACGTCGGATATGTACGAAGACTATAGGAACGCCAACGAAGCAGATAAGAGGATGCTTCTGCAGAAATATGGGGAGCCGGAAACATGGTAGGGAGACTGAAAAACATGGTGAAAAATGTACTTGCACCTGAAAAACTTAGAAAATTAAGAAAATGGCAGGACAGATTTGAGATTGCACGTACAGCATATTCTCAGCATCGGAGCGATATGGATCTGTTTGAAGATTATTATAATGGCACTCGTGAAGTTCAGCCGAATCCGAATACGAACGTGGTGCCGAAAAAGAAGGCTAGTAATGTCCGGAATATCATTTATGAGCTGATTGAGTCTCAGGTAGACAATTCTATTCCGATGCCGAAGGTTAGAGCTATCCATCCAGAAGATCAGGAATTGGCGAAGAATATTGAGCATGCCTTATATAACGAAATCACGAAAGTGGTATATAAGGACATTAATGACCTGCAGGAAAGAACTACGCCGATCCAGGGTGGAGATTTCTTCCACATAGAATGGGATCCTGACGCGGGAACGCACTGTACTTTGGGTGATGTTCATGTGGAGGAATTGCATCCAAAACAAGTTATTCCGCAGCCTTGCGTAGTAGAAATGAAGAAAATGGACTATATTTTCCTCATTTTCACGCAGACGAAGGAATTTATCAAGAAAAAATATGGCGTAGATGTAAGGGATGCTGCCGAGGAACGGCCGGAAATCCGAAACGCTGAAGATACGACATACAATGATGATGTTGTGAGTCAGATTGTGGCCTATTACAAGAACGATAAGGGCGGAATTGGCATGTTTTCGTGGGTTCAGGATTACATTTTGGTGGATTTGGAGGACTACCAAGAAAGAAGACTGGAGCGGTGCAAAAAATGCGGAGAACCGCGCTCCGGTGATGTGTGTCCGGTCTGCGGTGGAAAGAAATTTGAGGATGTTCCGGAGGAAACGGAAGAACTTATGTCAGATATTCCGCTGACAAACGGAAGTTTTATTCCAAGTGTAATAGGTGTTGAGCGAGTACCTATGCTGGACGAAAGTGGAGCTGAGATGTTCGATGAAACAGGGGTGCCAATGTTGAGAGTGCGGCAGATTCATGAGCGTATTCCGTACTACAAACCGAATGTATTTCCGCTGGTGCTGAGAAAAAATGTGTCAAAGAATAAGCAGCTCTTAGGCGGCTCTGATGTAGACGTGATTCTGGATCAGCAAGATACTATCAAGAAATTGGGAACAAAAATTAATGAGAAGTTGATTGGTGGTCAGTCTTTCGCGACGCTCCCTCCGGGACTTGAGATAAGACGCGAAAAGGAAATGAATATTGTAAGGCCAAGACAGCAGGATATTTCTCTTATCGGAGTTTATAACCTTCAGGGAGATATTTCAAAAGACAGAGTTGTCCTAGAGGACAATTACCAATGGGCGAAATCCTCTCTGGGCGTTACTGATTCTTATCAGGGAAAATATGATTCTTCTGCCACGTCCGGAACGGCAAAGCAGTATTCTATCACGCAGGCTGCCGGACGTCTGGAATCAAAGAGGATCATGAAAAATAATGCCTATGCGTCCCTGTTCAAGATGATTTTTCAGTTCTGGCTTGCATATGCAGATGAGCCTATTCCTCTGAGTTATCAGAGGGAGGATGGTACATACGAGTTCGCACATTTTAACCGATATGATTATTTGAAAAAGGATGATGCTGGGGAATGGTACTGGAACGATGAGTTTATCTTCGAGACAGACACGACATCCACTATCATGACGAATCGTGAGGCCATGTGGAACGCTGCTGATGTGAAGTATCAGGCTGGTGCTTTCGGACCCATTGGAGATTTGGAGAGCCTTGTTCTGTATTGGGAGTTCATGGCGAAGGCAAATTATCCGAACGCAGGAGAGATTCTTTCAAATCTTCAGGAGCGTTTGCGGAGACAGCAGGAATTGCAAGCCCAGCAGCAGGCCATGTTACAGCAGGCTCAGATGGGAGGTGGAACAGGTGCAATGTCCGTTATGTAAAATTGAAATGACCATTCAGAAGTCATACACAAAGGTTGAAGGTGATAACAGCCCGGATACGGAAACGAAGGTGTTCACTGTTCAGGAATTGGCCTGCCGAAATAGGCAGTGCAGCAATTATGGAAAAGTGGTTGAAATAGTAGAACACCAGCTTGAAATATCGTGAGAATCCGCGGTGCGGTTCTTAAATAAATTCGCAGGAACAGCGCAAAAATCCAGGAGGTAATTATGAGTAGATTTCCTTTGAATCTGCAGTTATTTGCAGAAGGCGCAAACGAACCGGGAGCCGCCGAACCGGTAACAGGAGAAGAACTGATTGATGATCTCACGTCAGCGGGAGAACTGGATAATGATCCGGAACCCGCCGAGGAGGGAGGAGGCGCAAACGAGCCGGGAGCCGCCGCTCCGGCCATTGACCGGAACGCAATCTACGCAGAGGCTCGCCGTGTAGCTGAAAGACGAATGGAGGGGATTAATTCCAGAGTAGCAAATCGTTTTGGAAATATGAAAAATCCAGAAACAGGGCAGCCCATTCGCACGGCGGAAGACTATTTTGATGCCCTGGAAGCGCAGGAGCGCATGAGTGCCAGACAGCAGATACAGCAGCGGGGAGTGGATCCGGGACTAATTGACCGGATGATAAGAGACAATCCCGTGATAAGACAGGCGCAGCAGGTTATCAGAGATAATACTATGCGTCAGGGAGAAGTCGAACTTGAAAATCAAATTCGGCAGATTTCCGCTATTGATCCAAGAATTAAATCCCTGGGTGACATTGCACAGATGCCGACATTCCCGGTATTTGATTCATACGTTCATAGGGGATTAAGTCTTATGGAGGCATATCGTCTGGCAAATTTTGATTCATTAACCCAGAGGGATGCAGCGGCAAGCCGGCAGGCTGCAATTAATTCTGCAAGGGGAAAGAGTCATCTATCGCCGATAGGCGGAAGTGCGGGAGGTGAAGGTAGGATGCAGGTTGAAATCCCTAAGAATGAGCTGTATTTATGGGAGGAGGCATATCCTGACCTTTCCTATAAGGAACTTAAAGCAAAGTATAACAAAAGTTTATAAGGAGGAAATGTATGTTTGCATTTAGAAAATCGAATACGCATCCGGTGACGCCGATTATTAAGACGTTACCTTCCAAGGCGTCAACAACTTATAAGTTGGGTGACGCTTTAGTTTTGTCCGGCGGTGTGCTGGAAAAGGCCACAGGCGGCACAAAGCCGGAGTATATTTGTGCCTGCAACTACACGGCACCGGCGACTGGTATGGAGCCGATTGCGGTATATCTGATCAGTCCGGGAAGCGAATGGGACACCACGTTTTCAGCGGCGGCCACATCTATCAGCGAAGGCGCTGTAGTAACTATTAATACTGATGCGGCGCAGGTAACAGCGACTGCCACAGGCGGAGTTGCGAAGATTCTGAAGAAGCATGGAACTGGCGCATCTGGCGAAGGTGTAACGGTAACCTTTGTCGAGCCTGAGGCAAGTGGATCATAAGAAGGAGGAATAAATCATGGCAGTAATTTTTTCACAGAACAGTGGCTTGAATGATGACTTCTGGAAGCCGGTCGGCCAGGTAGTGAAGTCCATTATTCAGGATACAGATACTGAGAAAACACAGTATGACAAGATTGTGACGGATCTTGCGAACGTAGAGAAGTCTAAGAAGTATGCTGAGAAGGCAACTGGACTGACTTCCACAGGCAATTTCCAGATCGTTGACGAAGGCGACGCCCCAGAGCAGGATGAGATTCAGGAGACCTTCCCGAAACTGATCGTTCATAATCAGTACATGAATCAGATCACTTGTACACAGCAGATGCGCGAAGACGGCGAGATCAATGTTATGCGGACAATGGGCCGAAATCTTGTTCTCGGCTATAAGAGGACACGTGCTGAGCTGGTAACAAACGCTCTGGCCACTCAGGGCAAAATTTTCTCTATGGGAACCAGAGAGCTGGATAAGACTACTGGTGATGGAGAGGCTCTGTTCTCTACAGCGCATCCGGGAAAAAAGGCAGGTGTTCCAGTTCAGTCCAACGTATTTACCAATGCTTTTGGTACTGATGCGACTATGCTTAATCGGCTGGCAATTCAGGGTAGAAACTTCCTGAATGACTCCGGTATCATTCAGGGGTATACATTTGACACCATTATCATTCCTGGAAACTGCCCGGCTCTTGAAGACCTGATTAAGAGAATTATCCGGTCCGATCTGATTGTCGGTTCCAATAACAACGACGTCAACACGCAGAAGGGACTCTGGAATCTGATCGTTCTGCCGCAGTGGCAGGTAGCAGAGGGCAAGGCTCCCTATATCCTGATGTCCAAAGAGGCAAACAAGGAACTGCGCGGAACAGTGCTTTTTGACAGGACGCCGCTTGATGTTCGGAACTGGGTAGATGATGCTACTCGCAATCTGAACTGGAATGGACGCGCGCGTATGTCCTGCGGTTTCAATAACTGGAGGCATGTCATCATGGGCGGTGCGGACGCCGGTAGCACTTTGACTTAATGGAGGGTGGTCATGGTAAAAAAGGGAATGAACGTAGGGGACGTCTTTGAAGATGGCGGCCTTTTTTACGTTGTGGACAAAATTGTGGGAAGTGGTTACATTTCCCACAATATTTCTGCAAAGGAAAAGCAGGCGATAGAGAGTAAACAGGCGGAGCCGGATGAACTGGAGACGCAGGCAGAGCCGGAGGCACAGGCAGATCCGGAAACATCGACGGATCCGGAAGCGCCGGATGAACCGGAAGCACCAGTCAAGGAGCAGACTAAGCGGCAGGCTTCTCGGAAAAGGACTACTACAAAGCGGGGGCAGTGATGCCTCTGCTTTCCCGGAGGTAATGGTATGACATGGAAAGACATCAAACTGGCGACGCTGCAGAAAATGTTCTCGGCCGAGGGAAGCAATATACCGACTGACGATTCCACACGGGATTATTTGGCCGGGATGCCATATGCAGCAAATGAAGGGCTGCTGATGATGTGTACCGGGAAGAAGCATATTATCCGAACAATGGACTTTGATAATACTGTTGGGACGGAATCTGGTAGCTTCCGAAAAATCAATATGTCAGAACAGGCGGAAGATTTTTTCCAATTTGCAGGGGAAGTGTATTACACAGAAGGAGTGAATCGTGTCCGCACGCAGGCTTATTATACTGAGAGCGACAATTTTCTTGTGTTGCCACGGAATTTTAAAGGGGTATACACGGTGTACTACTATGCGTATCCAAAAGAGATCACCAGCGGAACAGAAGATAATTATGTGCCGGATGCCGCTCCAGAGGTAGTGGCAATTCTTCCATTGTACATGGCCTCTCAGCTTTATAAAGAAGATGATAATGGTATAGCGACTTCGCTTCGGAATGAATTTGAAGTCGCCTATGAAAGAATCACACAGGATAACCCGATGTGCAGATTTGAGCCTATCGACGAAAGCGGGTGGTGATTATGGCAGTTTCATTTGATGTGCCGTCCAGCCCAAAAAGAAATGTCGCTGTAATTGACGAATTTCTTGGGGTGGATTTTACAAATAGTCCATCAAATGTAGATTTGAAAAAATCTCCGAATGGGATCAATATGATTCGTGATGTTCCAGGAAAAGTCCGGAAGTGCATGGGATATGAAACCATAAAAACTTATGATACGCGGATAAATGGCGCTCACTTTCGTCATGGAGACGAAGAATACCTGATCCATTCCGGCACAAAACTCTATAGAGGCGAGACGGTTTTATATTCTGCTATGAAGGATACACGAAGCAAAAGCTGGCAAATCGAGGATAAGTTGTATATTGCCGATGGAAAAGCTTTTCTTGTGTATGATGGGACAACGGTAAAAAAGGCATCTGAAAATGCTTATATTCCAACTTTGACGATTGCAAAGTCACCTTCTGGAGGGGGCGAGCAGTATGAACCGTTGAATCTTTTGCAGCCAGGTTTTACGGAACTTTTTGGAGGCACAGCTACAGACAAGACATTTCAGCTTTCTTTCTCCGGTTTGGATTCAAAGGCAGTTCAGGCATGGGTGTTAAATTCATCTGGTACTTGGGTGGCGAAAACGGAAGGCGTCGATTTTTCGGTGAATCGGTCTACTGGCGCAGTGACGTTTACGACGGCACCTGGTGTCAGTCCCGTGTCCGGTGAAGATAATGTGAAAATCACAGCATATCGGACTATTTCAGGATACGCAGATAGGATTAATAAGTGTACTATAGGGATTCTTTTTGGTGTAAATGGAGCGGCTGACAGGATATTTCTTAGCGGCAATCCAGACTATATCAATTACGATTGGTATTGCGATTACAATAATCCGTTGTATTGGCCTGATACGGGCTACGCAACATTAGGGACGGCCAAGTCTGCGATTATTGGATACAGTATCATAAATGACCGTCTAGCAGCTCATAAGGACAACATGGAAGATGATAGAAATGTGATTCTTCGGGAAGGTGACATTACAGATAATGAACCTACTTTTAAAATTGTAAACTCCCTGCAGGGTGCCGGAGCAGTTGCGCCGTACAGTTTTGCGTACTTGGCAAACGAGCCGTTGTTTTTGACGGAACTGGGGATCTATGCAATTACTCCACAGGACATTACTGGTGAGAAATACTCGCAGAACCGGAGTTTTTTTCTAAACGGGAAATTACTAGAAGAACCAAACATGAGCGAAGCTTATGCGTGTGTCTTTAAGGACCTATACTGGCTGTGTCTAAATAATGTGGCTTACATTTTGGACGGTCTGCAACCTCTCCAAACAGATAAAAGTCTGCCATATGCAACGCGACAATACGCTGGATTCTATAGAACGAATCTCCCTGCAAGAGTAATGTGGGTGCATGATTCCAGATTGTATTTTGGGACACCAGACGGAAAGATCTGCCGTTTTTTTGATGAGCCGGAATCCTTGCAATCTTACAATGATAATGGTGTGGCTATTCATGCCATATGGGAAACACCAGACTTTTATGGAAATCTGTTTTATAAAAATAAAACTTTTCGACATCTGGATGTGAGGCTTGCTTCTGCGATTGCGACATCGGTCAAGATATGGGTTCAAAAACGTGGATTGTGGAATTTGATTAAAGAGGACAATAGCAGTGCAAGATATTTTTCATTCATGAGCTTAGTATTTAGCAAGCTGTCTTTCAGTCCTGACACAACACCAAAGACGATTCCATCGAAAATCAAGGTGAAGAAGGTGGATAAAGCGCGGTTCCGATTTGAGAATGACGTGTTGAATGAACCTTTCGGACTTTTTGATATTGCTTTGGAGTATGTTGAGAATGGATATTACAAGGGGTGATGATATGGCTTTCGATAAAATTGAAACATCTGATTTGGTGGGAGTAGGAGTGATTGGGCTTCCAGATACGCCTCAGCTTTCTACAAGCGAAATGCAAGAGAAATTTGAGGAAACAGGTAGAAATGTAATTATACCACATTTCAACAAACTTATTGATAATTTGGCGTCAGAGGAGGGAGCCGGTGAACTGGGTGCGCAAGTGCCGGAGGAGTTTTCTGCTGAAGATAATATGCAGGCGATCATAGATGCTTTTGCGCTGGCAATATTGAATCGGCAGGTAAAAGAACCGGGGAAAGGGCTATCTACGTATGACTATTCTGCGGATGAGATGGAAAAAGTGGCTGGTAATACAGCAGCTCGACACACTCACAGCAATAAAACTATTTTGGACGCATTCACATCCTTGGTAAAACAAGAATATGATCGCTTGGTTGGTGTCTTTGAAACAATAACAAGTGTGTCAGACGAAGTTGAGGATTCCCCGGCATCTTTGCCTACTGGAAGGGCAGTAGTGGAATACGTCCAGGAAAATGGAGGAGGAGGTGGCGGCGGAAGCGGAATTATTGCGCCAGTGAACGGTTTTTTCACAATGTATGTTACCGCTACCGGAGATTTGTATGTCAGAACTATAGATGATGTGGAAATGCCACCTTTTAGATATGACGCTAATACAGGAAATTTGTATTGGGATGCACCATAAGGAGGAATTGAAATGGCTCAAGAGTTTTTAATAGGAAATATCAAGGGACCAAAGGGAGATCCGGGGGCAACCGGGCCAACGGGCGCGCCAGGGCCGCAGGGCGAACCGGGAGTGCAGGGGCCTATAGGGCCTGCAAACACATCATTTATATCAGATGCGTTTGATTCAAGTAAAGCTTATTCTGTTGGAGATTATTTTATCAAAGACAACACTTTGATGAAAGTAATAGAAGGATTTTCGGCTGGAGGGTTTAACGATGACAAAGTTATGTCAACCTTAATAGGGACGGAGCTTAGTGGGCTAAATTCCAGGGCGGCTATAAAAGCATCCGATTTCTGGGTAACCCAAGGGATAGAGGTCAGGACAGCTTATATCACCAAAATCGGAAATGCCATAACAGTGTATGCGATCATAAAATTTGAGTCTGATGTACCGGTTCCCGACGGTGTAAAAATAGCCACTATTAATCCAGGGTATCGTGTACCGCAAAATTATAAGGTAAGTCCGATTAGATCGACGACCGGGACAAGTAGTCCATATTCTGAAATAGGGACACTCTGGCAATACGCGGATGGAAGCCTCTATGCCTATGGAAATATTAAAACGGACACTGTGGCATATCTACAGTTTGATTATTTATGCGGCTAAATCATGATTTAACGATAGTATACATACAGAGTTGCTGTGTCGTTGTTAAGCGGAGTTGTCGTGGATGATGTTTCTCGTACACTCCACCATGTTCCGTCAATACGCGCTAGATTTGCAGCGGTGATGCGGATTCCATAGCTTGCGTAGCTATTTGAGCTAAAATAATAACCTCCGGGATATACTGTCTTGAATCCTCCTTGTGGTATCACATCTACAATAGCCCGCGCCCTAGCCCCAGCATTATTATATTGGAAATCAAGTACAAACTTAATTTCAGATGCAATGTCAAGAATACTGGTTAGATCTAAAGAAGTTCCGTCATTATTTCCGTCACCAGTTGCAGTCCCCAATAGCTTCCATGCCGCCCTGGAATTAACCGAACTAGCGTTCATGCAAAATTTAGTAACCCGTAAACAATATGTTGTCCGCTACACGCAGACTGAAAGGAGTAAACCATGAAATTTGCACAGGCATTAAAAATGATGAAACAGGGAATCCCGATGAAGCTCCCGTCATGGGGCGGGTATTGGTGTTGGGATAACGATGTGGAAACCATCATCATGTACACCAAAGATAATCAGATGCTGGATATCCGGGAGACACAGCGCGTAGAATATACGCTGGAAAATGTGTTGTCTGACGAATGGATTCCGGCAAATGGAGAGAACTGCCCGATTCTTGGAGGAACAGCACAGTTTAGCTTTTCGGAAGCTATCAAGTACCTGAAGCGTGGCATGAGAGTAGCACGTCAGGGCTGGAACGGTAAGCATCAATATATCGAGCTGGCATCCAATATCAGCTATGCGCTTCCGGATGGTCAGATTCAGAATCCGAACCATGACGCCATTGGCAACAAGGCTATTGCCTTCGTAGGAACTTCCGGTGTACAGCTTGGATGGCTGGCATCCCAGGCTGACATGCTGGCGGATGACTGGGTATTTGCGGAGTAAGGAGGGAACCAGATGGATTCACCAATCACCCGCGCTGAGCATGAAGAATTTGTGAAGCGCATGGAAGACGAGGACCGCCGGCAGAACCGCCGGATTGAGATCCTTGAAAAGAGCGTGCAGCAGTTTACTTCTCTGACTGCCTCTGTGGAGAAGCTGGCTCTGAATATGGAAAATATGTTGAAGGAGCAGGAGGCGCAGGGGAACAGGCTGGAAGCGCTGGAGGACCGGGACGGAGAGAAATGGAGAACCATGATCAGTTATGTCGGGACAACCATTATCGGCATACTGATAGGATACATATTCAACGTATTGGGAATGTGAAAGGAGAGGATTGTATGTTTAAGAATTGTGTATTTAAGGTATCTGTCAACACAAAGAAGTGGGTAAAAGCGGCGGCTGTTCGGGCGGTAAAGACTATGGCTCAGACAGCCGTTTCCCTTGTCAGTGTAGGAACGGTGATGTCTGATGTCAACTGGCCTATGGTGGCCTCTGCATCAGCGGTCGCCGGTATTGTATCTGTTCTGACCAGTGTGGCAGGATTACCGGAAGTAAAAGAAGAAACAGAGTAACCAGGGGCGGGAAACCGCCCCTTTTACGCCGGAGTAAGTCGGCAGAAGGGAAAAAGTATGAAAATTTTATTGACAGTAGGACACAGTATTCTGAAAACAGGAGTCTGCACAAGCGCAGACGGGCGCCCTTATGGCGGCGTGTTGGAGTATGCTTATAACAAGCGCATTGTAAAGCAGGCGGCTGCATACCTGCGGCAGGCGGGACATGCGGTTGATGTTCTTATCTGCCCGGAGTTGCAGTTCTCCCGTAGCACAGATGAGAAGAATTATAAGGTGCCGAAGGCCAACGCTGGAGGCTATGATCTGGTAGCGGAGCTGCATCTGAATGCCTCTGCGTTGCACAATGCAAGAGGATGTGAGGTACTGTATTACTCCGAGACGGGAAAGGCTGTGGCAGAGCGCATTCAGGCGAAGCTCTCTACAGTGTTTAAGGATCGTGGTGTGCAGAAGCGCACAGGTCTGTATATGCTTAAGAGTACAAAACCGACCGCGGTTATGATTGAAAGCTTCTTCTGCGACAGCTCCGCAGACTGTGAACTGGCGGAGAACACGGACGTGGCCCTTTTGATTGCGGAAGGAATCCACGGCGGGAATATTGCGGCGGCTCCGGATGAGGAGCGTCCTACCGGTATTTTGTACCGGGTACAGATCGGAGCTTTTGCAGTAAAGGCAAATGCACAGAGGCTTCTGGATGAACTGGAAGACAAAGGGTATGATGCTTTTATCACCACAGTGGATCTCTCCGGCAGGATTTTGTATCGTGTGCAGGTTGGTGCTTTCAGCATCCGAACAAACGCTGAAAATATGCGTGATAATTTGAAAACAGC
>DVLE01000005.1 GCA_018715645.1 Candidatus Merdisoma merdipullorum
GAATTTGAGGAGGAAGATCTGGACAGCGAACCTCATACAGAAAGAGGATACGTCTCTCTGAACAATACCGCTGAGACAGTAAAGGAAAAGGCGGAAGAAGCAGGCGAGACGGTAAAGGAAGCGGCTGAAGAGATGAAAGAGACGGTAACAGAGGCTGCTGAGGAATAAAGACGCTTTCTGTATCCGGTGTTCGGCCTGGGCCGGACACCGGATACAGAAAACCGACAGCCCTCTTTCTTCTATCTTTTATTCATTTCTCAAAGGTTCCAAATACCAGCTGTTTCCCATCTTTCACCATCAGCTGTCCCTTCGCCATAACCGTCTTCAGCTCCAGCGTATCCTCTGTCAGAAGACAGATATCCGCGTCGAAGCCTTCCCGGATGCGGCCTTTCGCGCCCAGCTTCAGGATGGAAGACACATTTGAAGTAATTCCCTTCACTGCAATTTCCAGAGGAATTCCTTCTTTCAGAACGCATTCCCGCACTTCTTTGAGCAGACAGGAAGCCTTTCCTATGCCGATTCCCTGATATTCACCCTTTTCGTTGAAAACAGGCATGCTGCCCTGTCCGTCGGAGGAAATTGTGAAGCGGTCGCTGGATATTCCCATGTCCAGAAGTCTTGCTATGCCTCTGCATACCCGTACTTCATCACAGATAGTCTCCCAGTAATCAATATCTTCATTTCCGGTAAAATCAATGGTCCCGCCTTCTTTCGCAAACTGCAGGCAGACATCAAAAAGGCCCGCGTTCCGGTTCACATGGGTAGGGAGGAACTGAGAAGCCGGAATCTCTGTTTCATGGATCACCCGTTCAATCAGATCTATATGACGGGGACTGTCGCCCAGGTGGACATTGACAATTCCCGCCTTTCCGGAAAGCATGCCTGCCACACGGGCATCTGCCGCTATCCGGGCAAACTCTTCAAATGTGGGCTGGGAAGAACGGTGATCGGAAATCGCCACCTCACCGACTCCAATTACCTTGTCCAGCATCATGATATCTTTCATCAGGCTGTCTGTCAGCGTCTTCACCGGAACCCGGTAGGAGCCTGTATAGGCATAGGTGCTGATCCCTTCGTTTTCCAGCGCATGCGCCTTTGCCAGAAGCGCCGTCATATCCCTTCCTACGCTGTCCGTTCCGATACAGCCCGCCACGGTAGTAATACCGTTCATAATCAGATCCTTCAGCTCCGCTTCCGGAGTTCTGGTCTCAAAACCGCCTTCACCGCCGCCGCCCAGAATATGCTCATGACTGTCAATAAATCCCGGCACAGCCGCCATGCCTTCCCCGTCCAGCTCTTCCACTTCCAGGCTTCCGCCAAAATCTGCCTGCAGCTTTTCACCCACTGCCGCTATTTTTCCTCCAAGCACCAGAATATCCCTGACCCCGGCATATTCCGGCTGATATACCTTTGCATTTCTGATAAGTGTAACCATTGCCATTTTATTTCCCACCTTCTCTGTCTTTTTTCTGCCAGAACGCAGTCCGCAAATTGAAAGTCCGTGTACGGAGACCTTTGTCCCCGCACACGGATCTCTGATATCTGTGTCTGTATTACTGGAAATTGATTGCCACCGCGATGGCTATGAAAATCGTTCCCATCACAAAGAAGAATGCCTGCATCTTAATCTGGAATTTCGCCCAGGTACCCCAGTCAATTCTGGCCACACCCAGAACACCGATAAGGCTGGCAGATACCGGTGTAAAAGCATCCACAAAGCCTGCGCCCAGCTGATAAGCCAGAACCGCGATCTGACGGGAGACGCCTACCAGGTCCGCAAGCGGCGCCATAATCGGCATGGTAAGAGCCGCCTGTCCGGAGTTGGACGTAACAACCAGATTGAAAAGGCTCTGGAAAATGTACATAAACCATGCTCCGATGAAGGACGGGATTCCCTCCAGAGCGTTTCCAATTGCGTAAAGGATCGTATTCAGAGTAGAGTAAACGTCTGCGTCAGAACCTCCGAGCACCAGGAGGATTCCCTTTGCCATACCTACAACCACGGCTGTGCCTGCCAGATCGGCTACACCGCCCTGGAACGCGGAAGCCATGCCATTGATCGTCATGCCGTTCAGTTTGAAGATGATAGCGATCACGCCGGCCGCAAAGCCCATCACGAAGAACTGGGATGCGATCTCCGGAATGTAGAAGCCCTTCTGGGTAACGCCCCAGACAATCCAGATCAGCACTGCCAGCATCTCCAGAAGAATGAGCTTATGGCCCAGATTAAATTCCTTTTCCTCCTCCGTTACGGAGCCCATACGGTCACGGAAGTAAGCGTCTCCCACGTAAACCACAGAATGCTGCGGATTTTTACGGATACGCTCCGCATATACCATAAGGAAGGCCGCGGACGCCAGCGTTACAACCACCCACATGGTCAGACGGAAACCAGCGCCGGACAGTACCGGAATGCCCGCGATACCCTGAGCCACCGCCACAGAGAACGGACTCATCCAGGATACCGCATTTCCCACCTGAGAAGCCACATAGGTTACAGTAACCGCCACGATGGAGTCATAGCCAAGCGCAATCACGAAAGGCACCATGATCATCGCAAACGGGATACATTCCTCTGCCATACCGAAGGTCGCGCCTCCCAGTGAAAACAGAATGAAGAACAGCGGAATCGCCAGTCTCTCAAGACCTTTAGTCTTCCGGATAAACGCGTAAATTCCCGCGTCAATCGCTCCAGTCTTCATAATGATACCGAAGGAACCGCCGATTACCAGAATCAGCGCGCACAAGCCTACAGCAGAACCGGAACGGTCACCTGTCACCAGACCTTCGAACACATAGTTCATGAATCCGAAGCCGCCGAAATCCTCGGTTCCCCAGACGCCTGCCGTCTTATGCAGCTTTTTGCTGGTATCATAAAACTCTTCCCCATATCGGGAATACATCTCGTCGTCGCTGATGCCGGCCGCGTCCAGATCTTCCTGTGTCCAGGCAGAGGAGTCTGTCTCCATCAGCGCCGCAAGTGCCTCGGAATCCACTTCCCACTCTTCCATCACAGCCTGATCCTGGCTGATCTCCGCGAGAGCGTCTGCCACAAAATCTGTATCCAGATTGTAGTAATAACGGAACGTATCTGCCATCAGGACAGTTCTTGTGGCTGTGCCGCCGTCAGCGTCCGTATATTCGATTGTGTGCGTGCTGAATTTTCCTGCCGGAATCAGATAAGTCAGAAGCCAGCAGACGATTACCACGAAAAAGATAATCGCATAGGTGTGAGGCGTCTTTAGCTTTGTATAGTCCTTTTTAGCCGGAGCCTGCCCGTTTTTTCTTTTGAAACTCATAACTTCTCTCCCTACTACTACAATATATTTATGGTTAATACCCCTTACAGCCAGTAAGGAATTATCCATCTTGTTGCTTAAGCTGTTAGAATGAGTGTGGCAATAGGTCTGGCCTTCACCCCCTAGGACTTAACGTCCGTGAATAAGTCAGCCAACCAGCCCTCATTCGCAGCATTCGTTTTACGCAGGTTGAACGATCGTTCGTGTGATATACCCAGTAGATTGAATAGGCAATGAGTAAATCTGGTATTGACCATTGCTAATTCATTTCAAAGGAGTTTTTATCATGAACGCTGTTGGTATCGATGTTTCTAAAGGTAAAAGTACTGTCACCATCCGCAGGCCCGGCGATATAGTTCTCATGCCGCCTTGTGACATTCCTCACACCCAGTCTGCTATCAATGCTCTTATGGAGCAGATCAAAAGCCTTGACGGCGAAACTAAAGTCTGTATGGAGCATACCGGCAGATACTATGAACCGGTTGCCAACTGGCTCTCTGACGCTGGCATCTTTGTCAGCGCTGTCAATCCCATCCTGATCAGGGATTTCGGGGATGACTCTCTGCGTACTCCAAAGACAGATAAAGCGGATTCTAAAAAAATCGCGCGTTATGCTCTTGACCGCTGGGCAAAACTGAAGCAATATGGAAGTATGGATAAAACACGAAGTCAACTCAAAACAATGAATCGGCAGTTCGGCTTTTATATGGACCAGAAAACTGCTATGAAAAACAACCTCATTTCCCTTCTGGATCAAACCTATCCCGGAGCCAACGACTTCTTTGACAGCCCTGCCCGCAGTGACGGCACCCAGAAATGGGTGGATTTTGTCTACACCTACTGGCATGTGGACTGTGTACGCGGCAAGTCTCTGCAAGCCTTTACGGAACATTACCAGAAGTGGTGCAAACGCAACGGTTATAACTTTAGTGCCTTAAAGGCGGAAAAGATCTATCAGAGTTCTTCTGACCTGATCGCCGTATTTCCAAAAGATGACAGCACAAAAACGCTGATACGGCAGGCTGTCACGATGCTGAACACGGCTTCTCAGACAGTGGAGGCTCTCCGTCTTAAGATGGATCAGACTGCCGCCACGCTCCCGGAATATCCGGTTGTTATGGCAATGAATGGTGTCGGCCCCTCACTTGGCCCCCAGCTTATGGCTGAGATTGGAGACGTTACCCGTTTCACTCACAGAGAAGCGCTTACCGCTTTCGCCGGTGTCGATCCCGGTAAGAACGATTCCGGCAAACGTAACCAGAAAAGTGTACGCACTTCAAAGAAAGGCTCTCCAAGCCTGCGCAAAACACTGTTTCAAATCATGGACGGATTGATCAAACGTTCTCCTGTGGATGATCCGGTCTATGCCTTCATGGATAAAAAACGATCCGAAGGCAAGCCTTATTACGTCTATATGACTGCCGGAGCCAATAAGTTTCTCCGCATTTATTACGGCCGGGTAAATGAATACCTTGCTTCTCTGGAAGAATCCAAAGAAAGCTGATTTCAATCCCATACTTCGCTTCAGACCAGCGCACTGCGGTGGTCTTATTGTGATACCCTTTTTTCAACCTGTATAAAATTTTCAAAGTTCATTAATTTCTGCTTGACTTTTTATTTGCAGACTT
>DVLE01000062.1 GCA_018715645.1 Candidatus Merdisoma merdipullorum
GATGGCCTTACCTGGGCGGAGCAGTCTCAGGCGCTTGCAAATGCGCTGATAGAGAATCAGTCCCTCTCTTTCCTGAATCCGGATGCGGAGGGCAAGACGGACGCGGTGTCCGGCGTGAGCATCTCTGTAAACGGCTTCATCAGTCTGGCGCAGCAGTGCATTGATCAGGCAGCCGGAATCGAGCATCCGGAGAGCATGGAAGCAGCGGATGCGGAAGAAGCGGAAGGAGCAGAAGCGGCAGACACAGACGCTTCCCAGAACGGCACTCAGGTGGACGGTATCTCCGGCGCAACCAGATCTTCTACGGCGGCTGTGACGGCCATCAACGAAGCTTATAATTTTCTGCAGACAGTGAAATAAGGAAACGGAGGGTTCGGTATGAAACTAAAGTATCCGGCAGAAGCCTTTGCCCTGGGAGCCATTCTGTTTTCCGCAGGTATGAGGGAGGCCTTTGCGGCCGGTATCCTTGTGATTTTGTCTGTGGTATTTGCGGAATTTTTAAAGAATCTTCTGGAAAAGGTCCTTCCTGTATGGAGCCTTCGCCTGTGTGTCTATATCGCGACAGGTGCGGTGTGCGCTTCCGTATTTCTGCTTGGCTTCGCGGCGCTTGGAACCTTGCTCGATACAGGCGTCTGGATTATGACCTTCGTCACAGGACTTTTGTGCGCGCATCAGGCTCTCAGAGGGGATATTGAGGCTGACTATGGAGCGCTTATGTGGGAATCCGCGATCGCCTGGGGCTTCTGGATTTTGCTTGCCATAGTCCGTGAGTTTGCGGCGGGCGGACAGATATTCGGAAATACCGTTCTGAAGCTTGGCTTTCAGTCGGCAGCTTTTGGGGAAGCGTCCTTCGCCTTTATTGCGGCTGGCCTTATTCTGGCCTTTACGAATGGAGTATTGAGGAAGGAATGTAAAGGACAGAACAGTCTGTTGGCGGCGATTCCGGCTATCTTGCTGCTGCGTCCCTTTGCCATGAGAAGCTTTGGAGAGATAGCGGGGCTCATCTGGACGGTCCTGGTACCTGTAGTAATGTTTCTGTCTGTGAAGCAGACGCTGAAATTTTCCCGTGTAAGCAGGGCTTACCGCGGATTGCCGGTAGATATGCTGGCTGCTGGTTTTATTTATCTGATATTGAGTATTTATTGATGGTGAACGCCGCGAGGGTAAGTAGCCTTTGAGCGCAAATACCCTGCAGCGAAAGCCGCAGGGTATTTGACTATCAAAAGACAAAAAAGGAGGAGAGGATATGATCAGAGAAGCGGCGGTAGGAAACCTGAGAGAAGCGCTGCAGGCCCAGGAAAGAGGAGCGGAGCGAATTGAACTCTGTGAAAATCTGGCTGAGGAAGGGACGACGCCTTCCTATGGAACCATAAAGGTATGCAGAGAAGCGCTGCGTATTCCTGTGGTGGTGATGATACGTCCAAGGGGCGGAGATTTTGTGTATGACGAGGCGGAGTTTCAGGCCATGCTGGAGGACATCCGGATTTGCCGGGAACTCGGCGTAGACGGCATCTCTACAGGAGTGCTGCGTGCCGATCATACGGTGGATTTTGAAAAAATGGAGAAAATCGCAGAGTGCAGGGGAAATCTGAAAGTCACCTTCCATAAGGCCATAGATGAAACCCCCGCCTATGCGGAGTCAGTCAGAGAACTGACCAGACGGGGGCTGATTGACCGTGTCCTGACCTCAGGGCAGAAGGAGACAGCCCTGGAGGGCATGGATAAGATTCGGGAACTTCTGAATATAGAAAATCTGGAGGTGGTTGCGGCTGGAAGAATCACGAAGGAAAATCTTCCTGGACTGGCCGCTGAACTTCAGGCAAATGCTTTTCATGGGAAAAGAATTGTATAGCTGAAACCGACCAGCCAGAGGCGTGTACGCCCTTGCGGGCTGAGGGCGAAAAGCCCCCTTAACTTAATGTTACTGAAAAAGCAGCATCGAACCCTTCGCTGAAGTGCAGTTCTCCATCTTCTGTAATAAAAACTGCGTACACATCCGGCAGGCTGTCGATCAGTTCCATTCCCTTTTCCAGTCCGAGGGCAAAGCAGGAGGTGCTTAAACCGTCTCCATCCACAGAGTCATCGGAGATAATCGTTACGGATATGAGGCCATTTTCATAGGGGTATCCGGTGTCCGGATTCAGAATATGGTGATAGAGCGTTCCCTCTTTTTCAAAGTATCTCTCATAGATGCCGGAGGATACGACGGATTTATCATCGATTTCCACGATGGCGGCAGTCTCGCTCCGGTCGGCGAAGGGGCGCTGGATACCGATGCGGAAGGGTTCGCCGCCGGGACGCTTTCCAATGCAGAGAATGTTGCCTCCAAGATCGATGATTGCGCTCTCTACGCCCTGGTCTTCCAGATAATCCTTGAGGCGGTCCGCGATGTAACCCTTGGCGATAGCCCCCAGGTCAAGCTGCATTCCTTCCATCCCAAAGCTGAGACTGTTGTCGGCGAGAAAGACCTGCCTGTAATCTACGAGGGCCAGAGCATTGGAAAGCTCCTGCTCGTCAGGCAGCACAGCCTCACCGGAAGTAAAATCCCAGAGGGAGGACACAGGGGCTATGGAAATGTCAAAGGCTCCGCCGGACAGGCCGCTGTAATAGAGCCCCTGGGAGATCAGATCTGCAAGAGGTTCTGAGAGCGGGGAGACGCCGTTTTCGTTCTGAAGGCTCCCGGCGTTGAGCTGATACAACTCGCTTTCTTCAAGGGTGCGGCTGAAAATTCGTTCATATTCGTCACAGAGCGCCATGGCGCCGTCCAGGATGTCCTGATCCTGGGAATCATAAATGGTGATAGTCACCACAGTATTCAGCTTAAAAGCCGTGGCGGTAATGGGTTCCTGCTGCGGGCTTTGCCTGGAATAAAAAAAGGCGAAAACTGCCAGAACCACCAGCGCCATCGGTATGGCGACGAGCAGCGTTTTCTTTTTATCTGTCATGGATCTCCTCCTTTTAGATACCGATATATGTTCTGTCCACGCTATTGTAGCGGAAGGACTTGCCGCTGTCAATGCGCCGCCGGTGAAAACCGGCGGCAGGCGGCAGAAACAGCAGGTTCCTTCAGGAAAAGTAATCAGAAATCCTTTGTAGACTAAGGAAGGACATGGTATAATGTTGCCAAAATGAAAGACAAGGGAGACAACGATGAAGTTTAAAGAACGGTATCTGGCCGGTGAGATTCCTTTCGAGGAAATTGACCGGTATATTGAGGAATGGGGAAACAGCGACGAGACCTGCACCTTGCGTGAGTATCTTGGTCTCAATGCAGAGGAGGAAGACGTCTGGATTTCTGACAGCGACGAGGCGTTGCTTGAGCTGCTGGACAGCCAGAAAAGATAGGCTGACCGGAAGAAGGGCTGAAAAGCGCCCGACAGAGCGGTCAGGGAGGCAGGATACGATGGTGAATGTTTATTTGGCGGAGATCCCGGATTCCATGCAGGAAAATGCGGGTTTCGGCAGTGTGCAGTCTGCGGCGGCCCGCAGACTTCTTTCGCTGGCTCTTGAAGGAGAATACCCGGAACTGGCGGGAAGCTTCCGGGTGGAAAAGAATGAGCGCGGTAAACCCTTTCTGGCAGGCCATGAGGATATTCAGATCAGTCTTTCGCATAGCGGAACGATTGTGGCCTGCGCGATTGCGGGAAAGGCCGTAGGCGTGGATGTGGAACAGTGGAAAAAGCGGACGGGACCGGAACGCGTTATGAGAAAAATGCACGTCCGCGAGCGGGAACTGCTGGAGTCCTGTCCTTTGGAGGAACGGGAGCGGACGTTTTACGACCTTTGGGTGCGTAAGGAAAGTTTCCTGAAGGCGGTGGAAGAGGGGCTTCGCCTGCCGCTTGACTCTTTCTGCACGACAGGAGGAAACGCTGTGACAAAGATAGATCAGAATATCCGTGAAGCCGCATATTTTGTCAGGCAGTACCGGCTGGAGAACATAAGGTGCAGTCTGGCAGTCTGCGGGGAGGAAGCTGTCTTTGCGGAGGAACCTGTCTGGCTGCGTCTTTGAGCGCATAGAGGAGAGAAAACAATTTAATACTGGCTTTTTGCGGGCTTGTTTGATAGAATGGGAAAGAGGTGAGGAGTGAAAATGGGTGGAAATAAGAAAAAGAAGAAAAAGGTACCAGTGCCTTTGATTGTAGCCCTGTGTGTATGTGTAGTCGCTTTGGGAGTGAGTATCTGGCAGCTTTCGGATATATTTCTGGAATATAAGGCCGGAACGGACGAGTATGAGGAATTGCAGCAGTATGTGCTGGAGGAGATTCCGGAGGAAAACGAAACGGATACCGCGGAGACGGAGAACGATACGGAGGAGACGGGTACGGAGGAAGAACAGGTGCAGCGCGTGGCCTTGAGCGAGCTTCAGGCGCAGAACCCGGACACGGTAGGCTGGATAGAGATTCCGGGAACAGGAATCAGCTATCCGCTGATGCAGGCGGATGACAATGCCTATTATCTGAACCATACCTTCAGCGGCAAGGTGAACAGCGCAGGCAGCATCTTTATGGAACAGCTGAACAGCAGTGATTTTACGGATTTACATACAATTATATACGGACATAATATGAAGAACGGCTCCATGTTCGCTGGATTGAAGAATTACAGTTCGCCCTCCTATCTGGTATCGCATCCGACGGTATATCTTGATTTGGCGGATGGTACGCATGCATATCAGATATTTTCAGTCTATGAGGCGGCAGCGGACAGTGACAGCTATACGATTGGTTTTGCGCCTGACGAACAGTATGAGGAGTATTTGAGGACCATCAAGGGAAGATCAGAGTACGATACGGGCGTGGATGTCACAAAGGATGATTTCATTATTACGCTGTCTACCTGTACCAGAAGCGGAGAGGACAGATACCTTGTCCACGCGAAAAAGTTGTGGTAGATTCAAACGGCACAGAGGAATGAATGACAGGGAAAGAAGGAATGGCTGTGATAGAAGACAAGGTAAAGCTTTTGAAAGAGTACGTGGAGGAATGCGCTTCCATTGTGTTCTTTGGCGGCGCGGGAGTATCTACGGAGAGCGGGATTCCTGATTTCCGGAGTACGGATGGCCTTTATCACCAGGAATGGAAGTATCCGCCGGAGACGATTCTGAGCCATAGCTTTTTTGTGAGCAATACGGAAGAATTTTACCGTTTCTACAGAAAGAAAATGCTTTGTCTTGACGCAAAGCCCAATGCGGCGCACAGAAAGCTGGCTGAGCTTGAGGAGCGCGGCAAACTGACCGCTGTAGTCACGCAGAATATCGACGGTCTTCACCAGCAGGCGGGAAGCAAGCGCGTCTATGAGCTTCATGGGTCGGTACACAGGAACTACTGTCAGCGGTGCGGCGCTTTTTATGACGCGCGTTATATTCTGGAATCAGAGGGGATTCCGCGCTGTAGCTGTGGTGGCGTGATCAAGCCGGACGTGGTACTCTATGAGGAAGGACTGGACAGTCAGGTGATACGGGGAGCGGTCAGCGCAATATCCAGGGCGGATATGCTGATTATCGGCGGTACTTCTCTGGCGGTCTACCCGGCCGCAGGGCTGATTGACTATTTTTCCGGAAAATATCTGGTGCTGATTAACCGGGACGCAACGCCCAGGGACCGGCAGGCTGATCTGCTGATTCAGGGCAATATAGGAGAGGTGCTCAGTGGAATATAGGGTAGGAGATATTGTAAAGCTGAAAAAGCCGCACCCCTGCGGAAGCTCCGAATGGGAGATCCTGAGAGTAGGGGCCGACTTCCGTCTGAAATGTCTGGGCTGCGGTCATCAGGTTATGATTGCAAGGCGTCTTGTGGAAAAAAATACAAGAGGGCTGCGCGGACCAAAAGAAGAACAAAAATAACAGGGAGTCCGGGCGGCAAAGAATAAGAAGAAAGTATCCGGAAAAGAGCGGTCTCCTGTGTATCCTGGTGTCAGGACGCACAGGGGACTTTTTTATGCTCGGCTTTCCAGGCTGTCTGAGCATGAACCGGGAAAGCGAAGATACTTTTCAGTCTGCGAGGGCATTCCGATAGGCCTTTTCAAGACTGCCGTTCAGCGGCACGCCAAGTTTTGCAAGAACCTGATCGAGAGCCTTCATGACGGCTGCAAGCTTTTCTTCGCGCGCGTTTTCGCCCATGTGTCCGATGCGGATGACCTGTCCTTCCAGCACGTCGAAGGAGCCTGCCAGCATCAGGTTATGATCCTGGCGCAGAGCGCCTAAGATAGAGGCAGAAGAAGTTTCTTTTGGCACGTCAAAGACGGATACCGTATTACACCAGCCATCGTGGGTGTGCAGCTTCAGTCCGCAGTCGGTAAGCGCCTTGCGGACAGCCCCTGCGATCCGGGCATGGCGCTTTAGTATATCCGGATCTGCCTTAATGTTTTCAAGGGCGGCGCGCAGTCCGCGGATGTCGCTGACGGGCATGGTATAGGGGAACCACTGTTTTTCAAAATAGCCGTCGAAGGCCATGAGATTGGCGTAGAAAGAGGCGATTCTTTGTTTCCTTTTCTTCATGGTTTCCCAGGCATTCGGACTTATGGTGACGAAGGTCAGTCCGGGAGGGGCGGATACAGCTTTTTGGGAGCCGCCGCAGAGCAGATCGATCTGGAAATCATCTGCGCGGACTTCCTCTCCGAACATTGCGGATACGGAATCCACGACTGTCAGGATGCCGTAGGATTTCAGCAGAGGACAGATGCGGGAAATGTCGTTCAGCACTCCGCTTGGCGTGTCGCAGTGTATGACTGTAGCATATTTGAAGGCGTGATCCTTTTCCAGGTATGCTGCCAGTTCATGTACGTTCAGCGTATGAAGGTAATCAGCTGTATAGAGAACGGGTTCTCCGCCGTACAGGCTTACAAAATCTGCGAATCCCTTTCCGAAGACGCCGTTGTCCAGGACGAGAACCCGGTCACCCGGCTCCGTGAGGCTGGCGCAGGCGGCCTCCAGGCCAAGGATGCCTTCTCCTCCCAGTATCAAAGTTTGATTTTCCGTGTGAAGCAGACTGCTGATCAGTTCGCATGTTTCTTTATAATAGGTGAAAAAGTCCGGATCCAGATCCGGGTTGGTGCAGGGCAGGCTGCGTGCTTTCAGCACATTCTCCCGCACCTGAGTGGGACCGGGCGTCATTATGTCATACATAGCTGTTCCTCCTTGTGATGCAGGCATACCTGGCCGCAAAATTATCTGCTCCTGGCATGCTGTTTATATGGTTCATGTCAGAGGCTACTATAACGGAAAACTGGCTTCTTTAAAATAGCCAGTTTTTTATAAATCAACAAGGCCAGTTATGAGAGAAGAATAAAGGTTGCAAAATACAGGATTACAAGGTATGATGAAGAAAACGCGAAAGTCTGTGTTAACTGGTTTGGAACGGGAAAACATAAAGCTGCCGCAGGACATGGCAGAAAGGTACGTAAGGGGAGGTAAAGCTTGGCTATGCAGGATAAGGATTTGAAAGAAACAATGGAATATACGCCGCTGGAAGTGCCGGAGGTGGTGCCGGGAGTGGCTTCGGTGGATTTCCCGGAGATCAGTGATTTTCTGAAAAATATGAAGCTGAAGGGCAGCGTGTTCGGTTTCCAGAAAGAGGACGTGTACGAGAAGATGCAGAAGCTGAACAGCCTTTACCAGTCCCGCGCCCAGCAGATGCGGGATCAGTCCCGCGGCCAGCTTAAGCAGATGAAAAAGCAGCAGCAGGAGGAGATCGAGGAGTTAAAAGCGCGTCTGGAACAGGAGAAGGACGAACTGCGGGCAGAGTTCGAGAGAGAAAGCGGCGAGATGAAGGCGGGACTTGAGAAAGCCTACGAGGAGCGTGAGAAAGAGCGCGACGACTGGAAGGCAAAGCTTGAGAGCGAACGGAAGAATTGGGAGGAGAAGCTGGAGAAGGAGCGTATGGAGGCCAGAATCCGGCTGGAGCAGGAACAGAATGAGGCGGGAAAGAGACTGGGAGAAGAACTGCTCCGCGCCAGAGTGCAGATTCGCCGGGAGACAGAAGAACAGCTTCAGGAAGAGATGGAGCGGAGAAAAAGGGAGCTTGTCATGGTACGTGAAGAAATGGACAGGCTCATCGAACGGCTTCAGATGCTGAAAAATAAAGTCGTGACAGCGGCGGATGAGGAATAGGCAGGATAATACGAATGAGAAATAAGGAAAAGCAGTCGGTAGACAATATTCTGGAGGAAAAAATAGAAAAGATTCAGCGAAGGCGTGAATGGAAGCGTTTTCTGGTGGAATGTATCGTAGTGGTGGCTGCCGTCTATCTGATTTTCCACTATGTAATTGGTCTGGCCTTTGTCAGCGGGCATTCTATGGATCCGGCGCTGAAGGATGGGGAGCTTGTAGTATTTTATCGTCTTGATCCGGCGTATCAGCCGAACGATATTGTCATTGTTCACAGAGAAGAAAATGTGGAATACATCAAACGTGTAGTGGCTGAGCCGGGAGATGTGGTAGAGTTGTCAGAGGACGGAGCTTTGGTGATTAATGGAGAAACGGATGAGAATTCAATAAGCTTAGGTCAGACTCTTCCTGTCCAGGATGGAATCGCCTTTCCTTATACGGTGCCGCAGGGCAGTTATTTTGTGCTTGGAGATAACCGGGGAAATTCAAGAGATTCAAGAATGTTCGGCGCAGTGTCTCAGGAGGAGATCACAGGACGTGTGTTTTTCCATTTTGGGATGACAAGATGAAAGGATATGCCTTGTCAGTTAAGGGCAGATCATTTATCTGTGCCATGAGGCAGAAAGTGTGAAGCAGGGGGAAAATGAGGAGTGCCCCGACGTACCAGGTACGCCGAGGCTATTATGAAAAAATTTATCTATATGTGTAGTGAAAGCATTTTCTGTTCTTAAAAGCTGTTCTCTTAAGATGTTTTTAGTATAGCAATAGTTTATGAATAAAATGTGAACAAACTATGAATTTATTGTGAAAATACACAAAATATCTGACGAAGAAAAGCGAATTTAGGGCAAAATACCGAAAACCACAGTCAGAACCCATATTCTTGCAAAGCGGTAAAGGATAATGTTAAAATAAAGAAAAAACTTAAATCCCTTAAAGCGGGAGAATATTTAATTTGAAAGGGAAGACAATGGAGAAGGATTTGACAAGACCAGTGTTTATCATCGGACACAAGAATCCGGACACGGATTCCATCTGCTCGGCGCTTGCATACGCTTACCTGAAAAATCATGTGGAAGGCGGAGGGTATATAGCGGCCAGAGCCGGACAGCTTAATCAGGAGACGCAGTATGTGCTGAATTTTTTCCAGGCCGAGGCGCCTGTCTATGTGGCGGATGTCATGACGCAGGTGAAGGATATTGAGATTCGGAAGACAGAGGGGGTAAGGGGGAACCTCTCGCTGAAGCAGGCTTGGAATCTTATGCGCAGCTTGGGGGTGGTAACGCTTCCGATTACCAAAGAGCAGAAGCTGGAAGGTCTGATTACCATCGGTGATATTACAACCTCCTATATGGATGTATATGACAGCAAGATCCTGGCTCAGGCTAATACACAGTACAGCAATATCATAGATACGCTGGAAGGAGAGATCCTGGTGGGATCGCCGGAGGATTACTACAACAAGGGTAAAGTACTCATTGCTGCGGCCAATCCGGATCTCATGGAGGATTATATCGAAGAAGGCGATCTGGTGATTCTGGGAAATCGCTATGAATCCCAGCTTTGCGCCATAGAAATGCACGCAGGCTGTATTATCGTCTGCGAGGGCGCCAAGGTGTCTATTACGATCAAGAAGCTGGCTCAGGAGCATGGCTGCGTCGTAATCAGCACGCCTCTGGATACCTTTACGGCTGCGAGGCTTATCAATCAGAGTATGCCGATCCAGTATTTCATGAAGTCGGACAACCTGACTGTGTTCAATGTCAATGAAAAGACAGAGGATATTCGGGAGATTATGGGACAGAAGCGATACCGGGATTTCCCGATTCTGGATAAGGACGACAACTATGTGGGCATGATTTCCAGACGGAACCTGCTGAATCTGAAGCGTAAGCAGGTGATCATGGTTGATCACAATGAGGAATCGCAGGCTGTGGACGGAATCGAGCATGCGGAGATTCTGGAAATTATCGACCACCATCGGCTGGGTTCCCTGGAAACGATGGCGCCGGTATTTTTCCGGAATCAGCCCCTTGGCTGTACCGCCACTATCATGTACCAGATGTACAATGAGAGGAATGTGAAGATCCCGAAAAAGATCGCAGGTCTTCTCTGCGCGGCGATTATTTCAGACACTTTGATGTTCCGCTCGCCCACCTGTACGGCAGTGGACAAGGCTGCGGCGGAAAGCCTGGCGCAGATCGCAGGGGTAGACATAGAGGATCTGGCCGTGGATATGTTCTCGGCGGGAAGCAACCTGAGCGCGCGGACGGCGGAGGAAATCTTCTTCCAGGATTTCAAGCGATTCGGCGTAGGCAGCATACAGTTTGGAGTGGGACAGATCAATTCGATGAACGCTATCGAGCTGGAGGAGATCCGCGAAAAACTGGTGCCGTACATATCCACGGCGCTGAAGGAGAGCGGTCTTAATATGATCTTCTTTATGCTGACCAATATTATCAAGGAGACTACGGAACTGCTCTGCTGCGGGGCCAATGCCAACAGTCTGGTAAAGGAGGCGTTTCAGCTTCCCGACGACAGCGACAGCTACGAGCTGAAGGGGCTTGTCTCCCGGAAGAAGCAGTTGATTCCGGCCCTGGTAGGCATGATTCAGCAAATGGAAGAAATGCGGTAGCTGTCTGAGCTTTCCAGGAAACTGGAAGACGGCAGGAGAGCAGCAGGAAGATAAGGATAAAAAATGAGCGGGAAAAAGCAACACTGGAGAGCAGGAAATATGCTTTATCCTCTCCCGGCGGTCATGGTAAGCTGCGCCAGGGAGGGAGAAAAGCCGAATATTATCACGGTAGCATGGGCCGGAACGATCTGTTCCGGCCCTGCTATGGTGTACATATCTGTCAGGCCGGAGAGGTATTCTTACGAAATCATCCGTGAGACGAAGGAATTTGTCATCAATCTGACCACAGAAGATCTGACATGGGCGACGGACTACTGCGGCGTGCGATCCGGCCGCGACGTGGACAAGTTTGCGGAGACGGGGCTGACGCCGGAGAAGGCGCAGCATTTGAACTATGCCCCTGTCATAGAGGAAAGCCCGGTCAACATCGAATGCCGGGTGCTGGAGATAAAGGAGCTTGGAACACATCATATGTTTCTCGCCGAAGTAGTCGGCGTAAGTGTGGACGAGGCTTATCTGGACGAAAAGGGGCGCTTTGATCTGAACCGGACCGGGCTTGTGGCCTACTCCCATGGCTCCTACATGACGCTTGGAGAGGCATGCGGAAGCTTTGGCTACAGCGTCCGAAGGAAGAAAAGAAAGCCGGAGTCAGGCCGGCGGAAAGCACAGCAGAAAAGAAAAGCAGAGAGACGGAACAGAAAATGAAGAAAAAGAATGTAGTACTGATTGGAATGCCGGGAGCGGGAAAGAGTACCATAGGAGTGATCCTGGCAAAGATGCTCGGAAAGGATTTTATAGACGCGGATCTGGTAATTCAGAAGGAAGAGGGACGGCTTCTGAGCCAGATTATCGAGGAAAAAGGGCCGGATGGCTTTCTGGCTGTGGAGGAGCGCGTCAACGCCGGTCTGAATCCGGAGCAGGCGGTGATCGCCACGGGGGGCAGCGTGGTGTACGGGCCAAAAGCCATGGAGCATCTGGGAGACATCGGCGTCATCGTCTATCTGCGTTTGTCTTATCAGGCAGTGAAGAGGCGTCTTAAAGATATTCGGGGACGCGGGGTGGTTCTTAGAGAAGGGCAGACATTGAAGGACCTCTACGAGGAGCGGGCCGGTCTGTATGAACAGTATGCCCAAGTGATTGTAGAGGAAGATGGACTGAATGTGGAAGAAACATTAGAAAAAACTTTACAAGAGCTGGAATTGCTGATAGAATAATAAATGTTACAAAAGTATTACACAAACGTGAAGAACGAATGAGCAGGAAGAAATTATTTTTTAATAAAAGATCAAAACTGACATTTATTGAGGCCATGGTAGTGACCTGCGGCTGTATGCTGGTGGGAGTTCCGCTTCTGGGAAGCGGCTTCGGAGATGGAAACAGCTATTACGAGGTAACGCTGGAGGGAAAAGTAGTCGGTTCAGTGCGTAATCCGGATGTGGTGGAAAACGCCTTTCTGGAAGCCAGAGCGCGTATTTCCAGGGAGACGGAAGGTCTGGTACTCGCGGATGTAGAGTATGAGCTGCAAAAGATTCCCAGGATCTTTGGAAGCACTATGGATCCGGAGACATTGACGGAGGCTATTTACCAGGAATTAAGCAATGTGGTAGCTACGGCAAAAAAGAAGGCATACCAGCTTAAAATTAATGAATTTACTGTGACGGTGGCCAGCTATCAGGATGTCATGGATGTACTGTACGCTGCGAAGGAGCGGTATGACACAGAAAATGAATTTCAGATCAACGTCGTTTCTGACGCGGAGAGAGAGCTTAACGTCTACACGGTAGAGGTGTCCAAGCAGGAGACGGAGGAAGCGCAGGAGGAGATAAGAACAGGCATCTCATCTGTCCCAGGAGGAAGCGCCGGAATCGGCGAGTTTGACGTAAGTTACGCGGTGGAGGATGTCATTACCGAGACGGTGACCGAGGAGGACGTTCAAAACGCTGGCAGCGAGAGCGAAGAAGACACCCAGGAGGTCACGGAGGACGGCCTCAGAGATGTGAATTTCAGTGAGAAGGTAGAGATTGCGGAAGCTTACGTATCCGCAGATCAGATCACTCCCACAGATGAGGCCATCGAGCTTGTGACCAAGGAAACTGCGAAGAATACGGTTTATGAGGTACAGTCCGGCGATACTCTGTCAGTGATAGCGAACAGCAACGGGCTGCTTGTGGCTGAGGTGCTGGCTCTGAATGAAGGGCTGTCTGAAGATACAGTGCTTCATCCCGGAGATCAGATTATCATTACGGTTCCGGAGCCGGAACTTACTGTGACGACCGTAGAGGAAGCCACCTACGAAGAAGATTACTATGCGGAAACTCAGTATATAGACAACGATGAATGGTATACGACGGACACAGTTGTGCGTCAGGAGCCTGTGGCCGGACATCATGAGGTGACCGCCCTGATCACGCGGGAAAATGGGCAGGAGGTAGGACGGGAGATCATCGCCGAGACGGTTATGACAGAGCCCGTGCCTGAGATCATCGAGAGAGGTACCCAGACGCCGCCTACTTACATCAAGCCATTGTCCGGAGGAAGGTTCAGCTCCGGATTCAAGTGGAGGTGGGGACGGCAGCATAAGGGCGTGGACTGGGCCACTCCGGTCGGCACATCTATCTTTGCTTCCTGCGGCGGTACCGTTGTGCAGGCAGGCTGGTTCAGCAGCTATGGAAACTGCGTCACGATCCGTCATCCGGATGGAAATCAGACGCGTTACGCACACCTTAGCCGGGTACTTGTATCTGTCGGCGAGACGGTGGAACAAGGAGAGCAGATTGCCTTAAGCGGCAATACCGGACGAAGCACCGGACCGCATCTGCACTTTGAGATCATTGTGAACGGAAGTCAGGTAGATCCGCTTACGATGCTGGAGTAGCGGGAGACGGATGTCGCAAGCGAAATTCTTTTTTAACAGAAAATTAACAGAAGCTTGATTTTGATTTTTCGGAAATGCGATAGAAAAATTAACATCCCGGTCCGTATAATGAGCCATATACTTCAAAACAGGATGTTTGAAAGAAGGTATGGAAATGCAGACGGGAAATCATGTGGATCTGGTGCTTTTTGTACAGATTCTCTGGGTGACGGTATGCTGCGCCGGAACCTTTTTCTGCTGGCTTCGCGGAAGAAAAAGAGGGTAAGCCGGATTTATTTAAAAAGAACAACGTAAAAAAGACGCTCCTGGTGGTTGGAATCAGGAGCGTCTTTTTGCGGACATGATAATCTATACCACGGAAAAGCCTTTATTTTTGATGCAGATCTCTACTTCGGCCGGATCTTCTGTCTGGAATACCATAACGGGCAGGCCGGAATCCCGGTTAAAGGAGAGATAGATATAGTTGATGTTGATATTGCTTTCGGTCAGGGCTTTCAGGAGACGGTTCAGATTGCCGACCTCATCCGCTACTTCCACACCGATAACGCTGGTCACGCGGCAGAGGTAGCCGGCTCCTTCCAGGGCTTCTTTCGCTTTTTCCGGCTCTGAGACTACCATACGGTTGATGCCGTACTCAGCTCCGTCATTGGTGCAGGAACCCCAGATATTGATTCCCGCGTCGGCGAGGATCTGGGTGATGCTCTGCAGGGTGCCCTTCTTGTTTTCTGCATAGATAGATAATTGTTTCAGCATTTGAAGCCCCTCCTTTGTCTTGGAATACCGTAGGTCATTATAGCATGTCCTTCGGTATTTTACAATGGTAATCGGGCAGAGTTTGTGCTATACTAACCGTTATGGAAGAATTAAGAATTTTACTGGAAAAATATATAAATCAGGATTTGGCGCAGCTTGTCTTGAGCGCTCCCCGAAAGGGAAGAGAGGAGAGCAAGGTGCGTGTGCGTCCGCTGCTCCTGAAGGGATGCCTGAAGTTTCAGGCTGAGATATTCAGGGGGACGCAGGCTTTTCATGAAAATCTCGACAGGGAGTCTGTGATAGAGCGTATCCTGAAGTGGCTGGAGGATACTTTCTGCCAGCTTCAGCTTATGGCGGCGGAGGGAAGCGTGACGGCTCTGGTGAGTAAGAAGGGAAAGGTGACCGTAAAGGAGAAGCGGCAGCCTGGGAAAGAAGGAAACGAGGCCTCCCGTGTAAAACCTGTCAGCCTGGAGCATAATAGAAAGAAGAGGTATTTGCTGGAGGAAGGGCGTCCGGTTCCCTTTCTGGTGGACCTGGGCGTCATGACGGAGGAGGGCCGTGTGGTGCGCGCCCGCTATGACAAGTTCCGGCAGATCAACCGCTTCCTGGAATTTATCGAGGATGTGCTTCCGTCCCTGCCGTCAGACAGGGAGCTGACTATTCTGGATTTTGGCTGCGGCAAGTCCTATCTGACCTTTGCCGTCTACTATTATCTGAGAGAATGCAGGGGGCTGGATGTGCGGATCATCGGCCTCGATCTGAAAGCGGATGTAATCCAAAAATGCAGCGAACTGAGCAAAAAATACGGCTATGAAAAGCTGACGTTTCTGCAGGGAGACATCGCGGGCTATGAGGGTTGTCAACAGGTGGATATGGTGGTTACGCTTCACGCCTGCGATACGGCTACGGACTATGCGCTTTACAAGGCCGTCAAATGGAACGCAAAGGTGATTCTCTCAGTGCCCTGCTGTCAGCATGAGCTGAATGCTCAGATAAAAAACGAGACCTTGGAAACCGTGCTGAAGTATGGTCTTTTAAAGGAACGGATCGCGGCCCTTGTCACGGACGGGCTTCGGGCAAATCTTCTGGAGCAGCAGGGCTATGAGACGCAGATCCTGGAATTTATCGATATGGAGCATACGCCGAAAAATATTCTGATCCGGGCGGTAAAGCGTCCGGGTACGAAGGAAGCAGGAAGAACAGAGGCTTATGAGCGTTGTGCTTCGGCTTTGCATGCGGATTTGACGCTGGACAGACTGTTGTGCGCCGGTTCGTCGCCGGCTGAAGCGTATCGCAGAAGAAAAGAAGGAGGAGAACGCGGGTGAAAAAGCTTGTACTGAAAATCGTCTCGATTGCAGCCGCTTTTTTTCTGGGCCTTCTGGGAATGGGCTATTATCTCATGGCAGGCAATACGGATTCTACGTCGCATATGGCGGGAGCTACCCTGCCGCTGATTTATCTGGAGCAGAATGGCCGCTCCTTTAATCTGCTGCATGGTTATACGGAAAGTATGGATGCTTCTTATATCAGGGACGCGGTACTGCCCCTGCCGGAGGACCGCACGGTTTCGCTGCGGATCGAAAGCCCGGACACGGCGGTGCAGGCTGTCTATTATGAAGTGCGAAGCAGCGATATGGAGCGTCTGATCGAAGATGGACAGCTTACGGGCCTTGAACGGGAGGATGACGAGATACGCGCGGAGTTTCAGCTCATGGATCTTCTGGAGGACGGAGGCGAATACCTTCTGGTGATTCGTCTGGAACTGGAACAGGATCAGGAGGCATACTATTATACGCATATTGCCAATACGGGCCAGACACATCTTGAGGAGTGTCTGGATTTTGTGGATACGATTCACAATGCTTTGTTTGACAAAAATAATACGGTCAGTATCGCTCAGTATATGGAAACAGACAACACTGCGGATAATGACACCCTTTCTCATGTGACGATTCATTCCCGGTACAATCAGATGATCTGGGCGGACATGGAGGTGCAGCCCCCTTCGGGCGAGGTGCGAACCTATATTACTGAGATCGAGGATTCCGTCGCGTCCGTGCGCCTGGAATATGAAGTGGAATATGTGGGCGACGGGGAAGAAACGGAGCGCTATGAGGTGACGGAGGCCTACCGGGTACGCTATACGGATCAGAGGATGTATCTTCTGAATTATGACAGAAAGGTGGATCGCATCTTCGATCCGGGACTTGATATTTTTTCAGATGACGCTGTGGAGCTTGGTATTCTGAATACCACGGTGGAATATAGGAAAAACGAGGAGGAAAATATTGTAGGCTTCGTACAGAATGGCCAGCTATGGAGCTATGACGCGGCCCAGAACAAGCTGTCGCTCGTATTTGGCTTCCGGGAGGGAGACGATCTGCGGGGCAGTTATGACGAGCACGCGATCCAGATCCTGAATGTAAGCGAATCGGGAAGCATGGACTTTCTGGTCTATGGTTATATGAACCGGGGACTTCATGAGGGCGAGACGGGTGTGGCGCTGTATACGTATGACGCATTGGCCAATTCGGTGGAGGAAAGAATATTTATTGAGAGCAACCGTTCTTTTGCGGCCCTGCAGGCTGAGCTTGGGGATCTGGCTTATGTGAACACTGACCAGCAGTTTTATCTTTATCTGGATGGAAATATCCTGAGGATTGATCTGAATACCAGAGAATATGAGTATATCGTCACAGGCATTGAAAAGGAAAGCTGTATGGTGTCCTCAGATGGACGCTGCGTTGCCTGGCATCAGGAAAATTCTCTGTATGAATCCAGTACGATCACGGTATTGAACCTGGAGACAGGGGCGAGAAGGAGCGTCAGCGCGCAGGAGGGATACTATATCCGCGCCCTTGGTTTCATGGGAACAGATTTTATCTACGGCGAAGCCAGGCAGAGTGACGTGCAGCAGGATATTGCCGGCAATATGAGCTTTCCTATGGGCCGTGTTGTGATTCAGGATGAATACGGCCAGGAGATTCGCTCCTTTGACTATGAATCACAGGGGAAATATGTAGTCTCTCTTTCGATCGAAAGCAACCGGATTCTGCTGGACTGTGTGCAGAAGGCGGGAGATGGAAGTTATATGGAAGCAGAACCGGAGCCAATCACGTATAACATGGCGGATGCTGAGGAAAAAATAACTCTTGAGACAAAAAATTCCGGAGATAAAAAAAGAGAGTATTATTTTGCGCTTTCGGAAGGCAGAGGAAGCGGCCGCCTGAGACGGCTTACGCCGGAACAGGTACTTTTTGAAGGCAGCCGCAATCTGGCGCTGGAAAATGAACAGACGGATAATCGCTATTATGTATATGGCTTTGACGGAAGCTTTGTGGGAGCCTATACCTCGGTCAGCGACGCGGTGATCGACGCTTATGACGCCATGGGTTCCGTAGTGGATGGAGATCAGAATTATATATGGAGACGCAGCAGCAGGCGTACTCAGGTGAATCTCGGCAATATGGAAAATCCGCAGCAGAACGAAGGCGAGTCCAGCCTTCAGGCCGCGCTTGAAATTTTGCTGGGATCCCAGAGAGTTTACAGCGATGTGGAAGCGTACCTGGCGCAGGGCTATACGCCCTATGAGATCCTGACGGAACAGACGAACGGGCAGGTTCTTGATCTGTCGGGCTGCTCCGTAAGTATGATTCTTTATTATATAAGCGAAGGATACCCGGTGCTGGCTTTGGAAGGAGACAGTCAGGCAGAACTGATCACTGGCTACGATCAGCAGAATATCATTGTGACCGATCCGCTGACAGGAGAGAGCAGCCGCAGAGGAATGAACGACAGCACGCAGATGTTTGAGGGGCTTGGCAATCTGTTCCTGGTCTGTATTCCGTCTGAAAGCTAGTCCTGGCTGGGGAATATATGGCTGACAGAGAATGGGAAAAGGAGGAGAACTTAAAAATGGATGAGAGAATCAAGATGTTGGCAAAGAATCTGGTGAACTACTCCTGCAAGGTAAAGGCAGGAGATAAGGTGTATATCAATTATACGGGACCGTCCACGGAAGATTTGGCAAGACAGCTTATAAAAGAGGTGTATGCGGCGGGAGGCCTGCCCTTTGTGCATTATATTAATCCGAAAGTTCAGAGAGAGGTGCTGATGAGCTGTACGGAGGAGCAGATAAAGCTTATGGCTGAACTGGACGCGCGGGAAATGGCGCAGATGGACTGCTATATCGGCGTGCGCGGCAGCGACAATGTGTCGGAGCTGGCGGACGTTCCGGCTGACAGGATGAATCTGTACGAAACATTGTACTCTACCCCGGTTCACCACGGCATCCGGGTCCCGAAGACACGCTGGGTGGTTCTGCGGTATCCGAACGCCTCCATGGCGCAGCTTTCCGGAACCAGCACGGAAGCCTTTGAAGACTTTTATTTCCAGGTATGCAATCTGGATTACTCCAAAATGGGTCGGGCGATGAAAGCTCTTGTAGAGCTGATGAACCGCACGGATAAGGTGCGCCTGACTGGAAAAGATACAGATCTGACCTTCTCTATCAAGGATATACCGGCTATCGCCTGCGACGGCGAGCTGAATATTCCGGATGGGGAGGTATATACGGCTCCGGTCCGCAATTCTGTCAATGGCGTCATCACTTACAATACGCCTTCTCTTTATCAGGGTTTTACCTTTGAGAATGTAAGGCTGGAGTTTGAGAACGGAAAGATCGTGAAGGCCACCGCCAACAATACGGAGCGGCTCAATCAGATTCTGGATACGGACGAGGGCGCCCGCTATGTGGGCGAGTTTGCGATCGGCGTGAATCCCTATATCCTGAAGCCGATGAAAGACATTCTTTTCGACGAAAAGATCATGGGTTCTATCCATTTCACGCCGGGCAACTGCTATGATGATGCGCCAAATGGCAATTCCAGCGCGATTCACTGGGATCTGGTCATGATTCAAAGGGAGGAATACGGCGGCGGAGAAATCTATTTTGACGATCGCCTGATCCGGAAAGATGGACGCTTCGTGGCGCCGGAGCTGGATTGCCTGAATCCGGAGAACCTGATTTGACGGCTCCTTGCCGATTGAGGAGTATGAAAATGGAAGCAATATAGCCTTCACTTTTGCGGCGGCTGTGAAAGGGTGTCCCTTCCGGGGCATCCTTTTTTGGCTGCGGTGCGCGGCAGAACTGCTTGTCTAGTCTTCCTCGATCACATGGAGCTCCAGATAGTCAAAGTCGATCTGGTCGATGAAACTGTCCTGGTAAAAGCGGACTTTTGCGTGCCGTTTAAATTCACGGATATTGGATTCCAGCCAGATGGGCGTGCTTAAGTCAAATTCATGGCAGATTTGGTCCAGAGCGTGAAATATTTTGTGGGTCCTGGTATCTTCCGTATCGTCGCAGATGACGGTATCTCTCAGCATATGGTTGTCTTTAAATTCTTTGCCCCAGATACGAAACATGATTTTCCTCCATAAGCGTAATGGTATGGTTTCCAGTATAGAAGATTTGTGAGGGTTTGTAAAGACGACGGAGCCTTGTTATTTTTTTAAAAATCCGATATAATGACGAGCATATAATCATTGTGCTTTTGCCGGATCAGGCATAAGCTGACAAGAGTAAAGAAAGAGGACGACGAAAGATGAATTTGACAGGTTACGGACTTTTATGGCTTTTTTTCCTATATTCCTTTACGGGCTGGGTGATTGGAACGGCAGCGGCGGCTATACGGGAGAAAAAGTTCGTAGATGTAGGGTTTCTGTACGGGCCGCTGTGTCCGGCTTACGGAATTACGGGGGTTATCTATGCGCTTTTTTTGACTGAACTTAAGGAACAGCTTTTCTTTCTGTTTCTGGGCGGAGCGATTCTGTCTTTCCTGATGACGCTTCTCACTGGTTTTGTGCTGGAACGGATATTTCACAGGAAATGGTGGGATTATTCAAGAAAGCGTTTTCAGTTCGGCGGATATGTAAACTTGCCTTATGAGCTGCTCTGGGGTATTCTTGCCGTGCTTTGCGTTTGCTTTGTCAATCCGTTTTTAACCAGAATGATTTCCTTGATTCCGCGTCCGGTTGGCGAAACGGTTCTGGCTGTGCTTGGCATATTGCTCCTTTTGGATTTGGCTGGGACTCTGACGGGTATTTTGAAGGTTCGTTCCCGCATGAAAAAGTCTCTTCTTTACGGCGTTTCTGAAAATCTTCAGAAGACGGCTGATCTGCTGGGGGAAGGTCTGACTGGTTTTGTACTCCGCCGTATGGAGAGGGCTTATCCCAGACTGTCTGCCAGAGAACTTCTGGAAGCCCGGAAGGAACAGGAGAGAAAAAAGAAAGCTGCCAGAGAACAGACGGAGGTGTTTGCCGCAGGGTGTTCCTTTTATAAGCTTGCCGTACTTTTTTTCCTGGGAGCATTTCTGGGAGATATTACAGAGACGATTTTCTGTCTGGTTACAGCCGGAAAACTGATGAGCCGCAGCAGTGTGGTGTACGGGCCTTTCAGTATTGTCTGGGGATTGGGGTGTATGCTTTTGACGGCAATTCTTTATCAGTACAGGAACCGGAGCGACAGCTTTATCTTCATTTTTGGCACGGTGATGGGCGGCGCCTATGAATATATCTGCAGTGTCTTTACTGAAATTGTTTTTGGTACAGTATTTTGGGATTACAGCAAGATTCCGTTTAATCTGGGGGGCAGAATTAATCTGCTGTACTGTTTCTTCTGGGGGATCGCGGCTGTAGTATGGATGAAAGGGCTGTATCCGCGAATATCAAAATGGATCGAAAGAATCCCCCGGAAAATAGGAACTTGGCTGACCTGGGGATTGATTGTGTTTATGATTTTTGACGTCAGCCTTTCAGGACTGGCGCTGAATCGTTATACTGTAAGGCAGACGGGAAATGGGATCCATACGCCGGCAGATGAATTTCTGGATGAACATTTTCCGGATGAACGTATCGAACGGATATATCCGAACCTGATTATGGTAGAGGAGTAACTGCTTCAATTATTGTATTGCAGAAAAAACGCTTGATTTCCCGAAAAAACTATGGTATAGTATTACCCCGTGATATATTATTATTTTCCTTGTTTCCCCCAAAGTGAGGAAGCCAGAGACCAAAAGGAGGTAAAGCATGAACAAATATGAATTAGCATTAGTTGTGAATGCAAAGGCAGAGGATGATGTCAGAACCGCTACCGTAGAGAAGGCAAAAGAGTATATTGCCCGTTACGGCGGCGTTGTGACAGAGGTGGAAGATTGGGGCAAGAAGCGTCTTGCTTACGAGATCCAGCACATGAGAGAAGCATACTACTACTTTATTCAGTTCGAGGCTGATACGACCTGCCCGGCTGAGGTAGAGAAGCATGTTCGTATCATGGAGAATGTCATCCGCTATCTGTGTGTTCGCAAAGACGCATAGACACAAGGGTTTAACCGGAAAAGTGGAGGATTGTTGGTATGAATAAGGTCATTTTAATGGGACGGCTCACGAGAGATCCGGATGTACGCTACTCTCAGGGAGAGAGCGCGACAGCTGTAGCGAGATTTACGCTTGCAGTGGATCGCAGATTCCGGAGAGATGGAGATACATCGGCTGATTTTATTGGCTGTGTGGCTTTTGGAAGACAGGCAGAGTTTGCTGAGAAATATCTGCGCCAGGGAACAAAGGTAGTACTTACCGGACGGATTCAGACCGGAAGCTATACGAATCGCGACGGCCAGAAGGTGTACACTACAGATGTGGTGGCAGAGGATTTGGAGTTTGCAGAGAGCAAAGCGGCCGCAGCAGAGCGGGGCGCCAGCGCAGGCTTCCAGCCGCAGCAGAATTCCAACCCGTTCCAGTCTGCTCCGACGCCTTCCGCAGCAGCGGGAGATGGTTTTATGAATATTCCGGATGGAATCGACGAGGAGCTGCCGTTCAGCTGACAATCGTGAAATAGTATAACGAAGATAGAAGGAGGAAACAGCCATGGCTTACACAAAATCCGATAAAGGCGACGCTCCGATGAGACGGAGAGGCATGGGACGCAGAAGAAAGAAAGTCTGCGTATTCTGTGGAAAAGAAAATAACGAGATCAGCTATAAAGATGTAGCAAAGTTAAAAAGATACGTGTCTGAGAGAGGAAAGATTCTTCCCAGAAGAATTACCGGAAACTGCGCGAAGCATCAGAGAGCTCTGACCGTAGCGATCAAGAGAGCGCGCCACGTGGCACTCATGCCGTATGTGATGGACTAAAACCTGATAAATACGGGCTTTCCGGGGTTCCGGGCAGAAAATTTGACTCAATTTTGACTCAACTTTGACGCAGGAAATCTGGGGGCTGACTCAGGAAAAAGGACGGGCCGGAAGGTGGGACGGGAACCATAGATTTTTGAGTTCCGCTTGCTTTCCGGCCCGGATTATGTTATATTAACAGTAGAAAAGGGAAAGCCAGAGACACACGGCCTACCCGGACAATGAGTTTATAGCTATTTTACACAGCCGTCACTATTGCGAGTAGTGGCGGCTATTTTCTGCCCTTAAATATCTGATAAAACAGACTTACAAGGGCTACAATGAACGTTCCAATCTGGATGAGTTCCTGATATGTAACATACATTGGCTTCGCCCCCCTTTCCTAATGGTCGGAGGGTTTAGCCCCTCCGAAGTGGAGGGTAGGCCGCCTAATGCGCTCTGACTTTCCGTGAAGTCAGTATAGCATAAGTCGAATAATTTGTAAATTTGGAGTTTACTTCATCTCGGCCCCATGATTTCCTTGCTTTGCGGCCTGGATTATGTTATATTAACAGCAGAAAAGGGGAAACCAGAGACAACACGGCCTACCCGAATCGAAAACTTAGCGTGTTACAATGTAACAGCCGTCAACTATTCGCAGTAGTTGGCGGCTGTTTTCTTGTGTCTAGGAAGGCAAAGCAAACCAGCAAGCCCCTTTTGGGGCTGCGCCTTCCGGGCGCAAGCGGGTAACAGCCCCTATATGAATCAAGTAAATACTGGCTGATAAAAGGAAAGTCTGGCATTTTGTTGTCATATCTGATAAGCTATAACAGGCAGTCTTTCTGTGGCGGAGATGCGTATGGAACGGGGATTGCCGCTGAATATCAGGGGGAGTTGTGCGGGGAGGACGCCCTTGGCGGTTTGGGGTGTGCCTTGCGGAAAGGATTATTTATGATTCAAAAGAAAAGGCTGAATCAGTTTTATATAGAGCAGTATGAACAGGCGGGAAGGAAAAAGTCGAAGAATCCGGTCAAGGATTCTGTTGCGCAGTCCAGATTCAGGAATCTTGCGCGGGCATTTCGGCGGGCGCGGCCTTATCAGACGAACAGTCAGGTGCTTGAGGATCTGCACAGGCAGCTTAAAAATGTGGCGGCCTATGCTTATCGCAGGAATAGAACGGAACTGATTGAGGAGATCAATACGGAGATGATTCCAAAGCTTGTGGCGCTTGATCTGGGAATGCTTTTGGAAGATCAGAGAGAGGGATTGAACGGGGAGTTCCTGGCCTGGCTGAAAAGGACGATGCCGGGGGAGATCTGCTCGGAGACACTGTTCACCTTGTATCCAAAGTTTCGCCGTTATAAGGTAAAGAACAGGATCCTGGAACTGGTTCCGGCCCGTCCGGAGATGGAATTCGCAGAGGTGCGTAGCCTTCAGCGGCATTTTATATTGCATATTGGTCCGACCAATAGTGGAAAGACCTTTCATGCGCTGGAACGTCTGAAGACGGCTTCCTGCGGCGTTTATCTGGGACCGCTGCGTCTTCTGGCGCTGGAGGTTTATGAGCAGATGAAGCATTACGGCGTACCCTGTACCATGCGGACCGGGCAGGAGTGCATTGAGGAGGAACACAGCCGGGTCACGGCGTCCACCATCGAAATGGCTGATTTTGACGAGGATTATGATATTGCCGTCATTGACGAGGCCCAGCTTGTGGCCGATGCCGACCGGGGCCATTCCTGGACCAAGGCGATCCTTGGGCTGCGTGCAAAGGAGATTCATATCTGTATGAGTCCGGCGGCGGAACAGGTTATCTGTCACCTGATCGGACTTTGCGGAGATGATTTTGAGGTGCAGCGGTATGAGCGGAAGACGGAGCTTATCTGTGAGACGGAGCATTTTGTGTTTCCCGACGATGTGCAGGATGGAGACGCTTTGATTGCTTTCTCCAAAAAATCTGTTCTCGATGTGGCGGGACGGCTTGAGGAAGCGGGAATCAGTTCCAGCGTGATCTATGGCAGTCTGCCGCCGGAGATTCGGCGGAGGCAGACGCGTCTCTTTTATCGGGGAAAGACGAAGGTGGCTGTGGCTACGGATGCCATTGGTATGGGACTGAATTTGCCTGTGCGCCGGATTGTGTTCCTTCAGGCGGATAAGTTCGATGGAACGAGCAGGAGACCGCTGAAGACGTCAGAGATTAAACAGATCGCGGGCCGTGCCGGACGCTTCGGCATTTATGACAAAGGATATGTAAATGCCATGGGCGAACGGGAACTTGCGTATATTCGGGAGAATTATGAGGCGCAGGAGGAACCGCTCACCCAGGTGAATCTGGGCTTTCCTCAGATCCTTCTGGACATTGACGCCCCTCTCGACGAGCTGATGAAAGTCTGGTATTCAGTCACGCCTTCCGAGCCGTTTATCAAGGAAAATATCGACGAGGCTCTGTATCTGTATGAGCAGGCCAGAAAATACAAAACCATGATCGATGGTTTTGACAATAAGCATCTTCTCTACCGGATGATTACCTGTCCGATCGATATTAAGGATCGGAAGGTAGTTTTGCTTTGGCTGTTTTACTGTAAGACCTGGTCGGCAGACGTGTCTTTGGAACGCCCGGTTCTTCACAGGGAGAAAAAGGGCGGGATCATGCAGTATGAGACTTATTATAAGCAGCTTGATCTGTATTATCAGTTTTCCCACAGGATGCACAAGGAGATTGACGAAGAATGGCTGGCGTCTGAAAGAGAAAAGACGGAGATGCAGATTATGAATTATCTGGCGAAGGGAAAGCAGAATTACATTGCCCGTTGCCGTTATTGCGGGAAGCTGCTGCCTCTGGGCTCGCCGTTTCAGGTCTGCGACCGTTGTTATGGAAAGCGGTGGTTACAGCCGTCCGGATAAAGTCAGATATTCCGCGTCAGACTGCTCGCGGAAATAAAAGAGCTTTCTGAAAAGTTGCAAATGCGACAAACATTTCTTGCGGCTCTGGTTATAATAAGAATATCTGAAAGCGATAAACATTATCACATATGGCATGCGTCCGGGAAGCGGCGGAAGGCCGGAGACCGGCGCAGTCAGAGAACAGGAGGAAGAAATGCAGACAAAAGCGTTGAAGCTTCGGGAGAATTTTTATTGGGCCGGAATTCTGGACGACACGCTCCGCGTATTTGACATCATCATGTATACGGAGTTTGGAACCACCTACAATTCCTATATCTACAAGGCAGGGGATAAGGTGATTCTTTTTGAAACGGCCAAGGAGAAGTTTTTTGATGATTACCTGGAAGAACTGAAAGGGATCGTGGATGTGACAAAGATCGACTATCTTGTGGTCAATCATACGGAGCCGGATCATGCAGGCAGCGTGGAGAAGCTGCTGGACCTGAATCCGCAGCTCAAGATCATTGCCACGCCGACGGCCATTTCCTTCCTGAAAAACATTGTAAACCGTGATTTTTGCAGTATTGCGGTGAAGGACGAGCAGGAGATGCAGATCGGAAATATTACCTTACGTTTCCTTCATGTGCCGAATCTGCACTGGCCGGATACGATGTATACGTATATCGAGGAGGAGCAGGTATTGGTAACCTGTGATTCCTTCGGCTCTCATTATTCCTTCCCGGATATTCTGGTGAGCAAGGTGACGAACGAGGAGGACTACTGGAAGGCGACAAAGTATTATTTCGACTGTATTATCGGACCCTTTAAGCCTTTCATGCTGAAGGCTCTGGAGAGGGTGCGCCGTCTTGACGTTTCCATGATCTGTACGGGACACGGACCTGTTTTGGATGCGAATATTGACAAGATGTTCAATACTTATGAGGAGTGGTGTACGGTCGTGAATCCGAATCAGAGAAAGACGGTTGTCATTCCTTATGTAAGCGCTTATGGTTACACGGGAGAACTGGCTGAGCAGATCGCGAAAGGAATCGAGGACAGCGGCGACATCGATGTGCGCAAGTATGACATGGTGACGGCGGATCAGGCCAAGGTATTGGAGGAGCTTGGCTTTGCTGATGGAATCCTGTTCGGAACACCGACGATTGTGGGCGAGGCATTAAAGCCCATATGGGATTTGACTACGTCGATCTTTGCGGGAACTCATGGAGGCAAGCTGGCCAGCGCCTTCGGAAGCTACGGATGGAGCGGAGAAGGCGTGCCTCATATCATCGAGCGTTTGAAACAGCTCCGTATGCGTGTAACGGAAGGGTTCCGGGTACGGTTTAAGCCCAGCGAGGTGGATATGCTGAACGCTTATGATTACGGCTATAACTTTGGCTGTCTTCTTCAGGACAAGGAGAATCCGAAGAAGAAATCCGCGAAGACCACTCTGGTGAAATGTCTTGTCTGCGGTGAAATTTTTGATTCTTCCCTGGAGGTTTGTCCGGTATGCGGCGTCGGCAAGGAGAATTTCGTGCCGGTGGAGGCAGAGGAGACCAGCTACCGCAGAGACACGCAGAATCTTTACGCGATTATTGGAAACGGCGCTGCCGGATTGAATGCGGCGAAGGCGATACGGGAGAGGGATAAGACAGGCTCTATCTATATCCTTTCCAATGAGGAGTATCCGGCCTACAATCGTCCGATGCTGACGAAATCCCTGGTGGCGGGACTGGACGCGGAGCAGATCGCGGTCCAGGACGCTTCCTGGTATGAGGAGAATAATGTCTGCCAGCTCCTCGGAAAAAATGTCACGTCCGTGGATACGGAGAAGAAAGAGATCTATACGGATGATGGAGCGAAATTCAAATATACAAAGCTGATCTATGCGCTGGGTTCCGAATGCTTTATCCCGCCCATTAAAGGAGCGGATCAGCCGGAGGTGATCGCGATCCGTCGTCTGTCTGATACGCGGAAGGTGACGGAGCTTTTGCCGAATACAAGGGAAGCGGTTGTGATCGGAGGAGGCGTGCTGGGCCTGGAAGCGGCCTGGGAGCTTAAGAAGGCGCACTGCAAGGTAACGGTTCTGGAGCTGGCGCCGCGGCTTATGGGACGGCAGCTTGACGAGGGAGCCGGAGAGATGATTAAAATTATCAGTGAGGCTCAGGGAATTACAATCCATACAGGCGTTCAGATCGAAGCGATCGAGGGAGAAGGTCATGTGACGGGCGTGCGTCTGGGAGACGGGCGTGTATTTCCGGCCCAGCTTGTTATCGTATCCTGTGGAGTCCGTGCGAATACGGCGGTAGCGAAGGAGGCAGGAATAGAGACAGATCGGGCTGTCGTAGTCAACAGCCGCATGGAGACCAGTGCGGAGGATGTCTATGCCTGCGGCGACTGCGCTCAGTATCAGGGAATTAATTATGCGATCTGGCCCCAGGCTGTGGAGGAAGGAAAAGTGGCCGGCGCCAACGCGGCCGGGGAGGCTTTGGAATATGCGACTGTTCCGGCAGCTCTGACTTTCCATGGCATGAATACGGCGTTGTTCTCCATTGGAGACAATGGCTCCAATCCGGATTTGATTTACAAAACTGTGGAATTCAAGGATATGGCGAGAAAGCAGTATGAGAAATACTATTTCCGCAACAACCGTCTCTGCGGCGTGATCCTCATCGGTGACGTGAGCCGGATGGGAGAACTGACGGAAGCAGTGGCGAAGAGAGCTTCGTTTGGCGAACTTTTTGGAGAATAAAAGCCTGCTGGGAATAGCAAAATAGAGCGTCTTCAGTGGAAAAGCCCTGGAGACGCTTCTTTTTTTGCCGTCCGGTTTTCCGGAACAGCCATACTCTGGCCAAATATGTCCTTGCCAATCAAGGCTGCTCGCTGGCATAATAAACGGCTCTGAATTTGTATTTGTCTCCCCTGACGGTTGTTCTGTGTACGGCGATAAGTCGTCCTTCCTCGTAACAGAAGCGCTCCATGAGCATACATGGCTCCTGAGAGGAGATCTGAAGAAGCTTTCGCTCCTGGGAGCCAGGCATGACAGGAGAGAGAAGCTCGCCTGCGTCATCGATTTTCATAGAATAGTAGAGCTCAAGATAGGCATAGAGAGAGCCGGATTTCAGGTAATCCAGATCGAGGCGGAAAAAACGGTTTACGGGGAGATAATCTGTCTCGATCATAAGAGGATAGCCGTTGGCCAGACGCAGCCTTATTAGCCTGTGCCAACGGGGACAGTCGCTTTCCGGGAGGGCATTCGCCAGATATTTGTCGCTTTCGATGATCTCGTAGCTTAAAATCTGATTTGTAATTTCTATATGTCTTGCACGAAGCGAGCCCGCAAAGGAATGAAACTTGGAGAGAGGCTGCTCATATACCTGAGGCTTTACAAAATTGCCGCTGCCTTGCCTGGTTTCGATGTATCGGTCTTTGCGAAGCTCCTCCAGAGCGCGCCGTATAGTAGCGCGGCTTACATGGTAAATGGCGCACAAGGCACGTTCGGATGGCAGAATGGTTTTTTCTAAATAAAAGCCAGTGTTGATTTTCTCAAGCAGATCTTGATAGATTTCCTGGTAAAGAGGAATATTTTCCATTAAAAGCACTCCTTCCCGCCTGTGTTCAGTATAGCTTTTCTGCAGGCGGGGTGTCAAGACAGCCGGCACTGAAATTTATTCATATTTAACAAGAGAATAGGAATAATATAAGTAAATATGAACCATTTAACAAACTGGTATGTTACCAATTATCATACCAATTATGGATTGGGCTAAAAAATGACGAAACTATTGCCAAGTGCGGAAGGAGGGAAGATAATAAAGACAGCAAAGGCGCCGAGCAACTTTTGACAAGGGAGGAAAGGACTTGAAGTATCAGGAATATTATGAGGTTGTGACGGAACAGCTCAGACGGCAGTTTCAGGAAGAGCAGGAACAGATTCAAAAGGCTGCGGAGTACTGCGCGGCTTCTGTCATGGAGAAACGGCTGATTCATGTATTTGGATGCGGACATTCCCAGATGTTTGCCATGGAGGTGTTTTACCGCGCCGGAGGATTGGTTCCGGTCAATGCCCTGCTGATCCCGCATCTTGCGCTTTTTCCCAGAGCGAAGCTCAGCACGATGCAGGAGCGCGTGGAAGGCTTCTCCGGGGGCTACCTGGAACTTGAGGATACGGACGCGAGAGATACGATGATTATCGTTTCTGTATCGGGACGGAATGCAGGAGTGGTAGACATGGCGCTGGCGGCGAAAGAGATCGGAATGAAGGTAGTGGCTCTTGTGTCGTCCGCTTTTGCGGATGCGACGGTTTCCCGGCATACCAGCGGAAAAAATCTTCGTGACATGGCGGATGTGGTGATAGACTTGAAATGTGTGGCCGGGGATGCTGCACTCAGTGCGGAGGGAATGGAGGCAAGATTCTGCGGCACGTCCACAGTGCTTGGCATGACAGTGATGGAGGCGATTGTCGCACAGACGGTGGAGAACTGTGTTTCCCAGGGGTTCTATCCGCCTGTCTATGTGAGTTCTAATCTGGATAAGGGGGATGCGATTAACAAGGAATACATAAAGGAATATTCAAAAATGATTTCCTGTCTGTAATCTGCGGGACCAAAGGAGGGATGTGGATGAAAATTGTATGTGTATGTGGTCTGGGGATGGGCACTAGCCTGATCATGAAGATGACAGTTGACAAGGCTGCGAGAGAGCTTGGACTGGACGCCGAGGTGGAGCATTGGGATGCAGGGACGGTTGGAAGCAAAGAGGTGGATCTGATCGTGGCCGCAGAGGATTTTGCGGAGAATCTTGCTGCCCATGAGAATGTTATCTTAGTAAAAAATATTTTGGACGGAGCGGAAGTTAAGAAAAAGCTGGAAACATATCTGGCGGATAAAGGAGGGGTATAGGAATGACGGTATTAAACTTTTTCCTGGATTTGTTGCAGACGCCTGCGATCGTTCTGGCGTTTGTGTCGTTTATCGGACTTCTGGTGCAAAAAAGAGGGGCGTCCTTTGTTTTCAGCGGAACGGTTAAAACGGCACTGGGCTATCTGGTTCTGTCGGCTGGTTCCAGTCTGATTGTGACGGAAATCTCCCCGTTTGTTGGCTTATTCCAGACTGTGTTCGGCCTGGACGGTTTTGCCACGGGCTCGGAGGTGATTGTAGGAGCTATGTCGGAGGCGGTTCCGGTCATTGCCTCTACCTCGGCGGTCATCATGGGAGGCGGTTTCCTTGTCAACATCCTTCTGGCACGCTTTACACCTTTGAAATACATATTCCTGACGGGGCATATGATGTGGATTAGTTCGGTTGTGGTAGCCTACAGCCTTTACACGGCAGGCCTTAGCAATGCGATGATCATGCTGATAGGGATTCCTCTGCAGGGCGCTTTTCTGACTCTGATTCCGGCTATTTCACAGCCTTTTGTGAGAACAGTGACCGGCTCGGATGATTTCGCTATTGGACATTTGACTACGCTGGGAACTGTATCTGCGGGGCTTATTGGAGGTCTGCTGGGCAATAAGGAAAAGAGCGCGGAGGAGCTGAAACTTCCGAAAAAGCTGGCCTTTTTCAAGGACACCTCCATGTCGATCTCGATCGTAATGGTCCTGTTCTACCTGATCGTGGTACTGCTTGCGGGTCCGGCTGAGGTGGCGGCCTATGCAGGAGAAACGAACTATATCATCTACGGGCTTCTTAAGGGCCTTGGCGTGACGGCAGGAATCCTTGTGCTGCTCCAGGGTGTCCGAATGCTGCTTGGAGAGCTTGTCCCGGCGTTTAAAGGTATTTCGGATAAGCTGGTACCGAACGCAAAGCCTGCCTTGGACGTTCCTGTACTTTTTGCCTATGCGCCAAATTCTCTGATGCTTGGCTTCATTTTCGCGGTTATCGGTATGCTGGTGGGAATGCTTGCAAGCTCTGTAGCCTTTGGTGTGGTGCCGCTGGTGTCGATTATCGGAGCCTTTTTTACCGGAGGCGTGTCGGGAATCTTCGGAAATGCAAGGGGCGGCCGTCGGGGAGCAATGATCGCCGGACTTGTGTACGGCTTTGAGTTGATTTTCCTTTCCGGCTTTACCTATATGCTGTTTGGCCATTTCGCAGCGGTAGGAGCGGAAGGAACCGGCCACGACTGTATCGACGCGATGCTGCTGATGCTTGGAATGAGAAACGTCTGGATAGGAATCATACTGATTGTGGCTGCATTTATTTTGCTGTGCGTGCTTCAGTCAAGAAAAAAGAAGGCATAGTAAATCTTTGATTATGATAAAAGAAAGGGCTGCCGGTTTTACGGCGGCCCTTTCTTTTCCTGCGCCTTGTAAATTAAGTCCAAGGTGTGCTATAATAACTGCATTGGTAACGAATGGACTTCCGAAGGCGGGGAATCCTGGCAGCAGGGTTCTTTTTTATCCGTGTTCGGCTGTCAGGTATAGGAGTTTTAAGAGTAATGAAAAGAAAGGTTCAACTGAAAGGCCAGCTAAAACGATATGTACAGTGGCCGCTGATTCTTAGTGTTCTGCTGCTGGCGATGAATCTTGTCATGTATTTTGTGTCTGTGAAGGCCGGCTGCATGATGAGCGGATTCCTTATTATCTATATCGTGGTTGTGCTTCTTTTGTATGTAAAGAACCGGCCGCAGATCTATGGAGAACTGGTATCCTTTGCGACGCAGTATGGGCAGGTTCAGCGCAAGCTTCTGAAGGAGCTGGCGATCCCGTATGCGCTTTTGGACGAGGACGGACGGGTGCTTTGGGGAAACACCGCTTTTTTTGAGGCCAGCGGGAAGGGAAAAAAGAACCTGCGCAAATCTGTGTCCTATTTTTTCCCGGAGTTTACGCTGGATATGCTGCCGGAGGATGATTTTGAGGACAGCAGGACCGTACGTTTTTCCTCCGGAGAGAAGGATTATCGGGCGGACCTGCGCCGGGTATACATGGATCATATTATGGACAGCAGCACCTTTGTGGAGGTGGAGGAAGACGAGGGATTCCTGATTGCCGTATATCTGTTTGACGAGACGAAGATGAACAGATATATCCGTATGATTCGGGAGCAGAGACTGGTAGCGGGGCTTATCTATCTGGACAATTATGAAGAGGCTCTGGAGACTGTGGAGGAAGTGCGCCGTTCCCTGCTGGTGGCTTTGGTAGACAGAAAAATTAATAAATATATCGGTGCCTTTGGCGGGATCGTAAAGAAGATGGAAAAGGATAAGTATTTCATTGCGATTCAGGAAAAGGATCTGCCGGTTATGCGGGAGAATAAGTTTGAACTTCTGCAGGATGTAAAGACGGTCAACATCGGAAATGAGATGGCTGTCACCTTAAGCATCGGCCTGGGTTACAGCGGAAAGACGTTTGCGGAAAATTATGATTATGCGCGGATTGCCATTGATCTGGCTCTGGCCAGAGGCGGCGATCAGGTGGTTATCAAGGAGGGGGAGAATATCTCCTACTTTGGGGGCAAGACTCAGCAGGTGGAGAAGGCCACCCGTGTCAAGGCCCGCGTCAAGGCTCACGCTCTGCGCGAGTTCATAGAGAGCCGTGACAAGGTTATGGTTATGGGACATAAGCAGTCCGATACGGATTCCTTCGGAGCGGCGGTCGGTATTTACCGGGCGGCGAAGGTGCTTGGAAAACGGGCTTATATCGTTATCAACGAAGTAACCAGCTCCGTGCGCCCCATGAAAAGCTGCTTTGTGGACAATCCTGCTTACGAGACGGATATGTTTCTTACCAGCGAGCAGGCCCTGGAAAAGATTGATCAGAACACGGTTCTCGTCGTCGTGGACACGAACCGTCCCAGCTATACGGAGTGTCCGGAGCTTTTGACGCGGACGCCCACGATCGTCGTGCTGGATCATCACAGGCAGACCAACGAGCAGATCAGCAATGCGATTCTGTCCTATATCGAGCCGTATGCGTCCTCGGCCTGCGAGATGGTGGCGGAAATCCTGCAGTACTTTGATGAGGGTCTGAAGATCAAGGCTGTAGAGGCGGACTGCCTGTATGCGGGAATTGTGATTGATACGAATAATTTTGCGAGCAAGACGGGAGTGCGTACCTTTGAGGCGGCGGCCTTTCTGCGGCGCTGCGGCGCGGATGTAACCCGTGTGCGCAAGATGTTTCGCAACGATATGGCTGAGTATAAGGCAAGGGCAGAGGCAGTGCGCCACGCGCAGCTTTATCATGGCTTTGCGATCTCCATCTGCCCCAATGAAAACATAGAGAGCCCTACGATCGTAGGCGCGCAGGCAGCCAACGAGCTGTTGAATATCAATGGAGTGAAGGCTTCGATTGTTCTGACGGAGTACCAGCATAAGATCTATATCAGCGCCCGTTCTATCGACGAGGTAAATGTGCAGGTGCTTATGGAGCGCATGGGCGGCGGAGGCCATATGAATATGGCTGGAGCGCAGATGACCTGCGGCATCGAGGAGGCCATTGAGATTATCAAGCACACTATCGACAAGCTGCATGAGGAAGGAGAATTTTAATGAAGGTTATTTTGATAGAAGACGTAAAATCCCTGGGAAAGAAGGGTCAGATCGTAGATGTGAACGACGGTTATGCCCGCAACTATATTTTGGCGAAAAAGCTGGGCCTTGAGGCGACGCCGAAGAATCTGAATGATTTGAAACTGAAAAAGGCCAACGAGGAGAAAATCGCCAAGGAGAATTACGAGGAGGCAAAGGCTTTTGGAGAGCGCCTTTCCAAAATGGAGGTCAACGTAAGCATCAAGACTGGAGAGGGCGGCAAGATCTTTGGCTCGGTTTCCTCAAAGGAGATAGCCCAGGCGGCTCAGGAGCAGCTTGGCATCGAGCTGGATAAGAAGAAGATGCAGCTTCCAAGTCCTATCAAGACGCTGGGGACCACGATGGTTCCGATCAGGCTGCATCCAAAGGTAACTGCAGAGCTGAAAGTGAATGTAAGAGAAGCATAAGATGGAAGAAGCAATCATCAAACGGGTGATGCCCCACAGCCTGGAAGCGGAACAGTCTGTCATCGGTTCTATGATTATGGACCGGGAAGCAGTTCTTGTGGCCTCCGAAATCCTGACGGGAGAGGACTTTTACCAGCGGCAGTATGGAATTGTCTTTGAGGCTATGGTGGAGCTGTTCAATAAGGACGAGCCTGTGGATCTGGTAACGCTGCAGAATCAGCTCCGTGCCAAGGATGTGCCGGAGGAAGTCAGCAGCATGGAGTTTGTCCGCGACATTCTGAACCAGGTTCCCACCTCGGCCAACGTAAAATATTATGCGAATATTGTGGCGGAAAAGGCGACTTTGCGCAGGCTGATTCGTCTGAACGACGAGATTAATAATCTTTGCTATGCGGGTACGGAGCCTATGGAGGAGATTCTGGAGCAGACGGAGAAGAAAGTATTCGATCTGGTCCAGAGACGAAATGCAGGAGACTTTGTTCCCATCCGCCAGGTTGTGCTGAACGCTATTCAGAAGATTGAGATCGCCTCCCGCACAAAAGGAAATGTGACGGGAATCGCTACGGGCTTTAAGGATCTGGATTACCAGACTTCCGGCTTCCAGCCCTCGGATCTGATTCTGATCGCGGCCCGTCCTTCTATGGGAAAGACGGCCTTTGTACTGAATATCGCGCAGTATATGGCCTTTCGCAGCAATGTGACCGTCGCGATCTTCAGCCTGGAGATGTCGAAGGAGCAGCTTGTCAACCGTCTGCTCTCTATGGAGTCGGGCGTAGACGCCCAGAAGCTGCGGAACGGCAATCTCACGGACTCTGACTGGGAGCGTCTTGTGGAAGGCGCCGAAGGGGTGGCGTCCTCCAATCTGATCATCGACGATACGCCCGGTATCTCCCTTGCGGAGCTTCGTTCCAAATGCCGGAAATATAAGCTGGAAAACAAGCTGGGAATCGTCATGATTGACTACCTGCAACTCATGTCGGGCGGCGGACGCGGATCGGAATCGAGACAGCAGGAGATTTCGGATATTTCCCGCGGACTTAAAAGTCTGGCCAGGGAACTGAATGTGCCTGTGGTGGCTCTGTCCCAGCTCAGCCGCGCGGTAGAACAGCGCCCGGAGCATAGGCCGATGCTGTCGGACCTGCGTGAGTCGGGAGCCATCGAGCAGGACGCCGACATGGTAATGTTCCTGTACAGAGAGTCTTATTACAACAAAGATACAGAGCTTAAGAATCTGGCGGAAGTGATTGTGGCGAAGCAGAGAAACGGCCCTATCGGCACCATCAATCTGCTCTGGATGCCGGAGTACACCACCTTTAAGAACTTCAAGCCGGGACCGCCTGTATAAAAAAAGATACAGCAGAGCGAGATATAAAAAAGAGAGACAAGACATAAGTCCTGCCTCTCTTTTTGTTGTGCGGAAAATATTCTGCCTTTCCCTTATGAAATCTTGTTTCCGAAGCTGTCCGGCGTATAGATGGGAATCTGATGTTCCGCATAATAATCAATATATTTCTGCGGAGGCAAAGTATCCGTGATCACGGCGTCCGCCTCCAAAAGTCCTCCGACCTTTAACGGACTGGGAGCGCCCTACTGGAAAAGCGATGTGCGCGGACTGATCTGCGGCCTTCTGGGGACGACGAAGGCGGAACACATCGTGCGGGCAGGGCTGGAAGCCATAGCTTATCAGATGAGGGACATCATCATGCCGATGCTTGAGGACGCTCAGATTCGCCTGGAAGAACTCCGCGTGGATGGAGGACCGGCGAATAATAAGTTCCTGATGCAGTTTACGTCTGATATTCTGGGAACCCGTCTGGTCAGGAATGACGTGGAGGAGCTTTCCGCTCTGGGAGCGGCCTACGCCGGAGGATTGGCCGTTGGTTTCTGGAAAAGCAGAGAAGAGATTGCAAAGCTTGGGAGAACGGGAGAGGTATATGAGCGCAGGATGGATCCGGAACAGGCGGAGCGGCTGTATGAGGGCTGGAGAGGCTATGTGAGGATGCTTGTGAACGGAGGCTGAAGGTAAAAAATTTTTGAAACCTCTTGTAAATAATTGTAAAGCTGGTATAATAACGGTATGGAAAAAATATACATAATTTGGAGGGGATATGTATGAGCGAAATCCGGTATATGATTTCCGATGCCTCAAAACTGGTGGATGTGGAAGCTCATGTACTCCGTTACTGGGAGGAGGAGCTGGAGCTCCCGATCGGACGCAATGAGATGGGCCACCGTTATTATACAGAAGAAAATATCCGGCTGTTCCGGCACATCAAAGAACTGAAGGACAGGGGAGTGCAGCTAAAAGCGATCAAGATGCTTCTTCCGGATCTGGAAAAGGGTGAGACGGAGATCACGCATCTGATAGCCAGAGTGGACAAGCTTCCGGTAGCTGCGGACACGCAGACCAATGCCCGCGAGGAGAAGATGCAGCAGTTTCAGTGCATTATGAGCCGCCTGATTTCCGAGGCTCTGGAAGATCATACGGAGAAAATGGGCCTGGATATTGGAACTCAGGTCAGCGATCAGGTGATCAAGGAGATGGACTATCTGCTGCGGATGAAGGAGGAGAGGGAGGACGAAAGGTTCCGCCGTCTGGATGAGGCTATACGCAGCTCCCAGAAGGCCCGCAAGGAACGGGCGGTATTCGGGGGAGAGGAGAAAAAGAAAAGAGGTTTTTTCAGACAGAAAAAAGGACAGGCCGTATAGCCTGTCCTTTTGGTTTGTGCGTCGATTACTCTGCGCTGATAGCGCCGTGCGGACATTCAGCCTCGCAGCTTCCGCATTCAGCACATGCGTCTGCGTCGATAACGTACTTGCCGTCTCCCTGGCTGATCGCATCTACCGGACATACCTCTGCACATGCGCCGCAGTTCTGGCACTCATCACTGATTACATAAGCCATAATGAAATCCTCCTTTTTATTCTACCTGTCGGCAAAAGAAAGGAAGTCTTCTTACCGGGCAGGTAATTTTTACATATTAGATACTCAGTTTACAGGTGTATTTTATAATAAATATCAGAATTATACAAGTGAAAAATATGTAAACAGACGATTGTACGCAAAGATATACAAAATTTATAAATTAATTCCTTGCAAAATACTCGGAATTAGATTATAATAAAATCTGTCGATATGCAGATAATAGAAAAGGCAGTTTTATACAAAGGCGAGTAAGCTCTTGTCAATTAAGGGCAGATAAAGGAGGAATTTCAATGGCACAGGTAACGAAGGATATGCTGATTGCGGATGTGCTGCAGACGAATGAAAACATGGCGAACATTTTAATGCGGGAGGGAATGCATTGCATCGGATGTCCGGCTCATCAGTTTGAGAGCCTTGGAGAAGCCGCTATGGTACACGGAATTGATCCGGATACGCTGGTGGCAAGACTGAACGCATTTTTGGCGGCAGTATAAAGCAAAAAACAAAACAGTATGTATCAAAAAAGGGCCTGCCGTGCGAAAGCCGGCAGGCCCTTCCTGCTGTTACGCGCTGTATTTCAAGCTGCTTACAGGAGCGCAAGCTTCTGCAGAGCCTCCTTACGGATCATAACTTCTTCATGCTCATCCAGGTATGCTTCCCCGGCGGAAGAGTATTTCCCGCTTGTTCCGTACTCCGAAAGAATGTTGGAAATCTTGTTGAATTCTTCCGGGGTGTGACTGCTTTTCCGTATAACCAGGCAGTAGCTTCCGTCCTTGGCCAGGCGGTAGAGGGAATTGTATCCCCTGTAATAACCCTGCAGAACATGGGCCGCCAAGATGACCGTATCCAGATCCGGGAAATGATACAGACGGGTAAGGTCAAGCTCCGAAGCCAGAGCGACGGCTTTTTCATCCTGTTCTTCCTTTCCGGTATCCTTCAGATGACGGTCGAGCAGCTTGCGGAATATATCCAGTACATTGTCGGCGCCTTCCGGTAGGATGCCGTTCAGATCACTGGCTTCGTCATTGACGGCCTCGCCGCCAGGCGCGAATTTGGAGAACCGGGTGTCGAGTTCTTCCGGATCCTCCACCTTGGTGATGATCAGGACAATGCATTCATTGGGAAGCGGAATCGCTTCAATCATCAGCGGGATGTTATCAGCTTCAAAACCGAACTCGACGGCCGCCTGCTGCATCATATCCCGAAACAGCTCTTTTGCCTTTTCCGTACCATAGGCCAGCTCGCTCAGCTTAATCTGGCGGTTGGCCAGGTCGTCCCTGGTCAGGGTACAGCGTATCTGGTTGTCATTCAGTTTTTCTATTCTCATAATCCTCACATCCAAATCTGCGTAAACTGCTAATTAACTAGTTCTTTTCTATTATATACATTTTTGAAAGTATATACAATATTTAATCAGAAGTCAATACGTTAAAAATACCATTTATTTATGAAGTTTTTCTAAACAAAAAATGAAAATTTTGGAATTTAAGTATTTTTATTCCTCATAAGGAATATGATAATAAAGAAGAAGCCGTCCGTAAGAAAGGAGGCGGGATTTAGAGCTTGCTTCAGCCTTCGCTGGAGCTTCAGAGTCTGTATAAGCCAGGCTGTTTCTGATTTCTTTTACCAAATCGGTAAGTATTTCCATAGTTTCACGATGGTCAGACAAAAGTGTTTCAACAAGAGTAAGGCGGCTTTTTCGGATAATATATCACGGCTCCTTTTGGAGAAAGCGGACAGGCTGCGTCTTAGGCAAAAGCCGGACAGGGCCCCTCCGAACCGGACAGGAAACCGGACGCGGCCAGTGTTCGCTTAAAGGGCGTCCCCCGGCGGGGTTTTCGCATGGCTGAAAAATGTTCCCCAGTCAGCCATGAAGCTCAAAGCCGCTGCATAGAGGATTTGGCAGGCTTATTGCGAAAAAAGCGGCTTTTCGCTTAAAGGGCGTCCGCCCTATGAAAGCCCCGCCTGTAAATCTCCTCAGTGAGCAAGCTCCTTCGGAGATTTCCCGGCGGGGCTTTCGCATGGCTGACTGGAGAATAAAAATGTCGAAAAACAGGGGTGACGTACCGCGGAAATTCTGTTATTATAATGGAAATAGGAGGATTTCTGCAATGACGACTAGAAAACGAAGGAAAAAAAGGAGAGTACGTGTCAATAGACGGATGGCGCCGGTGCTGGCGGCTTTGCTGCTGATCATTGTGGTTACGGCTGGCATGGGCATCAGCTATCTGATTGAGAAATACAGTCCGTCCAAAGAGCGCATGGCCTGGACGGAATACTATTCTGCGACAGGCGAGGACGAGGTGGCGGTAATCCTGAATAATGAGCTGACCGACATCAAAGGACGGATGATCGATGGAGAAGTTTATGTGACGACAGATACGCTCTATGAGTATCTTAACGATCGCTTTTACTGGGACGCCCAGGAGAATCTGCTCCTGTATACGACGCCTACAGAAATCATTACAGCTCCTGTGGGGAGTACGAGCTATACGGTAGGAGACAGCAGCTACACGGAAACTTACACGCCGGTTAAGGTGGATGGAGACACGGCCTATGTAGCTCTCGCTTTTATTCAGAAATATACGGCTCTTCAGTATGAAGTGATGACGGACGAGGTGAACCGTGTAAATCTCACGACGGAGTTTGGCACGGTGGAGACGGTTACGGTTAAAAGGAACGGCCAGGTGCGTTACCGGGCCGGAATCAAGAGCCCGATTCTGACAGACGTGAAAAAGGGGGACGTGCTTTACGTGCTTCCGGAGGATGAGGACATCGGGGAATGGACGAAGGTTCGTACATCGGATGGGTTTATCGGTTATATCCGGAATAAAAACCTCGGAAGCCGGGGAGAGGAAACACTTGTGTCCAATTATGAGGAGCCCGTCTATACAAGCATTACAAAAGACTATACCATCAACATGGCCTGGCATCAGGTGACAAACTCAGACGCAAACAATAATGTGCTGGAAATGATCGCGAATACGAAGGGGCTGACAACGATTTCGCCGACCTGGTTCTTCTTAAGCGATAATGAAGGAAATATCGAATCCCTGGCCAGCCAGACCTATGTGAATTACTGTCATCAGAACAATATCGAGGTATGGGGACTGGTGGAGGATATTAAATATAAGGATACGATTTTGGATTATGAGATCCTTTCCCGCACATCCTCCCGCCAGAGGCTGGTAAGCAATCTGATTGCAAGAGCGATAGAATATGATTTGGACGGGCTTAATATTGATTTTGAATATATAAATGAAGATTCGGCAAAGGCTTATCTGCAATTCCTGCGCGAGCTGTCTATCAGATGCCGTCAGAACGGAATCGTGCTTTCTGTAGACAATTACCGTCCTGCGGATCACAATGCTTTTTATGATCTGGATGAGCAGGGCGAAATCGTGGACTATGTCATTCTTATGGGATATGACGAGCATTATGCGGGTTCCGATACCGCAGGCAGCGTCGCCAGTATCAACTGGGTGCGCGAAGGTATTGAACTGGCCTTGGAGCAGGTTCCTTCAGAAAAGCTCATAAACGCAGTACCTTTCTACACTCGGCTTTGGGAGGAGCGGCCTCTGACAGAGGAGGAGGAAGCAGAAGCAGGCATTGCGGCCAGCGACACCAGCGTTCATGTGGAGGTAACCAGTAAGGCCTACGGCATGGATGCCATAGACGAGGTGCTGGCGGCAAACGGAGCCGAGAAAACCTGGGATGAGACCTCCGGCCAGTATTACGCGGAGTATACGGCGGATGGGAATACTTATAAAGTGTGGCTTGAAGAGGAGGAATCCATTGCCTTGAAGGCGTCGCTCATCAAGGAGTATAATCTGGCAGGAATTTCTGCATGGAAGCTGGGCTTTGAACGCCAGCAGATCTGGGATGTAATCCTTCGGTATGTAAATTAAAAGGCGCGCCGGCCGCGCCGGGAATGAAAGACTGGAATCCGCCATATATTTCAGTAAGAAATGTATGGCGGATTTTTGTATGGAATTTTTGCGCAAAATAAAGGGAAGGCTGGGAAAAGGAAGCAGAGGACTTGGAATCGGTATGGCTGTCCTGGTGCTGGCGGCGGCCTTATATTTTTCCAGGAAAAGTTTTTGGGAGGAAGCTTCTGCGGGGGCTGCAAGGGAGGAGAACAGGCTGATTCTGATCGATGCGGGACACGGCGGGAATGATCCGGGAAAGGTAGGGGTGGACGGCACGCTGGAAAAGGATCTGAATCTGGAGCTTGCTAAAAAGCTGAAAACACTGCTGGAGCAGCAGGATATGGAGGTCATGCTGATTCGGGAGGAAGACAGGGGGCTTTACGATGAAGATGCCTCAAATAAGAAAGTGCAGGATATGAAACGACGCTGCGCGCTGATCAATGAGGAGCAGCCTGCCTGCGTGATCAGTATTCACCAGAACAGCTACCATGAGGAAAGTATCCATGGCGCCCAGGTGTTTTATTACAGCACCTCCAAAGAAAGCGAGCGTCTGGCCAATACTCTGCAGTCGGAGCTTGTCCGGGTGGCTGAACCGGAAAACACCAGGCCGGCGAAAGCCAACGACACTTACTATCTGCTGAAAAAAACGAACGTGCCGGTGGTGATTGTGGAGTGCGGATTCCTGAGCAACTGGGAAGACTGCGCGAAGCTTCAGGACGAGGATTACCAGGATAAGCTGGTATGGGCGATTCATATGGGAGTGCTGAAATACATGAACGCGGACTGAGCGCTAGTGTAAAGTTTTATTCGGAAAATAAGGTAGAGGACACCCCTTTGTGATAAAGTATTTAAGGCTGACAACCAAAATACAAACAAAGGAAGGTGTCCTCTATGCTTAACAGTATAAGATATTTTGAAG
>DVLE01000063.1 GCA_018715645.1 Candidatus Merdisoma merdipullorum
ATGCGTCGGCATATCTTTGGGCGTGTCCGTCCGCATGGTACGGAATTTCAAAATATAAAAGGGCTTCTTATGAAGCCCGATTCGTTTCTGTTTGAAAAGGACCGGTCCTCTGGAATCCAGCTTGATCCAGAGAATCAGCATACAAAAAAGGGGCGACAGTAAAATCAGCCCCAGAGCGGATAAAAAGGAATCCGCCATCCTTTTGATTTTTAAATATACCATGCTACTCTTTCCTTATAACCTCCAGCCCTGCCTGCAGCTCCACCGTCCTTCCGAACAGCTCCACCTTAAGCCAGGCCAGTCTTTTGTGCCGGTCTATCCGGCTGATCTTTCCTTCCAGTCCCTTTAAGGGACCGCTTGTCACAGTCACTCTGTCACCCTGTATATACCCTTCAGAAAATTTCACGAGGCGTTCCCGCCCGGAGAGAAGCTCGACGATTTCTATATCTTCCTTCGTCATCGGCGTCCATTTCTCGCCTGTTCCCAAAAGCTTCGTGAGCTTGGGAATCCGTTTCAGCGCCTGGTAGAGTTCCTCCGGTCTTGAGGTAATGACAAAGAGATAGCCCGGAAATAAAAGTTCCGTCTCCAAATGCCATTTTCCCAGATACTTCTTCTTTCTCTCGCTATGGGGAGCGAAGATTTCATCGAAATATTCCTGTACCTGGTAGCCTCTGGCTTCCTCCATAATCTGTTCCTCACGGCCTGTCTCTACCTGAATGACATACCACATGACTTTCAGACTCCTTTCCTCTTTCCCGGACGCCGCCTTCTGTACTTGCAGAAAGGCAGGCTTCGCCACTCCGCGCCTCCGCCCGGATTCTCTGCTTACAGGATGACCGCCCTCCTCTGGAACGCGGCAACGCGACGATTCCAAATTTCAGGTTTCTTGACTTAAATTAAATATTCTATACCAAAGCTCTTTTTCCAAAGGTCTCCTGCTTTCCCGGCTTCGACAGAGAACCGAAGTACCTCTGCCCTATCCCGTTTTCGCAGGAGCTTTCACCCGTTCCGGGTATCGGCCCGCTTCAAGACCATTTCTTTATTTCTGCGCCGGGGATACCCCGGCGTTGCTGCCTTCTATTTCTTGTATCTGTATCCGTTTTTACATCTGCATTTGCTTTTGACATCCGCGCTTTGTATCTGCTTTCCTACGCGCTCCGCACATCTTCTGTCCGCAAAGCCTGTCCGCCGTGCGTGTTTCTCTGTCCGGATTCTCTCTCATATCGTTCCAGAGCTTCCTTCTGATGCTCCAGGAACAAGAGGAACTTCTCCCTGCAGCTTTCTGTATCAAAGCCTTTCTGATCTGCGGCTGTATTGCTTAAGAGAAAAGCGCTGTAAAGCTTCTTATCCACCTTCTGTCCATCGACGATGCGCCAGCTTTTCTTAAGCGGCATCTTCTGGTAGCTTCCCGTATGATGATTGAATCCGGATGCCTTCAGCGTAAAGGGCTGGATCCAGAGAACCTCTTTTTCCTGCTGGCAAAGCTTCTGTCTTAGAACCTTCATAAAGGCCGCAGGGCTGCTTTGCTGCATCCCGGCGCTGTTTGGCTTTCTCTTTCCCAGCTTTAGAAAGTTGATTTCTTCTATATAAAAGCGGTCTCCCATGGAGGTGATCCGTCTTGCCAGAAGAAACTGCTCCTCCCTTTGCAAAGCGCGCTGCTTCCTGCATAGCTCCTGGTACTTGGAACGTGCTTTTTGATACCTGTTGGAAATCTTCCAGTCCGCGCTTCCTTCCCGAATCCTTCCGTCCGGCAGATAGTTTTCCGGGTTCGCTCCCCTGCGGCTTCGCTCCATATACTCTGTGAGCTTCCGCTTCCGATGTTCCAGATCGCATCTCTTTCCCGGCAGGTCACAGAGAATGGCTTCCTGTTCGCTTACTGCCGCGATCTTCCAAAAGCCCGCCTTGATTCCAACCTTTTGCACTGCTGTCCCTGGCACTTTTATCCTTCCGGATCTTCCGTCTATCCGGACATCCGGCTGGAGCTTCACAGGCGGCGTTCCCTTTAACACCAGTTCTGCAAAATACCTCTCTTTTCCCCGGATGCTTTCTCTCTTGATCCTGCAGAAGCGAAGTTCCTTCTTCAGCGCCTGGCTTTCATAGGCATTGCCTTTGAACGCCACGGAGAGAAGCAGACCTTTCCAGGATATGACGCCCTCCCGGCACTTGATGGACGAATTGTTCGTCTTGCCGGAGAGACTTCTTAGCTGTCCCGGCGCCTTTTCACGGGCCGCAGTTCCTCGCCCTCTTATCAGGGCGTCTACTGCCTGCCAGACCTCCGCTGCCAGATTTTGCACCACAGGACTGTCCGTATGTGCGGAAAAGTGCTGGCGAAGCGGCGTGGCGTCGTGACAGATGTCATATTTTCTTAGGCGGTACTGCTGAATCAACAGATCTCTTTCCTTAAGAAGACGCTTTCTGGCCTCTTTGTCCGCTTCCTCCGACAGCCGCTCCTGGTTTGCGCGCCAGGCCCGCGTCTGAATCATCTGCCGGTAGCGTCTGCACGCCTTTGCAAGAAGGGCGTTGTAGATCTGCCTGTTGATTTCAAACCGCTTTTCCAGAACATGCTGCTGCCAGATCTCCGGTTTCAATGGCAGAGTGAGTACAAAATACTGTTCCGAAGCCCTATGCATGATTCACCTCATACTAAATGTCAGCGCAAAAGAAACATCTCCTTTGACGCACTGACGTTAAATCAGCTCCGGCACGGGAGCTGGTTTCGTGAAGTATTTTACTTCACGAAATCCGGCGGAATATTTTTGATAAAATAGTGGAAAAATAAAGATAAAAAAAGAAATTTTATGATTAAGATGATAAGTAATTACAATTTTTAGGTGTATCTTAACTCAGGAATCGGGAGAAAAGGGTTTACGTTCCAAGAAATTTGTGCTATGATATACGAGAAAATGACAGGAATAACTCTGTTATTTTCGTAAAGTAAAATACTCTACGAAACTTTTGTTTCTTCATTATCTTTTTCTTTTTATCACGTATCTCCCTGCTTCCATACTTATGTATCATAAGGCAACACCCAGGAACGGACATAGGCTGATCTGCAACTTTTCCAAACCAGAAAGAAAATGACAATATCAAAATATCATGGTAGTTTATCGTGGTACTGAACCATAAACAGATGCAAATGGAATTATGGCTGGCTGGCAGAACTGTGAAAATTCAGGAAAAATATTGGAATCTTATGAAAGATACGAAATGGAACAAAGATGCAGAAACAATGCCTGCATATTCTATTTTAGAAGTTATTTTAGAATCACAGATAGATTTCCGTGATAAAGAAACTATGACGCAGAATATCTTAGATCGCTCCGTATCTTTAGCGCTGGAAATAGAAGCATATTTAAAGAGTACAAGATGCGACCTGCTGGCTAAATGCCATTATACGGGCAGGCGCGCCGCGCTTTCTGGCGCTGCCCGCCTGCCCGTACTGTTTTCATTCTTACGAATGCTGCTCTGCCAGATACCCCTCCGCGCTCCAGGCTGCCATAGCTCCGTCTGAAGCCGCCGTGATCACCTGACGAAGCTGCTTTGTGCGTGCGTCTCCGGCCGCGAAGACTCCCGGCAGACTGGTCCGCGTCGTTTCATCCGCAATCAAATATCCGGCTTCGTCCATATCTACCTGGCCGGCAAAAAGTTTCGTATCGGGAATGCGTCCGATGGCGACAAAAAGGCCGTCAAGCAAAAGCTCTCTCTTTTCCCCGGTCTTCGTGTCCTCAAGCTCTACGCCTGTCAGCCGCTTATCAGAAAGGAAGGACGTGATGCGGCTGTTCCAGACCATCTCTACGCCGCTTTGAAAAAGCGCATCCTGGTAAACCTTTGTGGCTCTGAGGGCGTCTCTGCGGTGGATCAGATACACCTTTTTGCAGATTCGCGAAAGCAGGAGGGCGTCTTCCACCGCGCTGTTTCCGCCTCCGTAGACAGCCACCGTTTTATCCTTATAAAACATTCCGTCGCAGGCAGCGCAGTAGGCTACGCCGCGGCCTACAAGGCGATCTTCCCCTTCCACGCCGGTTTTCCGCGGATAAGCGCCTGTGGCAAGGACCACCGTGCGGGCCTGAAATTCCTTTTTGCGTGTCCGTATCCTCTTAACCTGACCGGCAAGTTCTGCAGACTTCACCTCTGCAAACTGATTTTCCGCCCCGAAACGCAAAGCAGCCTTCTGCATCCGCTCGCCAAGCTCAAAACCGCCGATTCCCTCAGGAAAACCTGGATAATTATCTATCTGCTCCGTATTCGTCATCTGACCGCCCGCTGTAAGCTTCTCAAGCACCAGCGTCGACAGACCGCTCCTGGCCGCATACAGGGCTGCCGTATAGCCGGCCGGTCCTCCGCCGATCACAATCATATCGTAAATCTTATCTTCCATATCTTCTATACTCCTGTCATTTCCTTCCCGGCGTCCCTTTGTCAATTAAAACTCAATCCCGTTATCTTCCAGCCATTCCTCAATCGCATCTCTGGAACCGGGAGCGATCAGCTCCTCTCCTGCCTGTTCTCCGCCTTTGAATAAAATCAGACTCGGAATTGTCTCTACGCCGAACTGATCGGCGAGCCCTGGCTGCTCGTCCACGTTTACCTTTCCAATCACAAGCTTTCCTTGCGTATCCTCGGAAAGTTCTTCTACCGCCGGTTCAATTCTGCGGCAGTATACGCACCAGGGCGCCCAGAAATCCAGCAGCACAGGAAGCCCTGACTGCACAACCTCTTTCTCAAAATTTTCTGCTGTAACTGTTATGATTTTTTCGCTCATTTCTTTTCCCTCCTTCTTAACGTCGCTGTGCAAAGGGGAATGCGCCCTTGTACATAGACGCTATACTTGATTTATATCTCTTAATTTATATCTCCCGATTTATCATTACCAGTGTGTTAAAGAACCATACGGCCAGGACTTATCTGTCGGCCCCTCCCCAGGCGCTAAGAAGCCGCCTTGCGGCTTCCAAAAGCTCCTGCTCGGAAAGCGTCGCGTAGCCCAGGAGTACTGCGGAGCGCGTTCTTTGCTTCCAGGATTCCTTATGGCCGTCTTTCTCCTGTCCCTCTGCGGGGACCCTGGAAGCATCAATCGTATATTCTGACAAGGGATACACCCGCACCTTCTGCGCTGACGCACGGCGGATGATCTCCTCCTCGCTCATACCGCCGCTGAATTCCACAAGCAAATGCACGCCCGCATTCTCCCCGGTAATCCGGCAGACGCCGGAAAGCTTTTTCAGCTCTCCCAGCAAAATGTCGTGCTTTCTGCCATAGATTCTTCTCATCCGGTTCAGATGACGTTCAAAATATCCTTCCTGAATAAAATGATTCAGAACCATCTGATCAATGCGGGATACCGTTGACGAAAAACAGCCAAGCGCCTTTTCGCATTTCTCCAAAAGCGGTTCCGGGAGAACGAGATAACTGATACGGATAGCCGGAGCTATGGATTTGGAAAATGTTCCGATATAAATGACGCGGCCGTTCTGATCCGTACCCTGAAGCGCCGGGACCGGTTTCCCCTTGTAACGAAATTCACTGTCGTAATCATCTTCTATGAGATAGCGCCCCTCTTTTTCGGAAGCCCATTTCAAAAGCTCCAGCCGCCGCTTGATCGGCATGACAATACCGAGCGGATACTGGTGGGAAGGCATTACATAGGCAATATCCGCCTCCGATGCCCTTAAATACCCTACGCTCATGCCTCCGGCATCCATGGGAACTGTCGTCAGCGAAAAACCAAGCTGTTCAAATACCCGGTAAGCATGTTTATAGGTGGGACTTTCCATCGCCACATGGGGCTTCGTTCCCAGAATCGCGGAGAGAAGCATCAGCAGATAGTCGTTTCCCGCTCCCAGAACCACTTGCTCCGGACGGCAGACGACGCCTCTTGCCTGATGAAGATAATGGCTTATGGTCTCCCGAAGCTGATAATCTCCCTTCGGATCCCCAAGCTGGAACAGTTCCCGGCTGTCCTCCAACAGCACGTTCCGCGTCAGTTTACGCCAGACATCATAGGGAAAACTGTCAAGATCGATACCGTTCGGCGTCAGATCATAATCCCAGCTTCGCCCCTCGCTGCCTCCGTCTGCCTTCTTTGGCTCTTTTCCGGGATTCAGGCTGTAAAGCCCTTCGATACGGCAGACGAAATACCCTTTGCAGGGAACCGCTTCCAGATACCCTTCCGACACAAGCTGTCCATAGGCCAGATCTACCGTGCTCCGGCTTACTTCTAAAGAAACAGAGAGAGCTCTGCCGGAAGGCAGCCGCTCTCCCGCACGAAGCTCTCCCTTTTGGATTTCCTGCTTGATATAGCTGTAAATCTGCTCATATAGAGGCTCTTTTCGCCCTGGATCCAGTGTGATCGCAAGCTCTCGCATGGATATGCCCCTTTTCTCTTACGCCTTCGGCAGTTTAAAGGAACTTTTCAGTGATACAATCCGGTTAAATACCAGCTTTTCCGGCGTCGTATCCTTTGCGTCCACGCAGAAGAAGCCATTCCGTACAAACTGGAAGCTGTCATAAGGCTTCGCTCCCTCAAAGCCTGGCTCCAGATACGCGTTTTCTACTACAGTCAAAGAATTGGGGTTCAGATTCAGACTTCCGTCTTCATTATAAACACCCTTTTCCTCATCGATAATATTTTCATAGAGACGCACCTGCGCCGTGATCGCATAAGGAGCCGGAACCCAGTGAATCGTTCCCTTTACCTTGCGTCCCGTAAAGCCGCTACCTGCTTTCGTCTCCGGATCATAGGTACAGTGTACCTCGATAACTTTACCGTTCTCATCCTTGACGAAGCTCTCACATTTTACAAAATAGGCGTGCATCAGACGAACTTCGTTGCCCGGAAACAGCCGGAAATATTTTTTCGGCGGCTCCTCCATGAAGTCCTCCCGCTCAATATAAAGCTCACGGCAGAATGGTATCTTTCTGCTTCCAAGCTCCTCGTTTTCCAGATTGTTCGCGGCGTCCAGATACTCTACCTGTCCCTCCGGATAATTGTCGATCACCAGCTTAATGGGATCCAGCACAGCCATCAGGCGCGGCCGCTTCATCTTCAGATCCTCGCGGATGCAGTACTCCAGCATCGCGTAATCCACCGACGACTGACTCTTGGAAATGCCGCAGAGATCCACGAACATTTTGATGGATTCCGGCGTAAAGCCGCGGCGCTTCAGAGCCGCAATGGATACAAGACGGGGATCGTCCCAACCGTCCACGATGCCTTCCTCCACAAGCTTCTTGATGTACCGCTTTCCGGTTACCACATTGGTCAGATAGAGCTTCGCGAACTCAATCTGCCGGGGCGGCATAGGATATTCCAGCTCGCGCACCACCCAGTCATAGAGCGGTCTGTGATCCTCAAACTCCAGCGTACATAAGGAATGTGTGATCCCTTCAATCGCGTCCTCAATCGGATGCGCGAAATCATACATCGGATAAATGCACCACTTGTCTCCGGTATTGTGGTGCGTCATATGCGCCACACGGTAAATAACCGGATCCCTCATATTCATATTCGGGGAAGCCATATCGATCTTCGCGCGGAGAACTTTCTCTCCATCCGCGTACTTTCCGGCGCGCATCTCCTCAAAAAGCTTCAGATTCTCCTCCACACTCCTGTTCCGGTAAGGGCTCTCCTTTCCAGGCTCTGTCAGAGTTCCCCGATACTCCCGAATCTCGTCGGCAGTCAGGTCGCAGACATAGGCCTTTCCTTTCTTGATCAGCTTCACAGCCGCCTCGTACATCTGCTCAAAATAATCCGAAGCAAAAAACAGCCTGTCCTCCCAGTCTGCGCCCAGCCACTGTACATCGGCCTTAATCGACTCCACAAACTCTGTCTTTTCCTTGGTCGGATTCGTGTCGTCAAACCGGAGATTAAATTTTCCGCCATATTTTTTTGCAATTCCGTAGCTCAGCAGAATCGCCTTTGCATGTCCGATATGAAGATACCCGTTCGGCTCCGGCGGGAAACGCGTATGAACGGTATCGTAGACACCCTCCGCCAGATCCTTATCGATCATCTGCTCAATAAAGTTTTTTCCAGTCATTTCGTTTTCCATAACGTCTCCTCGCTTATCTAACAGTATATGCCAAAATCATACCACAGGATGACGGGGTTGGCAAGTACAGGCAGAGATCTGCTTTATAAACAATATCCCGTCTTTCTGTCGATAATATTGCGCATAGGACGCTTTACCAGATAACATTCCAGGTTTGCAATGCAAATATCCAGAATCTTTTCCAGGGTTTCAGGCAACGTATACCCACCCGACACATGCGGCGTCAGAATCACATTGTCCATATCCCAAAGAGGATGTTCCGGGGGAAGCGGTTCCGGATCCGTCACATCAAGGGCTGCTCCCGCGATGCGTCCTTCCTGAAGCGCTTTGGTCAGAGCCTGCGTGTCTACCGTGATGCCGCGCCCTACATTCAAAAGGACGGCGCTTTTCTTCAGCATCGAAATCCGCTCCTCGTTCAGCATATGGCGGGTGCTTTCGTTGCCCGGCAGGCACAGGGCCACGATGTCCGCCCTCGGAAGCTGCTGTTCCAGCCGCTCTATGGTGTAGAGATCATCCACGCCCTCCGGCTTTCTGGCCTCACGCCGCTTGATTCCCACGGTCCTGCAGCCAAGCCCCTTCATCTTCTGCGCAAAGGCTGTTCCAATGTCTCCCAGGCCAAGCACAAGCACACGGCTTCCCTCTATCACCCGGACGTGTCCCTCGCTTTTCCAGATGTGATCCCGCTGATTTCTGCTGTACAGATTCAATTTTTTCTGAAGTTCAAAAAGCATACCGACCATATGCTCGGAAATCGCAAGTCCATAGGCTCCTGTGGCGTTCGTCAGTATCACGTCTTCGGGCAGAGCGCCGCCGCAGTATCCTTCCGTCCCCGCATTGTTAAGCTGCAGCCATTTCAGCTTTTTCGTGTAAGAAAGAAGTTCCGGCGGCACGTTTCCAAGAATTACCTCCACATCAGAAATTCTTTCTTCCGTCAGTTCCTCCGGCAGACAATAGATAAATTCCTGATGCCGGATATTTTGTTCCAGTCTGCCTTTCTGTCTCTCATCCAAAGGCAGCGATACTAATATTTTCATACCTGACCTCTCACCTTTACTCCTTTAGTGTCTCTGCTTCCGGGCTTCAGCTTATTGAGTACAAGCTGCTTCCCTTTATACTCTATGGTCTGCTCCGTTCCTGCGTGATAGAGATAGATGCCTTCCAGGGAATCTCCTTCTGAAAGCCGCATACCGCGCACGCCTACGGCTCCCTTCTTCTTTTCAGGAATCTCCGCCACTCCAAAGCGCAGGAAATACCCTTCCCGGCTCTGAAGTACGATCTGCTCGCTTCCGTCCACGGGAGCCGCAATAAGCACCTCGTCCCCTTCCGCAGCAAGCTTCGTGGCAGCCACAGTCCGCTTATTTGTCTCAAATTCGCTTCCGTCGACGATTTTCAGCATACCGCTTTTCGTTCCGAAAAGAAGCTTCTTTCCCTTCAGATCTTCCATACTGCCGATTCCCACAAGCCGCTCCTCGCTGCTGTTGAAATTGCTGAAATTGTCGATAGGCGCGCCTTTATCCCTGAACTTTCCGAAGGGCAGATCGAGAGCCTTGACTGTATGAAGCCTTCCGGCATCCGTAAACACACAGATCCTTCCCGTGTTCATACAGGAAAATACATACTTATTCTCACTGTCCGCCGCTTCCTTGTTCCGCTCATAGACCGACACATCGATGGTCTTGGCGTAACCGAAGCGATCCATCAGGAACACGATCGGCATTTCCTCGATCTTCTTTTCCTCCAGGACAATCTCCGCCGCATTTTCCACAGAGGTGCGTCTTGGCCTGGCAAAGGCTCTCTTGATCGCGTCCATATCCCGGAGAATCACCTTTGTCATGCTCTCATGGTTTTCCAGGATGTCCTCATACTCCGCAATGTTCTGAAGCGTCTTTTTATTTTCTTCCAGAAGCGCCTGAATCTCAAGGCCAATCAGCCGGTACAGACGCATCTCTAAGATAGCCGTAGCCTGCCGCTCGGTAAAACGCAGCTTTGCCGCCCTCTTTCTGGACGCTTCAGACTTAAAACGGATTCCCTCTGTGATTCCTTCCGTCAGACAGGCCTTCGCCTCCTTAATGCTCTTGCTGCCCCGCAAAATTTCAATAATCAGATCAATCACATCGCAGGCTTTGATAAGTCCCTCCTGGATCTCCCTCTTTTCCTGCTCCTTGGCCAGCATGGTCCGGTATTTCCGTGTGGTAAGCTCATACTGAAACTCAATATAATATTCCAGTATCTGCTTCAGGCTTAAAGTCTCCGGTCTTCCATCCGCCACGGCAAGCATATTGACGCCGAAAGTATCCTCAAGCCGTGTCTTTTTATAGAGAAGATTTTTCAGATTTTCCGTATCTGTCCCTTTCTTTAATTCCAGGACAATGCGGATTCCTTCCTTAGAAGACTGGTTGGAAATATCCGTGATCTCCGGCGCCTTTCGGGTTTCCACAAGGGAAGCCACATCGTTTAAGAACTTTCCGATATTGGCGCCAATCATCGTGTAGGGGATCTCCGTGATCACAAGCTGTTCCCGGCCGCCCTTCAGCTTTTCTACCTCAACACGGCCGCGTATCTTGATCTTTCCGGTACCGCTCTCATAGATAGCCGGAAGCTCGTCCTGATTAACCACGATGCCGCCGGTAGGAAAATCCGGTCCCGGCATCAGCTTCAAAAGCTTTTCTGTGGAAATATCGGGATTCTTCAGATAAGCCTTCGCCGCGTCGATCACCTCGCCCAGATTGTGAGGCGGAATGCTGGTCGCCATGCCGACCGCAATACCGTCGGAGCCATTGACCAGAAGATTCGGCACTCTGGCCGGCAATACCACGGGTTCCTTTTCATTTTCGTCGAAATTCGGGACAAAATCCACCACATTTTTGTCCAGATCGGAAAGAAACGCCTCCTGGGTTACCCGCTGAAGCCTGGCCTCCGTATATCGCATGGCCGCTGCTCCGTCTCCCTCGATAGAACCAAAATTTCCATGGCCGTCCACCAGAGGAAGTTCCTTTTTGAAATCCTGGGCCATAACCACAAGGGCCTCATAGATAGAGCTGTCGCCGTGCGGATGGTATTTACCCATGGTATCGCCGACGATACGGGCGCATTTCCGGTAGGGACGGTCATAGCGGATCCCAAGCTCATACATATCGTAAAGGGTCCTTCTCTGTACAGGCTTCAGGCCATCCCGTACATCCGGCAGCGCGCGGGCAATGATGACGCTCATGGCATAATCGATATAGGATTTCTGCATCAAATCCGAATATTCGGTGCGTATAATCTGTTCTTCCATAGTTCCTCCCTGTTCCTACACATCCAGCTCTGCGTCGCAGGCATGTTCATAAATGAAAGCACGCCTTGGCGGAACCTCGGTTCCCATAAGCATCTCGGTCACACCGGAAGCCATACGGGCATCCTCGATCTCCACTCTTTTTAAAATCCTGGTCTCAGGATTCAGCGTCGTCTCCCAGAGCTGATCCGGATCCATCTCTCCCAGTCCCTTATAACGCTGCAGCGTAAAACTGCCTTTGTGCCGCTTGCGGTAACGCTCCAGCGCCTTGTCGTCGTACAGATATTCCTCCTCGCCGCGGGCCGGCATCGCCTTGTAAAGAGGAGGCATCGCGATATAGACATGTCCCTCATAGATCAGATCGGGCATAAAACGGTAAAACAGCGTCAAAAGAAGGGTGGAAATATGCGCTCCATCCACGTCCGCATCGGCCATGATAATGATTTTGTCGTAACGCAGCTTCGTAATATCAAAGTCATTGCCGTAGCCCTCTGAAAAGCCGCAGCCGAAAGCGTTGATCATAGCCTTGATCTCTGCATTCGCCAGAATCTTGTCGATGCTGGCCTTTTCCACGTTCAATATCTTTCCCCGGATCGGAAGGATGGCCTGGAAATTCCTGTCACGCGCCGTCTTTGCAGAACCTCCCGCAGAATCTCCCTCTACGATGAATATCTCGCATTTGGAAGCGTCCCTGCTCTCACAGTTCGCCAGCTTCCCGTTGGAATCAAAGGAATACTTCTGCTTGGTCAGAAGATTAGTCTTGGCCCGCTCCTCCGTCTTCCGGATCTTCGCGGCCTTCTCAGCGCAGCCAATCACATTTTTCAGCGTTTCCAGATTCCGGTCAAAATAGCGGACGATCTCCTCCCCTGCCACCTTGGATACCGCTCTGGAAGCGTCCTGATTGTCAAGCTTCGTCTTGGTCTGTCCTTCAAATCTGGGGGAAGGATGCTTGATGGAAATCACTGCCGTCATACCGTTGCGCACATCGGCCCCGGTAAAATTCGCGTCCTTTTCCTTGAGAATTCCCAGCTCTCTCGCGTAGTTATTGATAATCGTCGTAAAGCTGGTCTTAAAGCCTGTCAGATGGGCTCCGCCCTCTGCATTGTAGATATTATTGCAGAAGCCAAGCACATTTTCATGGAACTCATTGACATACTGGAAGGCTCCTTCCACAAGGATGCCCTCAGACTCTCCCTTAAAATAGATCACGTCATGAATCTTTTCTTTATTCTTATTCAAATCTTCCACAAAGCCGACGATACCGTTTTCCTCATGAAATTCCACATGCTCGGTCTCCTCGCCTCTGCGGTCTTCAAATACGATCGTAAGCGCCGGATTCAGGTAGGCTGTCTCATGCAGGCGGCTCTTGACCTCCTCAGCCTGAAAGCGCGTCTTTTCAAAGATCTCCGGATCCGGGAGAAAATTGATCTTCGTTCCGGTTGTCTTCGTTTTTCCAATGGTAGGCAGAAGTCCGTTCACCAGCTCAATCGTCGGAATTCCCCGCTCATAGTGATCGTGATGGATATAGCCGTCCCTGCTTACCTCAATATCCAGATAGGTGGAAAGAGCGTTTACCACAGAGGAGCCTACCCCGTGCAGACCGCCGCTGGTCTTGTAAACTGAATCGTCGAACTTTCCGCCGGCATGAAGCGTCGTAAACACGAGACGTTCCGCCGACACCCCCTTGGCGTGAAGGTCCACAGGGATTCCCCGTCCATTGTCTGCCACCGTGCAGGAACCGTCCTTTTCCAGGAAAACCTCGATCCTGGAACAGAACCCCGCCAGATGTTCATCTACGGAATTGTCCACAATCTCATATATCAAATGATTCAGTCCCTTTCTGGACACACTTCCGATATACATACCCGGCCTTTTGCGCACAGCCTCAAGACCTTCCAGAACGGAAATGCTGTCCGCATCGTAGGTAGTTTTCTTCGCCATGTTATTTCTCTCCCGATTCAAACAAATGTTCTGTCTTTTATCAACGAACATAGTATACCACAATATCTAGTGGTTTGACAAACGTATTTTTTCTAATTTATGCTGAAAAGAGGAAAGGCTGACGCAGGCGCTCAAGGTCACAAAGATCTCCAGGAGGCTTGAGACGATTCCTATCCGCAGATAGAGAAAGGCCGAGATCGCCCCTACACCAAAATGAAAGACTTTCTGACCGAAAAGCCGCACTCCCTCCTTCTGCTCCGTCACGCGTATCAGGCGGTAGAGACAGACAAAAAGAAAGGCAGGGCCTCCAAAGGAAGCCCATACATGGAGCCTTGAGAGCAGCGGAAGCTGTCGGGGCAGATAAGGAAGACTTACGCCGCAGAGAAAAAGTACGAAAGCAAGAAAAAGGCAGACCTGCACCAGCCTGTCCTCACATCCCCCAAGCTCTGTCAGATCCTTCACGTACAGATAAAAATAATTTCCGGTAACCGCGCCCCAAAGCAGGAAAAGACCGCGACGTCCTTCCCGGTTCCCGATGACAGAAAAATTCGTCGCCGTCAGCTCGTAGCCCGCCGTCATCAGAAACGTCAGAGCCGGAATCACAAAAAAAGACCAGAAATCATAATTCTTACGCATACCATAACGCTCCTTCTTCCCTGCATGTTGTCAGGCTGGTTTGTTCTGTTAGTATGCGAAGCTTTTCCTTTTTCAGCAAAGTAAGTTCTGGAAAAGACTACGAGGCGATTTTTAAAAAATTTCAAAAAAAAGCTTGCAAAATATCTGATTCTAGTATATACTAAGCAAGTCGGTTGATGAGACAGACACCAAAGCAAAGTATGGTCGATTGGTCAAGCGGTTAAGACGCCGCCCTCTCACGGCGGAAACAGGGGTTCGATTCCCCTATCGACTGCTTTAAAGCCCTTGAATTTCAAGGGCTTTTTTGATGCCGAAAATAAAAAGAAGCGATAAAAAGCTCCGGAGGCATTTCTGCCTCCGGAGCTTTTTCGCTTCCTTTTTGTTATTCAATCGTAATATAATTGGATGTTTCAATTTCCGGCTTTACTTCCTTCTTCGGAATCGTAAGCTTCAGGATGCCGTGCTTGAATTCGCCCTTGATGTCCTCCTGCTTCACTGAGTCGCCCACGTAAAAGCTTCTCTGGCAGGCTCCCGCGTAACGCTCTCTGCGAATGTACTTCTCCGTCTTCTTATCCTGTTCATCCGTATCAAGACCTCTCGCCGCGCTGATGGTCAGATACCCGTTCTTCAGCGCAACCTTAATCTCGTCTTTCTTAAAGCCCGGCAAATCCATCTCCAGCTCGTAGGCTGTGTCCGTCTCCTTCACATCCGTCTTCATCATGTTTTTGCCTCTGCGCCCGTATAGTTTCTTCTCGATCTTCTTCATATCACGATCGTCCCAAAACGGGAAATTAAACATATCATCAAAATCATCAAAGAAATCTTTTCCAAATACACTCGGTGTCAACATATATATCGCTCCTTTTCCATTTTATCATAAAATCTGTTTTTCTGAGGTTCCGTTCCAGGTTCCTTCCGGTTCCTTTTCCTTTCCCTCTTTCCAATACGTATCATAGCTCTTTTTGTTAGCACTGTCAATTAACGAGTGCTAATGTTTCTAAAGAAACTATAAATTAATTATAAAAGAAAAATTAAATATGCAATATATATTGTTTGAACATTAATTTCTGACAATTTTCTTCCAAATTTTCGACAAGTCTTGTTATTATCGAAAATTTCTTCAATTCATTCCAGCACATCCGCAAAGCTTCCGCCAGCAGCCTTCATCAGATCCAGAGGGGAAAGCTCCATCTGAGAACCTCTCCTTCCGCCGCTGACCAGGACCTTCGGAAGCTTTCGCGCGCTTTCATCCATGACAACGGGAAACTGCTTCTTCATACCGATACAGGTACAGCCTCCGCGCACATAACCCGTCAGCTCCGTCAGTTCCTTCAGCGGCAGCATCTCAACCGCTTTCTCATGTACGGCCCGCGCAGCTTTTTTCAGATCCAGCTCTGCTTCCACCGGAATCACAAAGACATAATGCTCCCTGCTTTTCGCCACGGTCACAAGAGTTTTGTAGACAATTTCATGAGGCTGCCCCAACGCATCCGCCATGCTGATTCCATCCATAAATTCTTCACAGTCGTACGTGTGGACAGTATAAGGAATCTTCTTCTGTTCCAGAATACGCATGGCGTTCGTCTTGACATCCTTGTCCTTATGCTTTGCCATTATTGAATCTCCTGGGTTCCTGCCGCCAGTTCAAATTCCTTCACAATCTCGCCGGAAGGCTCTTTCGTGGCAAGAGATACTGCGATAATCACGATACAAGAAATCACAAAAGCCGGAAACAGCTCATAAATTCCGAAGATTCCGCCCATGGGCTTCAGAAGCAGGTTCCATACAAAGACCATGATTCCACCGGACAGCATACCCGCGATAGCGCCCGGACAATTCACACGCTTCCAGAACAGGGAGAACAGCATTATCGGTCCAAAAGTGGCTCCAAATCCAGCCCAGGCAAAAGATACGATATTGAAGATAACGCTGTCTTCATCCCAGGCAATCACCATGCCTACCAGAGCGATTAAGAGCAGAACGATTCTTGACAGATTCATGACCTTCTTGTCGTCCGCCTGGTTTTTCTTCAGAATGCCTTCGTAGATATTTTTGGAAACCGCAGAAGCGGCAATCAGCAGATAAGAATCCGAGGAGCTGATGGTAGCCGCCAGGATTCCGGCCATGATAATGCCGGCAAGCACCGCCGGAAGCAGAGCCTGAGACATGACCACAAATACATTTTCCGCTCCGCTGGCCGTAGCAAGCGTCGCCTCAGTCGGGTACAGGGAACGTCCAATCACGCCGATCAGTACGGCCGCCGCCAGAGAAATCACGCACCATACGGTAGCGATTCTTCTGGACTGCTTCAGCTCTCTCTCTTTACGGATAGCCATAAAACGAAGCAATACCTGAGGCACGCCGAAGTATCCAAGTCCCCAGGACAATGTGGAAATGATCGTAAGGAAGCTATAACTTCCAGCCTCGCCAAACAGAGGCGCTCCGCCGGCAGCCTGCTGTACGCCCGCCGCGTCTGTAACCGGCGTCGCGATCGACGTTAGGGAAAAATAACCCGGAATCTTCGACGCGTTCTCCAGCACATTGCCAAGACCTCCCGCCGCCGAGGTTCCGAGAATCAGAATGGTAAGAAGCGCCACTACCATCACGACCGCCTGCATAAAGTCTGAGGCGCTCTCAGCCAAAAATCCTCCAATAAAGGTGTAAATCAAAACAAAGATTGCTCCGGCAATCATCATGGTATGATACGTAGTTCCAAACAGCGTAGAGAACAGCTTGCCGCAGGTCACAAAACAGCTTGCCGCATAGACCGTAAAGAATACCAGAATGAAGACCGCCGAGATTCCGAGAATCACTTTGTTTTTCTCATGGAAACGGTTGCTTAAGAAATCCGGAATTGTGATAGAATCCCCTGCCACTGCCGAATAACGGCGCAGTCTCTTTGCCACAATCAGCCAGTTCACATAGGTTCCAAGAGCCAGTCCTATGGCTGTCCAGGCTGCGTCCGCGAGTCCGCACCAGTAAGCCACTCCCGGAAGTCCCATCAGAAGCCAGCCGCTCATGTCCGAGGCCTCAGCGCTCATCGCCGCCACCCAGGGGCCTAAGGATCTTCCCCCAAGAAAATAGTTCTCGGAATTAGCCTGCGCCCGCTTCGCGAAATACAGACCGATTCCGATGACCACCAGCATATAGCCAATCATCGCCAAAAGTATCTTCAGTGTATCACCTGTCATAAACCTCACTCCCTCTTTTTCATGCTGCATAAAGATTGCCGTCCGCGTCCGCCTCAGGAAATTTGCAGGAAAGCGCGCCCGGCAAAAGTTTCTTTCAAAATTATTTATAATCTTAACAGATTTTTAATTCTATGTAAAGAGTTACCCTGCAGTTTCCACAGTTTCCGTCTTGTATTCTTCAGACGGCGGAAATATAATAGGAAAAGCCGAAGGTATGAATAGAAATTACCTGACTTGAAAGGGAGGGCAACCGTTTGAATCATATATTGCTTTTAGAAGATGACGACGCTTTGGGACAGGGAATCCGTATGGCCCTTGAGACGCCTGATTGTTGCGTCGTCCATTCCGGCACGCTTCGCCAGGCGGCAGAGCTTTTGCAGACTTCCGTCTTTGAACTGCTGATTCTGGACATTAACCTGCCTGACGGCAGCGGGCTGGATCTGCTGCGGTCGCTGCGGCAAAGTGGAAACCTCACGCCTGCTATCCTGCTCACTGCCAACGATCTGGAGCTCGATGAAGTCACCGGGCTGGAAGCCGGGGCGGACGACTATATCACGAAGCCCTTCTCTCTGGCCGTACTGCGGGCAAGGGTGAACGCCCAGCTGCGGCACTTTACTCCCGCGGCGCCCGCCTGTCTGGAACTGGACGGCTTTCGCTTTGACTTCTCACGCCTGGAGTTTTTTAAGAACGGAACACCGATAGAACTGTCCAAAACAGAGCAGCGACTGCTTCGGCTTCTGGTGGAAAATCGGGGCCGTACCCTGCCCCGCGGCCTGCTGCTGGAAAAGGTGTGGGACGGAGGCGAGTTTGTGGACGAAAACGCCCTGTCTGTGGCGATACGGCGGCTTCGCGCCAAGCTGAGCGACGCTCCTATTAAAACCGTGTACGGAATAGGCTATGTCTGGGAGGTGGGCAAATGACCGCCCTGACTTTGTGCGCCCTGGTTCTGGCTGCCACAGGCATGGCATTCGGCATCTGGCAATGGGCGGCCAGGCAGCGCACCTTACGGCGGCTGAATCAGATGCTTGACCGTGCTATCGCCGGAGGCTTCGTTGAGGATACGTTTGACGAGTCGCAGCTTTCCGCCCTGGAGAGCAGGCTGGCCCGGTTCCTCCGGGGTTCCGCCGTTGCCAGAAATACGATAGCGGGCGAACAAAAAGCCGTCAAATCCCTGATCGCCGACATCTCCCACCAGACACGTACCCCCGTCGCCAACCTGCTGCTCTACGCTTCCCTGCTGTCCGAGAGCGGCCTGTCCCCCGAACAGCAGGAGCTATCTCAGGCTCTCATCGCCCAGAGCGAGAAGCTGTCCTTCCTGATCCATGCCCTGGTAAAGGCCTCCCGGCTGGAGGCGGGAATTGTAGCCCCCGTTCCGGCTCCAGGTCCAGTCGGACCGTTGCTGGAGGACGCGGCAGATCAGGAAAGGCACGCGGCACAGCTCAAACAGATTACACTTTCCGTGACGCCGTTCCAGGGAGAGGCCGCCTTTGATCCTCGCTGGACGGCTGAGGCGCTTGGCAATATTGTGAACAACGCAGTAAAATATACTCCTTCCGGGGGAACCGTCACCCTCTCCGCCCAGATGCTGGATTCCTTCTGCCGGATAGATGTGACGGATACCGGACCAGGCATCCCGGAACATGAACAGGCGGAAATCTTTAATCGCTTTTTCCGGGGGCAGGGCTCCCGCTCCGCGGAAGGCTTGGGCCTCGGACTCTACCTTACCCGGGAGATTCTAAGCAGACAGGGCGGCTACATCAAGGTAGCATCCCGTCCCGGTGCGGGATGTGTGTTTTCTCTCTACCTGCCGCGGGAAATCTTTCCGTTCTGTTAGATTTGAGAAAGAACCTGGAAAGATTCTTATAGTAAAGTCTGTATTGTCAAAAGACAGTGCAGACTTTTTCGTGGAGGTATCTTACTATGACGATTTTGGAAACTAAGGATTTGAAAAAATATTATGGCAGCGGCGATACGCTGGTGAAAGCCCTGGACGGGATCAGCTTACGTGTGGAGGACGGAGAGTTTGTGGCTATCGTGGGTACATCAGGTTCCGGCAAGTCCACCCTGCTCCACATGCTGGGAGGGCTGGACCGGCCCACCTCCGGCTCCGTCATCGTAGGCAAAAAGAATATCTTCTCTCTGAGAGATGAGGCGCTGACGATCTTTCGCCGAAGGAAGATCGGCTTTGTGTTCCAAAGCTACAACCTGGTTCCGGTCCTGACGGTCCAGGAAAACATCGTGCTCCCGATCCAGCTGGACGGCGGCAAGGTCGACGAGACCTATGTCCGGGAGGTCATCGCCGCCCTGGGGATCGAGAAGAAGCTGAATAATCTTCCCAGCCAGCTCTCCGGCGGCCAGCAGCAGCGGGTAGCCATTGCCCGAGCCCTGGCTGCCAAACCCGCTATTCTCCTTGCCGACGAGCCCACGGGAAACCTGGATAGCCGTACCAGCCAGGATGTACTCTCTCTGATGAAGGTGACAGGACGAAAGTTCGCCCAGACCATGGTGATGATTACGCACAACGAAGAAATCGCCCAGCTCGCCGACCGGATCGTCCGCATCGAGGACGGCCGGATTGCGGCGTGGTAAGGGGGTGGGACATATGAACGTGAAAAATGGCAAGTGTATTCGGCGCCTGGCCTGGAAAAGCTTACAGGCCAGCCGTACCCGAAATCTCATTGCAGCGGCAGCTATCGCCCTGACAGCCGTGCTGTTCACCAGCCTGTTTACGATTGCACTATCTATCAATGAGGGCTTTCAGCAGGCCAATTTCCGCCAGGTAGGAGGCTATTCTCACGGCGGCTTTAAATACATGACCGAACAGCAATTTGAAGATCTGAAGGACGATCCGCTCATCGAAGCCTGGGGCCTGCGCCGTTTCATCGGCATGCCCACGGATGTGCCCTTCCATAAGTCTCATGTGGAGATCAGCTACGCCGATGCCAACAACGCACACTGGATGTACTGCGATCCTGTGAAGGGAAATCTGCCGCAGGAGGGCACAAATCAGGCCGCTACCGACACCCATGTGCTGGAGCTTCTGGGAATCGAGCCGGAACTCGGAGCAGAGTTCACCATTTCTTTTGACGTGGACGGACATCCCACCGCGCAGACCTTCATCCTCTCCGGCTGGTGGGAATACGATGAGGCTATCGTGGCCAACCACATTCTCATCCCTGAAAGCCGGGTGAACGAAATCCTCGCCGAATGCGGCGTAGACCCGAATGCCCCCACCGACGGCATGACCGGGACATGGAATCTGGACGTCATGCTCAAAAGCGGTGCGCGCCGCATCGAGCAGGACCTGAATCAGATTTTAGCGAATCATGGCTATCAGAGCGATACCCCGGAGGACAGCTACATCAATACAGGCGTCAACTGGGGCTATACCGAAACCCGTATGTCCGGCGCCATGGATCCCACCGCTTTCGCGGCCGTCGCCGCCATAGCTCTGCTGATTATTTTTACCGGCTATCTTATCATCTACAACGTGTTCCAGATTTCCGTCGCCGGGGATATTCGGTTCTACGGCCTTTTGAAAACCATTGGCACGACACCCAAGCAGCTGCGGCGGATTATCCGCCTGCAGGCGCTGGCTCTCAGTGCCGCCGGGATCCCCGTCGGACTGGTGATTGGGTGGTTCATCGGCGGACGGCTGACGCCCACGATCGTATCCCGTCTTAACGGCGTGATAGCGCTCACCTCCGTGAATCCCCTGATTTTTGTCGTCGCGGCCCTGTTCGCCCTGTTCACTGTGCTGCTCTCCTGCCGCCGTCCCGGCCGAATGGCCGCAAAGGTCTCCCCTGTGGAGGCTGTGCGCTACACGGAAGGGCAGGTGAAATCCCGGACAAAAGGCCGCAAAGCCCGAAAGGTCACTCCCCTTACCATGGCCTGGGCGAATCTGGGACGCAGCAAAGGCAAGACAGCAGTGACCGTACTCTCCCTCTCCCTGTCTGTGGTACTGCTCACAGTAACTGTGAATTTCACAGGGGGCTTCGATATGGATAAATATGTAAGGAGCTTCACTGCCAGCGACTTTATCGTGGCAAACGCCGCCAAATTTCAGACCGGTGCGCTCATTTTTGCCGACGATATGGGCCTGCCCCAGTCGGCCATAGATGACATCCAGGCGCAGGGCGGCATCACGGACAGCGGAATGGTGTACGGCCAAACCTCACAGGTTCTCGAATATATAACCGAGGACTACTTCCGGCAGAGCAGCCAGCATTTTTACACTCCGGAGCAGCTGGAGAATCTGCTTCATCTGACAGACCGGAATGAGAAGAACCTGCTGGCCGCCAACGTCCAGATTTCCGGCATGAGCGCCTTCGCCCTCGATCATCTGACTGTGCTGGAAGGGGATCTGTCCTCCCTCTATGAGCCGGGCAGCCGGACGATTGCCGCCGTGTACAGCGAAGATGACTACGGCAATGCCGACATGGACAGCCACTGGGCAAAACTTGGAGATACGGTCACGCTCCGGTATGTAGAGGAAATGGAATGCTATAACCCGGATACCGGGGAGGTCTACGGGACCTATGAGGAGGTACCGGACGGGGCCAATTTTGTGGAACGGCCCGCAGAGTACCGGGACGAGGAGTACACGGTAGCCGCTCTGGTGACAGTCCCCTCTGCTCTCAGCTACCGCTACTACGGTTCCGATGAGTTTATACTGAACGATCAGACCTTTGTGGAAGATACAGACACGGACAGCGTCATGTACTATGCCTTTGATACCACTGACGAGGCAAACAGCTCTATGGAAGCCTTCCTTGCAGATTACACGGAAAACGTAAACCCGGAGCTGGACTACGAGAGCAAGGCTACTTACGCCGGAGAATTTGAGAGCATGCGGTCTATGTTCCTGCTGCTGGGCGGAGCTTTAAGCTTCATCGTCGGGCTGGTGGGCGTGCTGAATTTCTTCAACGCCGTTCTCACAGGCATCATCGCCCGCCGCCGGGAGCTGGCTGTGCTCCAGGCCGTGGGTATGACAGGCAGGCAGCTTCGCGCCATGCTGGTCTGTGAAGGACTGCTGTACGCTCTGGGCGCAGCAGCTCTCGCACTGCTTCTCACAGTCGTTCTAGGGCCTGTGGCCTTCCGGGCAATCGAAGGACTGTTTTGGTTCTTCACCTACCAGCTGAATCTGAC
>DVLE01000064.1 GCA_018715645.1 Candidatus Merdisoma merdipullorum
GCAAAAAACACCAGAGAAATCCGGAGCAGAAACACATTCCCAGAGAATAAAGGAGAGCTTCTAAAAAAGCTGGTGAAGCTGCGAAAAACACCGGGGAATTGAGTAGAAACACCAAAAAAAGAAGGAGAGCCGTATTATCACCTCCGACTTCGGGTGCCGGCATATGCTTTTGGTTCACATTCATTTGTAGAGCCGGAAAAAATCTGCTGCCGATGTAAGGCGCGGTTACAGGTAAGTGATGCTGGTTTCATCAGTTCCGTTCATGAGTCTGCGTAAGCGGGCCAATCTCGCTTTATCCTGTTGTGGATCCTTGCCGCCGCACAGGGAATTGACGTAGAAGTCATAAGCGGCTTCTCCTTCAAAATCGCGGGAGAGATTGCACAGGATGTCCTGGCGAAGCCCTTCCGCCCAGTCAGGCGGAAGATATTTGATGAGCGCCTGGCGCCAGCGGATGACTTCTTCTTCCAGCTCAAGAATGGTATGGATCAGTTCGTCTGTGAGACGCAGGCTGGCTGTTTGGTGACATGGCTGTGCTGAGTGATTCTATCTGAAGTCTTGAACTGGAAATGTTTTAGATATAAGCATAGTTTTCTGTATTAAAATAGAGCTAAGAACAAAAAACGCAAATCAAATAGAACTGAAGGTAGCTTAAATTATAAAAATAGTTTTAACATAGTGTTCATAAAAATAAAAGGGGACAAATTCATGAAAAATATAAAGAAAACAAATCCAGAACAACTAAACAAACAAGAGGCTGATATTCTTTACAACTTATACCTAGAACCATTTATCAACCAACGAATTCTTTCAGAAACTTCCGGTCATAGTCTTGGAGTCGTAAATCGTTCGTTGAAAACACTAATGAACTGTGGTTATCTGGATGAGCATGCACAGTTGACGCTTAAATCACGCGAAATGTTTAAAAAATATGCACCCACTAATGCCATTATACTTGCGGCTGGAGTGGGAATGAGAATGGTTCCCATCAACTTGACAGTGCCAAAGGCTCTTATGGAAGTCAATAGAGAACGGTTGATAGATCGTCTTATTCTACAACTTCATGAAGTAGGTGTAACAGACATTACAGTGGTTGTTGGTTTCATGAAGGATGCTTTTGAGTATTTAATTGATGAGTATGGTGTCGAACTCATTGTAAATGAAGATTACAATCTAAAAAATAATATAAGTTCTTTAGTTTTGGCGGCAGACAGAATTTCCAATACTTATATTGTTCCTTGTGATATATGGTGTGATAGAAATCCGTTTCGGAGGCATGAACTATATTCCTGGTATATGGTTTCGGATCTTGTTGATGAAAATTCGGATGTTCGGGTAAATAGAAAGATGGAGTTGGTGAAAGTGCCTGCTTCATCTGGCGGAAACGGAATGATTGGGATTGCATATCTTACAATGGATAAAGGTGCGCTAGTTAAAAAAAAGCTTAAGGAATTTGCGAAGGATACTGCCTATGACGATAAGTTCTGGGAGGAAACCTTATATGATGATGACAGAATGTTTGTCCAGGCGAGGGTTGTACATGCGGCCGATGTGGTTGAAATCAATACATATGAGCAATTAAGAGAGCTTGATTCAGATTCCAACCAACTGAACTCAGACGCACTAAAGGTGATTTCTGAAAAGCTTGGATGTACCACAAACGATATTGTGGATATTGAGGCATTGAAGAAAGGCATGACAAATCGATCTTTCCTATTTACGGTAAAAGGGAATAGATATATTATGCGTATTCCGGGGGAGGGAACGGATCAACTTATCAATAGAGAGCAGGAAGCAGAAGTTTATGCAGCAATACGTGGATTATCCTTTTGTGATGATCCGCTTTATTTTGACCCAAATACGGGATATAAGATCACCAAGTATATAGAAGGCGTGCGTTGTTGCGATCCGAAAAATGAGGACGACCTTTATTTTTGTATGAAAAAATTGAGAAGGTTTCATAATTATTTGCACAATGGTAAGCCGCTGGAAGTTCCACACACGTTTGATCTTTTTGAGCGGATTGATTTTTATGAAAGCCTTTGGAACGGTTATCCAAGTATCTATAGAGATTATAGAAAAACAAAGGAGAATTGCAGGAAGCTTGGAAGATTTATCGGTAAGTATCATGAGCCATATCAACTTACACATATTGATGCAGTTCCGGATAATTTTCTGTTTGACCCGAAAGTTAAAGGAGAACTCAGTATACAACTCACAGACTGGGAATATGCGGCGATGCAAGACAAGCATGTAGATATTGCCATGTTTGCAATTTATGCTCTTTATAATAAAGAACAGATAGATAGGTTAATTGATATATACTTTGAGGAAGATGGAGGCTGCGATAAGATTACACGGGCAAAGATTTATTGTTATGTATCTGTCTGCGGTTTGATTTGGTCTAACTGGTGTGAGTATAAACGGAATCTAGGTGTAGAGTTTGGAGAATATAGTCTTCGACAATATCGTTACGGAAAGGATTTTTTTCAATATGCAACAGAACTTATGGAAGAAATCGGAGAACCGCTTATTTAAGCTAAAAAGAGGCAATTCATTAGGAGGAAATAGACATTGAAAGTTGATAATGCAATCATTCTTGCGGCTGGAACGAGTAGCAGATTTGCCCCTTTGTCATATGAAAAGCATAAGGCAATGACAGTGGTTAAGGGAGAAATTCTTATCGAGAGACAAATACAACAGTTGAAGGCGGTGGGGATTCCGGAAATTGTTGTTGTTACTGGTTATAAGGCAGAACAATTTGAGTATTTGGTGAGTAAATATGGAATAAAGCTGATCCATAATCAGGAGTATTTAACGAGAAATAATAACAGCAGTATATGGGCGGCAAAGGAGGTGTTGGGTAATAGCTATATTTGTTCGTCAGATAATTATTTTGCTGTTAATCCGTTTGAAACAGAAGTGTATGACGCCTATTATGCAGCGGAGTATACAAGCGAATACACGGATGAGTGGTGTATGACAGAGGATGAGAATGGTTACATTAACTCTGTTACGATAGGAGGAAGTAATGCGTGGTATATGCTTGGACATACATTTTGGAGCAGTGAATTTTCTGACCAATTTTTATCTATTCTTGAAAAGGAATATCATGAACCGGAAACGCGAGATAAACTTTGGGAAAAGATTTTTATGGCTCATTTAGATGTATTGAAAATGAGGATGAAAAAATATGCCTCTGGGATAATCTATGAATTTGACACAATGGATGAGCTAAGAAAGTTTGATTCCTCATATGTAACGGATACTCATTCAGTAATTCTGAAAAAGATTGCAAAGGATATTGGAACCACGGAAGATAGGATTGTTCATATCAGTGCATTAAAAGGGAATGGTGCAGAAGCTATAGGTTTTGAGTTTGATGATGGACAAGAACATTTCCGATATTTATACAAGACAGAAGTACTTGAAAAACTAGATTGAAATAGAATAACTCGAAGGGAAGACGAAGCATTCTTATACAGGAATATTGGGAGGATAAAAAATTGCATAAAAAAAATAGTCAAAACACGAACTACAAAAAGATTGATTGGATGGTCACACTGGTTCCCTTTTTTTTGATTCTGGGGTTGTCGGTGTTTCTGTTTCTCTTTCCTAATGCATCGAACGCTGTTATCAGCCAGGTTCGATTCTTTTTTGGAGACACACTGGGCGTGTATTACTTAGTGATTGGTCTTGGGGTATTACTGGTATCTTTGTGGCTGACTTTTTCAAAATATGGTAATGTCGTACTAGGTGAACCAAACGAAAAACCAAAACATTCCTTCTTTGCGTGGGGAAGTATGATGTTTACTTGTGGACTGGCTGCCGATATTTTGTTTTATTCTTTTGCGGAATGGGTGATGTATGCTACTAATCCTCACATAGAAGAACTGGGCTCGATTGCAGAATGGGCCGGAGTGTTTCCCTTATTTCATTGGAGTTTTATACCGTGGGCATTTTACCTTGTTCTGGCTGTTGCGTTTGCTTTCATGCTTCATGTTCGGAAGATTAATCGTCAGCGTTATTCAGAAGCATGCCGGCCAGTGATCGGAAAGCATGCGGATGGAATTTTGGGACGGGTAATCGACTTGTTTGCATTATTTGCATTGTTGGCTGGTACTGCGACAACTTTTAGTGTTGCCACTCCATTGATGGCAAGTATCATTGTACGCCTTTTTAACGTTGAGATTAGCAGGACTGCAGTAACCATCATTATCCTTTTGATTACCTGTGCTGTCTATACATACGCAGTCCTTCATGGGTTTAAGGGAATCAGTTTACTTGCTAAAATGTGTATTTATCTATTTTTTGGCTTACTGATTTTTGTTTTGCTTGTTGGCGGTCAGGGCAGGTTTATTATCGAAAATGGTATTCAGTCTCTTGGGAAAATGGTTCAGAATTTTATTGAACTTTCCACGTATACAGATCCTGGACGAACGAATAATTTTCCACAAGATTGGACTATTTACTATTGGGCTTACTGGATGGTTTGGTGTATTGCTGCTCCGTTTTTTATTGGTAATATTTCCAGAGGAAGGACAATTCGTCAAACGATTCTGGGTGGATACCTGTTTGGAGTTGGTTCAACGATTGCAAGCTTTGTCGTGCTTGGAAATTATTCTCTTGGTCTTCAGGTCAGCGGTGTGCAGGACTTCATTGCGCAATATGAAGCAAGCGGTGATTTGTATACATTGATTCTAAATATCATAGATACAATGCCATGTGCGCAATTTGTTTTGATTGTGACGCTTGTGTGCATGATCTTATTTTATGCGACTTCCTTTGATTCAATCGCCTATACAGCAGCTTGCTATAGTTACAAAAAATTAGAAGGGGACGAGCATCCCAATAAGCTTATTACGCTGCTTTGGTGTCTGTTATTGATTATATTGCCGATTGCGCTTGTTTTCTCAGAAAGCTCAATGAGCAATATTCAGTCAGTCAGTATTATTTCTGCGTTTCCAATAGGAATTATTATGATTGTGATGATATGGAGTTTCATTAAAGATATAAGAAAGTATAGGAAAGGATTAGTGGATAAAAAGAAGGAATAAAAAACCCTTATCATTGGAATGTGATGAGTAACAAAAATATGTATTTTATCATGCTGGTCAATATGAGTTATAATATCATATTGACCAGTATGTCCATTGAAACGGCGGTTATGTAGGTGTAAGAAAATATATTCTGCGAGAAAATTGTTTTACTAACCTTTCTGCTCATTCTCGGATTTTATTGACTTATTTTCCATTTTCTGTTATTCTCTAAATAGAATCCCCTTAATTGACAAGGGCAAAATTCTTTTAATTCTATGGGAATTTTCTTCCCGCACATCTCAAACAAGAAAATTTCATACTTTCAGAAATACTCTTTCCACTCTGATTTTTTGGAGACGGAAGGTTGCAGCGTACCATGATTCCATGTAAAATAGGAGGAGAAGGGATGGGAAAAAAGGAAAATCCGCTGCTGGCGTATTATAATCAGGAGGAGCGGTTTGCTCAGTTGATGAATGGCTGGCTGTTTGGCGGAAAGACGTATTTGAAAGCGGAAAATATCAGTGAAGCGGACAGAAGGCTTGAGGGAAGGAGCGGAAAAAGCAGAGAATACCGCTACAGAGAGCGGGATGTATTTAAGAAAGCGGACAATGCGCTGATTAGGCTGTATATTGGCGCGGAACTGATGGAGTATGTGGACTATGCGATGCCCCTGCGTGTGCTGGACTGTGATGTGCTGTCATATCTGCGTCAGGAAAAGGCGATTGCCAAAAGGCATATGGAGCAAAAAGACCTTTCTTCACAAGAATATCTTTCCCGCATTTCCCGGCGGGACAGGCTTCTGCCTGTCATTACCTTAATCTTGTATTGCGGGGAAAGGGCCTGGGACGGGGCAAAATGTCTGCATGATATGCTGGATCTGCATAAGATACCGGAAGAACTATGGAAATATGTGGGGGACTATTCGCTTCATGTTCTGGATGTCCGGCATACGCCGGATGAACGGCTGAGAGAATTTCCGCAGGATATTTGTTTTATGCTGATGTGCATAAAATATTCAAAAGATAAAGAGGCATTCCTGCATCTGAAGGAGCTGACCGGCTGTGCCGCCGTCGGGAAAGATACATTTCAAATGATAGCAGAATATCTGCAGGAGCCTAAACTTTTGGAACGAGAAGGGAAGGTTGAAGAAGGAGGAGAAGTCAATATGTGTGAAGCGATTCAGGCATTGGTGGAGGACGGAAAAAGAGAAGGAAGAAAAGAAGGGCTCGTCCAGGGTGAGCGCAGCGGCGTTGAGCTTGCGAAGCATATTTTCAGACTGGCACGAGCGGGAATGTCCGTACAGGAGATAGCAGAGAAGCTGTCAATTTCAGAAGAAAAGGTGGAGTGGGTTTTGGAGTAAGCAAGGGGGCGACTGCCCCCTGCTTTGTAAATACAGACTTTTCTTCACAGCCTCACATAAAGAAATACGCTATTCTCTCCTGATAAATTTGCTGTTCTTCAGTAAACAAATCTAATAACATTGAGACAGAACGTTTTTCATGATATTCTCGCAATCCGTTAATATACTTTTCTCGGTGTTGATCCAATATAACCACTGGCGCCAAATCTGCCTTCAAACATTCACGAAACAAAATCATACGTCCTGTACGTCCATTTCCGTCCTGAAACGGATGAATACATTCATATCGGGCGTGAAATTCCGCCATGGTCTTTAGATTCTTTTCGCTATCCTGATACCACTGCAGTAAGTCTTTCATATATTGTCCGACTTCTCCGGGAAGTACAGTTTTGTACATTCCAATCATATTAGGACGCTGCTTATAATCACCTATTGCATATCCATTGGCACGATCCTCAAACACGCCGCTCTTTAACTGATAATGAAAATCCTTTATCAATTTTTCAGACAATGGCTCCGATAAGGTCTCCAACATTCTGTTAAACATCAGAAAATGACCGTTTGTTTCTTCTATATCTTTGGCTCTGTAATAATCATCCGTAGCCGGAAGCGTTCCGCGTTCAAATAGAGAAGCTGTCTGTTCCTCGTTCAAAGTAGAACCCTCAATTTTATTTGAGTTGTATGCCAAAGTACGTTGTGTATATGCATAAACGCCAGAGCGATCTCGCTTTTTCTGTTCTATTAAAAAACGTTCTATTAGTTTTTCATTTTTCACAGTCAGGTCTCCTTTCTCTAGTCATTATCTACATTCTACCATGGATTATAAATCATATACAGCATTTTTGTCTATGTATTCTACCCGGCAATTTTTTCACAGGCTTGAAGATTTACCTACTTACCCTCAAACGCCCTAATGCATTCATCAATTCCATGATGCAATTCGTAATTATCACAACCGGTTCTTTCCATTACGTTTTCAATTCTTTTCTTACCCTCAGTTGACAAGAGCACACACGGTCAGGACAGGGCTGTTTCAGCGTCCTGCTGTGTTGCTTTTCGCTCCGCGTACGTCCAGTACGCGTCGTTCAAGCGCCTTGCAGGACACTGAAACAGCCGCTGTCTGACTCTTTGACCTCCAGTAGGCCTGATTCCGTCAGGTTCAAGGAAACGGAATGAGGCGTATTGAACATACGCCGATTGACGATGACGCAGAAACTGCCGGAATCAGGCCGCTGGAGGCGTGTGTGTCCTTGTCAACTGAGGGTATCCTCATCGCTGAAATATGATATATGCCATTCGGCGTTTCCATTTCTTGGACTGTGTCCGCCGTCCATATAAGCGGCTGCTTTTAAGATAGAGAAGCAATCTGACGGAAGCTCGCGTATACCTTTTAGCATACAAAGTTCTTCTATCACCTCTTTTGTTCTGAACGCCTGTTCCATGAGAAATCTTTTCTGAACGGCGGCTTCTGTTTTCGCATTTAAAGTATCCTTTTTATGGATGTTTCCATTGCCATCTGTATAGACGTCTGTTTGACCAAATAATAGTTTCTCAATCATTTCTGCTTTTGGAAAAGATAGGTCATCTTTTTTTAGCACACGTTTGCGATGCTGTGCGGCGTAAGCAATGTTTAGCTGAATGGATTCCAGCAAATCGTCCTCATTTAGTCTTTCTAAGCCTAAGTTTTGAACTTTCCAGAATGGGGACAATTCATTAAAATCGCAATTCATCTGCGTAGCCTTGACTAAAAATTCAAAATATTCGTAATCTGGTTCGGAAAAAGAATGACCGAGAACATAAATATCTGTAATTTCCTCAATATGTACGCCGGCTAATGTCATAAACTCGCATAATTCATCGATATTGTCCTGAACGTGCTTGTCAGTTTCATACAGCGCATTTTCTATTAAGTATAGACCTTGTAATCGCCTGCTCTTTTTCCCGTCCAGGGTGCGCACAAATTTTTGCTCCATTAATTCCTGAAATGCAGTTTCAGGATGAGTAGAATGCCCGAAGATAATGCTATCAGGATCATCTGCTTCTCCGTGAATATGATAATCGCTGTTCTTATCTATACCGAATCGCTTCACCAAGGTATCTGTATAATTAAAATTTATAAAATAGCAGCTATCGTCAAATTTATATCCGGAATCGCCTGGAACAATCTCAATAGACTTAATCCAGTCGCAAAATAATTTCTGTAAGATTTGCTGCGCTTTTCTCACGGTTTTCTGTAATTTATAAAGACCTCGCTTGCTTTTCTTGAAATAGTTAATGATATACTGGTCATCCAGCAAAGCGATGGATGATTCAAAGTTCCAGAAAAACTCCTCCGGTAAAGCTTGGGGACGAAATATATCGCCAAATATCATTTCCACTGGCGTAATCAATGTACCAGCTCCATTTACTCTTGTTTTGATGTGAAGCTTTTTGGCGACTGCATGAATGTTCTTTCTGTAATATTCTTTGAATTGGTCATAAGATGTCGGAAGTCCCTGCCAGCGGTCAAATCCGTTTCCGATTAAAAATATTTTTTTGTATTTGCTATTCAAACACACACCCTCCGTTACTTGTGTTTATCGTGTGGTAGTCTGTGTAATGACTGTTCTAAGATCTTATGTGTCATTCTTTACATATTGAAATAATTATATTGGGACTACCTACCCATAATTGACAAGGGCAAAATTCTTTTAATTCTATGGGAATTTTCTTCCCGCACATCTCAGACAAGAAAATTTCATACTTTCAGAGATACTCTTTCCACTCTGATTTTTTGGAGACGGAAGGTTGCAGCGTACCATGATTCCATGTAAAATAGGAGGAGAAGGGATGGGAAAAAAGGAAAATCCGCTGCTGGCTTATTATAATCAGGAGGAGCGGTTTGCTCAGTTGATGAATGGCTGGCTGTTTGGCGGAAAGACGTATTTGAAAGCGGAAAATATCAGTGAAGCGGACAGAAGGCTCGATGGAAGGAGCGGAAAAAGCAGCGAATACCGCCACAGAGAGCGGGATGTATTTAAGAAAGCGGACAATGCGCTGATCAGGCTGTACATTGGCGCGGAATTGATGGAGTATGTGGACTATGCGATGCCCCTGCGTGTGCTGGACTGTGATGTGCTGTCATATCTGCGTCAGGAAAAGGCGATTGCCAAAAGGCACATGGAGCAAAAAGACCTTTCATCACAAGAATATCTTTCCCGCATTTCCCGGCGGGACAGGCTTCTGCCTGTCATTACCTTAATCTTGTATTGCGGAGAGAGAGCCTGGGACGGGGCAAAATGCCTGCATGATATGCTGGATCTGCATAAGATACCGGAAGAACTACGGCAATATGTGGGAGACTATTCGCTTCATGTTCTGGATGTCCGGCATACGCCGGATGAACGGCTAAGAGAATTTCCGCAGGATATTTGTTTTATGCTGATGTGCATAAAATATTCGAAAGATAAAGAGGCATTCCTGCATCTGCAGGAACTGACCGGCTGTACCGCTGTCGGGAAAGATACCTTTCAAATGATAGCGGAATATCTGCAGGAGCCTAAACTTTTGGAACGAGAAGGGAAGGTTGAAGAAGGAGGAGAAGTCAATATGTGCGAAGCGATTCGGGAGCTAGTAGAAGATGGAAAAAAAGAAGGGCTCGCCCAGGGGGAACGCAGCGGCGTCGAGCTTGCAAAGCATATTTTCAGACTGGCAGGAGCGGGAATGTCCGTACAGGAGATAGCAGAGAAGCTGTCAATTTCAGAAGAAAAGGTGGAATGGGTTTTGGAGTAAGCAAGGGGGCGGCTGCCCGCTCGCGCGCGGAGAATTTCGCGCGCGAAATTCTTTTTTACTTTCTTAGGCTTTATGCCTCAAATCCGATCATTACGCCGCCTTCTTCTGCATAGAAGCTGCAAAGGGCGGTGGTATTCCCCAGGGATGCGTCGCAGTCTGGGAATTCTGTTTTCAGAAGTTCCAGGAAGGTTTGGGCGGCCTGTTCATTGTGGCAGTGGACGATACGGACCTTGCCTCCCTGGAAGTTCATTTTCTTCATTTCCGTTAGCAGCAGTTTCAGGGCCTTGGCCTCGCCGCGGCATTTGTGCAGGGGTTCCAGAGTTCCTTCTGCGCTGGCCTGACCTACGATCTGGATGCCGAGAAGCCCGCAGGCTTTGGCGATCAGAGGGGAGACGCGGCCGTTTCTGGCCATATTGTTCAGGCTTTTCAGCGTGAAGATCAGGTGTGTTCGCTTCATATATGTCCGGATTTCCGTTTCTATCTGGTCGAAATCCTTGCCGGAGCATATCAGCTCCCGGAGTTTTTCCGCGATCAAAACCATTTCAGGACCCGTAGAGAGACTGTCGAGACAGCAGACACGGCGGCCGGGATGCTTTTTCTCGTAGGCTTCCTTTGCCTGCACGGCGGCGTTATGGCAGCCGGACAGGGTTCCGGTAATGGTCAGGGCAAAGATGCCTTCCGCGTCGCCGAAGGCATCCAGCCATTCGCTAATATTGGGACATGAGGTGCCGGAGCGGCCTTTGTAGGAAGAAAGAAAGGCAAGCATTCCTTCCAGATCTAAGGCTTGGTCATCTACAAATTCTTTCTGGTCTGTGACAATTTTTAAGGGTACGCTGGAAAAGTTCACATCCTCCATAGTGAAAAGATTGGAGGAGGAATCCATGACTATTTTGTATTTCATTAGAATCACCTCGAAATTTATACCGCATAATCGGTTATTTAAAAACCGATTACATGGTAACACAAATGATATATACTGTCAATAAAAAACGTAGAAACGCAATGAGGGACGGAGGCGGTCGGCCGGTATGGTAAATTCTTCAAATATATAGTTGTTGAAAGCATAAGACCGTGATACACTGAATATGGCGGTTTATGTCGGTTGTTTACTTTTTTTGTACGCTTGTAAATTCATGTGAAGTTACGGCAGACAAATACCCTGAATTGACAAGGGTATGAAATAACGCGACAAAAAATATCCGCTTCGAGGGAGAGAAAATATATATGCTTACAAAAGCGAAAAGAAGATTCTGGTATGCGGCATTTGCAGGAATTTTCAGCTTTTCCAACTGCTATGTCTATATGTTGGAAAAGGAAATTGCATGGGATGCGTGGGATACCGCGATTCTTGTGTTTAACGTGCTTTTTTTGGCGGCCGCAGTCTTTGTTCTCATGGACAAATTTTTTTTGCGTGCTTCAGAATTTGCCGGTAATCTGCTGCGGAGAGAGAAGGGAACGTCGTTGTCTGACAGGCAATATTTTTTCCTTACGACAGCGGTGATTTTTCTTCTGTGGCTGCCCGTGTTCCTTGCTTACTATCCGGGGCTTTTTGCTTACGACGTGATGTATCAGATTCCCCAGGTGTTAAGAAGCTACAATACGCACCATCCGCTGACTCATACGCTGTTTCTCCAGTTTTTTTATTATATTATCGGCGAACGGGTATTTGGCAGCTATAACGCCGGCGTCGCGGCGGCGTCCATCGTGCAGATGCTCCTGTTTTCCATGATGCTTTCGTTTTCCCATCTGTATTTACGGAGAATCGGTCTGGATAAAAGGTGGAGGGCGTTTCTGATCTTTGTGACAGGCGTTTTTCCTGTATTTCCCATGCTGGCCATCTCTACGACAAAGGACACTCTGTTTGCCGGCTTTTTCGTAGTTTTATTTACGCTTTTATGCTATTATCAGACAGAACCGGAGACTTACGTGCGCAGGAAGGATTATGCGTTCCTTTATATTCTCATTGTCGTATGCAACATTTTGTTCAGAAACAATGGGATTTACCCGGTTTTGATCTTATTGCCTGTGCTTTTGCTGAAGGCATTAAAAGAAAAATTCAATGGGCGCATTCTTTGTTATACGGCGATTGGTCTGGCGATCGGACTTATGGCGTCGTCAGGTCTGAAGGTTCGCCTGCAGGCGTACGAGGGCTCGAAAAACGAGATGCTCAGCCTGCCCTATCAGCAGCTTGCGTGCGCCTATTCTGACCATAAGGAGGAAATGACAGAGGGAGAGATAGCCGTCATCCATGCTCTGCTGCCGGACGTGGAGGATTACACGCCCCACAGCGCGGATCCGGTCAAGACATCGTCCAGAGGAGCGGAGGATCTGCCCTCGCTTCTTTCCATCTACATAACGATTGGCTCCAAGTTTCCTGACAGTTATATCAAAGGCTTTTTTCAGCTAAACGCTGGGTATCTGGGTTTAACTGATGTGTCTTATGGAAGAATTTATGGAACAGATAACCGGCAGGGAATCTTTCTGTCGGATACCAAGGAGGGATTTGGAATTACGCACCATTCTCTGTTTCCTGGGTTGGAGAGTCTGTATGAAAAGCTTTATACGAGCAACGCGTACGAATATGTGCCGGTTCTGCGATTGATTAATTCTCCGGCGCTCTACCTCTGGCTGATTGGTCTGGCTGCCCTCTATGCGATTGTTCATAAGATTGGACGGGCGCTTCCCATGTTTACGTTTTTGTCTGTCTTTGTCCTTACCAATCTGGCTGCTCCCTGCGTGCTTCCAAGGTACGCATTGCCTTATATCGTCTGTGTTCCGACGGCATTTTTCTGCGCGGTGAGACTGGAAAATCAGGCGTTGGCGGCAGAGCTGCCGGAAAAAAGGGAAGAATACCAGGAAGGACTTCTGTCGGAGACTGCGCTGGGTGGAAGTTGAACTTTGCGGACGGTCATGCTATACTGTTTTGACAGAGGGAAGCGATGAAAATGATGATTGAATGGAAGGAAACGCTGGCTGCTCCGCTTAAGGGCTTTCGCCTGCCGCGTTACCAGGAGATTCCGGCGGTGGGGCTTTATCTGGAACAGACTACGAATTACATTACAAAGCTTCTGGCTCCGCTGCAGGAAAATTGTATTACGGGTTCGATGATTTCCAATTATGTCAAGAAGCGCCTGATTTCCAGCCCTGAGAAAAAGCAGTACAGCCGGGAACAGATTGCGTATCTGATCTTTATCACTGTGGCGAAGAATGTTCTGAGCCTGGACAATCTGAAGCAGTTTATTCAGATTCAGCGGGAGACGTATTCCTCCCAAAAGGCATACGACTATTTCTGCGACGAGCTGGAAAATATCCTGTTCTTCGTCTTTGGCCTGAAGGACAGGGTGGAGGTGGTAGGACAGGATTCCAGCGACGAGAAGTTTATGCTTCGCAATGCCATTATTGCGGTCGCCCACAAGCTTTATCTGGAAAAATGCTTCCAGGTGATGCGCACGGAATCCATTTGCGAAAAAGGAGAAACGGTATGAAGAAAAAGCGCTGTACTTTTTGCGGCAGGATACTTTCTGAGAATGGGGGACACCGTACGGAGGAAGGCCAGTTCTGTTCGGAAGAATGCCGTACAAACTATCAGGAAGCCGTAAAACGGGACAGCAGATATGTCAAATTTTTTATGGCGGGAATCCTGATCGCCTTGGTGCTGGTACTGGCAGGCGCCTGTGTGGGAGATATGCTTCTGACAGGAGAGGCCTGCGCGTTCATGGGCGTGGTGATCCTTGTCCTGCCCTTTGCGACGCCGGAGACGGTGGCGATGATAGGATACCGGAAGTCCAGGATTGTCGGGAGAATCGGAGGTTTGCTGCTGATTGCAATGGGAATTTGGATTGCCCTGTTTTAGGCATTGTCTCTGTACGCCGACGTTAACAGGAAGGAAAGGAAATATAAATATGACAGGAAGACACAATACAGACGAGACGACTATGGCCTACATCAATCTCTATGCGGTGCTTGGAACGCTGGAGAATCTGTGCCGGATCGACGAGGAGGCAAAGGCCTTGATTCAGGACAAAAAGATCAGCGTGGGTTTTGCAGTGACCGGCGGTCCGTCGGCCACGCTCTGCTTTGATCATGGAAGCTGTGTGCTCAAGAATGGAACAGAGCATTGCGACATCAGGCTGCCTTTTTCCAGCGTAAAGAAGTTTAACGGAATGATTGACGGTACGGTGACGCCGATTCCATCCAAAGGCTTTACAAAGATTGGATTTCTGCTGAAGGATTTTGTCAGACTTACGGATATTCTGACCCGTTATCTGCGGGCCAGCGAGGAGGACTTGCAGGATCCGGAGTTTTATGAGAAAAGCACGATTCTGATGTTTTATACCATTGCATCGGCTATCAGCCAGATTGGAAACCACGATAAGGTGAGCCGCACCAGCGCCTCTTATATGAGCGACGGCATCATAAAGCTGTCCATCGCGGGAGGCCCGACTGCCGCCATTTGTGTGAAAAATCATAAGCTTATGACTGTGAAGAAGGTTCCGAAGACTCCGGACGCCCGGATGGAGTTTGGCAGCATTCGGACTGCCAGGGATCTGTTTGACGGAAAGATCAATTCTCTGGCGTGCATCGGTACCGGAGAGATACGCATGGGCGGTATGATTTCCATGCTTGACAATATGAACCGGATTCTGGACCGTGTGGGTCTGTACCTGGCTTAGAGGAGGAGCATCTATGAGAACACTGAATACTTATACGAAAAGCCGAGAAGCGTTTGCGCGCGCCACGAAGGTGATTCCTTCCGGGGTATACGGACATCTTGGCCCGGCTGAAGGCTGTTTCATTCCTGTAGAGGCATATCCCCTGTTCGGAGAGAGGGCAAAGGGAAGCTATTTCTGGGATGTGGACGGCAACCGTTTCATCGACTATATGTGCGCCTATGGTCCGAACGTGCTGGGTTACTGTGATCCGGATGTGGACGCGGCGGCCAGAGCCCAGATGGAGCTTGGCAACTGTATGACTTCGCCGTCCACAAAAATGATTGATTTCGCGGAACTTCTTGTGGATACCGTGCATTCGGCGGACTGGGCCTTTTTTGCCAAGAACGGCAACGACGTGACCACGCTGGCCGTTATGACGGCACGGGCCTATACCCATAAAAAGAAGATCGTATTTTTTAATGGATATTATCATGGCGTGGCGCCCTGGACGCAGAAGATTGATTATGCGGGGATCCTGGAGGAGGATGTCTGCAACAATCTCTATGTGGACTGGAACGATTATGAGGCCTTGGAACGGGTCTTTGAGGAAAATAAAGACGAGATTGCGGCTGTTATCTCCCAGCCCTATATGCACGGCAATTTCAGGGATAACGAAATGCCTGCCGAGGGCTTCTGGGCGAAGGTGCGTAAGCTTTGTACGGAAAAGGATGCGGTCCTGATTATCGACGATGTGCGTGCAGGCTTTCGGATGGACATCGCGGGCTCCGATCATTATTTTGGCTTTGAGGCGGATCTGATCTGCTTCTGTAAGGCTCTGGCCAACGGGTATAATGTGTCGGCGCTCTGCGGAAAGGATTTTCTGAAGAATACGGTCAGCGGTCTTTCCTACACGGGAAGTTACTGGATGAGCGCCGTTCCCTTCGCGGCGGGAATCGCCTGCATCGAAAAAATGAAGAAGCTGGATATTGCGAATCTTCTGAATAAAAAGGGAATGAAGGTAAAGGAAGGACTGATCGCGGCTGCGAAGAAGTTTGATTTCGATCTGCGTGTGACGGGAATGCCCTCCCTGTTTTATCTGAGAATTGCTGACGATCCCAGTCTAAGTCTTCACCAGGAATGGGTGGCTGAATGTGTGCGTAGGGGTGTTTTCTTTACGAATCATCACAATCATTTTCTGAACGCGTCTCTGACGGACGAAGATATAGCCGAAACCATCGCGGTAGCCGAGGAGGCCTTTGAGGTGGTGAGAAAGCGGCATCCGCTGTAAAGCTGAAACAAGCGGAAAGGCCGTAAAGATCCGGAAAGCGGGGATAAAAAATGATTGATCTGCACGGGCAGGCGGGCCTGCCTTACGTAAATAAAGGGATCTATACGGGCAGCTATCAGGGAATGCGGTATCGCCTTCGCAAGAAAGAGGAAGGGGAAGAAAAGCATCTGGAAGCTGTGATTTATCCGGAGCCATTTTGTTTTGAGACGACGGAGGAGGAAAAAAAGGAATATCATGAATTTCCTTTTACAAAGGAAGGCTTTGACGAGGCTGTGGCCTGGCTGAATACCCGGTATGAGGAACGAAGGGAATATTGGGAGGAGGCGCGGCGGACGGCTTATGCCGATTCCGCCAGCGCCTCCTCCAGAGCTTTGGAGAGCTGATCGGGACATGAGGTGGGCTTGCTGCCGCAGCGGATGCCCTTCAGACGGGCGATGGCCTCCTCTGCCTTCATGCCCTGTACGAGGCGGGCGACGCCCTGGGTGTTGCCGGAGCAGCCTCCGATAAACTCTACATGCCGGACAATATGCTCAGGGTCCAGCTCAACTTCAATTCCTATGGAACAAGTTCCGTTTGTCTTGTATAACATCATACATTCCTCCTGATTATATATTTTCCGGAAAAGTATTCCTGTCAGCTTAAGGCAGGGTCCGGGGGTAAACGATGGATTGGGCGCGTTTGGGCTCCCGATCCAGAATGACGAAAGCGGTTGGTATGGCCAGCAAAGGCAGGCATGCGTAGATGCTTTCCACATTCCAGAAGCGCAGGCAGATAAAGCAGAAGACGACGCCTAAATGAAAGCAGAGCAGGGTTCCTGCATAGAATCTGCACTTGCGTCCCTGTTCGGGCTTGCGTTCATACAGATATTCGCTTAAGGACGCGAAACACTGGCGCAGATTGTTTGTGGAAAAGATCGTGGCGCTGTTGTAGCCTGCGGCTCCGGTGAAAGCCAGCCATTGTACGGCGGTGGCAAAGAACATCGGGTACAGCGCCAGGACAGGATCGAGCTCTGCGGGAAGCTGGGCGAGCAGCAGGCAGGCCAGCACATCGATTCCGATAGAAATGTATCGGAAATCCGCTTTTTTCAGAATCTTTGGCGCCAGGGTAGCGAATACGATGCCGGCGATATAGCAGAGCAGCGCTCCGATCCGAATGAGAAATGACCGGAAGGAGCCGGAAAGTCCGGCTACGACCAGGTAGATCAGATTGGAGGTCTCCGAGGAGCCAAAGGTGGCGTTCCGGACCATGAGGGCATACATTCCAAAGAAACCGCCTACGAGGGCCATGGAATGATGGACTGCCGTCTCTCGTTTTATCTTTTCATTCATATCTATTTCCTCAATCCCATTTTTCGTCGGAGCAGCAAAGCGCTGCTGCTCCTGATACTCTGATACCGCAGAAAAACAGGCGGTATGCCATGTATGCATACCACCTTGGTCTGTCTGTGAAATTCTTTTTTGAGTTTAATTGTCTTCCTCGTCGCTGGAGGATTTGGTATAGACGGTTCTCTTTCGTGCCATAGCGTCGCTTTCAAGATACTCGTCGTAGGTCGTGATCTTGTCGATCATGGAGCCGTCCGGCATCAGTTCGATGATACGGTTGGCTGTCGTCTGTACGATCTGGTGGTCACGGGAGGAGAATAAAAGCACGCCTGGGAACTTGATCAGTCCGTTATTCAGGGCTGTGATCGCCTCCATATCCAGATGGTCGGTAGGCTCGTCGAGAATCAGGACGTTGGCGCCGGAAATCATAAGCTTGGAAAGCATACAGCGGACCTTTTCGCCTCCTGACAGCACCTTAACCTTCTTGACGCCGTCCTCTCCGGCGAAAAGCATACGTCCTAGGAAGCCGCGCACATAGGTGGCGTCTTTGATCTCAGAGTACTGAGTCAGCCAGTCTACAATCGTGTCGTCGTTGTCAAACTCAGACGAGTTATCCTTCGGGAAATAGGACTGGCTTGTGGTCACGCCCCATTTATAAGTCCCCTCGTCCGGCTCCATCTCTCCGGCCAGGATCTGGAACAGGGTTGTTTTCGCAAATTCATTTCCGCCTACAAAGGCTACCTTGTCGTCATGTCCCAGAATAAAGGAAATATTATCGAGGATCTTGACGCCGTCTATAGTTTTGGAGATGCCCTCTACCGTCAGGACTTCATTGCCGATTTCACGGTTTGGACGGAAATCGATATACGGATACTTCCGGCTGGAGGGACGCAGCTCATCCAACTGAATTTTTTCCAGAGCCTTTTTACGGGAAGTCGCCTGTCTGGATTTGGAAGCGTTTGCGGAGAAACGGGAGATGAACTCCTGCAGCTCTTTGATCTTCTCCTCTTTCTTCTTGTTGGCTTCCTTCATCTGGCGGATCATAAGCTGGCTGGACTCGTACCAGAAATCATAGTTTCCGGCGTAGAGCTGGATCTTGCCGTAATCGATGTCCGCGATCTGCGTACAGACCTTATTTAAGAAGTAACGGTCATGGGATACTACGATGACGGTATTCGGGAAATTGATCAAAAATTCCTCCAGCCATGCGATGGCATCCAGGTCCAGGTGGTTCGTAGGCTCGTCGAGCAGCAGGATGTCGGGATTGCCGAACAGGGCCTGAGCCAGAAGTACCTTCACCTTCTGAGCGCCTAAAAGATCCTTCATCAGACTGTAGTGAAGCTCCGTGTCGATACCGAGGCCGTTCAACAGCGTAGCCGCGTCTGACTCAGCTTCCCAGCCGTCCATGTCGGCAAATTCGGCTTCCAGTTCGCTGGCGCGGATTCCGTCCTCGTCGGTGAAATCCTCCTTTGCGTAGATAGCCTCTTTTTCCTTCATGATCTCATAAAGCCTCGCGTTTCCCATAATGACGGTATCCAGCACTGGGTATTCGTCATACTGGAAATGATCCTGCTTCAGAAAGGAAAGCCGCTGTCCCGGCGTGATGACTACTTCGCCGTTTGTGGAATCCAGCTCTCCGGAAAGAATCTTCAGAAAGGTGGACTTTCCGGCGCCGTTCGCTCCGATCAGACCGTAGCAGTTGCCTTCGGTAAATTTAATATTTACATCCTCAAACAGAGCCTTCTTGCCAATCCGCAGGGTTACGTTGTTTACACTAATCATTTCATACTCCTCATCATACTGTGTGGTACGGATAGAAACCTCTTTATATTTTACAAGAAAAACTGGAATTTGCAAGCCTTTTATAGAAGTTTGAAGGGATTCCAAGAGTTTACACGTTTTTTATTTGGATTTTACATACCCTCAGTTGACAAGGACACACACGCCTCCAGCGGCCTGATTCCGTCAGTTTCTGCGTCATCGTCAATCGGCGTATGTTCAATACGCCTCATTCCGTTTCCTTGAACCTGACGGAATCAGGCCTACTGGAGGTCAAAGAGTCAGGCAGCGGTTGTTTCAGTGTCCTGCAAGGCGCTTGAACGACGCGTACTGGACGTACGCGGAGCGAAAAGCAACACAGCAGGA
>DVLE01000065.1 GCA_018715645.1 Candidatus Merdisoma merdipullorum
TTCAATATCACAAGCCGCGAGCAGGTTATCCTGAACACCTGGTACGGCGGAGAGATGAAGAAGGGTATGTTCTCCATGATGAACTACTATCTGCCGCTGAAGGGCATCGCTTCCATGCACTGCTCTGCAAACACAGATATGAACGGCGAGAACACAGCTATCTTCTTTGGACTTTCCGGAACAGGAAAGACCACGCTGTCCACAGATCCGAAGCGTCTTCTGATTGGTGATGACGAGCATGGCTGGGACGACAACGGAATCTTCAACTTTGAGGGCGGCTGCTACGCAAAGGTTATCAACCTGGACAAAGAGTCTGAGCCGGATATTTACAATGCTATCAAGAGAAACGCTCTGCTGGAGAACGTTACTCTGGATGAGAACGGAAAGATTGATTTCGCTGACAAGAGCGTAACCGAGAATACCCGTGTATCCTACCCGATCGATCATATTGAGAAGATCGTTCGCCCGGTATCCGCAGCTCCGGCAGCGAAGAATGTAATCTTCCTGTCTGCTGACGCTTTCGGCGTACTTCCGCCGGTATCTGTTCTGACACCAGAGCAGACCGAGTACTACTTCCTGTCCGGCTTTACTGCAAAGCTTGCAGGAACAGAGCGCGGAATCACCGAGCCGACACCGACATTCTCCGCTTGCTTCGGCCAGGCATTCCTGGAGCTGCATCCGACCAAGTACGCAGAGGAGCTTGTTAAGAGAATGAAAGAGAGTGGAGCTAAGGCTTACCTGGTAAATACCGGATGGAACGGAACCGGAAAGCGTATCTCCATTAAGGATACCCGTGGAATTATCGACGCGATTCTGGACGGCTCTATCCTGAGCGCTCCGACCAAGACTCTCCCGTACTTCAATGTAGAGATCCCGACAGAGCTGCCGGGCGTAGATCCTGCAATCCTGGATCCGCGCGATACCTATGCTGACGCTTCCGAATGGGATGCAAAGGCAAAGGATCTGGCTGGACGCTTCATCAAGAACTTTGCGAAGTATGAGAGCAACGAGGCTGGAAAGGCACTTGTATCCGCCGGCCCGCAGATCTAAGTAAACAGAATTTCCTAAAACCCGTGAGGGCGTGGATTTTTCCGGAGTAATTCCGCTTTTCGCCACACAGCTGCAGTTCTGCAGCTGTGTGGTTTTTTTGCGCGTTGGCAATGAGACATGCGAAAATCAGGGCGGGCAGGCTGATGTGCTTGCACGAGGAAGGCTGCTCGCCCTGATTTTCATAGGGCGAAGCCCGCGAGCCAGGGGAACTTTAGTTCCCCTGGCTGCATGTCTCGAAAAAAGCGACACTTTTTCAAGTCTTCCATAGGGCGCTCTACGCTTAGAAGGAGTATTGGATATGAATGAAACATTTATGAAAGAAAAGCCAGTGTTCGGACTTGTGCTGTCCATGTCTCTGCCGATGGTATTGTCGATGCTGGTTAATTCCCTTTACAACATTGTGGACAGCTATTTTGTGGCGAAAATCAGTGAGGAAGCCATGACTGCTTTGTCTTTGGTATATCCGGTTCAGAATCTGATTAATGCGGTGACCATCGGCTTTGGCGTGGGAATCAACGCTGTCATAGCCTTCTATCTTGGCGCACAGGAACAGGAAAATGCTGACAGAGCTGCGACTCTGGGGGCGTTCTGGAATGCGGTGCATGGAATCGTATTGATGCTGGTCAGCATTATGATAATGCCAGCTTTCCTAAGACTTTTTTCCTCGGACGAGGTGATTATAGATTACGCTCTGCGGTACTCGCGGATAGCCTTTTCTTTTTCTGTTGTCATTGCTTTCAGTTTGACCTTTGAGAAGCTGTTTCAGGCAGTGGGGAGAATGACGGTTTCCATGCTCAGTATGCTGGCGGGCTGCATTACAAATATTATATTGGATCCGATCCTTATCTTTGGAATTGGTCCCGCCCCTGAACTTGGTATAGAAGGGGCGGCTCTTGCCACAGGGATTGGACAGCTGGTAACTTTGGCCTTTTATGTGATAGTCTATTTTTGCAGGCCTCTCCCTGTCAAAATCAGAAGGGAGTCTTTGACATTTCAAAACGAAATCAGCCGCAGGCTGTACATGATTGGAATTCCGGCCACCTTGAATCTGGCCCTTCCTTCGCTTCTGATCTCAGCGCTTAATGGGATTCTGGCTTCCTTCTCGGAGGCTTATGTGCTGGTGCTGGGCGTGTATTATAAGCTTCAGACCTTTCTCTATCTGACTGCAAACGGCATCGTACAGGGAATCCGTCCCCTGATCGGCTATAATTACGGAGCAGGAGAAAAGCAGCGGGTAAAGAAAATTTTCCAGACGGCGCTTTTGATGTCAGCCGCTATCATGGCAGTGGGAACGCTTATCAGTATTCTTGGCGCGGACAGACTTTTCGCGCTGTTCACGACGAATGCGGAGACGATACGAATAGGCGAAAAGGCCCTTCGCATTATCTGCATGGGCTTTCTGGTATCTTCCGTTTCTGTCACTGCGGGGGGAGCGCTGGAGGGCCTTGGAAAGGGTATGCCCTCTCTTGTGATTTCCTTGATGCGTTATTTGATTCTCATGATTCCCGCGGCTTTCCTCATAAGCAGATTTGCAGGAGCGGAGGGTGTCTGGCATGCATTCTGGGTGACGGAATGGCTGACGGCCCTGGCGGCTTTCGCAATATATAAAAGGGAGGAAGGAAATGTATAACATTCCCGCGAGTTTTTGAATCAACAGTTGACATTTTTTGAAACAATGATATTATAGGAATAGATATGTTGATTCAACAATTCGTATGCCGACGCTATTTAAAAGCAAAGGGAAAGGGGAGCAAAGATGATCTATACAGTGACGCTGAATCCGGCCCTGGATAAGACGGTAGAGATCCCAGAGTTTGCTTTGGACAGAGTGAATCGTATTGTGTCTGTGCGGACAGATCCGGGAGGCAAAGGAATCAATGTTTCCAAGGTCATCCAAAAGCTGGGCAGCAGAAGTATTGCGGTGGGGATTCTGGGAGGAACTACGGGGAAAGCTATCAGCACGGCTCTGGATACCATAGGAATCGAGTCGGACTTTTCTTTCGCAGAAGGAGAAACCCGTATCAATCTGAAAGTAGTGGATCCGGTAAAGCATACAAATACGGATCTGAACGAACCAGGACTTACGGTGTCAGACAAGCTCCTTGGGGAACTTCTGCAAAAGCTGATTTCCAAGCTGGAGCCAGGCGATTTGGTTATGCTTTCAGGAAGTCTTCCCAAAGGGGCGCCAGAGGACACTTATTATGTCTGGGGAAAGGCTTGCCGGGAAGCTGGAGCCAAGGTATTTCTGGATGCGGATGGAGAGCTTTTGAAAGAAGGGATGCGGGCGGCCCCATATCTGATTAAGCCCAATCACCAGGAGCTTTCGGCGCTTCTTGGAAAGGAACTGAAGGGGCCGGAAGAACTGGAAAGTGCGGCCAGAGCTCTCATGAAAGAGTACGGAATTGCAAAGACTGTGGTCTCCATGGGAAGCAGGGGCGCTCTCTATGTGACAGAGAAGGAAACGGTCTACGCGGAAGGGCTGCGGGTTCCGGTGGGAAGTACCGTGGGAGCCGGCGACAGCGTGGTGGCGGCTCTTGCCGTAGCTGAAGAGGCGGGAAAAAGCCTGGAGGAGACCGTTCGCCTCTCTACGGCCACCGGGGCGGCCAACGTCATGTGCAGCGGAACCCAGGCGGCGGAGTATGAAGCGATAGAGGCTCTGATGCCGCAGGTTGTATTCCACAGACTTTGAACGGCGCGGCAGGATGCTGGGAGATTTCGGGAGAATGTGCAAAATGGGAGAAATCAGGATGGATACGGTGGAGACGCGCAGAAATGCTGTCGAGAAGCTGATAAACGAAAAAGGAAGCGTAAGCTTTGCCCAGCTTAAAGAGGCTTTTCCGCAGGTGTCGGAAATGACGCTGCGCACGGATCTGAAAGCGTTGGATGAGGAAAGAAGAATTCTGCGTATCCACGGAGGAGCCAGATCGGTACAGGTCCTGATCGACACAGACGATTTTCTGAGCAGGAAAGCAGTCCGGAACATTCCGGAGAAGCAGCTGATCGCAAAGAAAGCGCTGAAGCTTCTGCGGCCGGACACAACTGTTTTTCTGGATTCCGGAAGTACTGCGACTGTATTCGCACGCCGGTTTCCGGATCAGTCAAATCTGATCTATACCACGGGCTTAAGCTGCGCTGCGGAGCTTGCGGCCTTGTCGAGGCCTGCGGTTATGATTCCCGGAGGCAGGCTGAACCGGTACAGCCAAAGTGTATTTGGATTCCCGGCGATCAGAGAAGTAGAACAGGTAAATTTTCATCAGGCATTTCTGGGCGTGGCCGGTTATCAGAATCCGGCGGGCTTTACCTGCGGCGTTTATGAAGAAGCCATGCTTAAACGAACGGCCGCCAGGCAGGCGGATCAGGTGATCGTTTTGATGGACGCGTCGAAGGCCGGCATTAAATCTACATTCCATATTTGCGATCTGAAGGAGGTCGATGTGGTGATCTCAGACGGAAAACTGCCGGAAGATTTTTTGCGGGAATGCGAAACGTATCAGGTGGAAGTCCTGTAGTAGGGCATGTAATTTTTTTCTGGTTGTCAAACCAGAGGAGATGGAGTATAATAGCAACAGAAAGTAATTCCTGGGGTGTGCGTCAACCCGCTATTTTGAACCTACATTTACGTTTATGGGATTCCAATATCTCTGTTTCGGATGTCAGGCCTCCGTTTGCAGTGGAAGGCAGAAGAGCAGTTGAGGTTACCCACCTGGCTTTGGCTAGGCGTCAAAATCGCGGAGACGGCATTTTGGGTGTACTGCAGATAAAAAGCAGCCGGAGACGGCTGCTTTTTTACGCTCTTTTGGCTGTCGCGATTTTTTGGCACAGAATCTGGCCTGCAGATTCATACAGCGGGATTTTTATAGAGGCGTCTGGAGGCGGGTTCTGCTTCGGACGTGCCGCTCATATATATAAAAATGGCAGCGTCGGTACAAGGAGCTTTGCTCTGATCGGATATGCCTCTGCCTGTTAAAGGCATGAAAATCAGGAATGGATTCGGCTGTAAGGCAGCCTTGAGGATGATAGGCGATGAGAATATGGAAAGACAGGAAGGAAGCAAGACAAAAGCAGCTTTTCCGAACCAAGCTTTATTTGTTGGCAATCGGTCTTTTGATTCTGGGCGTTCTTCTTTTTCGCCAGGAAAAAGGAGGAGAGGAAGAAGAACCGCAGAAGGAAGCAAAGAAGGAATATGAGACGCCTGAGAAACCAGAAGAGAGGGAGGAGCCGGAACCGGAGCCTCTGGAGTATAATGGAAGAATCCGTGTTCTTTTAATGACCGATGATTATGAGGGAGAGCTGCATCAGCAAATCCGTCTTTCGTCGCCTTCCGGGCAGGATCTTACGGTATACGACGCGGAAAACGGGGAGACGATAGACAGTGGAAACACCCTTTCCTTTGACTCGGAGGAGAATACGCTTTTTTTGAATGGAGAGCCGTTGGCAGAGATTTCAGGGCATCTGCGAATAGAAACGGCAGAAGGAGATGGGGCGGGAATCGCAGTGGATTCTATAGCGAGAAACAGCGGCACGCCGGTTTATGAGGGCAGCCTGGAAGTTTGGCCGGCAGAAGACGGTTTTTACCTGGTAAATGATCTGCCCTTTGAAACCTATCTGAAGTATGTGGTTCCAAGCGAGATGCCTTCCGGCTACAGTATGGAGGCTCTGAAAGCGCAGGCTGTCTGCGCCAGGACTTATGCCTGCAAACAGCTCCAGTCCTATGACTATCCGGACTGTGCGGCACATGTAAACGACAGTGTTCAGTATCAGGTATACAATAATACTGGCGCGGCTGACAGCACCAGTCAGGCTGTAGACGAAACGTCAGGTCTCATCCTGACCAGCCAGGGACTTCCAATTACGGCCTATTATTTCTCTACCTCCTGCGGGGCTACCGGAAATGAGGAAATCTGGTGGGAAGGAGACGCTGCTTTGACGCCTTATCTTTCTGCGAAAACCGTAGATGGGGAAGGGGCGGCCGTGGACCTTGCTTCAGAGGAGGCTTTTGAAAGCTTTTTGGAACAGGAGAACGCGGGCTGCTATGACGCGGATATTAGCTGGTACCGTTGGGAGACGGAGGTGGATCTGGATACGCTCACAGAAAATCTGAACACAGCGTTGAAGGGAAGATATGAGGCAAATCCGGAAGCGGTTCTTACGCTGGAAAACGGCAGTTTTGTGAGCAGGGAGATCGAAAGTATCGGGAGAATCCAGGGAATAGAAGTTTTGGAACGCAATGAGGGAGGAGCCATTGTAAAGATTCAAATCCGCGGAAGCGAGCATACGATCCAGGCGGAGACGGAATACAATGTCCGCGCGCTTTTAAATGCCCAGGGCTGCAGCATTATGAGAAACGATGGAACGACTGTGGCAGGAACTGCGCTTTTGCCAAGCGCCTGTGCGGTGGTTACGCCGACATTCAAGGAGGACGGCAGTCTGGAGGGCTGGCGCTTTGAGGGCGGAGGCTATGGGCATGGAGTGGGGTTGAGTCAGAACGGAGCAAATACTATGGCAAAACAAGGAATGAGCTATGTGGATATTCTGCGGTTTTATTATACGGGGGCGGAATTGACGGCAATCACAGACTTGTGGTAAGATAACAGAAACGCAAGGCAGGAAGATTCCGGGATTGGGAAGAGAATGACGGCGGGAGATTGTTGTGGGAGAGTGCTATGAAGGTTATCAGAAAAACTATAAAACTGGTCTCCGGCTTTATGGAGGCTATGCGTGACGATCATGTGGGAGCCTATGCGGCCCAGACTGCTTATTTCATCATGCTTTCCTTTTTCCCGTTTGTGATTTTGCTGGTCAGTCTGATTCGCTATACCTCCATCACTCCGGCGGATGTGTACCGGGCGGCGCAGGGGATTTTTCCTGATAGTATGGATACGTTCATTTTAAGTCTGATTAATGAGGTCTACAGCAAGACCGCGGTGACGGTTTCGGTGTCTGCGATTGTAGCGGCCTGGTCGGCAGGGAAGGGATTTCTGGCTCTGATGCGTGGAATGAATACCATCTATAATGTGGAGGAGCGGCGCAATTATGTGATACTCCGGCTTCGTTCGGCGCTTTATACGGTCATCTTTGTGATTGCGATCATCCTGTCTCTGGTTGTACTGGTATTCGGCAATTCCATTCACGAAGCGGCTATGGAACATTATCCCTTTATCTCTGTGATAACGGGAATGGTCGTGCGTCTGAAGGGGATAGTCGGCATTTTGTTTTTGTCCGCTGTGTTCATGGTGATGTACCGGTTTGTGCCTAACCGAAAAGCGCGTCTTTTCAGTCAGGCGCCTGGGGCCGTGTTTTCTGCCGTCTGCTGGTATGTGTTTTCCATCGTGTTTTCTCTGTATGTGGAGTACTCGCCGGGACTTTCCAATATGTACGGCAGTCTTACCACCATTGTCCTTGTAATGCTGTGGCTGTATGCCTGTATGTATATCATTTTGCTGGGAGCAGAAATCAATTCCTATTTTGAAGATCAGTTCCGCAGAGTGACTTATTACCGTCAAATGCTGCGGGAACAGAAAAAAATATAGATGCCTTGTCAATTGCGGGCAGCCACGTCAGAGAACTCTGTATCAAGTCAGGGGATTTGGCTTGACAGCCTGCGGCTTGTATGGTAAAATGCGTTCGTGACTTTATCATGGTACAGTGGCCCATTGGTAGAGAAAGAAAGCATCAAACGAAAAAACAGCCGCCTGGCGGCAGTGGGAGGAAAGTATGAAAAAAAGAGTAGTTAGTATGTTGTTATGCGGTTGCCTTGCGGTATCGGCGCTGGCAGGCTGTGGTTCTTCTTCTTCAGAGGAAGTTGTGACAAATACAGATGCGGAGGACGCTGCGGAGGACGCGGCAGAGGATGCGGAGAATACGGCTGAGGACGCAGATGCGGAAGCAGCTTCCGACACGGCAAGCGATATGGAATATGTGCTGGAGAAGGGTACTCTGATTGTTGGAATCACAAATTTTGAGCCTATGGATTATATGGATGAGAGCGGCGAATGGATTGGCTTTGACGCTGATCTTGCGAATGCTTTCGCAGAGAGCCTGGGCATTAAGGCGGAGTTCGTGGAGATTGACTGGGACAGCAAGATCCTGGAGCTGGACAGCAATGCCATCGACTGCGTATGGAACGGCATGACGCTGACCGATGAGGTGACAAGCTCCATGGAATGCACAGATCCTTATCTGATGAATGCACAGGTGGTCGTAGTTCCTGCGGATGTGGCGGATGATTATCAGGATGTGGAGAGCCTGTCCGATCTGAGTTTTGCGGTAGAGGCAGGAAGCGCGGGAGAGGCGGAAGTAAGCGCACTTGGCCTTACCTATACGCCGGTGTCCGCCCAGTCCGACGCCCTTTTGGAAGTGGCTTCGGGAACCTCTGACGCGGCTGTTATCGACCTTCTGATGGCTGCGGCCATGGTAGGCGAGGGAACCGGCTATGAAAACCTTACTTATACCGTGAGCCTGAACAGTGAGGAATACGGTGTGGGATTCCGTCAGGGCTCCGATCTGGCAGCGGTACTGAATGATTTCTTTACTCAGTGCTATGAGGATGGAACCATGCAGGAAACAGCAGAAAAGTACGGCGTGCAGGCGGCGCTGATCAGCGCGCAGACTGCTGCTGAGGAAACGGCAGAGGAGTAACGCAGGGACATGGAACTGATAATGGAACAGATGCCGATAGTCATTCGTTCTCTGAACAGCGGCTTTCTGCAGACGTTGAAACTGTTTTTTGTGACGCTTATCGGTGCGGCGCCGCTGGGGCTTGTGATTGCCTTCGGCTCCATGTCGCGGTTTAAGCCTCTTAGTTATATCTCCAAGTTTTTTGTCTGGATCATACGCGGCACGCCGCTTATGATCCAGCTCATGATTATATTCTATTTTCCGGGGCTGGTCCTTCATAATCAGATCTGGAGAGGGAATTCCGGACGTTTCGTGGCGGCTTCCGTAGCCTTTATCATCAATTATGCCTGTTACTTTTCTGAGATATACCGGGGAGGGATTCAAAGCGTCCCCGTGGGACAGGAGGAGGCAGGTCTGGTGCTGGGAATGACGCGCAGCCAGATCTTTTTCAGAGTCAAGCTGCTGCAGATGATCAAGCGTATCGTTCCGCCCATGTCCAATGAGATTATTACCCTGGTCAAAGATACCTCTTTGGCCACCACGATTGCGCTTCAGGAAATTATCTGGGCAGGAGAATCTTTTATGAAAGGTTCCCAGGGAATTTCGGGCGCGATCTGGCCGCTGTTCTTTACCGCTTTCTACTATCTGATATTCAGCGGTGTGACGACCGTCCTTCTGGGACGTCTTGAGCGGAAGCTGGAGTATTTCAGATAAGGAGGGTGCGAAAAGCAATGGCGATACTGGAAGTGGAACACGTAAGTAAAAATTTCGAGGATACAGAGGTTTTAAAGGACATCAGCTTTTCTCTGGAAAAGGGAGAGGTGCTGTCCATCATCGGCTCCTCAGGAAGCGGAAAGACCACATTCTTACGCTGCCTGAATTTTCTGGAGCGTCCCGACACGGGGATCATCCGTGTGAACGGAGAGGTTCTGTTCGACGCCTCCGGGCAGCAGGCGGCGCAGGAGACGGATATTCGCAAGAAGCGTCTTCATTTCGGACTTGTATTCCAGTCCTTCAATCTTTTTCCGCAGTACACGGCTCTTGGCAACGTGATGCTCGCGAAGGAGCTTCTTGCGAAGGAGCAGCCGGATTACAAGGCGAGGAAGAAGGAGATTCACCAGGAGATTGAAGCGGAAGCAAAAGAGCTTCTGATTCAGATGGGACTTGGAGACCGGATGGGCAATTATCCTCATCAGCTTTCCGGAGGACAGTGCCAGCGTGTGGCGATTGCCCGCGCCCTTGCCCTGAAGCCGGATATTCTCTGCTTTGACGAGCCGACTTCGGCTCTTGATCCGGAGCTTACCGGAGAGGTCTTAAGAGTTATCAAGGAGCTGGCGGATCAAAAGACGACGATGATCATCGTTACCCATGAGATGGCTTTCGCTCACGATGTGGCCAGCAAGGTGATTTTCATGGACGAGGGAATGATTCTGGAGCAGGGAACGCCGGAGGAGATTTTCGAGCATACGAAAGAGGAGCGTACGAAACAGTTCCTGTCACGGTATACAAACGGATAAAAAGATAAGATTCGGGGATGCGTTAAGGAAAAGAACTTTGACGTATCCCCGTTTTATTTTCGCGGGCAGCGAACCAAACGGACGCGCCTGCGCGTCCAAATTTTTGATTTTCAGTTGAAATCCGCCGCGATACATACTAAAATAGAAAAGATTCGGATAAAGCAGAAAATGGAAAGGGGGATATGCCTGTGAAGGAGCCGCTTGTGATATTGACAGGCCCTACGGCAGTAGGAAAGACAAAGCTTTCGATCGATCTGGCCAGAAAGGTGGGCGGAGAGATCATATCGGCGGATTCCATGCAGGTATACCGCCGTATGGACATCGGTTCCGCGAAAATACGTCCGGAGGAAATGGGAGGCGTTCCGCACTATCTCATTGACGTGCTGGAGCCGACGGAGGAGTTTCATGTGGTGAAATTCCAGCAGCTTGCGAAGGAGGCTGTTCAAAAGATCCGGGAGAACGGCCATATTCCCATCGTGGTGGGAGGAACCGGATTTTATATCCAGGCGCTGCTGTACGACATTGATTTTACAGAAAACGAGGCGGAGACAGGCGTCCGGGCGGAATTGGAGAAACTTGCGGGGGAGGAAGGCGGAGGCGAAAGGCTCCACCAGCTCCTGGCCAAGGTCGATCCGAAGGCCGCGGAGGAGATTCATGCGCATAATGTAAAGAGGGTAATCCGTGCTCTGGAATTTTACCGGCTGACAGGAAAGCGCATCTCGGAACACAATGCGCAGCAGCGGGAAAAGGAATCTCCCTACAGGTTCGCGTATTTTGTGCTGGACGATGAGCGTGCCAGACTGTATGAGCGGATTGACGGCCGCGTAGATCAGATGCTGCAGGAAGGACTTCTTGAGGAAGTGAAAGGGCTGAAGGCAGAAGGGCTTGGCCGGGGTATGGTCTCGATGCAGGGACTCGGATATAAGGAGATGCTCTCCTACCTGGATGGGGCGTATTCTTTTGAGGAAGCAGTCCGGATTCTTAAACGGGATACCAGGCACTTCGCGAAGCGTCAGCTCACCTGGTTTCGCCGGGAGCGGGACGTGATCTGGGTGGAGAAGCAGGATTTCCAGTATGATGACGCGAAGATTTTAGATTATATGCTGGAAAAATTGAGAGAAAAAGGGATTGTTCCGCAGCCGGACGCGGGCGGGGCAGAAAGGAAAAATCACAAATAAAAGGTGGAGAAACGGATGGAAAATGAGAATATGAATACAGAGAACATATACCGGGAGCTTGGAATACGCGGCCAGGTATATGCCTTCGGACAGGAGATAGAGAAGACACTGAAAGAGAGATTTGAGGCTATTGACGCCACGGCGGAGTACAATCAGCTCAAGGTGGTGGGAGCCATGCAGAAGAACCGGGTGGAGGCCGCCTGCTTTGCGGCTACCAGCGGCTACGGCTACAATGATCTGGGAAGGGAAAAGCTGGAGGCGGTATACGCTTCGGCCTTCCACGCAGAATCCGCTCTGGTGCGGCCGCAGATTGCCTGCGGAACCCATGCCCTTGCGGTAGCGCTTGCCGGAAACCTCCGGCCAGGGGACGAGCTTCTCTCCCCTGTGGGAAAGCCTTATGACACGCTGGAGGAGGTGATCGGAATCCGCCCTTCCAACGGCTCTCTTGCAGAGTATGGCGTCACCTACCGGCAGGTGGATCTGAAGGAGGATGGAAGCTTTGATTATCCGGCCATTGAGGCGGCTTTGAATGAAAAGACCAGGCTGGTCACGATTCAGCGGTCCAAAGGTTACCAGACGAGACCTACGCTCTCTGTCGGACGGATCGGGGAACTGATTGCCTTTATCAAAGAGAGAAGGCCGGATGTGATCTGTATGGTGGACAACTGTTATGGCGAGTTCGTGGAGCGGATCGAGCCGACAGACGTGGGAGCCGATCTCTGCGTGGGTTCTCTGATCAAGAATCCGGGCGGAGGACTGGCGCCTATCGGAGGTTACATTGTGGGGAAGGAGGAATATGTGGAGAATGCCGCGTACCGCCTGACTTCTCCGGGACTGGGAAAAGAGGTCGGAGCTTCTCTTGGCGTGATGCAGAGCTTTTATCAGGGCTTTTTCCTGGCGCCGACCGTCACGGCGGCAGCTCTGAAGGGCGCGATTTTCGCAGCCAATATCTATGAGAAGCTTGGTTTTTCCGTAGTGCCGAACGCAGTGGAGAGCCGTCATGACATTATCCAGGCGGTTACCTTTGGACGCCCGGAAGGCGTCATCGCGTTCTGTCAGGGGATTCAGGCGGCTGCCCCGGTGGACAGCTATGTGACGCCGGAGCCCTGGGCGATGCCTGGCTACGACAGCGACGTGATCATGGCGGCCGGAGCCTTTGTGCAGGGTTCGTCGATTGAGCTTTCCGCGGATGGTCCCATCAAGCCTCCTTATGCCGTATATTTTCAGGGAGGACTGACCTGGCCGCATGCCAAGCTTGGAATCCTGATGTCTCTTGAGAAGCTTGTGGAAGCGGGAATGGTAAAGCTGTCATGAAAAGAGTGCTTGTGATTGGAGGAGGGGCTTCCGGCCTGACGGCGGCCATCGCCGCAGCGGAGAACGGAGCCAAGGTAACTCTTCTGGAAAGGAACCGCCAGGTGGGAAAGAAGATTCTGGTCACGGGAAACGGCCGCTGCAATCTGACGAACACTAAGCAGGATTCGTCCTGTTACCGGGGAGGAGCACCGGGGTTTGCAGACAGGGTTTTGGGACAATACGGCCTTTCGGAGACCTTACGCTTTTTTTTCAGGCTTGGAATCCTGACCAGAGACAGGAACGGCTATCTGTATCCTTACAGCGATCAGGCGGCTTCCGTAGCCTCTGCGCTCCGCATGGAGGCGGAGCATAGAGGCGTGAAGCTGGCGCTTGAAAACGAAGTGCTGGAGCTGAAGGTTTCCGGTTCGCGCTTTCTGGCCCGGACCGGAAGCTGGACCTATGAGGGAGATGCCTGTATTCTGGCGGCCGGCTCTGCGGCTGCGCCATCTACGGGCTCGGATGGCAGCGGATACCGGCTCGCGGAAAATCTCGGCCACAGGATTGTGAAGCCTCTGCCTGCTCTGGTGAAGCTTAAGTGCCGGGAACGGTTTTTTGGACAGCTTTCGGGGCTTCGGATAGAAGCTGTCGTGCGCATCTTTTCAGAGGGAAAGAAGATCGCGGAAGACAGAGGCGAGGTGCAGTTTACTAAAGAGGGAATCTCCGGGATTCCTGTCTTTCAGGTAAGCCGTTTTGCCGTGCGTGCCCTTGAGAAAGGAAAAAGGGTGGAAGCCCGGCTTGATCTTCTTCCGGCCTTTGGAGAGAAAGAACTGGATCAGCTTTTCGCTTCCCGTCTCCGGGACGGCGGCTACAAAAACGGCGGGCAGTTTTTGAACGGACTTTTTCCGGAAAAGATGGCCGTCTGTCTGCTGGAGCGAAGCGGGATACCAAAGGGAAAGCGGGTGAAGGACTGGAGCCGGGAAGAACTTCTGTCTTTGCTTCAGATGATTCGGGATTTCCGTGCGGAGATTGTCTCCGGCGGAGATTTTGAGCAGGCTCAGGTGTGCTGCGGAGGCGTGGACACAGGGGAAATCTGCCCGGATACTATGGAGTCGCGGCTGGTTCCCGGTCTTTACTTTGCGGGAGAATTGGTGGACATCGATGGAGCCTGCGGAGGCTACAATCTTCAGTGGGCATGGAGCAGCGGTTACGTGGCGGGGCTTCACGCGTCGGAGGCGGTGTCGGATAAGATATGAAAAATGGAGGAACCATATGATTCAGATCACGCAGCTTAAGCTTCCCGTGGATCACAGCCGGGAGGATCTGGAACGGCAGGCGGCCAGGGAGCTTAAGGTCACAAGGGAACAGATTCTGGGGCTTACCGTCAGCCGGAAATCCATTGATGCCAGAAAAAAGCCGGTTTGCTATGTCTATACGGTGGATGTGGAGCTGAAGGCGGAGCAGAAGGTCTGGAAACGGATACACAGCCGGAACGCTTCCCGGATCGAGCGGAAGGAGTACCGGTTTCCGGTCTCAGGGCAGGAAAAACTTTCCCACAGACCGGTTATCGTAGGGATGGGACCGGCAGGATTGTTCTGCGGTCTGATGCTTGCAAGAGCCGGATACCGGCCGCTGATTCTGGAGCGCGGAGAACGCGTCAGGGAGAGGCAGAGGACCGTAGACCGCTTTTGGGAGGAAGGCGTTCTCGCCCAGGATTCCAATGTACAGTTTGGAGAAGGAGGAGCGGGAGCCTTTTCCGATGGCAAGCTGAATACGCTGGTCAAGGATCTGAAAGGACGGGGGCGTCTGGTGCTGGAGACCTTTGTGAAGGCGGGAGCGCCGGAGGAAATTCTCTGGTGGAACAAGCCGCATCTTGGCACAGACGTTCTGATCGGCGTCGTGGAGCGTATTCGGGAGGAGATCCTTTCCCTTGGAGGGGAGATTCGGTTCCGTACAAAGCTTACGGATATTGACACGGAGGGAGGAGCCGTCCGGGGCGTCCGGGTGCGGGCGGTATCGCCGCAGGATACGGAAAACGCGGAGGAATATATTCCCTGCGAAGCGTTGATACTGGCTATCGGACACAGCGCAAGGGATACCTTTGCGATGCTGGCCGGAAAGAACATTCCCATGGAGAAGAAAGCCTTCGCGGTGGGAGTGCGTATCGAGCATCCCCAGGTCCTTATCAATGAGGACCAGTATGGAAAGGATTATCCCCGGTCCCTTCCGGCGGCCTCCTACAAGCTTACCCGGAAGGCTTCGGGAGGACGGGGAGTCTATTCCTTCTGTATGTGTCCGGGCGGCTACGTGGTGAACGCTTCTTCCGAGGAGGGGCTTTTGGCTGTCAATGGCATGAGTTATCAGGCCAGGGATGGACGGAATGCCAACAGTGCGATGATTGTGACGGTCCGGCCGGAGGATTTTGGCGGTTCGGACGTGCTGGCAGGCATGGAATTCCAGAGGCGGCTTGAGAGGGCGGCTTACCGTGCCGGGGAAGGGCAGGTCCCGGTTCAGCTTCTGGCGGATTTTCAGAAACGGCAGATTAGCCGCTGCCTGGGTGAAATAGAGCCCTGCATCAAAGGAAAATGGAGCTTTGGAGATGTGCGCGGAATCTTTCCGGAGGAGCTTTTCCAAGCTTTGGAAGAAGGGATTTTTGGCTGCGAGCAGATTCTCCCTGGATTTTCCAGAGGAGACGCGGTGCTTTCCGGCGTGGAGAGCCGGACCTCCTCTCCGGTTCGGATTCTGCGGAATGAGGAAATGGAAAGCCGGGTGAAGGGCTTGTATCCCTGCGGCGAGGGGGCCGGATACGCGGGGGGAATCACCTCTGCGGCCATGGATGGCATCAAAGCCGCGGAGGCTGTGGCAGCGAGATTTCAGACAGGCGGTTTGTGACGAAAGCTGTCAAAGACAGGCGAATCTTAAGAGAAGTTAAGGATTTATTCACTATACAAGTTATACGCTTTGTGCTATGATATAATTTGATATGATTTCCAGTACTTTGATTTATGTAAACTGGAAAGGAGTTCTGCCGCGCAGATTTTTCTGGACAGGCGGCGAAACCTTATCAATGCATTACGAAAGACGGAGGGTGTTATGAGATCAAAGAATGGCTGGGTGCTGCTGGTCATGCTCCTGTCCGGCATTGTGCTGGGTGGTTTTATCGGAATGCTGACGGAGAACGTATCGGGCCTGGCCTGGCTGAACTACGGCCAGAGTTTTGGCCTGGAGACGCCGATTGTCCTGGATCTGGGATTGTTGATTCTGACCTTTGGCCTGTCGATACACATATCCATTGCCAGCATCATTGGAGTGGTGCTTGCAATCATTATTTACAGAAAGCTGTAGGAAAGGCATATCTCACAGATTGCTTCTGAGATATGAGAAAAGGTTGTCGGAACGCATACTCCGCCGCCTGGAGAGCGGAAATGGAGGAATGAATGAAGACAACGACGATGAAGGAGCTGTACAAGGAAGAACGTCCCTACGAGAAATGTCTCGCGAATGGAGCCGGGGCTCTCTCGGATACGGAGCTTCTTGCCGTGATTCTGCGAAGCGGAACCAGCGGCGAGACTGTCTGTCAGTTGGCAGGGCGGATATTAAGCCTTCCGGGATATGAAGGGCTTTCAGGTCTGCGCCGGATTCCGGCAGAGCGGCTGCTGGAGCTTAAGGGCGTCGGCCATGTTAAGGCGGTTCAACTGAAATGCCTGGCGGAGCTGGCGGCGCGTATGGCGAAGGCGTCAGCAGGAGAAAGGCTTTGCTTTGATACGCCGGCCACAATCGCAGACTATTTTATGGAAGATCTTCGTCACAGGGAGCAGGAACATTTGCTGGTTTTGTTTCTGAATACCAGAAATAAGCTCCTGAAGGAAAAGCTGATGTTCAAAGGAACTGTGAACGCATCCATCATATCGCCCAGGGAGATATTCCTGGAAGCTTTGGAAGTGCATGCAGTGCAGCTGATACTGGTACACAACCATCCCAGCGGCGATCCCGCGCCCAGTCCGGAGGACATCCGGATGACGAAGCGGATTCGTCAGGCGGGAGAGCTGCTTGACATCCAGCTTTTGGATCATGTGATTATCGGAGATCGATGTTATAGCTCTATGAGAGAACGGGGAATACTATCGGAGGAAACAGGCGGGACAGCCTGCAGAGAAGCGGAAGGAAACTGGCTTTCGTGAATCCCGGCGGAGGAAAGACTTTTAACCGGGAAAATGAAAAAGAGGAACAGAAGAAAGAGAGGGAGTCACAATGGCTGCACAGAGCTTTGGCTGCGACTTTGGCACAAGCAGCATCAAAATTTACAGTAGAGAGAGCGATACCATATATTGCGAAAAAAATATGGTAGCCATCGAGGAAAAGAAAGGGATGATCGCCTATGGAAACGAGGCTTTCGATATGCACGAAAAGGCGCCGTCAAATATCGAGGTGCTGTACCCTATGTCCTTTGGCACGGTGGCGAGCATTACCTATATGCAGCAGTTTCTGAGAGCGTTTCTGGAGGAACGCACCAAGGGAAGTCTGAAGGGAGCGGAATTTATCGTTGCATTGCCTACCGACGTGCAGGATCGAGTATTCACCACCCTGATTCATGGAACAGGAATAAAGACGAAAAATGTGGAGCTGATAGATAAGCCGGTAGCGGCGGGTCTTGGCCTTGGTCTTGACGTGACTCAGGCTCAGGGCGTGATGCTGGTGGATGTGGGAGCCGATACGACGGAGATCTCGATCCTTTCCCTCGGCGGAACGGTGACCAGCAAGCTGATCAAAAATGGCGGCAACAAGATTGACGAAGCGATTTCCAGCGCTATTCGCAGAGAGTACGGCTATTTTATCGGCAACAAGACTGCGGAGATCCTGAAAAACGAGCTGGGCTTTCAGCCAGGGGATACCTCGACCAGACGGGAGATCTGCGGCCGTAATATGGCTCTCGGCCTTCCGGCGCTGCTGGAAATCACGGCGGATTTTGTGGCGAACGCCATCGCAGAGCAGCTGAAGGCGATTGTGGACGCGATCAAGATGATTCTGGAGCGCACGCCGCCTGAGCTTGGCGTGGACATCATCCGGAATGGAATCTTCCTCACCGGAGGCGTGGCAAATCTGAAGGGCCTGGACGGTCTGATCGCGGAGGCTACGAACATCAAGGTAAATATGGTGGAAAAGCCGGAGGAGTGCGTGGCAAGAGGCCTGGAGCGCGTGATCAAAGAAAAGGAGTTCCGCAGTCTGACCTTTATTACCAAAGAGCAGAATTACAGTTAATTTAGGTGAGCTATGAAGAAAAGAAATCGTTTTTCCGTGCCGTCAAAATACATATTTGCGGCTCTGGCCCTGCTTTGTATCGGCATGATGTTTGCCTCGTATACCACGGGGTTCGCGGGAAATACGCTGGGAAATCTGGCCGGCTATGTCTTCGTGCCTTTTGAGCGGGGCATCAACGCTGTGGGCGGCTGGGCCAGGGACAAGGCGGACAGCCTTGAGGATCTGGCGGATGCCCAGGCCCGCAATGAAGAACTTCAGGCCCAGGTGGACGAGCTGACGCTGGAGAACAGCCGGCTGATGCAGAATCAGTACCGCCTGGAGGAGCTGGAGGATCTTTATGCTCTGGACCAGACATACAGCGAGTACAACAAGGTGGCGGCCAATATCATTGCCAGTGATTCAGGAAACTGGTTTAATACCTTTGTGATTGACAAGGGCGCTTCAGATGGAATAGCTGTGGATATGAATGTAATCGCGGGGAGCGGACTGGTAGGAATCGTCACAAGAGTGGGCGACAACTGGGCTCAGGTGCGCTCTATCATCGACGACATGAGCAGTGTGAGCGCCCAGGTGCTTTCCACCTCAGATCTTTGTTTTGTAAGAGGGGATCTGCAGCTTATGGAGACCGGGCTGATTCAGATCTCGCAGCTTCGCGACGCGGAAGGCGAGGCTTCCATAGGCGATACGGTAGTAACCTCTCATGTGAGTGACAAGTACCATTCAGGGATCCTGATCGGCTATATCAATGAGCTGACTCTGGATTCCAACAATCTGACCAGATCCGGAACGCTTACGCCGGCTGTTGATTTTGAGCATCTGCATTCCGTTCTGGTGATTACAGATCTGAAGCAGAATGTGGAGGTTTCAGAGTGAAAGGAATGCGACGCAAGGCAGTCATTGCGCTTTTGATTATTTTATGCTTTATCTTGCAGTGTACGGTGTTTCAGTCGCTGGCGCTGGCAGGGATCTCCCCGAACCTTCTTCTGATTGTCACCTCCTCCCTGGGCTTTATGCGCGGGGAAAAGGAGGGTATGGCAGTCGGTTTTTTCTGTGGACTTCTGATAGATATTTTCTTTGGAAGCCTTTTTGGATTTTATACGCTTCTGTATATGTTTCTCGGATATGGCAGCGGCCTGTTTCACATGATGTTTTACGACGAGGATATTAAGCTTCCGATGGTGTGGATTGCGCTTTCGGAACTCGTATATGGCTTAAGCGTATATTTCTTTATGTTCCTGATGCGGAGCAAATTTGATTTTGGCTATTATTTCACACGTATTATTCTCCCGGAGCTGGTCTATACGGTGGTGATTACTCTCGTCATGTACCGGCTTATCCGGCGTCTGAACAGAATGCTGGAGCGCTGGGAGGAGCCGCCTTCTGATTATTCGGCGTTGTCGGGAAAGCAGGGCGGTACAGACAGGCATACGGAGGACTTTGAGTGAAGCTGTTCAGAGAAATCAGAGATACCATATGGAACGTAATAAAATCGCGGATGTTTATTTTGAGCGCAGTTTTTGTGGTGTTTTTTTTCATTTTGCTGTACAGGGTGTTTGTCCTGCAGATAGTACATGGTTCGGATTACCAGAATTCCTTTTCCCTGATGACAGAGAGAGAGGTTTCTCTTGCCAGCACACGGGGGAATATCTACGACAGAAACGGAGAGGTTCTGGCCTACAGCGAACTTTCCTGGTCTGTGACGATTCAGGATAACGGCACCTATCCGGATAACGATACAAAAAACGCGCAGCTCAATGAGACCATTTACAAGCTGATCAAGCTGATTGAGAAAAATGGCGACAGTGTCGTGAGCGATCTGGGAATTATCTATCAGAACGGAAAGTTTGAATATTCCCTGACCGGAACGTCTCTGATGCGTTTAAAAGCAGATGTTTATGGCGAGACTCAGATTAGCGATCTGGAACCCAGCGAGGAGCTGGCTACGGCCGACGAGCTCATGGAATATATGTGCGGCAGCCGCCGCTATGACATCAAGTCCTCCTATACGGAGGCGGAAAAGGAAGAGTACGGGATCTCGGTAGACGGCTACACTCCTCAGGAGCAGCTCCAGATAGCGACTATCCGTTTCGGCCTGTCCTCCAACAGTTACCGGAGATATGTGTCCACTACGGTGGCCACGGATGTTTCCGAGGAAACTGTGGCGGCGGTCATGGAGAATCAGAATGAGCTGCAGGGGGCTGATGTGGAGCAGAGCAGCCGGAGAGTTTATCCGGACAGTGAATATTTTTCAGCGATTATCGGCTATATCGGCAGGGCTTCTCAGGAGGAGCTGGAGACTTTGCAGGAGGAAAACCCGGATTATGAATTAAATGACATTGTAGGAAAAGCAGGCATCGAGCAGTACATGGAGACGGAGCTTCAGGGTACCAAAGGATACGAACGCCTGTATGTGAACAGCGTGGGGCGTGTCATTGAGGTGGCGGAGCAGCAGGATCCTGTTCCCGGTAACGATGTCTATCTGACCATAGACAAGAATCTGCAAATGGCGGCCTATCAGATTCTGGAGCAGAAGCTGGCCGGTATCCTGGTTTCCAAGATCCAGAATACGAAGGAGTATATCCAGGGAGACGACAGCGCTTCCGAAATTATGATTCCGATCTATGATGTATATTATGCGCTGATTGACAATTATATTATTGACATTACGCATTTCTCGGAGGATGACGCCACAGAGCTGGAAAAGAGCGTGTATCAGAGGTTCCTGAGCAAGCGCCAGCAGACGGTGGATGAGATTATGGCGGAGCTGAACTCAGACAGTGCGGCGGCTTACCAGAATCTTTCTCAGGAAATGAAGAATTATATGAGCTATATCGTTGCAGACGTCCTGATGGGAGACAATCAGGTGCTTATGAGCGACGCGGTGGATACTTCAGACGAGACTTACATTGCCTGGACCACCGACGAGGTCATTAGTCTTCGGGAGTATCTGCAGTACGCGATTTCCATGAACTGGATCGATGTGACGAAGATTTCCGAGGATAACCCCTATCTGGATTCCCAGGAGATTTATCAGGCTGTCCTGGACTATATCCGCGCCGCTCTCATGGAGGATATGGAATTTGGCAAAATGCTCTACAAGTATATGCTTCTGGACGATCAGATGACGGGAAGAGAGGTCTGCCTTCTGCTGTACGATCAGGGAGTGCTGGAATATGATGCGGAAACGATAGCCAGTCTGCAGTCAGGGACCTTGAGTGCGTACAATTTCATGATAGATAAGATCTCAAACCTGGAGATCACCCCGGCTCAGCTTGCCCTTGAGCCTTGCAGCGGCGGAATTATCGTTGTGGATGTGAATACGGGTGATACGCTGGCCTGTGTCACCTATCCAAGCTATGACAACAACCGGCTGACGAATGTGATGGATTCCGAATATTACAGCAGCCTGCAGCGGGATCTGTCGTCTCCGTTTATCAACCGTGTGACTCAGGAGAACCTGGCCCCAGGCTCTACATTTAAGCCTATTGTAGCCATCGCAGGTTTGGAGGAGGGCGTGATCACTCCTTCGTCCATCATTTACGGAGCCGGACAGTTTACAGAGATCACTCCGTCGCCGACCTGCTGGATTTTCAATCAGTATGGCGGTCATCACGGGAACGAGACTGTTGTTACGGCTATTCGGGATTCCTGCAATTACTTCTTCTATGAAGTGGGCTACCGTCTTGCGGGCGGCCGCAATGCTGGAGGATATAATGTAGAGCAGGGACTGGCGACTCTGGAAAAGTATGCGAGGATGTTTGGCCTGGGCGACAAGTCAGGACTGGAGCTTGCGGAATACGATCCGCAGATCTCGGATCAGGACGCGGTGCGTTCTTCCATTGGCCAGGGTACCAATGCCTTTTCTCTGTCCCATATCGGTCGTTATGTGGCGGCCCTGGCAAACCGGGGAAGCGTATACAATCTGACGCTTCTCGAACGTCTGGAATCCGCGGACGGGGAGGTACTTGAAGAGTATGCGCCTGAACTGTACAATCAGGTGGATATTGCGGACAGCAGTTGGAATGCGGTACAGCAGGGAATGCGGCTGGTGGCTGAGGATACGACGGTTCTGAATGAGCTGAGCGCGCTGGGACTGAATGTGGCCGGAAAGACCGGTACGGCGCAGCAGAGCAGAAGTCACCCGAACCATGCGTTGTTTGTGGGTTACGCGCCTTATGAAAATCCGGAGATCGCGGTGGCGGTGCGTATCGCCAACGGTTACACATCCTCCAATACGGCGGAGGTCGCTGCGGATGTGTTCAAATATTATTTCAATCTTGTGGATGAGGAAGAAGTTCTGACCGGAACGGCCAGTGATTCCTCCGGACAGACTATTGCAGATTAGGAGTGAGAGGGATGGCGAACCAATCGGTTGTTATAAAGAGTAATAAGCACGGCCTGATTGTGGTTTTGGATGAAAAGACGGAATGGGAGATCCTGAAGAAGGATGTGGCTGAAAAATTTAAAAGCTCCGCGAAGTTTTTCGGGGACGCTCAAATGGCTCTGTGCTTTCAGGGAAGGAAGCTGTCCTTTGACGAGGAGCTGGAGCTTTCGGATACGATTTCATCGAACTGTCAGATCCGGGTGGTATGTATTGTGGATGAAAATGAAGCTACGGAACAGATCATGAAACAGGCCGTAGAGCGGCAGCAGGGAGGAGACGGGGATTTGATGAATCTCCAGGATGGCCGCTTTTATAAGGGAACCTTACGTTCCGGCCAGGTGCTGGAATCCGAGACAAGCATTATTATACTCGGCGATGTAAATCCTGGAGCCAGGGTGATTTCCAAAGGGAATGTCATTGTTCTGGGGACTCTCAAAGGAAATGTCTATGTGGGGGCTTCCGGCAATGAATCAGCTTTTGTGGCGGCTTTGTCTATGGATCCCATGCAGATTCGGATCGGGGATGTAATAGCCAGAAGCTCAGACAGCCGTCCTGTTCGGAGCGCCCGCAAAAAGAAGGCGGACGAGACGCCGAAGATTGCGTTTGTGGAGGAAGGAAATATTTATATAGAGCCTATTACAAAAGAGGTTTTAAATGAGATAAATCTATAGAAAAGGGTTGGAGGAAAAAAGCTATGAGTGAAGTAATTGTGATTACATCCGGGAAAGGCGGCGTGGGAAAGACGACTTCCACGGCGAATATCGGTACGGGGCTGGCAAAGCTGGGAAAAAGCGTCGTTATGATTGATACGGATATAGGACTTCGGAATCTGGACGTGGTCATGGGACTGGAAAACAGAATCGTCTACAATCTGGTGGACGTGGTAGAAGGAAACTGCCGGATGAAGCAGGCGCTTATCAAGGACAAGCGGTATTCTAACCTCTGTCTGCTTCCATCCGCGCAGACCAGAGATAAGACTGCTGTGAATCCGGAACAGATGGTGAAGCTGATCGATGAGCTTCGTCCGGAATTCGACTACATACTGCTTGACTGTCCGGCGGGCATAGAGCAGGGATTTAAAAACGCCATCGCGGCGGCGGACAGAGCAATCATCGTTACGACGCCTGAGGTATCTGCGATTCGTGACGCAGACCGGATCATTGGACTTTTGGAAGCCAATGAGATCCACAAGATTGATCTGATAGTAAACCGTGTCCGCATGGATATGGTAAAGCGCGGGGATATGATGTCCATAGAGGATGTGATTGATATTCTTGCCATCGATTTGATTGGCGCAGTGCCGGATGACGAGCATATTGTCATAGCCACAAACCAGGGCGAACCCCTGGCGGGAGATTCCTCTTTGGCTGGAACCGCTTATATGAATATCTGCAAGAGAATCCTTGGGGAAGAAGTACCCCTGATGAATTTGGAAGCCAATAACGGATTTTTCGCGAAAATTGCGAAGCTGTTCAAATAAGCGAAGGGGGAAATAAAAATGGCGTTGATGGATTTTTTCCGGAAAAAGAGTTCCGGTGATGTGGCGAAGGATCGTCTGAAGCTTCTGCTGATCTCAGACCGGGCGAACTGCTCCCCTGAGGTCATGGAACTGATCAAAAATGACATTATCAAGGTTATATCCAAATATATGGAGATCGACTGCGATCATCTGGACATCCAGATCACGCAGACAGAGTCGGATAGTTCCAATGGACGGGTACCGGCGCTGTATGCAAACATTCCGATTAAGGATCTGAAGCATTCGACGGAAAGGAGATAGCCGGCAGAATAAAGAAGGACAGAGGAGCGTTATGTTAAAACAGTATCGACTGAGGGATTACAGGTTTCGGCTTGTGTGTTATGTGTTTGCGATTACGATTATTGGAATACTGGTGATAGGAAGCGCGGAGCTATCGGAGCAGGGACAGCAGATCCTTGGAATGCTTCTTGGAACAGTGGCGATGATTGTTCTGTCTTTGCTCGATTATACCTGGGTTCTGAAGTTTTACTGGCTGATTTATGCCTTTAACCTTTTATTGCTTCTGCTTGTGGAGACGCCGCTGGGCTATGAAAATAACGGAGCGACGCGCTGGCTGACCTTTGGAGGCTTCCGTTTTCAGCCATCGGAGCTTTGTAAGCTTTGCCTGATTTTGTTCTTTGCAAGATTATTTGAAAAATATAAGGATATGCTGAATACCTGGAAGATCCTTGGGCTTTCCGCCCTGTTGTTTGCGGCTCCGGCTCTGCTGGTAAAAGAGCAGCCGGACCTGTCGACGACGATTTCCTTGTGTGTGATTTTCCTGGTGCTGCTTTTTATCGGAGGCTTAAGCTGGAAGATCATTGGCGGAGTTCTTGCGGTAGGCGTTCCTGCGGCGGTGATCTTTATCAGCCTGATCATGCAGCCGGATCAGCAGATTCTTGACCAGTACGCATGGCTTCGTATTATGGCGTGGCTGAATCCGACACAGTATGCGGATAACGCTTATCAGCAGCAAAATTCGATTATGGCTATAGGCTCCGGTCAGCTGGTGGGGAAAGGGCTGAACAATAACCTGGTAACTTCTGTGAAAAACGGGAGTTTTATCGCGGAACCGGAGACGGATTTTATCTTCGCGGTCGCCGGAGAGGAGCTTGGATTTATCGGCTGCGCAACAATTATTTTACTATTGGCTTTAATTGTGTTAGAATGTATTCAGATCGGAAGACGATCGAGAGAGTTTTCAGGAACCCTGATCTGTTGTGGGGTTGCAGGTTATATCGGGTTCCAGAGTTTTGTAAACATCTGTGTCGCCACAGGGCTTATGCCTAATACAGGGATACCGCTGCCTTTTGTGAGCTATGGCCTGACATCCCTGGTGACACTGTATATGTCAATCGGTTTTGTCCTGAATGTCGGCTTGCAGCCGAAAAAATATTAGCTTGGGGGTGTTCATGTGAACATTGGACTAATCGCACACGACGCAAAAAAGAAACTGATGCAGAATTTCTGTATCGCATACAGAGGGATTCTCTCTAAGCATAATCTGTATGCCACCGGTACGACCGGGCGGCTGATTGTGGAGGTCACGAATCTGAACGTACACAAGTATCTGGCCGGACATTTGGGAGGAGAACAGCAGCTCGCGGCTCAGATCGAGCATAACCAGATGGATTTGGTAATATTTCTTCGGGATCCGATGAATCCCAAAAAGCATGAACCCGACGTGAACAATGTGGTCCGGCTCTGCGATACCTACAATATTCCTCTGGCTACAAATCTGGCTACGGCGGAGCTTTTGATCAAAGCTCTTGACCGCGGCGATATGGAATGGCGGGAATTGTATAATTAGTCTAAAGCCGGGAAATAACAGTTGAGTTTTTTGGGCATATAGACTATAATATTCTTATCTGAGAGGGCGGCGGCGCAAAAAAGAGAAGAACTTGTGGCTGCGAACGGTGCAGACCATTGCAGGAGCTTGCCTCCAGGCGCCGTCTCAAAAATATATGGAACCCAAGGAGGACATCATTATGGTACAATTGATTGTAGGAAGTAAAGGGGACGGAAAGACAAAGCATCTGTTGGAAAGAGTCAACAATCAGATTAAGACGGCATCGGGCAATATCGTATATCTGGATAAGAGCACAAAGCATATGCATGAACTGGACAACAAGGTTCGTCTTATCAATGTGAAGGATTATCCTTTAAAGAACAGCGATGAGTTTATAGGCTTTGTGTGTGGAATCATTTCTCAGGATTATGATCTGGAGCAGATGTACGTAGACAGCTTTCTGAAGGTGGCGAACCTGGAGGGAGCGGACTTGACGGACGCCCTTACCCAGTTGAATCAGATTAGTGAGCAGTTTAAGGTCAATTTCTGTCTCAGTATTTCCGTAGAGGAAAAGGACCTGCCCGAATTTGCAAAGGAGCAGGTAATTATTTCCTGCTAGATTGTACAGTACATATCAGGGCTGCCGCAAAAGAGAAGGTTTTGCGGCAGCCTCCTGTTTTACCGCGAAGCGGTGAGAAGCCCGGAAATGAGAACACGAGCAGAGAGGAAGGTTCTCTTGGTTAACAGGTATGCGAAGGAGTTGAATCGGTGGCGGGCGGCAGAAAAAAGAATACGAAAATCGTCAGATACAGACGCCCGTTGAATATCGGCGTTGTATTTTTTGGATTTATTGCAGTTTATCTGATTGTCTGCATTTATATGTATTTTACCTCGGAGCATATTTCGGGGTATGAGGTGATAAAGGGAAATCTGGCGGCGGATTACCGCTATACGGGGATCGCGCTCAGGACGGAGCAGGTATATACCGCGGAAAAAGCGGGATATGTGAATTATTACGCGGCGGAAGGAGAAAAGGTATCCGTGCTTTCCACGGTTTACACAGTGGACGAGAGCGGAAGAATGTCTGAACTTCTGCAGGAAAGCGCAGGCGAATTGAGCCTGGACGATGCGGATTACGGTGAGATCCGCGCGAGCGTCAACTCTTATCTGAGCAATTATTCGGATATGAGTTTTGATGAGGTTTACGATTTTAAGACGAATGTGAATTCTGCGATTCTGGATCTGGTAAATCAGAATATGATCGATCAGCTGGACAGCACTTCCGAGGATGCGGGGGGCCTGTTTACCAGATATAATGCCGCTACGGCCGGTGTTGTGGAATATTACATAGATGGTTATGAAGGAGCGACTGTCGATGCAGTCAGTGCGGACTGGTTTGACGAGGAAGGCTACGAGCGTCAGGAACTGCGGACAGAAGAGCTGGTAAGCGAAGGAGATCCGGTGTACAAGCTTGTGACAGAGGAGGACTGGCAGCTTGTATTTCCTTTGGACAGTGAGATGGAAAGCTATCTTCTCAGTGAAATTGAGTCGAATCAGACGACGGCTGAGGATGGTACGGTAACTCAGAATCCTACCTATATAGAGATTCGGTTTGATAAGGACGAGGAGACTGTGTGGCCTTCCGTGACGATACAGTATGTGGATGGACAGGCTTATGGAGTGCTGAGCTTCGTCAACTCCATGATTCGGTACGCGGATGACAGATATTTGGATTTTGAGATTCTGCGGGATGAAACCATAGGACTTAAGATTCCCCAGTCTGCGGTTACGGAGAAGGAGTTCTATGTGATCGATGCGTCCTATGTCACTCAGTCGGAGGACAGCACTGGTTTTCTGAAAAAGACCGTATCGGAAGATGGGACAGATGCGGTGGAATTTGTGGACTGTACCATATATTATCAGGATGACCAGTATGCTTACGTGGATCCGGAGGAAGAGGATTTCAGTACTTCCAAGAAGCTTTTGGAGAGCGGAGACCTGCTGGTAAAGACGGATTCGGCAGAAAATTATCAGGTGGGACAGAAAGAAAAGCTGAAAGGCGTCTACAATATCAATAAAGGATACACGATCTTCCGTATCATACAGATTCTTTATGAGAATGAGGAATACTGCATCGTGGAGGAAGGGACCAGCTATGGGCTGTCGGTTTACGACCACATTGTGCTGAATGCTGATACGGTTACGGAGGATCAGGTAATCTATTAGGAGGGGTATGAAAGAATGGTAGTTGAAAATCTGGCAAAGGTGGAAAAGAAGGTCTGCGCGGCCTGCGAGCGGGCAGGGCGCAGGCGGGACGAGGTAACGCTGATCGCGGTCAGCAAGACGAAGCCGGTTTCCATGATTGAAGAGCTTCTTCCTGGCGGGACAAGAGATTTTGGCGAGAATAAGGTTCAGGAGCTTTGCGAGAAATATGAACAGCTTCCCAAAGATATTCGCTGGCATCTAATCGGGCATTTGCAGCGGAATAAGGTAAAGTACGTGGTGGACAAGGCCTGTCTGATTCATTCTGTGGATTCCCTGAGGCTTGCGGAAGCGATCAGCGCGGAAGGAAAGAAGCGGGGAATTACCGTTCCGGTTTTGATTGAGGTAAATGTGGCAGGGGAGGAAAGCAAGTTCGGCGTAAAGCCGGAGGAGGCGGAAGGTCTGATTCGGGAGATAGCCGGGATGCCGTCGATTTCTGTCAAAGGTCTGATGACTATCGCTCCTTATGTGGAAAATCCGGAGGAAAACCGTATACATTTTTCCAATCTAAGAAAATTATGTGTTGACATAAAAAACAAAAACATTGATAATGTATCTATGAATATTTTATCCATGGGAATGACTGGAGATTATGAGGTGGCCATAGAGGAAGGAGCCACGATGATCCGTGTCGGGACAGGGATCTTTGGAGAGAGAGACTATAATATTTAGAATATAGATTGGAGACCGGTACTATGAGTGTAATCGATAAATTTCTGGATGTCATGAAACTCGGAGGCGACGACGACTACGACGATTATGACGACTATGATGATTTCGATGATGATTATGAGGATGAGAAGCCCAGAAAAAAGAAGTTCGGGCGGAAAAACGATGAAGACGACTACGAGGAGGAGCCTGCTAAGGCAAAGCCGCAGAAGGTGACTCCTATCCGACAGGCATCCAGAAAGCAGGGTGGTGGAATGGAAGTTTGTGTAATTAAGCCGACCAGTTTTGATGATTCGAGGGAGATTACGGAAACGCTTCTGAGCAACCGGACTGTGGTTTTGAACTTTGAGGGATTGGATGTGGATGTGGCGCAGAGAATTATTGATTTCACTTCTGGTTCCTGTTTCGCTATCGGCGGCAATCTTCAGAAGGTATCCGCTTTCATCTTTCTTGTGACACCAAAAAATGTGGATATATCAGGTGATCTTCAGGATATTTTAAGCGGTTCCATTGAGATCCCTTCTGTGTACAGCAAATTCTGAAAGTATGACAAGGGAAGAACAACAGTTGGAAAAACGGCTTCTTGAGCTGGGTGAACTGGCATACCGGCGGGGGATCGCCACCTATTCCGACTTTTTAAATCTGAATGAACTGAATATTTTTCAGGGAATCCGTGCAAAGCTTTCCTATCTCACGACGGAAAGCTTTGGCGGCTATGAACTAGCGGAGCGTCAGATAGCAGCATTTCAGCCTGAGGCTCCCCTGTTTTGTACGGAGTATCCTATCCGCTGTCTGAGCATCTCTCCACTTCAGGAAAAGTTTGCGGAGGAATTGACACACAGGGATTACCTGGGAGCTGTGCTGAACCTGGGGCTTGACAGAAGCTGTCTGGGGGATATTTTGGTAGAGGGGAGCCATGCCTATCTGTTTTGCCTGGAGAGAATGGCTCCGTTTATCTGCGACAATCTGACAAGAGTGCGCCATACGACAGTGTATGTAAGACAGGTGGAGGCAGAGGACTTTCACTATGAGCCCCGGTACAAGGAGGTGACGGGGACTGTGGCTTCCGTACGTCTGGACAGGCTTTTGTCGCTGGCTTTTGGAAGTTCCAGAAGCAGTCTTACAGGGCTTATTGAGGGCGGCAAGGTATTTGTAAACGGAAAGCTTGTTACCTCCAACGGCTATCAGCCGAAGGAGGGGGACCTGGTGTCAGTGCGGGGGCTGGGAAGATTCCGGTTCCAGGGAAGCGGCGGGCAGTCCAGGAAAGGACGGGAATACGTAACGCTTTTGCGCTATATCTAAAAGGCGGCGGTTCTCCTGAACCGCTGCGAATAATGTAAGGACAGACGACGCAGGTTTCCTGCGCCGGGAAAGGTGGAAGGTCTTATGGAAAAAGAAGGACGGACGCTTCCGGTACACAGAGACGGAAAGTTCTGCTATTCTATCAGACTGGAACAGAATTTTGAGGAGCTGTCGGACAGTGCGGCAGGGCTTGGAGCAGAAGGAAGAAAGATCTGTATTGTGACGGACAGCAAGGTCGGACCGCTGTATGTCCGGGAAGTTCAGGAAAGCCTTTGGAAAGCTTTCGCGTATGTGACCGTCTATACGATTCCGGCGGGAGAGGAGTTTAAGACGCTGGATACGGTGAAGGGGCTTTATGAGCATTTGATTCTGGAGCATTTTGACCGGAAAGATATGCTGGCGGCGCTGGGCGGAGGTGTGATTGGAGATCTGACAGGTTTTACGGCTGCCACATATCTGCGGGGCATCGATTTCATCCAGATTCCTACGACGCTTCTTGCGCAGGTGGACAGCAGTATCGGCGGCAAGACGGGAGTGGATTTTGACAGCTATAAAAATATGGTGGGCGCGTTTCATATGCCGCGTCTGGTATATATGAATCTTTCCGTGCTTCAGACGCTTCCCGAAAGACAGTTTGCATCGGGAATGGCGGAGATCATAAAGCATGGCCTGATTAAAGACGGGGAATACTTCCACTGGCTTGTCTTGAATCGGGAAGCCATTCTGGACAGGCGACCGGAAGCCTTGCTTCCTATGATCCGGGAGAGCTGCCGGATTAAGCGGGATGTGGTGGAGAAGGATCCGACCGAACAGGGGGAGAGGGCTCTTCTGAATTTTGGACATACGATAGGCCATGCGGTGGAAAAGCTGAAGAACTTTCAGCTCTATCATGGAGAGTGCGTGGCGATCGGCTGCGCTGCCGCCGCTTATCTTTCCTGGAAACGCGGATTGATAGAGGAAGGGGAGCTTCAGCGGATCTGCGAGACATTTGAGCGTTTTTCCCTACCCGTCAGAACAGACGGTCTTGACGCGGCAGAGGTACTGCGGACGACGAAGTCGGATAAGAAGATGGACGCAGGCAGTATCAGATTTATCCTTCTGAAAAGTGTGGGAGAAGCCTTTATAGACCGGACTGTGACGGAGGAAGAATTGTTGGACGCGATTACATGGATTACAGAGGACAGGTAGCATGACGAAACAGAGAGAAAATCTAATTGGTATTCTGGCGGCTGCCCTGCTGATCGGCCTTGATCAGTGGACGAAATATCTGGCGGTGCTGCATTTAAAGGGGCAGAGCCCGATCGTGCTTTGGGATGGAGTCTTTGAGCTGCACTATCTGGAGAACAGAGGAGCCGCTTTTGGGATTCTGCAGGGACAAAAAGGAATATTTCTGATATGTACGGCGGCGATTCTTGTATTGATCGCGTACTTTTACAATCGTCTGCCGGCCGGCCGCCGTTTTTTCCTGATGCGGCTGGTAGGAGTGCTTCTCACAGCCGGAGCCATTGGTAATCTTATCGACCGGATGCGCTATTCCTATGTGGTAGACTTCCTGTATTTTAAACTGATCGATTTCCCGGTGTTCAATGTGGCTGACTGTTATGTGACGGTTGGCGCTGTTCTGCTCGCGGTTTTAGTCCTTTTTGTATACAAGGAGGATGATTTAAGTTTTCTGAGTCTGAGGAAGAAAAATGGAAGAAGTCAGGAGCTTTGAGGTGTCGGAACAGGCGGAGGGAAGCCGTCTGGATCGTTATCTGGCAGAATGTGTTCCGGAGATTTCCCGGTCTTATCTGCAAAAGCTGATTCGGGATGGCGGCGTACTCCTGAACGGAAAGCCTGCAAAGGCGGGCGCGAAGCTGGCGCCTGGGATGGAGATAGAGCTTTCCGTGCCGGAGGCCAGGGAACCGGAGATTCTCCCGGAAAATATCCCCCTTGACATTCTTTATGAGGATAAAGATGTAATCCTGATCAATAAGTCAAAGGGCATGGTCGTGCATCCTTCCGCCGGCCATTATTCGGGTACTCTTGTAAATGCGCTTATGTTCCATTGTCGGGATGGACTTTCGGGCATCAACGGGGTGCTGCGTCCGGGAATTGTCCACAGGATAGACAAAGATACGACTGGCGTATTGATCGCCTGCAAAAACGATCGCGCGCATAATGCCCTGGCGGAACAGTTAAAGGCTCATACGATTACACGCCGCTACCGCGCAGTCGTCTGCGGCAATTTGAAAGAAGACGAGGGTACTGTGGACGCTCCCATAGGCCGTCATCCTGTGGAACGGAAGAGAATGGCGGTAGTCCGCTCCGGCGGAAAACATGCGGTCACTCACTACCGGGTTTTGGAGCGTTTCGGCGCTTATACTTATATTGAGTGCAGCCTGGAGACAGGGCGTACGCATCAGATCCGCGTTCACATGGCGAGTATTGGACATCCGCTTCTGGGGGACGAGGTCTATGGCCGCGGCAAGAATCCATTCCGTCTGGAAGGCCAGACCCTTCATGCGATGGTGCTTGGGTTTATTCATCCTTCCACGGGAGAATACATGGAGTTTGAGGCTCCGCTTCCGGCATATTTTGAGGAAGTTCTTGAAAAACTGCGGCGGTAAAAGGTTGAAGAATTTTTGCTTGCTATTTTGTCTGGCGTGTGGTAGAATATAGTTCGTTGCAGATGATATACGCAGCAAGCCGGCGTGTCGGAATGGCAGACGAGGCAGACTCAAAATCTGTTGCGGGCAACCGCGTATGGGTTCAAGTCCCATCGCCGGCAGTAGACAAAAGCAGGACAGTGTTGTAAAATAATCGAAAGATTATTCTATAGCGCTGTTTTTTTGCGCGGCGGGAAATATGCTCTTTTTCACTGGGAGCAGTTGTTCACGGGAGCGGAGGATTGTATGGCGGGGGAAAAAGTAAAATTTGCGGCAGACACATCGGACAGAAGTTTAAAGGATTGGATACGGGCGCTTCTCATTCTTTTGCTGGGCCTTACCATCGCGCATTTGGGCGTTACGCTCTTTCTTTTATCGGAGCTGGGAACGGATACCTTTACGGTCTTTATCCAGGGACTATCATTGGTATGCGGCCTGTCGGTGGGAACGGTTCATGTGATTGTACTTTGCATTCTCATGGTGGTGATGCTTTTTACCACCAAGGGATATGTAAAGCCGGGTACTGTGGTCTGCGCGTTCTGCGGCGGTCCGATTATCGATCTGTTTACCTGGCTGCTGGGAGGCTATGTAAATGGTGATTCCACTATGGCCGTGAGGTGCGTGAGTATGTTGGCGGGCTGTGTGATCCTGGCGCTTGGCATGTCCATCGTAATCAACAGCAACGCCGGAACGGGACCGAATGATCTGGTGGCGGTCATCCTCTCTGATAAGATAGAGGCTGTAGAGTTTCGCTGGATTCGGGTGGGCTGCGATCTGTTTTTTGTAGTGCTTGGTTTTATTCTTGGAGGAACAGTGGGAGCAGGGACGATTGCGGCAGTGGCGCTCACGGGGCCGCTGGTGCAGTTCTGGCTTCCGGTAACGAAAAAATGGTTCAGATAAGGAGGCGGCGATGCGGACACTGCTGAAAAATGGGACGGTAATCAATGTATTTACGGGAGAAAAAGAACAGAGTCAGGTTTTGCTGGAAGACGGCAGAATCCTTGGGGTAGGCGACTATCAGGAGGCAGATGCCGACGTGACGGAGGATCTTTCCGGAAAATATCTCTGTCCGGGCTTTATCGATGGACATATCCATATCGAAAGTACGATGCTGCTTCCGGCGGAGTTCGCGCGGGCGGCCCTTCCCCACGGGACGACGGCCGTGGTAGCCGATCCGCACGAGATTGCCAATGTATGCGGAAGTGCTGGTCTTTCTTTTATGCTGGAAGCAAGCGAGGGCCTTCCTCTGGAAGTTTATCTGATGATTCCCTCCTGCGTTCCGGCGACGGAATTTGACGAGACGGGCGCGTGTCTGGAGGCGGAGGACATTGCTCCCTTTTATGAGCATCCGCGGGTGCTTGGACTGGGAGAAGTGATGAGTTATCACGCGGTTGTAAACGGAGACGCCGGACTTCAGAAGAAGATTGACGACGCCCGCAGGCGAGGTCTTACGGTGAATGGTCATGCCCCGCTTCTGACCGGCCGGGAGCTGGATCGTTATATTGCGGCTGGAATCGGAGATGATCACGAATGCTCTCTGGCAGAGGAAGCAAAAGAGCGGATTCGGAAAGGCCAGTGGGTGATGATTCGCCAGGGAACGGCGGCCCGGAATCTGGAAGGTCTTCTTCCATTGTTCGACGAGCCCTTTTTCCATCGGTGTCTGCTGGTGACGGACGACAAGCACCCGGCAGATCTTTTGGAGGGCGGACACATTGACGATATTATCCGGCAGGCTGCAGCCAGGGGAAAGGATCCGGTCACAGGGATCCGTATGGCGACGCTTCAGGCTGCGGAATATTTTGGACTCAAGAGAGTGGGCGCCATAGCGCCGGGCTATCAGGCGGATTTGCTGGTGCTGGATGACCTGGAAACCGTGGCTGTCCGGGACGTATACAAGAAGGGGAAAAAGGTGGTGTCCGCCGGAAAGCTTCTTCCATTTCCGAATCCGGTTCTGAATCCAAAATGGGAGAGCGCCGTATGCGGTTCGTTTCATATGGACAGGCTTTCTTCAAAGGATTTTCGCTTGGAGCTTGAGGGGATTCACTGCTGCCGGGTGATTGGACTGGTGGAGGGACAGCTCTTGACGGAAGAAGTGCCAAGAGAGATTGATTTTGATTCCCAAAACGGCATGGATCCGGAAAATGACTTGGTGAAAATCGCGGTGATTGAGCGGCACAGCAATACCGGACATATCGGCCTTGGTTTTATTCAGGGTACGGGGATACGCCAGGGCGCTGCGGCCGCCTCCGTATCTCATGATTCCCACAATTTGATTGTGATGGGCGCGGACGAGGAGGATATGGCTTTTGCTGCCAACCGGATCTGCGAGCTTGGCGGAGGCATGGCGGTGGTCAGGGATAAAAAGGTGCTGGCCGAGATGCCTTTGCCTTATGCCGGTCTTATGACAGGCGCGTCGGCGGGAGAGGCGGCCAGTCAGAATGAGCTTGTAAGAGAGAGCCTTGGCGGACTTGGCGTTCCGGAAGGAAAGGAATTGTTTATGACGATGGCTTTTGCAAGCCTTCCCGTAATTCCGCATATCAAGCTGACGACACGGGGACTTGTGGATGTGGACAGGCAAAGACTGGTGCCTTTGCTTGCTGAATGAATCCGGAAGCGTCAGCAGAAGAGACTGATTTTCAGAATAGCTGGAGGACTTTGCCCAGATAAAAAAATGCCTGAAAAGTCTATGATTCACATGATTCAAAGACTTTTCAGGCATTTTCTGTTTCTTCAGGCTTTTGTATCCTTAATTTGCAAGGGGGCGTTTCTTTCGTTTCCTGTCTGCCAGGAAAAAGACAAGCCAGCAGCCAAGGCCGGCCGCGCTGACGCAAAGTCCTATTTTCAGACCGGGAGTACAGTATCGAAGCTCAATGGTATGCTCCCCGGCGTCCAGGGCAAGTCCCATATACATCGTATTGGCCGCAAACAGATCTGTTTCTTTTCCGTCCACGTAAGCGGTCCAGCCTTCAGAGTAAGGGATAGACAGACAAAGAAGCTTGCTTTCTGACAGAGATATGGTTCCGGTGACCTGGTTGGTGCCGAAGCTGACATTTTCCAGGGTATCCTGTCTCAGAGCGTCAAGCTGCCCAGAAAGGGGCTCCATGGGAAGAGAAATCACCTCGATGCTTTCAAAATTGTAGATTCCCGCATACGGGAGGGTGATGACAGCCTGCGTCTGTTCCGTATCGCTGTATCCCAGGTTGATCAGATAATCGGTCCGGTCAAAGGAGCTTTCCGTGAGAGCCGCATAATAGGAAAAGTTGGTATCCGCGTATTCAGAGCGGCAGTTCAGTGTAAACCGGGAGATGTCCTGGGTATAATGGGCGTTACGGCGCAGTTCATTCTGTTCGTAGAGAGAAAGGGAATCCCAGTCAAACTCCGGAAGAACGGAAAAGGGCTCCGTCGTGTAGAGCTCAAGGTCGGTGACCGACTGGGCGCTCATTCCGCGAATCAAAAGATAGGTTTCACAGCCGGCAGGAGCGGAAAAGGTCAGTGTAAGCTGTGTGTCCGGGGCTGCCGCATAAAAAGAACCGCCAAGCTCATAGACATCCGATCCGCAGGAGATTTCATAAGAGATCTGGCTGTCATTAAAGGACACATCAGCTTCCTCGTAGCCGTCCGGAACCGTTTCGCAGACAAGCCCCTGGGTGAGCGCCTGCTGTCTTTCGATGTAGGACATGGATTCATAATCCTCTCTGGAGATGTATCCTTCATAAGTATAGCCAAGAGGAAGGGTCTCCTCAGTCTTTGAAACATAATAATTGTCTCCAAGATATTCGCGTACTTCCGTATCAGTAAAGGAGTAAGGAAGGGAGGTGTTGGGATCTTCCGAGACATAGTAGCGCACGGAAGCCAGGGCATGAAGGGCCGCGCGGTTGTCTACATCGTCGTATTTAAAGGCTCTTTCCTCAAAGGGAATGGCAAGCTCGTCAAAAAAGCTGGTGATCCGGCCGTTGGACAGACTCCAGTAATATTCGATGGTGTTGACGTTGTGGTTCAGGCTGCTGTTGCGCAGAGGCGTCAGTTCCTGGGCAAAGCGGGAAAAATCGGAATCGTCCCGGTAGAACAGACTCATCATTCCTGAGGAGGTATGTTCCAGTTCTTCAAAGCCCTCGCCCCTGTCCACAAAGCGGCTCGTATAGCCGTCGGCATGTATGTCGGCATAGGAAATGGCGTTTGAGGCGATGCTGAAAGATATAAGAAACAGGACAGCCACGTTCATCAGCCGTCTCCGGTTCACAGCCTGGGAGACGAAAGAGAAGAGGGAAGGTCCAAAGCTTACGAGGGCCATGGTCAGCAGCAGGAGCGCAAGTCCTGCGAAGGCGTCCGCGGATCCGGCCGTCGGAAAAAGAATGAGGACAGCCAGATAAAGGAAGGTCAGCAGCAGGATGCCGGCCTTCTCCCGGTTGGAGAGGGAGAAAAGCTCCGGCCAGAGTACAACCAGGATCAGAGCCACTAAAAAGGAATATCCGAAGCCCCAGCGGTTTGCCACATAGGAAAAGCCGTTCATGGCGGAGCCTGCCGCGGGAAGCAGAAGCATGACCGTAAGAATCACAAAACCTACTTTCAGCCCGCGCAGGCGTTTTCTTTTGAAAAAGAGAAGGAATACGCAGAGCAGAGCTACCGGAACATATCCTAAGTAGGTCCAGGCGTTGGAGTACTCCAGGGACAGGAACTGATCCAGAAATTCCTCATAATAGCTCCAGCCGTAGAGGAGGGGATAGGTCAGTTCGCTGCCGGAGCGGGCGTCCGAAAGAAACTGCAGAACTACGGGCAGCAGGGTCACGGCGGCGATAGCCGTCCCCAAAAGGGAGAACAGAAGCATTCTTCCCACAGCAGGAAAAAGCTCTTTCAGGAAATTGTCATGCTTTGCGGTGCAAAAACGGATGACGCAGTACAGCACGACAAGAATGACCAGCATATAAAAGAAATAAAAATTGCTGACGGCGGACAAGGCAGTCATAGCAATAAGAAGGTGCGGGCCTTTCTTCTGCAGGACACGTTCCGCGCCGAGAAGCAGAAGCGGCAGATAGATCAGAGGATTGAGAAAATACGGGTGCATGGCTCCGAGAGCCAGCGCATAGCCGCAGAAGGCGTAGGCCAGGGAACCGGCCAGCACAGCCGTACGCCCCTGTTTCATCTGGAAGCAGAAATAGGAAAAGGAAAGTCCGGCCAGATAGAGGCGCAGAACGATAAGCGCGCCATAGAGAAATTCTGTGTAGCGCACCGGAGTAAAGACTGCCAGCAGGTTCAGCGGATCGCCGATAACATAATAATGGAGGGTGGTCAGTACGTCCGAGCCATAGCCTATGGAAAAATCCCAGAGCGGAATGGAAAGCCTGTGTTCTGTAAAGAGGGTGCGAAGAATGGAGCGTCCCCAGTTCCCGATATAGACGAGGGCATTATAGTGCTGGGTGAGACCGTCCGGCTTCCAGATCAGGGATTTTCCGTTGTACAGAAACGGGAAATAGACGAGGAGTGCCAGAAGGATAAAGGCACAGGTATAGACGAGGAGATAGCTTCCCCGTTTTTGGGAACATGCATCAAAGGCGGCACAGAGTTTTCGGAATCGTTCTTTTTTCATAATGAAAGTATTTCTCCCTTGCAAGTCTGAAACATAATTGCTGCTGCAGCGCCATTGTCAATTAAGGGCAAGGATTTGGAATATCCAGGCGCATCAACATTAATACAAGTATAGAATACCAGAGGGAGAGATGTAAAGGTTTAATTTTTTTAGCATTCCGGCATAAAACTTCCATTTTCTGTATATAATGGGAATAGCATAAAATACAGGAGGACAAGACTATGGCTAGACCCAGAACAAAGGCGAGAAAATCATACGACGAGCTTCTTGAGGAAAACGCGGAGAAGATCCGAAAGCATACAGAGGCCCTGCAGTCGCTGGAAAAGGAACGCAAGGAGCTTTTGGCAGCAAAACGGGACGAGGAGATGGCGGAGCTGTATCGCTATATGCAGGAGAACGGTCTTTCCGCACAGCAGATCCTGGAAAGCCTCAAGGAAGTACATCCAGAAGAAATGGCATCCTGAAAACATCTTCAAAAAGATACATCCCTTGAAAAGAGCAGATCTGTCCGGTATGGGGAAACCAGGAAGGTCTGCTCTTTCTATATGAAAAAATGTACCTTGGATTGACAAAAATATGTTTTTTTGTTACCTTTTTGCTTCCTGAGACGTGTTATAAGTGAAAGGACCTTTCAAAGCAATATAGAAACCGAGGAACTGTTTATGAGACAATCGCTGGAAGAACTGATCGAATGCTATCAGAAAAGCTTGTATGCGGCAGCGTTTCATATCTGCAAGAATGCGGAGGACGCCAACGACGTGGTCCAGGATACGTTTGTTCAGTATTATACGACAAAGAAACAATTTCACGACGAGGAGCATCTGAAGGCCTGGCTGCTGCGGGTAGCCATAAACAGGGCGAAAGACATTTCCAGATCTTTTTGGCGGAAAAATAAAATAGCCCTGGATGATTACATAAATGAAATCCCTTTTGAAAGCAGGGAAGAATACGAACTGTTTGAGACAGTTATGAAACTCCCTGAAAAGTATCGGAACGTGATTCATTTATATTATTATGAAGACCTCTCCATAAAGGAAATTGCGGAGATTCTCCGGATTACGGAAGGCAATGTGAAAATGCGGTTGTCCAGAGGAAGAAGTTTCTTACGGGATGTATTTAAGGAGGAAGGATCATGACGGACAAAGAACAGTATAAAAGAATGTTTGACACGGTGGCTTCCTTCGGAATGGAGCCTTTGGAGGTATGCGACATAATGAAAAAAAGGAAGAAACATACTTATATGAATAAGGCGGCGGCAGCCGCTGCCGCAGTCTTTCTCATCGCAGGCAGCACAGGAGTGGCATATGCGGCAAATGTAGGCGGGATTCAGCGCACGATTCAGCTCTGGATTCATGGGGATCAGACGAACGCCGAGTTGGTAATCGATGAGACTGGGAGTTATGATGTGACCTATCAGTCGGAGAATGGATCAACCGAAACGCTGTCAGGCGGAGGCGTGGCAATCGAATCGGATGGGAGCGAGCGTGCTCTTACAGAGGAAGAAATTATGGAGGAGCTTTCCATGCCGGATGTAGAGTATGAGGATGACGGAACTGTCTGGGTTTATTATTATGATCAGAAAATGAATGTTACGGATTCCTTTGAAGACGGCGTTTGCTATGTAAAGCTTGTACACGGGGAGGAAACTCTCTATATGACGATCAAGTACGACAATGGCTATTCGATAAGCCCGGATAAATATCCGGATCCGAAATCCTTCAACTGATTAAAAGGCTGCTATGCAGCGCTGGGAAGGATGAATCAGGCCACAGATGCGCCCTTTTTGTTCCAGGAAAAGTGGAACAAAAAGGGCGCATCTGTCTTTTCACTCCCTTTGCGGCCAAGGACAAAGGACTACGGATGTAAATTGAGATTTCAGGCAGAATACCTGTAGTCAAAAACAGGGGACTACGGATGCAAATTAGGAATTTGGGCAAAGTATCTGTAGCAAGAGAGCAGAGACTACAGATACAAATTGAGATTTCAGGCAAAGCATCCGTAGTCTGGACTAAAAAACTACGGATACAAAAAGGAATTTCAGGCAAAACATCTGTAGCCGGAGCTGAAAGTCTACGGATGTAAATTAAAATTTCGGGCAAGGTATCCGTAGAGGAGGCTAAAAGTCTACGGATACAAAAAGGAATTTCAGGAAGAATATCCGTAGCCGGAGCGGAACAATAGCCCGTCTCCCGACATAAAGCAGACTTGTACTTTTTTACAGAGGTATGGTATAATGTCGGGAGACATTATACCTGAAATCCCCCGGAGGGGCCATGTCCGAAGGACATGGTATAATGTCGGGAGACATTATACCAGCGCCGTATGGCATTAAGAAACAATGGGAAAGGAGAAGTCTCATGACCTGTAAGGAAGCAGAATCGATGATTATGCCATATATCAATGACGAGCTGACAGACAAGGAGCTGGAGACTTTTCTTGACCATATATACGGCTGCAGCGCCTGTCATGAGGAACTGGAAATCTACTATACGCTGTACGCGGGCCTGGCCCAGCTCGACGGAGAAAACGAGGGGCAGGACATGCACAACCTTCTGGAAGAAGCTCTTTACGCGTCTGAGGAGCGGGTGAAAGGAAGAAAGCTTTTCAATATTTATTATACATTTTCCCAGGTGCTTGCGATGGCGGCCCTGGTTGTGGTTATTGTGATGGAGATTATGAGATTATGAGTGAGAAGATTCTGCTGGTGGACGGCCACAGCATTATAAATCGGGCATTTTACGGGGTGACGAACCTGACCAATTCAGAGGGACTCCACACGAATGCGATCTTTGGCTTCCTGAATACGCTGTTTAAGGTTCTGGACGAGGAAAAGCCGGATTATTTGACGGTGGCCTTTGATGTGAAGGCGCCTACTTTCCGGCATCAGATGTATGAGGCGTATAAGGGAACAAGAAAGCCCATGCCGGAGGAGCTTCATGAACAGGTTCCTGTCCTGAAGGACGTACTCCATGCAATGGGGATCGCGACTATGGAAAAGGCAGGTCTGGAGGCGGACGATCTGCTGGGAACTGTAGCAAAACGCAGTGAAAAGAAGGGCATGGAGGTTACGGTGTTATCCGGCGACCGGGATCTTCTTCAGCTTGCCACGGATCATATCCGGATTCGTCTGCCAAAGACGAAAGGCGGAGTGACAGAGACTGAGAATTACTATACCCAGGATGTGATAGACCGCTATCAGGTGACGCCTCTGCAGATTATTGAGCTGAAGGCCCTGATGGGAGATTCGGCGGACAATATTCCCGGTGTTCCGGGAATCGGAGAGAAGACGGCTACCAACCTGATCGTTCAGTATGGAAGCATTGAAAATGCCTACGCGCATGTGGAGGAAATCAAGCCGAACCGGGCAAAGGAAGCACTGCGCCAGCACTACGATATGGCGCAGATGAGCAAAACCCTTGCAACCATCGACATAGACTGCGATTATGAATATGACTGGGAGGCGGCCCGCCTCGGAAATATTTATACGGAGGAAGCATATCAGCTTCTGAAGAAGCTGGAATTTAAAAATATGCTTTCCCGTTTTTCTGTGGAAGCGCCTGCCAATGAAAAGATAGAAAAGAAGTTCCGGCTGGTGGAGGATTTTGGAGAGGCGGAAAACCTTCTGACGAGCGCGGAAGGAGCAAAGCGGCTGGCCTTTTCTCTGCTTCGGGAGGACGGCCATGTGCTGGCTCTTTCACTGACATTTTCAGAAAAGGAGACCTGCCTGATTCCGGTCCAGGGCTTTGTGACGGAGGGCTGGCTTTTGGAGCGGCTCCTTGGCGCCCTTAAAGGGGCCGGCGAAATTGTCTGTCTGGGACTTAAGGAGGAGCTGGCGCTTTTGGAAAAGGCGGCCGGAGGAAATGGTCTGCCCTTTGAACCGGAGAAAGAGGCTGTTTTTCTGGATGCGGAGATAGCGGCCTACCTTTTGAATCCGTTAAAGGACAGTTATTCCAATGAGGAGCTTGCAAAGGAATATCTGGGGCTCATGATTCCTTCCCGTGCAGAATTATTTGGAAAGGACAGCCTTTCCCATGTCATGGAAGAAAAGCCGGAGGATTTTCTGGTCTATGGAGGATATGCAAGCTATGTCCTTTACAGCGTGCTGCCTGTGCTTTTGAACAGACTTCGGGAATCCGGCATGGACAGGCTTTACCGGGAGCTGGAGATGCCCCTGGTGTTTACGCTTTACCGGATGGAGAGAGCCGGTATTCGGGTAGATGCGGAAGCCCTGAAGACATACGGCGATGAGCTTGCCGTACGGATCGGGGAGCTGGAAACAAAGATTTATGAGGAGGCCGGAGAGACCTTTAATATCAATTCGCCCAAGCAGCTTGGAGTGATCCTGTTTGACAAGATGGGAATGAAGGGCGGCAAAAAGACGAAGACAGGTTATTCCACCTCTGCGGATGTGCTGGAAAAGCTGGCGCCGGATCATCCGATTGTGGCGGATATTCTGGAATATCGCCAGCTTGCGAAACTGAAGTCTACCTATGCGGACGGCTTGGCTGCCTATATCGGGGAGGATGAACGGATTCATACGACCTTCCAGCAGACGATTACGGCTACAGGACGTTTAAGCAGCGTGGAGCCGAACCTTCAGAATATTCCGATCCGTATGGAACTTGGCCGGAGAATCCGAAAGGTATTTATACCGAAAGATGGCTTTGTGCTGGTGGATGCGGACTATTCCCAGATAGAGCTGCGGGTGCTGGCCCATATGTCGGGAGACGAACATCTGATTCAGGCGTACCGGGAGGCTCAGGATATTCACCGCCTTACGGCCTCTCAGGTATTTCATGTGCCTTTTGCCAAGGTTACGCCTTTACAGAGAAGGAATGCGAAAGCTGTAAATTTTGGTATCGTATATGGAATCAGTTCTTTTGGTCTTTCCCAGGACTTGAGCATTACAAGAAAAGAAGCCCAGG
>DVLE01000066.1 GCA_018715645.1 Candidatus Merdisoma merdipullorum
AGAGCATCTGCCTTACAAGCAGAGGGTCATAGGTTCGAGCCCTATAGGTCCCATTACGGCGAGGTAGCTCAGCTGGCTAGAGCATGCGGTTCATACCCGCAGTGTCGGGGGTTCAAGTCCCTTCCTCGCTATTTACGAACAGCTCAAAGACATTGTACAGGCAGTGTTTTTGGGCTTTTTGTTTTAACGGAGGAGAAAGCTATGGCGCACGCTTTGCATGAGATAGCTCCGGTGTACGACTGTCATTCCTGCGTCCTGATTCTGGGAAGTTTTCCTTCGGTCAAATCCAGGGAGGCCGGGTTTTTTTATCATCATCCCCAAAACAGGTTCTGGAAGGTTCTGGCGGCCGTGACGGAACAGGAAACGCCCCGGACGATTCCGGAGAAAAGAGAGTTCCTTCTGAAGAACCGGATTGCGGTCTGGGATGTAATCGCAAGCTGTGAGATCCAGGGTTCCAGCGACAGCAGCATTAAGGATGTGATCCCGAATAAGCTGGATAAGATTCTCGATACAGCCAGGATTCGGCAGATTTATACGAACGGAGGCACAGCCTTCCGGCTGTATCAAAAATATCTGTATCCGGTGACTGGACGGGAGGCTATACGTCTGCCTTCCACAAGTCCGGCAAACGCGGCGTGTTCCCTGGAGGCGCTTACAGGGCAGTGGAGCGTGATTGGCGCTGTTTTAAAAGAGAAAGACTGTCGGTAAAAGGAAGACAGGCGGCTGTTTGGCAAAGGAATCAAAAAGAATTTTTCGCAGTATAGACTGCGGAGGAAATGAGGTGTAAAATGCGGGTAGGAATGGGTTACGACGTGCATAGACTGGTGGAGGATCGGGATCTGATTCTCGGAGGCGTGAAGATTCCCTATGAAAAAGGACTTTTGGGACATTCGGACGCGGATGTCCTGCTGCATGCGATTATGGACGCGCTTCTGGGCGCGGCAGCTCTTGGAGACATCGGACAGCATTTTCCGGATTCGGATCCTGCCTATAAAGGAGCTTCCAGCCTGAAGCTTTTGGAACATGTAGGCAAGCTTTTGGAGGAAGCGGATTATGTGATCGGCAATATTGACGCGACGATCATTGCGCAGAGACCGAAAATGGCGCCTCATATTCCGACCATGCGCGCCAATGTCGCCAGGGTGCTTGGGATCGAGGAAAGCCAGGTGAATATCAAGGCGACGACCGAGGAGGGGCTTGGCTTTACCGGCACGGGAGAAGGTATTTCTTCCCAGGCGATCTGTGCGCTGATCCCGGCGGCTTACGCCTACGAAGATATTATGGAAACGAAAGGCGGCTGCGGCGGCTGTTCCGGCTGCGGCGGATTTCAGGAGGAGTAGCGGCCAGGCTGAACATTCATCAGAGAGGTGACGAAAATGGAGATACGTTATCTGGACAGAAAAGAGCATGAGCGTTCCCGCGCTCTGTATGAGGAAGTCTTTGTGGAGGACGAGCAGGCGTTTGTGGACGCTTATTATCAGATTAAGGCGGCGGACAATCAGATACTTGTGGCAGAGGAGGACGGACAGATCGTATCCATGCTGCACCGGAACCCCTATACTTTCTGCTTCCGGGGCGAGACTGTGCCAGCGGATTATCTGGTGGCTGTGGCGACGAAGGTCTCTTACCGGCACAGAGGACTGATGCGCGCGCTGCTGACAAAGGCTCTTCAGGATATGGAGGAGCAGGAGCTGCCTTTTACCTTTCTGATGCCTGCGGACGAGGCGATCTACACGCCCTTTGACTTCCGGCTCATGGGAAATGACGATGAGGAAGGGCTGGCGGCGTTAAGCCGGGAGGAGCTTTCGGAGGATTACGAGCTTTTTACGGAAAAAGACGCCGCTTATGAAAGGCGTCATATTCCCTGGACGGAATGGGAGAGTACGCCCATGATGTTCCGGCTTGTATTTCTGCCGGGGTTTGTGAGCAGGATCGGAGCGCAGGAACCATTTACGCTGCTGATACAGATAGAGGACAGGATTCTTTCAGAGAACAATGGAATCTTTCTCTGGAAATTCACAGAAGAGGGAAGCCGTCTGCTCCCGTCAGAGGGCGAGCCGGAGCTTAGTGTGTCTATCGCGGATTTGGGAAGCTTCCTCTGCGGAATGCTGGGAGCGGGCGAGCTGCCGCGGCTTTCCTCCGCGGGGAATCCGGAGGCTGTCCTGGAAAAGCTGGAAAAGATCCGTGTTCTCGATGGAATCTATATCAATGAGACCGTGTAAGCGCGGCGAGTGCGTATGTGGCGTGGTCCGGGCACGATTTGTAACCAGGGAAGGGTTTGGGACAACACTTGACAAAATGTTTCATTTTGCATATTCTATATAGGTAGACAATGTTTCAAATACGGAAAAGGCAGAGAACGGAAAAGTAATCTGTACCTGAAGCAGCAGAGAGGAACGGCCACCGGCTGAAAGCAGTTCCGGCGAAAGGACAGACGAAGTGCATCCGGGAGCTGATTCGGTGAGCGCGGCAAGCGTTAGCCGGATACGTGGGCGCGCGTTACGCGGCAGAGTGAAAGGGCAGATCTGTCCTTTAATAAGAGTGGAACCGCGGATACCTTCGTCTCTTGGAGAGGAGGGTATCCTTTTTTTGTTTCATAGGAAAGAGCGTGTTACAGCCGCGGATAAGCCGATTGAAAGTATTTAAAATGATAAAGGGGAGTCAATATGGGAATTATCAAGTATATCAAGGAGGAATTCCAGGTGATCACGGAGCGTGATCCGGCGATCAAGACGCCTGCGGAAGTGCTTTTGTATCCAAGCTTCCGGGCGATCTTAAGCTACCGGCTGGCTCATAAGTGGTATCTGAAGGGACATTATTTCTGGGCCAGATGGCTGTCCCAGAGAACGGTACGGAAGACGGGGATCGAGATTCATCCCGGAGCCACGATAGGAAAGGGACTGTTTATCGATCATGGTTCCGGCGTCATCATCGGCGAGA
>DVLE01000067.1 GCA_018715645.1 Candidatus Merdisoma merdipullorum
CTCCTTTCTCTTATCATACCACAAAATAACATAAAATAACATACTAAAAAACAAAAAATTTGACACAAAAAAAGCAGGTTTTATGCAGCCTGCAGGGTATTTTTTTATTATTCAACTGTCAAACTCCCGCGTGTAGAAACAGTCATCTGCTACAGTCAGTTTTCTCATTTTTTTGCAAATTATGTATTGACAGAAAAGCTTTCGTGGCCTACAATAAATGAGTATGTTTTGTAAAGACGTCCGTGTCCGGCTTTTACGGAACAATTACAGATAAAAATCGTATGAATGATGATTTGGAGGTGTACGGATTGGCTAACATCAAGTCTGCAAAGAAAAGGGTTCTGATTGCCGAGACAAGAACTGCAAGAAATAAGGCGATCAAATCCGAGGTTAAGACTGCAATCAAGAAAGTGGATGCTGCAGTTGCCGCTAAGGACGCTGAGACTGCAAAGGCCTGCCTGAAGGCTGCAATCTCCGTTATGAGCAAGGCGACTTCCAAGGGAGTGTATCACAAGAATACCACTTCCCGCAAGATTTCCCGTCTGACCAAGGCTGTGAACAGCATCGCTTAATTCAAATAAACAAAAAACGCCCAATACCGTCAGTTGGGCGTTTTTTTATTATACCCGCATCTGTGTTTCCTATGGAGGTGACGCCATGAAAATGCTGGCAGAGGATATAAAAAACGGCAGCTTCAAGACCTCCTATCTCCTGTACGGAGATGAGGCTTATCTGCGCAACCAGTATAAAAACCGGCTGAAAAATGCCCTGATCGATCCGGCGGATACTATGAACTTCTCGCATTTTGAGGGGAAGGGCATCGACCCGGCGGAAATCATAAGCCTGTCAGACACCCTGCCCTTCTTCTCTGAACGCAGGCTGATTCTCATTGAGGACAGCGGCTTCTTCAAAAACAAATGCGACGAGCTGGCAGACTATATCCCGAATATGCCGGATACTTCCTGCCTTCTCTTTGTGGAAACAGAGGTGGATAAGCGGAACCGGCTTTACAAGGCGGTCCAGAAATACGGAAGGGTTACGGAGTTCCAGACTCAGGACGAACGCACGCTGATAAAGTGGATTCTGGGAACGCTCCAAAAAGAGGATAAAAAGATCACAGAAGCCACGCTGCAGCTTTTTCTGGAACGAACCGGCTCCGACATGGAAAATATTCATATGGAGCTAGAAAAGCTCTTAAGCTACACAGAAGGACGGAACGTGATCACCTCCGAAGATGTAAAGGAGATCTGTACCATGCAGATTTCCGGACAAATCTTTGAGATGATCCGGGCTATCGCAGAAAAAAAGCAGCGTCAGGCCCTTGATCTCTATTATGACCTGCTGGCTTTAAAAGAGCCGCCCATGCGGATTCTCTTTTTGATCGCCCGCCAGTTCAATCAGCTTCTTCTGGTCAAAAGCCTGATGGCCAAGGGTGTAGACAAAGCCGGTATCGCCTCCAGAGCCAAGGTCGCTCCCTTTATAGCCGGGCGTCTGATGACGCAGGCCAGAAGCTTTACTCTCCGGCAGCTTGAGGAGGCTGTCAGAGACTGCGTGGATACCGAGGAAGCAGTGAAGACAGGACGTATCAGCGACACCCTAAGCGTCGAGATCCTGATCGTCCGCTACAGCGCCTGACATACAGTCAGGCGTTTTTTCATTTCATAGGAAAGACCGTGTTACGTTAATGTGTGAAAGCAAAGTAGAAAAGGTCTTTCCCATGAAACAAAATGCACTCCGTGCAAGGATGCGCAGCTCGCGGAGAGGAAATTGCTGCTTTGCAGCCCGCTCGCGCGCGGAGAATTTCGCGAGCGAAATTCTTTTTTAGTTAAGAGCTGCGGCACGAAACCCTGTCCCGTCGCTGCGTATGCCGATGGCTCCCTCCTCCATAGTAATCAGGATCTGACTTTCTGCCTCCCGAAGGCGCTCAAGAGTCTCTTCGTGAGGGTGTCCATAGGAATTGTCCTTCCCGCAGGATATAAGCGTCAGTTCCGGAGAGACCGTTTCCAGCCATTCTTCTGATGTGGAAGTGGAAGAACCGTGATGTCCGGCTTTCAGTATATCGCAGGAAAGCCCTCCTCCATATTCCAGTATTTTCTCCTCTCCTTCCTTTTCCAGATCTCCCGTCAGAAGCATAGAAAATTCCCCATATGTAAGCCTGAGAACTACAGACGCGGCATTTGCGTCCCCATACTCCTCTCCTCTTACCGGATACAGGCAGGAAAGGGATGCTGAATCATCTCGCAGAACAGCTCCCCTAGACAGTGTGTCCACTCGTACCCCTGCCTCATAAGCCAGCTTTGCAAGCTTTTCTCCTGCCTCTTCCTTCCGGGACTGCTCTGACAAAAGCAGCGTTCCTATTTTCAGGCATCCAGGACGACCGCTTTGTTCCAGAAGCTCCTCGATGCCGGAGATATGATCACGATCTGTATGTGTAACCAGAATATAGTCAAGCCTTCCCACCCCTTCCGTCTTCAGGAAAGGAAGGATGCGGTAAGTTCCCACCTTCGACACGCTGGTACTTCCTCCGTCTATCAGCACTGTAGTTCCGGACTTCATCCGCAGAAACAGAGCTTCCCCCTGTCCCACATCCAGCATGGCGAACAGAAAACCGCCCGGAAGCCGTACCAGCAGCAGAAGATTCAAAAAAGCAAAACCGGCCGCCGCTGCAAGACGCTTTTGTATGAGAAAAGGCTCCCGCCTGTTTTCTGCTTCTTCCTCCGCTTCTTCACTCTTTGACGCGGCCTCTGCTGTCCGCTTCCTTTTTTCCTCCCTTACCCGATGCCTCCAGTAAAGAAAAACCACAAGACACAGATAATACAGAACAAGCTTCCAGCGCTCCGGCTTTCCGCAGCGCAGCACAGAGCCCGGAAGGCCAAGGAACAGGCTTCCAAGCTTCTCATAAAGTTCCATAATGGCCGAGCAGAAAAGGGCCGGAAGTCTGGCGAGTCCGGGAGAAAGAAAACTTAAAGCCAGCGCCAGAATCCCCGAAAACATCAGGGCCGACATAAGCGGAATCACTATCAGATTCAAAAGAACCGAGTAAAGCGGAACCTCATAGTAAAAATTCACCACCATAGGCAAAGTCATAAGCTGCACGGACAGGCTGAAAAGTATCGCCTGCAGCTTCTTTTTTCTTGCGGGAAATATCTCCTGCAAAGCCGGGTAGACAAGGCCGATTCCGACTACCGCCCCAAAAGAGAGTAAAAAAGACGCGCTTTTCGCGTACAGGGGCTGTTCCGCCAGAAGAAGCAGAGCGGCAAAGGCCAGCGCCGACAGCATATCGTAACTTTTTCCTATGAGATCTGCAATCACTGAAACCAAAAACATGATCACAGCCCTCGCGGTGGAGGTACTCATCCCGGTCAGGCATCCGTAAGACAGTACCAGCAGCATGGAAGGGATACCTGAAAACCAGAATGGAAGGCCAATCCGCCGAAGCAGACGATACAGTGTCATTCCAAAAATGGAAACATGGAGTCCGGAAATCGCCAAAAGATGCGACATTCCGCTTTTCTGATAGATCTCCTGGGTTTCGTCGGACAGCTCCGTTTTATCTCCAAGCAGCATTGCCCCGATCACACCCCTGTATTTTTCGGCAAACAACGTGCGGCAGCGGATGCCAAGTTCCTTTCGCAGCCCGTAAAAAAACTGGGCTGCCGGACGCACCGTATCGTCTATGAGGACCGCCTCCTCCGCAAAACAAAGAAGCTCCACGCCCTTGGTCTGATAATACAGACGCGCGTCAAACTGTCCCGGATTTGTTGGCTTCTCCGGTTCTCGCAGTTCAAAATTTTTCTCAATTCGTATGGTATTGCCGACAGAAAATTGGGTTTCGGCGTTGAAATATACCAGAATGATTCCGGTATCAGAAAGATTTGTGCGTTTCAGGCTGACGGCCTTTCCTCCCGGTTCGATCCTTACGATCTCCCCGGTCAGAAATTCCGGTCCTTCCCTTCCTTCCGGCAAAGGCTCCGGATTCATCCAAATCCTGGCCGGAAGGAACAAAAAGACCAACGTCAGAAGAAGAGCCGCCAGACAAAGTGGTCTTTTTCTCATTCTTCCTCTACAACTTCTTCAATAATATCCAGATTGCGTTCAAAAATAGTATCAAACCGGATGCTTTCCCGATATACCAGATTGGTCTCTCCGTTGATCAGGATCTGTACTCTGGTGATGCCAGGTATCGCGGTCAGCGAGTTTACAATCGAATAGATCGGAACCGCCTCCGTCACATCATAGCCCTGGGCCAGGAAACCGTTGTCCAGATTGACGTAACAAATCCCATCCTTTGTGGAAATGCTGACCAGCTTGGTCTCAGGGGGAATCGTAGGATAAGCGCCCTCCGTAAGAGGTCCGCGGATAAGCTGCTCCACCACAAGTCTTTCCACAGAAACATTGCTGTTGGAACGAATACTTACCGTTTCCTCCACAAGACGATCTCCGCCCGCATTGGCAAAATAAAGCGTCACCGTATTCACCGTCAGATCCACGCTGCTTCCCGGATTCTCCACAAAGCTGTCCGCATTCATGGGGCCTATGGGAGTTTCCTTGGAATCCAGAAGCGGGTTGTCGCCAATCAGAAAAGAGACGTATTCTACCTCCGGAATCTGACAGAGCGTGCGGACAACTGCCGCCCGGCATAGGATCTCTCTCAGCTTATTCATCTCCTGGTAAGCCGTGTCAAAATGCAGGGAAAGCACTCCCTCCGTCAGCTCATAGCTTGCTACCGACACTCCCTGAGGAAGCGTCACTGCAAGCTCCGTGTCCTCCGGAACCGTGGAAAGCTGTTCCAGAAATTCGTCAATCAGTTCCTCGGTTTCTTCTCCCTCCGGCTCATAGCTTACCGACGAGATAGTCGTTTCATTTGTATCCAGATAATAAATTTGATAGCCTTCCTGCTGATCCTGGCTCTCCGCCGTCTGACCGCTGTTTGCCTGGCAGGCGGATAAAAATACGGTCAGAAGAGTCAACACCAGAAAAGCGGCTGCCTTTCTTCGTGCTTTCCGTCTCATAAAAATCCCTCCTGCATCATGCGATATAGTTCAGCGGTATCCGCACAGAGAAGGTCGTCCCCTCTCCAAGCTGACTGGAAACCTTAATCGCTCCCTTGTGTACAAGAATGGCTCCCTTTGCAATCGCGAGGCCAAGTCCTGTCCCATCAATTTCATTGGAATGAGACTTGTCCACCCGGTAAAACCTTTCAAAAATATAATCCAGGGATTCCTCCGGAATACCCACGCCGGAATCCATAATCTTCACATAAAAGAACTTGTGATCTGCATCCAGCGATACGTGTACCCAGCCGTTTTCCTTGTTGTATTTGATAGCATTCTCCACCAGATTCGTAAAAGCCAGAGTCAGACGACCGGAATCCACCTCCGCAGTCACCGGCCGGAAGCTTTCCAGCACCATCTCAATATTCTTCTTTGACGCGATAGGACGCAGCCGCTTCAGAATAAGCTCCAGCAGATCATTGATGTCCACCGGCTCAATATTCAGACTGGCCGCTTTCTTATCCATTTTCACAAGGGACAACAGATCCGTGATAATCTTATTCTCCCGCTCGATCTCCTCAGCAATGTCCCCCATAAATTCCTTATAAAGCTCCACAGGAGCATCCGACTGCATCAGAAGGGAATCCGCCAGCACCTTCATGGAAGTCAGCGGCGTCTTCAGCTCATGAGAGACGTTGGAGACAAACTCCTGTCTCGACTCGTCGAGCACCCGCATCTGAGTAATGATTTTGTTAAACTCTTCTGAGATCTCTGTGGTTTCTGTATAACTTTTTACTGCCAGATCCTCGTTGGAATGCCCGCTGGAAATCTGGCGCAGCTCCTGTACCACGTGATCCACAGGACGCACCAAAAGATGCGACAAAAGCACTGCGAGAGCCGTAACCACAACGCCGTACAGCAAAACAAATACGCCCGCGTCTCCGGTCAGGGCGTCCACATTGTCCCAAATACTGTCTGTAGGTACGCTGAGCAAAAGCACTCCAAGTATCTTTGAAGCGGTTTCCTCCTTGGAGGCAGCCTGCGGATTCTCATTTTCCTTTACCGGAATCAGGATCTCGATAAAGCCCTGATCCGTCGTCTGATTTGTAGTCTCTCCCTTAAAGCAGCGGATCACATCCTCCGAAACTACAAATCTCCCTTCGATCAGATCATAGGTATCCCGGACCACCCGGAAATCCTGATCGATCAGCACAATACGTCCATCATACATGCTGGCAAGCTGCGAAAGTTCTCCATCGATCAGTTCCGAAGACGTATCTTCAAGATAATGATTATTCAGGATTTGATTGGCCAGGATCCTGCCCTGATTTTGAATCTCTGTGCTTCTGTTTGAAATCGCCCGGTTATAATAGCTGCCAAGAAGACTGAAAGCCACCAGCGCCATTGGAAGCCAGCCCGCCGCCAGCACTACCAGCAGAATGCGGAATTTCAAACTTTTCAGATATGTAGAAACAATTCTATGCCTGGAAATAGTACCCAACCCCCCACTTGGTATGAACGTATTTCGGCTCGCTTGGATTTGCCTCAATCTTCTCTCTCAGCCGGCGGATATGCACATCCACAGTCCGCACGTCTCCGGGATATTCATATCCCCAGACCGTATTCAGAAGATTCTCACGGCTGTATACCTTGCCCGGATTTAAAGCCATAAGCTCAAGCAGGTCAAATTCCTTGGCAGTCAGATTGATCTCCCGGCCGGCGATAAACAGGCGGCGGCTGTCCAGATCCATCTTCAGATCCGCTGCCTCCACGACCTTGCTCTGCTGTCCCTTTTCAGGCCTTCCGGTCCGGCGCATGATCGCCTTGATCCTCGCTTTGATTTCCAGGATATTGAAGGGCTTTGTGATATAATCGTCCGCTCCGTACTCCAGCCCAAGGATCTTATCCATATCCTCTCCTTTGGCTGTCAGCATAATGATCGGCATATTGGAAAATTCCCGGATCTGCTGGCAGACTTCAAATCCATCCAGCTTCGGAAGCATAACGTCCAGAAGCACAATATCGTACTCCGTCGCTCTGGCATATTCCAGGGCCTCCTCGCCGTCATACGCGCAATCCACTTCCATGCCTTCCTGTTCCAGACTGAAGCGCAGTCCCTTCACAATCAGCTTTTCGTCATCTACTACCAATACTTTTTTTCCCATGCTTTCCGCCTCTTTTATACTGTAATCTGATCCTTGATTTTCAAAAAAACGCCTTCCTTGATACCCGGAATCTCCATCAGCTCCTCCGGCTTCTGAAAGCCGCCATGCTCTTCACGGTAATTCAGAATTTCCCTTGCCTTGGCCTCTCCGATTCCGGTCAATGTCATCAGTTCTTCCTCCGACGCTGTGTTCAGATTCACCAGGCCGGATTCTTCCTCCTCCCTGACTTTCGCAAGCTCCTCCGCCTGCTCCCTGGAAGGTACTTCAATCTTCTGACCATCGCTTATAAGCTCCGCCAGATTCAGCCAGGTATCGGAGGCCTCCCCGGTCATACCTCCCGCTGCCTCGACGGCGTCCACTACCCGGTCGCCCTCCTGAAGCTCATAGACTCCCGGCTTCTCTACCTCTCCGCAGACATACACGAAGACCGGAGACGAGGAATTCTCCCCGCTGCCCTCCAATGACGCGCCTTCCGATATGGACCCGCTTTCCGATGCGTCTCCTGAAAGAGGCGTCTCCGACAGAGCGTCTTCCTCCTGCGTCTGCTCTTCTGATTCCGCCATACTGTCATACAGGAGAGCCGTATTTTTACAGCCTGAAAGAAGCAGTGTTAAGAGCATACCCAAAGCAAAAAGTTTTTCCCATCTGTATCTCATTTTTCCCATCCTTTCTCCCGGACGAGAGCCCCTCCGATACAGAACAACTTTATTGTAACGAAGTTTTAAAAGGATTACAAGCAGTTTTTGCTTTTTACTCCCACTTAAATAAGACGACGCCTGCGATGGCAATTCCCATTCCCAGCATTTTGCGCCAGGAGAAATCCGCCTTTTCTGCGCCGAAGATTCCAAACAGCTCTATCAGATAGGCCACGATCAACTGGGAAATCACGATCAGCATCACAGATTTCGCAGGCCCCAGGCTTTCCATGCTTTTGATCACCGTAAACGTAATAAAAGCTCCTATCACGCCGCCCAGCAGCATGTATTTGGGACTGACCTGGAAAACTCCCAGAAGGCTTTCTCTTTCTTTTATCCCCCAGACTGCCAGACAGGTGAGAAGAGCTGAAAACTGTACCCAGCTCGCCGACGCCCAGACGCTGCTGGCCTTCGTCACCTCTGTGTTGAAAACTCCCTGAATACTCATCAGCGCTCCGGAAATCAGCGCAATAAAAATTCCAATCATGGTTCCGACCTCCTCCAGTTTCCGATTTTTGTCCAACTGGAATTAGTTTTCCCCATGACTGGAATTATCATTCATACGATTCTTTTACTGCTGGGTTTCTAGCTGCTGCATTATTTTCTGAGCTACCGTCTCCACCTCAGTCTGGGCATCGCTTCCCTGCCAGATGTTCGCGAAAGCAATCTCCATCTCGATCCAGTAATTACTCAGATCCGTCAGCTTGGAAACCTCTACGGAATTTTCGTACTGATCAAGCAGTACGGTCATCTCCGGATTGTCATACTCCATACCGAGGCGCACCGGCATTTTGTTTGCCATAGCGTACAGGTCTCCCGCCTTCTCATAGGTCAGATACCGCGCGAAAGACTTGGCCAGCTCTCTCTGGCTGGAATAAGCATTCACTACAACCGAGTTCGTAACGGAAAGTCCCTTCGTGGCAAGCTCCGCGGTTAAATCGGGAACCTGCGCGATTCCATAGAAATAATCTCCGTCCCCGGCAGTCTCCTCTGATTCTGCCGCAGCCGCAGCGACGGCTTCGTCGATGGCCGCTATGGCATCCGTCTTCGCTATCGTATACACAATCTTTCCGTCAATAAATTCCTGAAGCACGCTTTCCGTCGTGACCTCCTCCGCGTCAATAGCGAAGAACGCGTTCAGACTCTGGTAGTACTGAAGACAGGCCGTCACTTCATCTCCGGTAAGCTGTACCTGGGAAGGATCGTCTCCGGTTTCACCGCCCAGATTCACATAATTTGAGATGAAAAAGAAATTGGAAAAAATATCGGCCACATTCCATTTGAAAATGCTTTCCACATTTGCAGTCTGCTCGCTGGCCTCATAATTATCCGCATAGCTTAAGATCTCATCGATCGTAGCGGGCGCCGCGTCTACATAATTCTTATTGTACAGCAGGCAGCAGGTCTCAAAATAAAAGGGATAGGCCATAAGACTTCCGCCGCAGGTGGCCGCGTCAATGGCCTTCTGCGGAAAATTCCGGCTAAGCTCCTGCCTTGTAAAGCTGTCGTTTTCCACGGTAAGCCCCGCCAGTCTCGCCTTTTCCAAAAGCTCGCTTGAAGTGATAAACAGATCCGGTCCTCCCAGATCCGAGATACTTGCCGTGTTGATATGTTCGATATAGTCCACTGCCGTCACAAGCTGCAGAGTAATCTCTACATGATTCTGCTCCTCAAACTCCGCCGCGGCCTCGACCAGATATGCATTCAGCTTCTCATCCGTGTACCACAGCGTAAGCTGCTCCGGCTCCGTGTCCTGCCCTGTCATGGCCGCCTCTGCCTGCTCCCTATGATAAGTCCAGGCCGTCTGCGTCATCTGTGCAAAGACCAAAAGCACAATACAGACAGCGGCTACTCTTCGGTATATCTTATGTCTCATGAAACATCCTTTCTGGCTGCGACAGCTCCTGCTCTCCGGCCAGCAGACTGTCTGTCAGGCCAGAACCCTTTCAAGCTTCTCCACCATTTCATCCACATGCTCCTCCGTAATCACAAGCGGCGGCACTAGACGCAGCACGTCGCTTCCTGCCGTGATCACAAGAAGTCCTTCATCCATTGATTTTAACACAATCTCATTCACAGGTCTACCCTGGATTACAAGCCCCTGAATCAATCCCTTTCCACGGCGCAGAGCGATACAGTCGTATGCGTTCACAAGAGCGTCTAGTCTGCTTTCCAGATAAGCTCCGACTTTCCTCACATGCTCCACGATATGATCCTGCTCAAAGATGTCGAGGACCTTCGATACGGCTGCGCAGACAAAAGGATTGCCGCCATAGGTCGTCCCATGATCTCCCGGCGCCAGGGAAGCCGCGGCGGTCTTCTCATCCAGGAGAAAGGCTCCCACCGGAACCCCGCAGCCAAGAGCCTTGGCGCAAGTCATAATATTCGGCTTTACGCCGTATTCCTGCCATGCGAACAGGGAACCCGTCCGTCCCATGCCGCACTGAATCTCGTCGAGTATCAGCAGCGCGTCATGCTCCTCGCAAAGCTTCTTTACACCTTTCAAAAATTCTTCCGTAGCCGGATAAATACCGCCCTCTCCCTGCACTGTCTCCAGAATGACCGCACAGGTATGATCGCTAAACTGCGCCTTTACGCTTTCCAAATCGTTGAAATCCGCAAAACGGACGCCGCCGATCAGCGGCTCAAAGGGCTCCCGGTAATGTGCATTTCCGGTGACAGACAGCGCGCCCATACTTCTTCCGTGGAACGAGTGATTCATCGCTATGATCTCATAGGCATCCTTGCGGCCCTTCGCCCAGGTATACTTCCGGGCGGCCTTCAGCGCCCCTTCAATGGCCTCCGTACCGCTGTTGGTGAAGAAAACCTTGCTCATGCCGCTCATTTTTACCAGCTTTCCCGCCGCCTCAGCCGCAGGCTCGTTGTAATAGAGATTTGAAGTATGCAGCAGTCTGTCAATCTGGCTTTTGAGAGCCTCGTCATAGCCCGGATAATGATAGCCCAGAGCCTGAACCGCGATCCCTGCCGCAAAATCCAGATACTTTTTCCCTTCCGTATCGTAGAGATAGACGCCCTCTCCCCGTTCGAGCACTACCGGATAGCGGTTGTATGTATGAAGGAAGGCTTCCTCCGCCTGTTCCATTATCTGCTCTCTATTCTCCATCATAATAATTCGTCTCTCCTTCGCTCAAGATTGCCGTACCGATTCCCTTATTCGTAAAGATCTCAAGAAGCAGGCAGTGGGCGATACGTCCATCCAGAATATGGACCCGCGACACCCCGTTTTCTATCGCATCGATACAGTTGTTCAGCTTTGGCAGCATACCTCCGCCGATGTTGCCGTTTTCGATTAGCTTCCTGGCCTCCTTCACATGCAGCTCGGAGATCAGCGTCGAAGGATCTTCCGGATCCCGTCGCACTCCCTCGATGTCGGTCAGGAAGGCGAGCTTTTCCGCATGGACAGCCCTGGCAATCGCGCAGGCCGCGTCATCGGCATTGATATTGTAGGTGTTGAAATCCTTATCCATACCCACCGGACACACGATAGGCAGAAAATCCTTTTCCAGCAAATCGTAAAGAATCTTCGGATTCACCTTCGTGATCTCGCCCACAAAGCCAATGTCCTCTCCGCCGGAATACTTCTTCTCCACCGTCAGAAGGCCGCCATCCTTTCCGCTGATGCTGACAGCCTTGACGCCCAGTTCTTCCACCAGCCGTACCAGGCTCTTCCCCACCTTTCCAAGCACCATCTCGGCGATCTCCATGGTCTCCGCGTCCGTCACCCGCAGTCCGTTGATAAAATGCGGCTCCATACCCACTTTATTCACCCAGCGGCTGATCTCCTTTCCGCCCCCGTGAACAATGATGGGCTTAAAGCCTACCAGCTTCAGAAGGGTTACGTCCTGAATGACGCTGCGCTTCAGCCCCTCGTCCACCATGGCGCTTCCGCCGTATTTTACCACAATAATCTTCCGGTTGAACCGCTGAATATAAGGCAGAGCCTCAATCAGCACCTTCGCCTTTTCCAGATAAGTCTCCATTTCTTCTTCTCTGCTCATTTTTTCATACTCCTCTCAGACTGTTCAGGAACGGTAATCCGCGTTAATCTTCACATAATCATAGGTCAGATCGCAGCCCCAGGCCGTCGCCGAAGCCGTCCCCATCTTTACATCCGCGATCGCCGTCACCTCCGGCTCGGAAAGAATCCGGGTGGCCTCCTCCTCGCTGTAATCCACGGCCACGCCGTTTTCAATGATCTGGATTCTCCCTGCGGCGCTCTCAAAGAACAGATCCACCTTCTCCGGATCAAACTGAGCGCCGGAATAACCCATGGCGCAGAGAATCCGTCCCCAGTTGGCGTCATGCCCATAGATCGCCGCTTTCACAAGGCTGGAGGTAACCACGGACTTGCTTAAAGTCACGGCCTGCTCCTTACTCTCCGCTCCTACGATCTTCACTTCAAACAGGGCTGTGGCTCCCTCGCCGTCCCCTGCCATTTTCTTTGCGAGATAGGTATTGACCTCATTGAGAGCCGCCGCAAAGGCGCGGTAATCCTCATCCTCTCCGGTAATCTCCGGATTTCCCGCAAGACCGTTGGCCAGGACAAGCAGGGTATCGTTCGTGGAAGTGTCTCCGTCCACAGAAATCATATTATACGTATCTTTTACGTCTGCGCTCACACATTTTTGCAGCATTTCCTTTGAAATATTCGCATCGGTCGTCACAAAAGAAAGCATGGTACACATATTCGGGTGAATCATACCGGAGCCCTTGCACATACCGCCTATGGTCACTGTCTTTCCGCCGATCTCCACCTGCACGGCAATCTCCTTATGCACCGTATCCGTAGTCATGATGGCTTTGGCTGCCGCAGTTCCGTTTTCCAAGCTATCTCCCTTTGCTTCCTTCAAAAGAGAAACGCCTCGTTTCAGCCGTTCCATCGGAAGCTGCATCCCGATCACTCCCGTGGAAGCCACCAGTACGGCATCCTCGGAAACGCCGAAGACCTTTGCTGTCTCCTCTGCCGTCTCCCTGCAGTATCCATAGCCTTCTTCTCCCGTACAGGCATTCGCAATGCCGGAATTGACAATCACTGCCTGCACATACGGCGATTCAGCGACAACCTTCTGATCCCATTTTACGGGAGCCGCCTTCACAATGTTTGTCGTAAAGGTTCCCGCCGCCCGGCAAGGCGCTTCGCTGTAAATCACAGCCATGTCGTCGCGCCCCTGATATTTGATTCCTGCCGCCGCCGCTCCGGCCTCGAAGCCTCTGGCCGCCGTCACGCCTCCGCTGATTCTTGTAATCTTTTCCTGTCCGCTCATCTTTTTACGTCCTTCTATTCGTTAAATTTTGTAATGTTTTCTTCATTCAGAGTAAAATCATAATAGTTCAGATCCAGACGCCTGGTCCAGCCAATCCGGTTCCAGAACGCGTTTCCAATATCGTTTTTCGTAAAGGCTATCAGGGAAACCTTGCTGATCTCCTCTGCCTTCAGCGCATTCATCGCATAGACTACCATCGCCTTTCCGATGCCGCGCATCCGGTAATCCTTGTGAACGCAGACATGATACAGACAGCCCCGCCGCCCGTCATGTCCGCAGAGAATACTTCCCACGATCTTTCCATCCTCCACAGCCACCACGCTGGTAGCCGGATTCCGACGCAGAAACCGTTCCACTCCCACGCGGGAATCGTCGATGCTTCGGATGGCGAATCCCTTGATGGTCATCCAGAGCGCATGTACCTGATCATAATCCTCTATCGTCATAGTACGAACCGTCATCGTTTTCCCATCCCTTCCAAGTCTTTTGTTTCCGTCACGGGAACATCGGAACAAGCTCCAGTCCTTCGCTTTCCTTAAGTCCAAACATCAGATTCATATTCTGAACGGCCTGTCCGGCGGCTCCCTTTACGAGATTGTCCATAGCTCCCATCATGATCACCCGCTTTGTACGCGGATCGATCTGAAAGCCTACATCCACATAATTGCTGCCCTCCACCCATTTTGTCTGGGGGCAGACGCCCTGTTCCAGCACGCGCACAAATTTTTCGCCGCTGTAATACTTGTCATAGACTGCCTTCATTTCCTCATCGCTTACGTCCCTTGTAAGAGAAGCATAAGCCGTGATCAGGATTCCCCGGTTCATGGGAACCAGATGCGGCGTAAAATTGATCAGCACCGGCCTGCCCGCCGCAAGTCCAAGCTGCTCCTCGATCTCCGGCGTATGACGGTGCGTCGCGACGCCGTATGCCTTAATATTCTCATTAACTTCGCAGTAAAGATTGTCCACCTTGGCTCCCCGGCCTGCCCCGGAAGTTCCCGATTTCGCGTCTACGATAATCGTGTCCGGATCGATCAGTCCTTCCTTCAGAAGCGGATAGATGGAAAGCGTCGTACAGGTGGGGTAACAGCCCGGATTTGCCACCAGGCGCGCGCCCTTCACCGCTTCCCGGTTGATTTCGCAAAGGCCATAGACTGCCTCCGGAAGAAACTGCGGCGTGGGGTGCTTGATCTTATACCAGGCTTCATAGGTCTCCACATCCTTAATCCGGAAATCCGCGCTCAAATCCACGATCTTTGTCCGGGAAAGAATCTCCTCATTCACAAGAGAAGCGCAGAGTCCCTGGGGCGTAGCGGTGAAAATGACGTCCACCTCCCTGGAAAGCTCCTCCATATTGTCGTCCATGCAGACGTCATCCACAATCTGAAACATATTCTGGTACACTTCCGCATACCGCTTGTCTATATAACTTCTGGAGCCATACCATTTGATCTCCACATCCTTGTGTCCTGTGAGAATGCGTACAAGCTCTCCTCCCGCATATCCAGTGGCTCCGATAATTCCTGCTTTAATCATTTCCTTTTCCTGCCTTTGTAAGATTTCTGTTCCATTCTAAGCCTATTTCGCCGGCTTTTCAAGTCTTTTTCCGCATTTTTGTATTATTATTCATGCATAATGCATATATTAGCATTTTTATGCATAATAGGCAAGCACTTTTTTATTTTTTTACATATCAGGCTCTGCCGCAACCCGCTTTTTCCTTCTACTCCACCACCTGAAGATAGCTGCTGATACAGTAGAGAGTCTGGCCATTGTATTCCACTCTCGACCAGCCCACATCAGAGACTCCGGTACGTGTAATCACCTCTCCGTTGTAGAGCTGGACGATCACCTGCGAAGGTTCCTCTACGCTGGGACGGTTCCGAAGATTCGTCACTTCCTTTGCCGTCACCTGCTCCGACACTGTGGTAAACTGTGTCTTAAATTCACTCTGAGGCTCATCCGCCGGAGGCGTATAGCTCAAATCCGTCGTAAGCAGACTGGAAACCGCATAAAGGGTTTGGCCATTGTATTCCAGTCTGGACCAGCCATTATTTCCCGTGCCTGTGCGAAGGGCCGTCTCACCGTTCCGAAGCTGGGCGACGACATTTTCATCTCCGCCCTGATCCATCGTACTGCGAAGATTTGCCAGCTCCTTTGCCGTCACCTGCTCCTCCGTTTCCGTAAAGGTAACTCCTACCTCCGGATCTGCCTCTACCGTCATTGCCGTTCCCTCGGCCTTTGGCGCCGCCGTCTCACTGTAGCCGAACCAGGCCACATTCATATCCACCGCCCCGTCGATTCCCTCCACGGTTCCTTCGTTCGTATACTGCCACATCGCATACTTTCCTGTATAATCCGGCGCCGCCGTATCCGGGTAACTTCCGATTCCATACTGGGCCACCCAGATCCGGTACTTAAGCTCCAGAGTGTCCGTATCCCAGAGCGTGTTCCCGTGCAGTTCGTTCCGGGCTGCGTAAAACATCCCCGTATAGCCCTGGGCTTCCACCTCGTCCAGAAACGCCTGAGCGATCAGAGATCTCTCCTGTATCGTAAGTTCATGCTGACGGCTGGAAGGATTCTGAAATCCCTCGCAGTTATAAGCCACAGGATATGTGATCGGATACCCGGACAAAAGTTCGCATACCCAGCGTGCCTCCTCCCTGGCTTCCTCCTCGGAGACAGCCGTTGAAAAGAAATACGCGCCCAGGCGCAGTCCCTGATCTCTGGCCTCCTGCAGATTGTATCTGGCACAGGCGTCCTCCGTGATCTCACCTGTGCCTGAATCCCGGTATCCTACCCGAACCATTACATAATCCAGGCCGTCAGCAGCCGCTTCCCAGTCGATATTTCCCTGATATTCTGATACGTCGATTCCCACTGTAATCTCACTGGTCTCCGTCTCCACGGCCTTCACCGTACTCACCGGTTCCTGCGTATCTGCCGCTTCCTCCTGCACAGTCTGTATGGTCTCCTGAAACAACTCCATTTCCTGCGCGCCCGCTCCCTGGAGAATGGCGGCGGCAGGCTGCGACTCATCCCGTCCTCCTTCGAGCAGCAGAAACACGAGAAGAACGACGAGCAGAACCAGAACTGCGCAGACTCCTGCCAGTACGCCCAGCATCCGGTCCCTTCTCCGCCTTCTTCTTCTCCTTTTATGTGAGGGCCGGACACCCTGAGGATTCTTTTTCCGGGCCTGTCCCGTCTGCATGGATTCCTTTCGCTCAGTCATTCTCACGGCCTCCTTCTTTCCAGCGGAGAATTTCTTCCAGCCGTTTTTTCACCGCAGCTTCTTTTCCTTCCTCCGTGGGTCTGTAATAACGCCTCCCTGCCAGCTCGTCAGGCAGGCACCTCATACGGCTTATCTTTTCTTTTGTATCATGCGCATAAATATATCCCTCTCCATAGTGCAGCTCCTGCATCAGCTTTGTGGGCGCATTGCGAATCTGTAAGGGAACAGGCGCTCCTGGCTTCTCCCGTATATCCTCCCTGCAGTCCAGACAGGCCGTATACAGTGCGTTCGACTTAGGCGCCATAGACAGGTAGACGACCGCGTGGGCCAGATGCACGTCGCACTCCGGCATTCCCAGAAAATGACACGCCTGATAGACGGATACCGCCAGAGGAAGCGCGGAGGAATCTGCCATCCCCACATCCTCGCTGGCAAAACGGATCAGCCGTCTTGCTATGTAAAGCGGATCTTCCCCTCCGTCCAGCATCCGGTACATCCAGTAAACCGCCGCGTCCGGATCACTGTTTCGCATGGACTTATGCAGGGCGGAAATCAGATTGTAATGTTCCTCCCCGTTTTTGTCATACAGAAGGGAGCGGCGGTTCATGCACTGGGCCAAGATTTCCTTGTCCACGCAAAGCCTTGCCTTCTCATCCATTCGTCCGTTCAGGACCGCCATTTCCAGCGTGTTCAGAGCCGTTCTGGCATCCCCGTTGGCAAAACGCGCGATGGCCTGAAGGTCATCCTCCCCAATAGACAGGTTCATATTTCCAAACCCCTTGGGACTTTTTATCGCGTGATGCAGAAGTTCCAGCAGATCACTCTCCTCAAGAGCCTTCAGAATAAAAACCTTACACCTGGACAGCAGCGCGGAATTGATCTCAAAAGAAGGATTTTCTGTGGTAGCTCCCACCAGAATGATACTCCCCTTCTCCACATAAGGAAGAAACGCATCCTGCTGCGCCTTATTGAAGCGATGAATCTCGTCCGCAAAAAGCAGGGTACGGATTCCCAGCCTGCGGTTCTGTTCCGCCTGGGACATCACCTCTTTTACCTCCTTAATGCCGCTCGTCACCGCACTGAACTCTACAAATTCCGCCCTGGTCTGCCGGGCGATGATACGGGCCAGCGTCGTCTTTCCGACGCCGGGCGGTCCCCAGAAGATCATCGAAGAAATCTGGTCACGCTCGATAAGCTGGCGAAGGATTTTCCCTTTTCCCACCAGATGCTTCTGCCCCACATAATCTTCCAGCGTCTCCGGACGAAGGCGGCTCGCAAGAGGCGCCGTCTGTTCCCGGTCATCAAATAAACTCATTTGTTCCATATACTCTCATTCCCCACATAACTGGCAATTACCACTCATAACTTCTTTCATTCAGTATACTTTTTCCGCCCGTCATTGTAAAGATGATCCCCCCTGTGATACAATGGAAAAAAGCGTCTGTATTCCAGGAAACAAGGCGTCAAATATCTGAAAGGAATTCTGTTATGCTGGAGAATCGTTTCATCCGCCAGATCCAAATCGACTGGGATAAAATAGAAGCCTGCTCCTATCTCCGCGGCATTCCCGCCCTTAGCGGTATCCGTGAACTTTCCTTCCCCAAAAATGTCACCTTTTTCGTCGGGGAAAACGGCACGGGAAAGTCCACGCTTCTGGAAGCTATCGCCGCTGGCTACGGCTTTAATCGGGAGGGCGGCTCCCTAAATTACCGTTTTTCCACCTTTGACGATGTGTCAGAGCTTTGCTCGGCTCTGAGCTTTACCAAGGGCTTCCGCCGTCCGGCTTCCAGCTATTTCTTCCGGGCGGAAAGCTTTTTCAACGTAGCCACCAAGGCGGAGGACTACCGTCTGCCCGGTGAGAAAAAAGAAAACTATTATGCCCGCTACGGCGGCAAATCCCTCCATGAACAGTCCCACGGCGAGAGCTTTCTCTCCTATTTTCTTGCCTTTGAAGGACCAGGACTTTACATCATGGATGAGCCGGAAGCGGCTCTGTCTCCTCAGAGGCAGCTTACTCTGCTGATTCAGCTTGTAAAAATGGCCGCTCAGGGTTCACAGTTCCTGATCGCCAGCCACTCGCCGATTCTGCTTGGAACGCCGGACGCGCAGATCCTTTCCTTTGACGACGGTCATATCCACCCCTGCTCCTATGAGGAGACGGAAAGCTACCAAGTGACAGAACTGTTCCTGAATCACAGGGAGGCGCTGCTGAACCGGCTTCTTGATGAGTCCTAGCTCAAACATCAGCTCCTTTCGACCATCCCGCGCTGCCGCAGACAAAACGCTCAATTTTATATTTATTCATTATAATTGCATATTATGCACCTTTAATCTACACATTTAACAATAGTCTTCTATTTTCATTTTATAAATAT
>DVLE01000068.1 GCA_018715645.1 Candidatus Merdisoma merdipullorum
ATTGATTTTGCTAACTTAATAATACCATTTGGAGCTGGTTGTTTCTATAAATTTGGAGTGATAAAGAGGTTTGCCATGCCTCGCAAACCCGCATAAATACTGGATGTGTGGGGTTTTGCTCATGGCTAGAAGTAGATAAAAAAGGGAGGTGGCTTGATGTCCGCTATTCGCTGAAAATCGGGACAATAAAATTTTCCTTCTCATCAATTCTATTATGATGGGTTTTTTGTTGTACCTATTTGCGAATAGCTTCATCGGGCTGGCTCTGTCGGGAGGGCAGTCTTGTTTGGACTGCCATTTTTTTACTCCGGAGTATGACATAGGGTTCCGGAGCCGGATGTATGAAGTAAAGAATAGGTATGCGGATAACTCAAAGTAATGGGTTATCCGTTTTTTTATTGTCCAATTCCCTTTCATTGGCAAGAGTAGTTGCATTTGAATATGAATTTGCAGAAGGAGAACTTAGATTATGAAGATAGAAAAGGAAAGATACAGATGCCCGGTCTGCGGCTGGACGCCCCGGACCGGAGAGGGACGGAAAGACTGGCCCCATTGTCCGAACTGTCTGTCGGGAATCCACGGAAAAAATGAGGAAGGACTTGAATGCGGCGGCATCCTTGAGCCGGTGGGTATCTGGGTGAAAACAGATAAAGAATGGGAAATTATTCAGAGATGCAGCTTGTGCCAGGAGATGACGTCCGATCCCATGTCTGCGGACGACAGCCCTGTAAAAGTATTATCGATAGCGTCAAAGCCCCTGTCTGAGCCTCCGTTTCCTGTGGAGAAAATGGAGGAACTCACGAAAATCATGGGCGGACGCGGCGACATAGGAGGTTATTATCATGAACAGAGAAAATAAAAGACGAAAATATGACAGGAGGTATTTCCGTACGCACCCGTGTACGGACTCCTTCACCTGCAAAGTCTGCGGCTGGCCGGTGGTATCGGCAGGAGCAGGCAGCAGCCATAGAAACCATTGTCCGAACTGTCTGTACAGTATTCATCTGGACAACAGTCCGGGGGATCGGGAATCAGACTGCCACGGTCGGATGGAACCTATCGGCGTGTGGGTGAGAAAGAGCGGAGAATGGGCTGTTATTCACAGATGTACCGTCTGCGGGAAGATTCGTTCAAACAGAACAGCGGCGGACGACAATCCCATGAAGCTTATGGCTCTGGCTATGCGGCCGTTCGGAAGCACGGCAATCTCCCAGAGAGACATCAGAAATATGACGGTTACAATGGAGGGGTAAACGAAAGGCATTCGCAAGCTGAATTTTCAGAGATTTGGAAAGCCGTTTTGAATGTGGCGTATACCCTCAGTTGACAAGAGCACACACGGTCAGGACAGGGCTGTTTCAGTGTCCTTGTCAACTGAGGGTAGGATCTTTCTGACAAATTTTTTACAGTTATCTCCTTGATATAATGGATTTGAACTGATAGAATAAAAGTAAATGTATAAAAAAAACCAGCAAGCCTGTTCCTGTGTGCTGTTGTCTGGCCGCCTGGCGGACGCTGGTTATAGCCAGAGAAATAAGGAGGTAAATGATGAAGAAAATCACTTACGTTGTCTCAAACCCAAGAGGAATCCATGCTCGTCCCTGCGCTCTGCTGGCACAGTGCTGCACAAATTTCAAGAGCTCCGTAACGGTAAGCGCAAATGAGGAGACGGCTTCGGCTCAGAATATTTTGGAACTTCTGGCGCTGCACGCGGCGAAAGGAGACATTCTGAATATTCAGATCGAAGGAGAGGATGAGGAACAGGCAGCCGAGGCGATCCAGAGAGTGCTGGACAAGAGCTTTGACGAGAGAAGAACGGCTGAGATATTAAAGATCGCTTTCTTTGGCACAAAAGATTACGACCGGATCTTTTTCAGTGAATTGGTGAAGGATAAAGGCGAAGGTACCTACAATTCTGAAATCAAGTATTTCAGTTCCAACCTGGGACCGGAGACAGCCGGACTGGCTGCGGGCTACGACGCCGTATGCGTCTTTGTAAATGACAATGTATCCAGACCGGTGATCGAGCAGCTTCATGACTACGGCGTGCGGCTGATTTTGCTTCGCTGCGCCGGCTTCAACAATGTAGATCTGGAGGCTGCCAAGGAGTACAGCATCACGGTACTGCGTGTGCCGGCATATTCTCCTTACGCGGTCGCCGAACACGCCATGGCAATCGTGCAGGAGGCGAATCGCCGTCTTCATAAGGCATACAATAAGGTGAAAGATAATAATTTTGCACTCAGCGGTCTGCTTGGCATAGACCTGCACAATAAAGTGGCGGGCATCGTCGGAACCGGAAAGATCGGCGTCTGCATGGCGCGCATCTGCAAAGGCTATGGAATGACCGTGCTTGGCTGGGACGCATACCCGAACCAGGCATTGGAGGAGGAAGGCCTGCTGACCTATGTGGAGAAGGAGGAGCTGTTCCAGAAGGCGGATCTGATTTCCCTTCATGCGCCTCTGTTCCCGACCACTTATCACATCGTGAACGAGACAAGCATCGCTATGATGAAGAATTCCGTCATGCTGGTCAATACCGCGCGCGGCGGCCTGATTGACAACGAGGCTCTGATCGCCGCCCTGAAGCGGGGTAAATTCCATGCGGTTGCCCTGGACGTATATGAAGGCGAGGACAATAATGTCTATACAGACCGGAGCGATGTGGCCATTGCGGACGACATCACGGCCCGCCTGCTGATGTTCCCACAGGTAGTGCTGACAAGCCATCAGGCGTTCTTCACCCGCGAGGCCATGCAGGCCATTGCCGTGGTGACAATGGAAAACGCCCGTAATTTCAACGAAGGAAACGACTACGGCGACGCAGAAGTAAAGGCATAAAGACGCTGCCGCCCAGTGATTCAAAGACAGTACCCAGACCGCGGGCCTGATAAAGAAGATCAGGCCCGCCTGTCAGGAAGATTCCCGGTCTGTCCGGCATAAATCCTAAGAATACGCCCTTCATCTGCCGCATAAGATGTAAAAAAGTTCTTATGGGGGCAGACCTTGAAGGATTATATTGAGGAGCGCGCCATCAGCATTGCCAACTACATCATTGATAACAATGCGACTGTGCGCCAGACTGCGAAAAAATTTGGGATTAGTAAAAGTACGGTACATATAGTAGTAACAAAAAAGAATGATTTTGGTTTGTAATTTCATAAACTGCAGCCGCCTTTCCGGTACAATATATAACAGTTGTCTTGCCTCCGGTAGATATTGATTTGGAAATAAAATAATGATAGAATCAAGGTAACTGTTCAGCACAGGCCGAATCATAACTATGAAGGTACTGAACCGTTACGATTCAAGATAAATTATAGAGAAAGGAGAGCTTGAGCATGATTCAAATTCGTCCTGTTTCGGATCTTAACGATAAGTTTCCGGAGATTGAAATGTTGGTCAACGAAGGAAAGCCTGTCTATCTGACGAAAGATGGATACGGAACGATGGTGGTATTGAGCCTGGAAGAATACACCAGTCTTATAGATGATGTGGAGAGAAAGCTGGATGAAGCGGATAAAATGGCAGAATCCACAAAAGAAAGATTAAACCATGAAGAGGTGTTTCGGAACATAAGGAGCATCGTTCATGGAAAATAAAAAATATCAGCTTAGATACTTACCATTATTTGAGCAGGATTTGGCGGAAACGGTCAGCTATATTACAAATGTATTGAAAAATCCTGAAGCGGCCTTAAAACTTGTGAATGATACGGAAACTGCGATATTGAAACGTTTGGAACATCCAGTGTCATTTGAACCTTATCGCTCGACGAGAAAACGAGAATACCCCTATTATAGAATCTATATAAGGAATTATGTTGTTTATTATGTCGTTATTGATGATGTGATGGAAGTGAGAAGATTTCTCTACGGCAAGCGGGATATAGATAAGTACTTGTAAAAGATAAAAGAATATAGAGGCTTTGCTTCAATTCGTAAATATAAAACAAGCCAGAACTCAAGAAATGTGGGTTCTGGCTTTATTCTTGTTGTTCAAATTTTATGATGTCGTTGGGTGTACAGTCGAGAATGGAACAGAGCTTTTCCAGTGTGTACATGGTTATGCTTTTATTATGCTTTAGGTTGTTGATTGTGTGTGGATTAATATTGTACTTGTTAATCAGGGTATAGGTAGTGATGCCCTGTTTCTGCATAATGTCCCATAAAGGCTGATAGTTTAACAAGAGCATTCCTCCTTCTATAAAAGAAAAATGATATAAAATTATAGTTTAGTCAAATGTATTGCATATAATGCGTTTTTAACAGGGGTAAAGGAATGGGTAGGTAGTTGATAAATATTATGTGAATTTTTTTTTGAGGTTATAAAGTCTGCAATTTTTAGGGATTCATTGGTATGTATAAAGTGAAGTGCGGTGTTGAGTTTTAAAGCTTTGGAAGTAATTACTTCTATATAGCATGATTGAATTTTACCTCCATAATTATTTGGGAAAATGATAAAATTGTGTTCTGTTTCTCCGGGATTATCAGTTAATAGGATATTTTGACTTAATCGATAGGATATTTTGCAGATTAATGGTTTTTGTCTGCTTTTTTTGAAAAAAATTGCTGGTATTTGAATAAATATTTCATATAAGCTAGTGCATTTGTTGATGTGATCTAAGCCTTTTGTTGTGACAGAGCAAGGAAAAGTAGAATATTCTATAGATATATTGTTTATTGAATTTTGCAAAAAGACAGAGATGGGTACGGAAGCTGAAATGTTGAGATTGTCCAAAATAGCATAAAAACGCATAAGAATAAAATCTTTGCGTCTATGGAATAAAGGAAAAAGTATTTTATTGTATAGTTCAAAAGTTATTTCATAAATTACATCGTAATTGTCAGGGACGCTTAAATTGTCCTCTAATGTATACTTGAAATATGCACTTTTTATTTTGGGTTTGTACTCGTACTTGCTTTGATTACGCTCTACAGTCATGATAACCTCGCGTAATGTATGTAGTTTATTTTCGTGACATAAAGTTTTTAAAAGTTGAAAAGTGCTTATGATTTTCTTTTTGTATAAAAATAGATAGAGCAAAATTAAGAATGTCAAAGATACAGAAGCAATCGTTATTATTACATTCCATTTAAAGTCTGCATTAAATCCGTTTATTAACTGGAAAACATCTAAAAATAAAGCAGCAATACCAAATACACCTAAAATCCAATTTATGACTTTCTCCAACATACAAAATTCCTCCGTAAAGTAAGTGATTAGTAACAGTTATTCGGTTTACTGTTATTATTTTTTGACTTTCTGAAAAAATGATTTTAAGTTATACAGACAATGCTTGTGTCAAAGACTTAAGATGTAATTATATTTTACTTCTAAAAAAAGGAAAATACAACTAAAATTCCTAGTTGCTTGAAGATAACCAAGTCATTGATCCGATTAAGAGGAGTATTGTACTTTGTCGCTGTACGTTGGCTCAGAGAGAAACCGAGTCTATTTCAGTGAGATAGGGTTTATCTGAAAAGACAGGCTAGAATTGTCCTGTAAAAAGAATATTAGAATTATTTTGAACATAGATTGAGATAAGAAATCAACGGGAGGTAGCTTTGAAGGGTAGAAAACTGAATTACCGTTTTCATAATCCCAATACAGAAGAAGCGACCGCCGATTATATACTTAAGCTTTTCATTGAAGTGAATAAGAACAAACTGGAAAGAGTGATTGCGGCGGCAGCTTCTGACGCAGCAGCGGGATTAGGAGACTGCGAGAGCAATTCCATTCAAAATTAGGGATTGCTCTTTTTTGGTTGCTGAAAATTCCAACACATGATACAATATAGACATAACAGAACGTATAAGAATAATTGGAGAGGTATTAAGGATGAATGTAGCCGCTTACTGTCGTGTTTCCACGGATAAGTCTGACCAGCTCAACAGCCTGGAAGCCCAGAAGAAATTTTTCATGGAATATACGGAGAAAAACGGACACAATTTAGTGAGGTTATACGCAGACGAAGGAATATCGGGAACAAAAACAAAAAACAGGAAAGAGTTTTTGCGGCTCATGCGTGACGCAGAGCAGGGACTTTTTGAAATGGTTGTGGTAAAGGATATTTCCCGCTTTGCCCGGAATACCGTAGACCTTTTGCAAAATATCCGAACTTTGAAAGCGCTGGGAATAGAGACTACATTTTTGACGTCCAATATGACTGTACTCGGTCAGTCGGAATTTGTTTTGACGATTTTCGGAGCGTTGGCGCAGGAGGAAAGCGCGAATACTTCTAAGCGAGTAAAATTTGGAAAGAGACTAAATGCGGAGCGGGGCAAGGTACCGAACATTGTTTACGGATATGACAAAATTGCAGGCGATTACTTCAACCTGAGTATCAATGAGCAGGAGGCAAAGGTGATCCGGCAGATATATGACTGGTATCTGAACGGAGGCTACGGCTCCGCCAAGATAGCGAATATGCTCAATGCGCAGGGCTTGAAAACGAAACGGAATTGTAGCTGGAGCCAGAATGCGGTTGGACGGATTCTCACTAATGAGCTTTATACCGGGAAAATCATCAATGGGAAGCAGGAAGTGACGGACTTCTTAACAGGAACCAGAGCGGAAAAGGATGAATCAGAATGGCTTGTCACTGATCGCCCGGATTTGCGTATTATTGAGCCGGAGCAGTATCAGAAGGCGCAGGAGATTCTGCACGGCAGGCATTATGCTTTCAATATGAAACGGGAGCGTCAGAGCAATAGGCATCTGTTCAGTACGCTTATCAAGTGTAAGGAATGCGGCTGGTCTTTCCGGCGTACCGTGCGGACCTATAAAAATACCTATATCCGCTGGGTGTGTTCCGGTCACAATGGAAGGGGAGCCGATAGCTGTCCCAATGCCGTGGCGGTAGATGAGAATGAGTTGATTGAGGTATTGGAAGATTATTTTGCTGAGATTCTGAGAAATAAGAAAAGGATTATCAGTTATGTAGTGAAAGAATTTACAAAGGTTTACAAGACTAAGGATGATAATAAGAATTATGAAAAGGAATTGAACGCCCGACTTGTGAAATTAAAGAGAACACGGCAGAAATACATGGATATGTACACCGATGATTTAATCAGCAGAGAAGAATTAAACGAAAAAATCGGTGGCATGAGGGCAGAGATAGAACGTCTGGAAAATGATATAAAGCTGGTGCAATATAATTTGGATAAAGGCGATCAGTTAGAGGGAATCATTAAAAAGACGTTTCAAAGTATCGAGGACATTACTTCTGTCCGGGAAATGACGAACGAACAGTTGAAAAAGACTATTCTGAAAATAGAAGTGGATAAGGACGGCAATGTGGATATTTACCTGCGGCTGTTTGGAGATTTAGGACTGGATCAAACAGTTCTAATTAATAACAACTATACATAAAGACGTAGCAGAACGCCTCCTGCACATCAACCCATCCCTTGCCAGGCAGGCTCGCGTAGTACTGGACATTAATAAGTCGGAGAGGCATATTCGCGGCGGGATGGCTACGAAGGAAAAGTATCTGCATCAGCACGCATAAGAGATAGAGAAGCGGAGTGTCATACTTTGAAAAAAGTAGACGCGTCCGCTTTTTTTCTGGGGATACCTATGTATTTTACGTCCTTGTTGGCTTCCCCTTCATTACAAGGGAATACTTTTCCTCCGGCGGCCTGATCTCAGCCTTTATATGTTCAGCTTACGGTAACGGTTTACGCAGGCCAGGATTTCCTGGCGTCTGGGCCGGGCCAGGGAAGCGCGTACGTCCTGGCGTTCGGGCCGTGTGTCGGCAGAGCTGGAAAAGAGACTTTCCAGCCCAAACTCATCCAACTGCTTTTCCATCAGATCCGCAAGCTCTGTCATGCTGCGCCGCCCATCCATAAGAGAGAGTTCCAGGTATTTAAGAAGGTAAGCCAGGGCCATGGTCTGCTCGCTGTCACGGAGCTGTTCCAGGTAGCGGAGCTCCACGGTGTCGTGATTCATGGACAGTTCGCTGGTTCCGAGAGCCTTCAGCTTCAGGCGGTCATCCTTTTTCAGGGCAGCGTTTGGTCTGGGACAACGCTTCCTGGAATATTCCGGGAAACGATCCTGGTTGGCGGAGAATACAGGAAAGGCTGCCGCTGCCGTCTTGGCTTTTTCCGTAATATCCAGAGGGAGGTATTCCTTCATCTGGATGATATGGTCCGCCACATGGAAATAGGAGCCGGAGCTTCCGGCTACGATGACGGAGGAGATTCCAAAGTCTTCGTAAAGACTCCTTACACGTTCGATAAAGGGGATAATAGGTTCTTCCTCCGGAGCGACTACCTGCTGCATCAGCTTGTCCCGAATCATAAAGTTTGTGGCAGAGGTGTCTTCGTCGATCAGAAGCAGAGTGCTTCCGCTTTCCATGCTTTCGATCAGGTTAGCGGCCTGGGAGGTGCTGCCGCTGGCGTCTTCTGTGGAAAAGCGGCGTGTATCCTTGCGTCCCGGAAGCTGACGGATAAAAGGGGAGATGTCCACGCCGGAGATACTGCGCCCGTCCTCGGAGCGCAGCTTCCAGGCGCTTTCGTCTGCGATGACAAGCTCCCGCCCATCGCCGCCGATGTGATTGTAGACTGCATTCTGCAAAGCCTGAAGTACTGTAGACTTGCCGTGGTAGCCGCCGCCCACAAAGAGGGTGATGCCTTTGGGAATCCCCATACCCGTCACTTTCCCCCGGTTTGGCAGATCGAGAGAGATCTCCAGAGAAGCGGGAGAGCGGAAGGGGACCGCGTGTTCCATAGGACGGTCTGAGACGCCGCTCTGGCGGGGAAGAACAGAATCGTTGGCGATAAAAGCACAGAGTCCAAGGCGGGGCAGAGCTTCCCGGATATACTGCTGATCTTCGCAAAGCTCAATGGCGGCCTTCAGATTGTTTTGATTGATTTTCCGGAAGTAAAGGCTGTTCAGTACGCAGCCGGGCAGGATGTCAAAGAGCATTTTTTCCAGTTCGCGGGCGTCAATAGTCCGTCCGCGGGCCGGAAAGCCTGCTTCAAAGCGTAGAATTATCCGTCCCTGGTCCTGGGAAGTTCCGGATTTTCTATTTGCCTCAGTCCCCTTGGCTTCCGATGCCGCGCTCGCGGTGCAGACACGGCAGGCAGTGCGCTCCAGAACTTCCTGGCCGCAGCGGGAAGCGGTCAGAAGACCGCTTTTCCCGGAACCCTTTGCCTGCATACTTCCTCTCGCAAGCTGGGCGCCGAACAAGCGTGTGAGATGATCCTGAAGGGTAATCCGTTTTGCATAAGTGTCATAGTATTCCGGCGGGAAAGCTGCCCTTCTTCCGGCTACGTGTACAGACAGGCGGGAGGGCGCCGCGAAGGGATCTCCCTGCACATGATCGATGGAGAGTACATAGTCGCCAAAATCGTACTCTCCTTTCAAATCCTTGTAAGCCGGGTATCCTCTGTGATCTATGGAACGAAGTTTGCTTCTTAAATCTTCCGCTGATTTCATTTTATGTTCTTACTCCTTTTTCCGTAAAAGCTATGTTTCTGCGTGCTACCCTTAATTGACAAGGGCATATTCGTTTTTTAGCATACGGAATTTTTTGAAATACGTCAAGAATTATCTCGGAGAGCAAAGATAAGAAATTCCTACAGGCTTGTTAAGAAAATACTAAGAAATCTGCCGTCGGCCTCTGCTATAACTAAAGACAGATACCCTGGGGTTCCAGGAAAAAACCTGGGGATGATGTACGCCCGTGGAGAAGGCAAAAAGAGGGGGACAGCATGGAAAGGAACATAAGAGAACACAGAGAAAGGCGGCTTCAGGAGGAAAAGAGAAAGAGACGCCGCCGCAGAGCAAGACGCAGATTTTTGATAAAATTGACGGCGCTGGCAGCAGTATGCGCCCTTCTTTTCGGAGCTGCCCGGTTTGGCTGGAATTATCTGCAGAGCCGCCAGGAGATCGATCCGGAACGGCTGGCAGAACAGGGGTATCCGGAAAGCCTGATTGAACTGGTCCAGAAAAATCCGGAGACAAAGGATTTTGTGCTGGGATACATGAAATACGAAGGAGTTCAGGATATTGACATTTCCGGCGAGGTCACGCAGGGCGAGATTCCGCTTTTCCTTCAGTGGGACGAACGGTGGGGATATGAGAACTATGGAAGCGATTTCCTGGCCGTGACAGGCTGCGGCCCCACGTGCCTGTCCATGGTGCTTTGCGGGCTGAGCGGAGATACCAGTTGGAATCCGCTTGAGGTGGCTTGCTGGGCTGAGGAGAACGGGTATTATGTGGACGGCTCAGGATCTTCCTGGGAGCTGATGAGTACAGGCGCCTCAAGCCTGGGACTTACCGTGTCGGAGGTGATCTTTGACGAGGACCATATCCGCTCCACATTGGAGGCAGGGACGCCGATCATCTGTGTGGTAGGTCCTGGGGACTTTACCACATCCGGACACTTCCTGGTACTGACAGGAGTGGATGATTCGGGCGAGATTATTCTGCGTGATCCGAACAGCCGGATACGCACGGAAAAGACCTGGGATATAGGAGAACTCATGGCACAGATCAAAAATCTCTGGGCCTACAGCTACTAAGCCAGAACCCTACCCTATATGGTATAATGTCGTTAGACATTATACCAGCGCCGGTCCGGCGCTGACCGAAGGGAGGCGATTCCCTGCCGGACCGTGTGCATTCATTTAGTGTGATAGGAAAGAGAAGGTGTTTTATGAAAAGAAAAGCTGCATTGCCTTTGTGTCTGGTCTGTATCCTGTTCGTTACTGCCCTGACGGGCTGCGGCGCAGGCCGGGCGGAGCAGGAAGAAAGCGTTCCGGAGGTTTCATTGGATGATCAGGAGCAGACTTCCGGAATGTATCCGCGCGATCTTTTGCGGGGCGAGCTATTGGCATTTACGAACTGGATTGACAATGAGGATAACTACGGGAACTACGGCTTCCTGCTTTCGGAATATAGCGATCCCAGAGAAGCGGATCTGAACCAGATCTTTTATACCGGGGCCGGAATGGAGACGGAACCTTTGGGGGATTCGGAGGAGCAGGAGTACCTGAGAATTACCGGTCTTCCGGAAATTACCACGGACATTACCCGTCTCTCAACGGAGCAGATCAATGATTTTCTGGGAAAGAAGCTGGGACTGTCTCTTGACGAAATGACAAGTTCTCTCGATTGGGTATATCTGGAGGATACAGATGTCTGGGTGCATGAACACGGGGATACCAACTACACACCTTTTACCTGCGTGAGCGGCAGGGAGATCCGCAAGGGCGTCTACGAGCTGGACTGTGTGCCGGGAGGCTGGGAGAGCGGTTATTCCAGCTATCTGCCCAGCCGCCTGACGCTGGAACGGTCCGGAGATGATTACCGGGTGCTGTCCAATGTCTATGATGAAAGCCTGCAGTATTCAAAGGATGTGTGGAAGATAGAGGATCAGAGCTTTGACGTGGATCTGGGCGGAGACTGGGGCGAGGCGACCTTTGTCTCCTACGGACCGAATACGATCGTATACAGTACGCAGGACGTGAGCTTTGCGCTTGAAAAAAATGGGCATGTTGTCTATGAATTTCCGAATGTGATGGAAGGAGGATTCCGATCGCAGGAAATATTCCTGGACATTCTCGCAGTCAGCTTCCAGGATTACAGCGGAGACGGGGAAAAGGACGTGATCGTCATCTGCGAGTACGCCCCGATGATTACGACGGCCAGCGGAGGTACCTTAAAGGAGGTACGTCTGTACCGTAATATGGGCGACAGCTTCCGGCTTGACCGGGATAAGATGGACTGGCTTCAGGTAAATGATTATTGCAATACCATCGAACAGGTCATGGAACATGTGAACGAAGCGGCAGCCAATGAATAAAGACGCCGGGGCTCCACAGCCGATGTCCGCCCCCTCGTGGGCACGGACTGTGGAAGCCCCGGCTTTTTGCCTCGCACGCTCGAAAAAGTATTCTGCGCGATTGGTGCTTATTTAAAATGGGCGACGCTAAGATAAGGTTACCGCGTACTCATAGTCCAGCATGAAGTTTGTCACGCCGTCCATGGCGAGTTCTCTCGGATCGAGCGGAAGATGGCCGTCGCGGACCTTGTTGTAGGTCACAGGCATATACTGATGCAGCATGTTCATCGGAATCGGATATTTCTTCAGATTCTCAAACAGCTTGTTCATTGCGTCTACGACCTCCTGCTGACCGATATAATAGCGGGCGCGGTCGGAGAAGCTGTATTTTCTGGCAAGGGCAAGCTGCTTGTCGTCGCCATGGTAATGCTTCTGCCAGTTGGCCGGGTTTTTCAGCATGACCTGATCCAGGATTTCGATGAAGTTTGCGCGTTCTGCTTCCGGCACCAGCTCTTTTTCCATAAAGCTAAGGGCAAAAAGCGCCTCGCGAAGTCCGTAGGTCAGGGCCGGTCCTACCTTCAGAATCGCGATTCCGTCCTCGCACATACGTTTCAGGCACTCCGGGCTCTGATAGTCGGCGGAATGTCCCTCAAAGCATACCTCCGGATATTCCTTCAGGGCAGCGCAGAGTTCTGTAGCTGCGTCATGGTCGTAAAGGAAGACCTGATCATCGCCAAATTCTACGCCTGGCTGCACTACGACGGCGATGACGTCGTTCATGCCGTCTTCGATACCTTCCTCTTTAAATACGCGGCGGTAAGTAGCTACCGTATCCCGGAAAGCATCGGGGCTTGTCACGGCGAGAGAATCCTCGGCTTCCTGAGCGCCTCCGGGGATCGGAACCTCGCTTCCGATGACGAAGACCGGACGCATGGCGTCGGGCTTCTGGGCTTTCAGCTCCTCGTAGCCCTTCATGGAAGCCTTGTAGAGTATAGCTCCGCGGCGCGCGATGGTCTCTGTGGAGAGAAGTCCTTCCGGATCGTCGGCTACCTTCATGCTGGTATCCAGATGAATCTTGGTAAAGCCGGCTTTTGCGTATTCATATACCAGCTCCACGGATCTCTCCATAGCTTCTTTTTCGGGAAGATTCTGCCAGGTCAGGGGTCCCAGATGGTCGCCGGCCAGGATGATCTGGTGCTCCGGGACGCCGATTTCTTTCGCCATATCAAGAACCATTTTATAGAAGTCCTTTGGAACCATTCCTGTGTAGCCGCCGTACTGGTTGACCTGATTGGCGGTAGCTTCGATCAGTACCGGAGTGTTCAAAAGCTTTGCGCGGCGCAGAGCGACCTCCAGTACCAACGGATTTGCGGTACAGTAGGATGGAATGCCGCACTTGATTCCATTTCTGCGGTTTTCCATCATCTGCTGAAGTGGATGTTTCATTTTATTTTCCTCCTTGTACAATAAAGGCAGCGCCTGCGTACGCCGACGCTGGTCGTTTAAGAAAGCTGGGCCTGTCCGCGGCACCAGGTCTGGTGTACCTTGTAATCCGGTTCCAGAACCACCAGGTCTGCGTCGCAGCCCACGCCGATGTGTCCCTTGCGATCGTCGATGCCAAGGCAGCGGGCGGGGTTGATGGTGCAGGCGTTGATAGCGTAGTTGAACGGAACCATAGCCTCCTCCACGAGAATCCGCAGTCCGTCGTTGAGACGTAAGGTGGATCCGGCAAGACCGCCCGTAGAGGTCAGGTGAGCGCTTCCGTCGTCATAAATCACGATCTCATTGCCGCCGAAGATATACTTGCTGCCTGCAGGGGATCCCTTTGCCATAAGCGCGTCGGATACCATGATGGAGTAGTCCGGTCCTTTGGACATGAAATAGTTGTTCAGAGCGGCCGGTGTGGAATGGTTGCCGTCGCAGATGATCTCTCCGTACATGGTGCGGATCCGATAGGCGGCGCCTACCAGGCCGTTATCCCTGTGCTTGAACGGCGTCATGCCGTTGTAAACGTGCGTCATGGAGCGCGCGCCGTGAGCGTAAGCCATAACGGCCTGCTCATAGGTGGCGGCGGAATGTCCGATGCTGACTACGACGCCGTTTTCAGTCAGATAACGGGTGAGGGCGAAATCTTCGTCAGTCTCCGTGGCCATTGTGATGTATTTGATCTGTCCCTTTGCAGCCTCCTGATAGTGCTTGAACTGCTCAATGGTTGGCTTCACGATATACTGTTCAGGCTGCGCTCCCTTGTATACCATATCGAGGTAAGGTCCCTCAAAGTGAATGCCGAGGATCTCGGCGCCCTCATAGCCGTCCTCCATAACCTTCGCCACATTGGCGACGGCGTTCGTCAGAACTTCTTCGCTCTGGGTGATCGTGGTGGCCAGAAAGCCTGTCACACCCTCGGTTACGATATTTTTTGTCCAGTTGCGTAAGCCCTCCTCATTCGCGTCATTGGTGTCGAAGCCGAATGCGCCGTGGCAGTGGATGTCCAGAAAGCCGGGAACAATCCGCAGATCTCCATAATCTATATCGGCAGGTCTGCTGCCATAAGGAAGAATTTCTGTAATCTTACCGTCGGTTACTTCAATCGCGGCAGCGATAAACTGATCCGCGATCCATACCTTCTTGCTTTGAATCAGCATAAAATAGCCCCTCCTGTTCTCTTAATGGCGCCGTATTTTCCGGTGCTGATTTTATTATAACACCGGGAATGGAAAAGAAAAGGAAAACCGTTTGCATTTTTTAAGCCAATGATTATGAGTTTTAGTACCCGTATTGTTTTTTGAAAATACTGTGCTATATAATAAAATCACAGCAGAATGCCGTGCGGTTTTGACCGCGGCAGCCCAAAAGACTTCTATAAAAATAAATCAATAAAATAAGGGGGAAATCGAGATGAGCATTTTCAATATCACAGATGAGAAGATGAAAGAGACGTCTTCCGTATTTACGCTGACAGAGATTCATCAGCAGCCTTCCACATGGAAGAAGACCTGCGCGCAGATCGCAGCCTGCAAGGACGAGCTTCAGGCATTTATCGATCAGGTTGTAAAGGCAGATGATTTTGACATTGTACTGACTGGAGCGGGAACCAGCGAGTTTGTCGGAAATTCTCTGTACCAGGCGTTGAATAAGAAGTATGGCTACAAGGTAAAATCCTACGGAACCACGGATATTGTTCCTTCACCGGAAAGCTTCCTTTCCCGGACGAAGCCGACGATCCTGGTAAGCTTTGGACGTTCCGGCAACTCACCGGAGTCTCTGGGAGCCGTAGAGGCAGCGGAAGTGGTATGTCAGAACCTTTACCACTTATTTGTAACCTGCAACCATGAGGGAACCCTGTCAAAGCTTGCGAATGACAGAAAGAACTGCTTTGCTCTGAATCTGACGCCGGAAACGCATGACCAGTCTTTTGCCATGACTTCCAGCTTCTCCAATATGTACATGGCGACATATCTGGCGTTTAACCTGGATCGTCTGGAGGAGATCACAGCGAAGATTGACAAGCTCTGTGCGGCGGGAACCGAGTTCCTGGAGAAGAACTTTACGATTGCGCAGAAGATCGTGGACGAGTTTGATTTTGACCGTATCGTATACCTTGGAAACGTAGCTCTGAAAGGCGTATCTCAGGAATCCGCGCTGAAGATGCTGGAGCTGACTGCCGGACAGGTAGCGACCATGCATGATTCGCCTCTTGGCTTCCGTCATGGCCCGAAGTCTGTCATCAATGACAGCACGCTGACCGTGATTTATCTGAGCGATGATGAATACCGCAGAAAATACGAGCTGGATCTGATTAAGGAAATGAGTCCTCAGAGAAAGAAAAACCGTATCGCAGTTGTGATGAATACCCCTTGCGAGGAAGCGAAAGCTCTGGTAGACTATACAGTAGAGATGAACATTGGAGAGCCGATGGAGAATGTGCTGCTGGGCTTCGATTATATTCTGTTTGCGCAGACGCTGGCAGTACTCAAGTCCCTGTCTCTTGGCATTACGCCGGATAATCCCTGCCCCACAGGTGAGGTAAACCGTGTGGTAAAGGGCGTAACCCTGTATCCCTATACACTGAGCGATAAATAAAACCGTACAGATATTTTCAGGAGGATAACATTTATGATAGGATTACTGATTACCGGACACGGCCATTTCGCCACAGGACTTGGCTCCAGTCTGAAGCTGATCACAGGCAATACGGAGCATATTGAATATGTGGATTTTGAGGAGGATCACTCCACGGAGATTCTGGCGGACAACCTGAACAAGGCGCTGGACAATCTGAAGGATTGCGATGGAGTGCTGGTACTCTCTGACCTGGCAGGAGGCTCACCCTTCAAGACAGCGGTGGAGTGCAAGTACGCGAGACCGGATCAGGCGATTGAGGTTATCGCAGGCTCCAATCTGCCGATGCTGATCGAAGGCTCCATGTCCATGAGCATCTACGACAGTCCGCTGGATATGGCGGAAGCTTTGATTCCTACCGGAAAAGATTATATTATCCGGTTTGAGATGACGGAGCATGAGGACGATACGGAAGAGGATGGTATTTAAGTATGATTAACTGGGAAGTAATTCTTTGGACCTGCGTTACGATTGTGGTTCTGATGGGTATCTTTGGGATCGTGGCGGCGGTGGTTTCCGCGAAGAATATGCGCGCGCGCCGGGAAAATATGAAAGAGATATACACAGAGCTGAAGATCGGCAGCCAGGTTATGTTTGCCGGAGGAATCTACGGTAAGGTCGTAGGAATCGAGAATGAGACGGTGAACGTGGAAGTGGCGAAGGGAACGGTCATGAAGATTTCCCGGTTTGCAATTCAGTCTCTGGAAAAAGAGAAAAACGCGTAAGGGCGTAAAAAGCCTGTAAAAAGCTGCCGGAGAGAGGTGAGAACCTGCTTCCCGGCAGCTTTTGTCTGTATACGCGCTGCGTCCGTACGCCTGGCTTTGGCAGCCGTGCGGCGCGCTTCGGCAAGGCTCATCTTACGCCTTGTACAGAGTTTTGGAATATTCGCTTGGGGCCATATGGTACTTCTGCGTGAAGGCCCTGGAAAAATAATGAATGGAATTGAAGCCGAGCATCAGCGCAATCTCGCTGATTGTGTATTTGTTTTCGCAGATCATCTGCCGGCTTTTTTCCAGCTTCATTTCATTGATGTATTTTTTGGGTGAAATATCCATGTTTTCTTTGAACAGGATCTGAAGCGAGGAGCGCGACATGGAAAATTTCTGGCACAGCTCAGCGATGGTCAGCGGTTCGTAAATCGTTTCGTCGATGTAAGCCAGGATCTTTTCCAGAAGCTCGTCCTGATAGTGCTGTCTGGCTCCGGTCACCGGTTTGTCGTTTTTCTTGCCGATAAATTCCGACTGAAGCAGGCGGATCACGGTCTCCTGGAGGAGGCAGAGCATCAGGCTGTTCATGTAGGGAATCTGAGAGGTACTTTCGGTCACAAAGGTTTTAATCAGCGTATAAATCTTTTTGTCGTAGCCGAAGACCTTGTTCAGGAGCAGTTCATAATGAGAGCTTTCCACGTCATAGACGATAGTTTCCATATCAAAAATGATGGTCACATAGGAACAGGAGTGGCCTTCGGGGATGTCCTGGGTATGAAACTGCCCTGGTCCGTAGATGATAAGCTCCTTTTCCTTCAATTCGTAATGCTTTCCCTCGACCTCGGTGAAAAGCGTGCCCCGGTCCACATAGGTAAGCTCGAAATAGTTGTGTTTCTCGCCCTTAAAATGGTAGCCGGAATTGCGGATAGAATAGTAATAGCCTAAAATCTCGCTGATACGGATGCGCGGAAGTATCCGTTCAAACATATAGGGCGGGCTTAAGGTCTCCAGTGAATAATTGTAGTCCGCAGTTGTAATCAGCTTGCAGGTGATATTGGACGTGACAGCCACCAGATTGAAATAAACGCCAGGTTTGATTTTTACAAGCCGGTGGACGGCAAAAACCTGAAGACAGTCTGCTTCCAGAGTGTCGCCGACGACGAGGGCTGCCATGCCGCTCTGCATTTCCAGGCAGACTTCGCAGTCAAAATGATAGAGCTGGCTGACGCTGCGCTTTGCGATCAGGTGCCAGTCGCGGCTGATCATTCCGCAGTGCTCCGGAAGAATAGACTGTTCATAGACGGAACCGAATTTCTCAAATTCCAGACTGGATGTCTTTAATTGCATAAAATACCTCCATAAACAGTTACATTATAGCTTTTTTTGTACAAATTGTCCAGAAGGACCAGGAGAAATCTAAAAAAAGAATAAAAAGAATAAACAGAAACTAAAAGTAACACGTTTTAAACTAAAAACTACAAATACAAATTTTACAAAAAGAGGTATAATGAAATCTACCTTGAAGGGGATTTTCAGGGGTATATCATAATCAAGGAGGGAGTAAAATGCCGAATATTGTCTTAACAAGAATTGACAACCGGTTAGTTCATGGTCAGGTGGCTACTCAGTGGTGCGGAAGCATCGGAGCTAATCTGATCCTGGTGGCAAATGACGAGGTGGCAGGCAACAAGCTTCGTCAGGGATTGATGGACATGGCGGCTCCGGCTTACGCATCCATGCGTTACTGGACGCTCGACAAAACCATTTCCACGATCCATAAGGCTTCCGACAAGCAGCTCATCTTCATTGTCTGCGAGACTCCGCAGGATGTACTGAAGCTGGTGGAAGGCGGCGTGCCTATCAAAAAAGTGAATATCGGTAATATGCATATGGCGGATGGAAAGCGTCAGGTTGCAGGCTCTGTGGCCGTAGACGATGACGATGTAGCCGCATTTGCAAAGCTGCGTGATCTGGGAGTGGAACTTGAAATCAGACGTGTTCCGACCGAGAGCGCAGAGAGTATCGACAAGCTGTTCAAATAATCTGTTTGCAGCAGTTTTTCATACTCCTTTATACTATGGGAAAGGAGATTGTATAAATCTATGGATTTTAATTTTATTCAGGTTTTACTGGTCTTTGTCTGGGCCTTTATCGTAGGTATTGATCAGTTTGACTTTCTGGAATCTCTGTACCAGCCCATCGTAACCGGAGCAGTTATCGGAGCAATCCTTGGTGATCTGCAGACCGGTCTTGTAGTAGGTGGTACATATCAGTTGATGACTATTGGAAACATGCCTATCGGAGGCGCTCAGCCCCCCAACGCAATCATCGGTGGCGTAATGGCTACGATCTTTGCGATTTCTTCCGGACTGGACACAGGAGCAGCCGTTGGTCTGGCTGTACCTTTCGCAGTTATCGGACAGAACCTGGTAACCCTGCTGTTCACGGTTATGTCTCCGCTGATGTCTGTAGCAGACAAGATGGCTGCAAAGGCAGACACAAAGGGTATCGTTCGTCTGAACTATATCGCAATGGGCATCCTGGGTCTTGCGTTTGGTCTGGTATGCGTAGCTGGTCTGTATGGCGGAAGCGCTCTTGGAACAGCTCTGAGCAACTTCTCCGAGCAGTACGCATGGGTTATGACGGGACTTGATGCAGCAGGCGGAATGATGAAGTTTGTCGGCTTCGCTATCCTGCTTCGTATCATGCTTTCCAATGAACTTTGGGGAATCTATTTCGCAGGCTTTGGCATCGCTGTTATCATCAGCTACATTCCGGAGCTCAGCGGCGCAGCTCTGCTGATCGTTGCATTCTTCGGTCTGGCTATGGCTCTGAATGATTATCAGACACGTATCGCTATCAAGCAGATGGGCGGAAACAATGAGGGAGGTGACGAGGATGGCATCTAATGCAACAACATATAAGGATCTGACACCGGCTCAGCCGTTGGATAAGAAGACTTTGAATAAGATGGTATGGCGTTCTCTGAACCTTCAGGCATCTTTCAACTATGAAAGAATGCAGGCCGGCGGCTGGCTGTACTGTATTCTTCCGGGTCTTGAGAAGATTCATACCAATAAAGAGGACCTGGCAGCTTCCATGGAGCATAACCTGGAATTCTTTAACACACATCCGTTCCTTGTAACTTTTGTAATGGGTATTGTATTGTCTCTGGAGCAGCAGAAGACTGACATCGGAACCATTCGTGCCGTACGTGTGGCAGCTATGGGCCCCCTGGGCGGTATCGGCGATTCTATCTTCTGGCTGACATTGGTTCCGATTACGGCAGGTATTACGGCGAATATGGCCATCGGCGGATCTATAGCCGGACCTATTCTGTTCCTGCTTATCTTCAACGCAGTACAGTTTGCAGTACGTTTCTGGCTGATGCACTGGTCCTACAACCTTGGTTCCAAGGCTATTGAGGTCCTGACAGCCAATGCAAAGGAATTTACACGTGCGGCTTCTATGCTCGGTGTATTCATCGTAGGTGCTCTGACCGCGAACTACGGTTCTACAACGGTTAACCTTACCATTGAGAACGGTGAATCACCCATCGTTATCCAGAGCATTCTGGACAACATTATGCCGAAACTGATTCCGTTGGCATTAACGCTGCTTCTGTTCTTCCTGATGAAGAAGAAGAAATGGACGCCTGTAATGGGTATCGTATTATTGCTGGTAATCGGCCTGGTAGGAGCGCTGATTGGTATTTTCTAAGCGCTGTCCGCAAGGATCGCTGCTCTTCCTTTCCGGGAAGAAAACCTGGCAGGTAACGGTTATGATAACCTGAAATCCCAGAAGGGACGTGAAACGCCGGTGTATACCGGCGGGACGCGTCTCTTCTCCACATTTCAGGAAAAAAGAAAAAGGATATTTCAAAGCCGGTTTATTTGGAATGTGTCCTGCGAAGGGTACATTCAGAAAATGGAAACTTTGAAATATCCTTTTTGTTTTTTTGTTTCAGCCAGCCTTATTCCCGGCCATCCCAGCAGTAGGTACAGAGCTTTTCCCGGTCAAGCCCGGTGGACTCGATCATGTCGTCCAGACGATTATAGCGGAGAGTCGTAAAATTAAACTGTTTACGGATCTCTTCCAGCATTTTTTCGTATCGTCCGGATTCCGGATCGGTGTATTCCTGCAGGATTTCGTCATTTACAGGACCGCCCTCCAGTTTTTCAATCACCCGGCGGGCGATGAGATCCATCTCTGATGAAGAGCGGGAGAAGTTCAGATATTTACAGCCAAACAGAATCGGCGGACAGGCCGGCCGGATGTGAACCTCCTTGGCGCCGCTCTGATAAAGAAATTCTGTCGTTTCTCCAAGCTGGGTACCGCGGACGATGGAATCGTCGATCAGCAGCAGCCGCTTTCCCTTTATAAGATCATGGACGGGAAGCAGTTTCATCTTGGCAATCAGGTTCCGTTTGCTTTGAATCGTAGGCATAAAGGAACGGGGCCAGGTAGGCGTGTATTTAATGAAAGGACGGGAAAATGGAATGCCGGAGGCGTTGGAATACCCGATAGCCGCAGCCAGGCCGGAATCCGGCA
>DVLE01000069.1 GCA_018715645.1 Candidatus Merdisoma merdipullorum
TTATAGCGCCGCAGTTCTTCTGCCCGGATGTTCGTGCTGTCTATTACGGTAAAAGCGCCGTGCCGCATCCGTTCCTTCAACATCTGGAGAAAAACCTTCCAGACCGTATTTTCGCTGTTTCCGCCGATGCACTCCGTCCCGTCCGCCTGCAGAAGCGGACTGCAGCACAGCAGGCGGATTTCATCCGGGCATAAGGCATAGGGCTTCAGCCCGTTTTCTTCTATCCATGTGGACTTACCGCTTCCGGGAACCCCACGCATGATAAGCAGTGTTCTCATCTTATATTCCTCCATTCTTCCGAATAAGCGCTTTGCTTACCATATATCCGTATCCCCATCCGCTTGCCTTTTCCTCATTCCGCTCATCCGCTTCATCCATAAACTCTGCGGCGCTGAGAAGATTTTCATGGATTTCATAAATCCCATCGAGCGAAAAACTTTCTATCACATAATCACCGATTTCTCTCTGTGAGAACAGCCTGTTGTATTCCTTGTGACATAACCTCTCATTCTTCCGCACCACAATCCTGTAAAAATAGTCTCTCAGCTTCTGCGGTTCATACCAGAAACGATAGTTATGCACTTTATTGTATGCATTAAGCTGCTTCTCGATTTTCAGCCATCTTCCAGGCTTCATCATACAGGTATGGCGGCATAAGACCAGATTAAAATTTGTCAGCCTATCTTCCGGCTTTTTCATAGGTACATAGACAATCGCCCCAGGGTCGCGGATCAATATGGCGTAGGCCTTTGCAAGCGTCCTGGCTGCATCCGCTGACAAATCACGATCATAGGTATCTTCATGTATCCCTGCATAATACAGGATACACTCCTCCAGATACGGAAAAACAACCACTTTATAGACGGAACCTTTCGTTCTAACTACATACTGGTCATAGCTGCACCTGATTTTTTCCTTTTTATCACGATCAAAACCTTCCGGCCAGTTTTCATAACTGAGCGCAGTTTCATACTTTCCAGGAAATACATACCTCCACATATTTGATTTCTCCTTTTTCCTGCTTTCAACTTTTAATGTCACTTTTCACTTTTTATCTCTCCCTCATGCCTTGAAATTGTAGACAGGCCGAAGCATTTTCCTTATTCTTACGGTTTCCTCCATCTGTTTCATGATTTCCTCCGCGTTCCGATAGGCAAAGGGTGCTTCATCCAGCGTATCTCTGGAAATGCAGGTGGAATAAATTCCTTTCATTTCCCGTTTATAATCGGATACGGTAAAATGCTCCTTCACCTGATCCCTCCGATACACGCGCCCGGCTCCATGGGGCGCGGAAAAATTCCAGTCCGGATTTCCCTTCCCTTCGCAGAGAAGCATCCCCTCTTTCATATTGATGGGAATCAGAAGCCGTTCTCCCTGCCGTGCGGATACCGCCCCTTTTCTCAAAAGCGGCGTTCCGTCCGGAAGCTTTGCCACATAGTTATGCACCGTATCAAACCGGTCAATGGCTTTCCACTTCATCCCTTTGCAGATTTCGTCCAGAATGCAGGCCCGGTTAAGGGCGGCAAACCTCTGGACAATCTCCACGTCATGCAGATAAGCCTCCAGCTGTTCTCCTTCCAGGAAGCTGACAGGATGAGGAATTCCCCTCTCCCGGCAGGCCTGATATGCCAGATTCTGATAATGTTCCGTCACCTCTGCTCCCAGATGTCTGCTACCGGAATGGACAGCCAGATAATGGTTACCCTCTTCATCCTGGTCCACCTCGATGAAATGATTTCCCCCGCCCAGCGTTCCAAGGCTCAGGAGCGCCTTTTTCTCCTGAATGTGCCGGAAACAGAAAAGCTCTTCCAGATGTACCTCTTCTCCATAGCGGTGGACTTCCCGGCGGACAAAAGCCCCGGAGGGAACCCGCTCCCGGATCACTGCGTCCAGCTGCTTTCCTTCTATTCTTTTCGTTTTGAATACCACGCAGGATACTCCGCAGCCAACGTCCCCGCCAAGCAGGTAAGGGATCAGTTTCTTTCCCACCGTCATGGTAAGTCCCACCGTTCCCACCTTCCCTGGGTGCACATCCGGCATCACGCGGATGACGGCGTTTTCCGCCGTTTCATGGTCGCAAAGCAGCTGAATCTGCGCAGCCGCGTAATCCTCGCAGGTGTCTGAGTAAATTATCGCTTCCGCGAATTTTCCCTGAATTGTTTTCATATCCTGATAAATCCTCTCTTTGTCTGTAAAAAAGGACGCAAAAAAGACACCCCAACAAAGAGGTGCCTGGCATCTTATCTGATCTGTCTTTGGTAAATCTGAAGGAACCGCCCGTACCTGCGTCTTCGTCCGGTCAGACCCGCTTCAAAAGATAAGAAAGACTTCTGCGCCTTTTTGTCGTCCTGAATAAAATATAGTTTTTGTTATGATGTGTTTTTGTCATGGCAGTCGTCCTCCTTTCTTCGCCAGTTGTACGGTTACGGTTTAAAAATTGCATATCGGCAGACGGGTGGCAAGCCCCTTCCGTCTATGATTATCTATTATACAGAGCCGGATAGACAGAATGTGTCTATCCGGAAATTTCCAGCCCATCGAACAAAGCTTTATTGCCGCCAATCTCCAAAAAAGATTTCAGAGCGCAACGGATAAACAGTCTTCCAGGCAAAGGACTTTGCAATCCTCTTATTTATCACTGATTTTACCATCAGATTCATGGAATGGCAAATCAATCCGGACGACCGTTTTCTTCTGACTGCTCCACACGAATCATGATATCCTTCAGCATCTCTAACTCCTGTTCTCCCATATGGTCCGCATGCCGCATAATTGTACGAGTTATAAAAATTGTTTGTTCTGTCAAACTCCAGTCCGACCGAAAGGTGTCCGATTCGGACACCTTTTTCAATGCTTCCTTTACGGACTCAGGCAGCGAATATGAGCCTCCTTCCAGCCATTCCTGTATGATTTTCCCCTGGAGCGTACCGGTTTTCCTTTCTCCTCCCGCTTTTTCTTCGGTAACTTTTTCTTTCTGTCCGATCTCCTTTGCCTGAACGGATTTTCCTGAAGCCACATCCTCCGCAATCCGTTTCTGCTGCTCAGGGAGCAGCTTTGCCGCTTCATATGCAGCTGAAATCCCCATTCTGCCCTCTGCAAACTGCTCTTTGATTTCCGGTACGGCGCTCCGGTTAATAAGATCCATACGAGCCACGTTACTGCTGCTCTCATTCAGAATATCCGCAATCGCATCTCTCAGCTTGCCCTGAATCCTTAACCCGTCCTCCAGTTTCGCCTTCTGAAGTGCCTCTTTCAGCTTCTGTGCCTGTTGTGTTTTCTCCCACGGCGTAAGCTCCCGGTTATATGCGTTTCCTATTAGCAATGACAGTTCAAACATGGTCTCTGTCATATCCCTGTACAGATAACGTGCCTTCTCAAACTCTTTATATCCACGTTCTATATTCAAAATAAGAGCGCGGTTCCGGCGATGTCCGCTCACAATACGAAATTCATCGTTTATCCTCCCCAATATGACAGGCTGCTGCTGTCCGACCGCCAGGAAGCTGTCCGCCAGCTCCTCTATGTTTTCCTGAGAGTAGAAATTACTCGCCGACGGTTTTACCTCATATGGACTCAGCCAGATTTCTGTAAAATCCTCTACGGACACGGTTCCGGATGTTTTACTTTTGGTATTCAAAAGCTCATTAAAGCCAAATTTTCCCATTGCATTCACCTCCCAATCCCGGTATACCATGTGACAAACCTTTTATAGTCCTGTGCGGCGCTGCAACGCGGGCTGTATTCATAAACCGGTTTACAGCAAAATGTACTTTCCACCGCTTTTCGGGAATATCTGACTGTCCCCAAAACAGGGTAAACTCTTTTCACTGAAATCTGTTCTTTCTCAGCCTGTTTTTCCAGCCACTCCCTTCCTGCCGCTTCTCCATCCGTATTCTGATAAACAGTAATCAGTACGCCAAGCAATTTCAGTCCCGGATTATACTGTCTGGCATCTTCGATCTGATCCGCCAAGATATCAAGTCCTTCCAGCGCCCATTCATCGACTTTAACAGGCACGATCACTTCATCCGTCACCGTCAGTGAATTCACAACATTCAGCCCCACATCGGGCGGATTGTCAATGATGCAATAATCATAACTGCCATATACTTCTGCCCGTTTCATAAAATCCCCGTATCTCAGCAGCTGGTTTTCTCCTTCTTCTGCCGTCAGCCGCCACGTAGCTCCCAGCAGGGACAAATTTGACGGAATAATGTCTATTCCCTCATAGTCCGTATGAAAGATCAGTTCCTCCACCTCCCGCCAGTTTCCGTCCAGCAGCCTGCTTGCCGGAGCCATCCTTTCCATATCATACCTGCCATATGCGCGGCTCAGATTTCCCTGTTTATCATTATCCAGTAAAAGCACCCGGAAGCCTCTCCGATACAGCTCATATGCCATATTAATCGTCGTGAATGTTTTTCCTACTCCGCCCTTTAAATTTAAAATACTGATTGTCTTCATTGTATTCTCCCTTCATCAAAACAGGCGCACCGGAAACCGTCTCCGATTATCCAATGCGCCTTTTCTTCATTCTGCCACCGGAGGCATGACAACCTGTTTGATCTCATTGCCTTCCTTTACCTTTTTTCTGACGGCTATGTAGTATTTTTCGGTTGTAGATTCCAGATCACCGATGTACGCGGCTATCTCTTTCGTCCTGCCTCCTTTTTCGTACATTCTCGTTGCAAATGTCCTTCGGAAGATATGCAGGCCGCCGGACAGTCCTTCCAGCCCCGCATTTTTGAAGATAACCGCCATTCGATGCTCCAGATTGGTCGCGGTATTGGGCCGTCCGCTTTTCGTAACCACAATAAGATCATCCGCATCACAATGTCCAACTGCTAATCTCTTAATTTCCTTCAGCGTATCCCACGCCTCTGTAATCAGCTTAATGCGTCGTGCCTTATTGTTCTTCGTCGTTCCCTCTACCGCAACATATTTATTTCCCCTCCCACCATTGCGATTTTTGGCCATGGAACGGCTTCTCTCAATCTTTAGATAACCCAGATCCAGATCTCCATCCTTCCAGCGCAGGGCAATCATCTCTCCACACCGCATACCCGTTGTCAGAAGAAGCACTCCATACAACCCTGCCGAATAGACATATTCTCCCGTCTTTTCGTCAATTCGGAGCGCTTCTGCCTTAAACCGTTCTTCTTCCTCCTCTGACAGAACATCCACATCCGCATCATCTATATTCTTCTCCCTGATCTTCTGCAGCCTTTTAACCAGAGTCGGCTTGATCGGTGCAACCGGATTAAACTGCAGTTCTCCCCGTATCACTGCCCAATGATAAGCGGCATTCAGTACATCAATTACCTTCTCTATGGAAGATGGCGAGAGCCTTTTTTCTTTAATCAGATCGCTGACGTGATTATCAATATCTGAT
>DVLE01000070.1 GCA_018715645.1 Candidatus Merdisoma merdipullorum
ACATAGATCTCGAGAGAATCGCGTTCTTCAATGCCGAATACTTTACGTAATTCCATTGGAAGCGTGATACGTCCCAGTTCATCCAGCCTTCTGACTACTCCGGTGTTCTTCATTGCTTCTCCTCCTTATATAATGGTAACACTTGATAACCTTTAGTATAACAAAAAAACGACAAGATTCCAATAGAAATTTCAATAAACGAGCAGAAATTATTTTTGAAAGTTGATAATAATGGATGATATAGTCATATAAAGTAAATTGAGAGAAAAAACAGGGAGAGAAAAAGGTGAAATTAGACAAAAATGTGAGACGAAAAACAAAACATAGAAGAAAATCACAGAAAATATACTGTTAAAAACAGTAAAAAGGTGAAGTCAGCGTGTTGAATTACCTGTGGGGAGCCATGCTTTTGATTGGAATCGTGTACGGCGCCTTTCATGGAAGGCTTCCGGAGATTACGACGGCCGCGCTCGATTCCGCGAAAGAGGCCGTAACTCTGTGTATCACAATGACGGGCGTCATGTCGCTTTGGGTGGGACTTATGGAAATCGCCCAGAAGAGCGGGATCATCAGCCGGGCGACGAAGAAAATTCAGCCTTTTATCAGCTTTATGTTTCCCGGTCTTCCGAAAGGACATAAAGCCAGAGAATACATCACGACAAATATCATTGCCAATGTCTTCGGTCTGGGCTGGGCGGCTACGCCTGCGGGACTGAAGGCGATGGAATCGCTGAAGGATCTGGAGGAGGAGCGGAAGCGCCATCCGGTAGGGGGCAGAAAGGCGGCGCCAAAAGGGACGGCCAGCAACGAGATGTGTACTTTTCTGATTCTCAATATCTCGTCGCTGCAGTTGATTCCGGTCAATATCATTGCCTACCGGAGTCAGTACGGCAGCGTAAATCCGGCGGCTGTAATCGCGCCGTCCATAGCGGCCACGCTGCTGAGCGCAGCGGCGGCTGTGATTTTCTGTAAATTCATGGATGGGAGGCAGAAAGTGTGGAAACCGTGATACAGATACTTCTCTACATATCCGATATGCTGGTCCCGTTTCTGATTCTCTACGTGATAGCCCATGGCCTTTTGGCTAGGCGGCCGGTTTACGATGATTTTGTAAAGGGAGCAAAAGATGGATTTCAGACCGTGATTCAGATTATGCCTACGCTGGTAGGACTCATGGTGGCAGTCGGCGTGCTTCGTGCTTCCGGTTTTCTGGATTTTCTCTCGGAGACGTTGGGAAAAGTGACAGAATTAGTCCATTTTCCTTCAGAATTAGTCCCATTGACCATTGTGCGGATGTTTTCCGCCTCGGCGGCTACGGGGCTTGCCCTGGATATTTTTAAAGAGTATGGAACGGATTCTTATCTGGGGCTTGCGACTTCCATTCTTATGGGCTGTACGGAAACGATTTTTTATACCATGAGCGTTTATTTCATGACTGCGAAGGTGAAGAAAACCCGGTATACCTTGGCAGGAGCTATGCTTGCGACGCTGGTAGGCGTGGCGGCGAGCATAGTGCTGGCCGGAATGATGAAGTAGGGAATAAGCTGCCTCTCGAAAGAGTAGTCTCTTAAAAGAATTGCCTCTTAGAGGGTATCCAAAGAAGCCGTGAAGGAGCTTTTTTGGATACCTTTTTTTGCCTTCAGTCCATGCCGGTCCAGCCATACAGATAATCCCGGATCACGGAGAAGGGCGCCGGACCTATAGAGAGAATGAACTCGTGAAAATCCTTGATTGTAAAATGACTGCCGAAAGCTTCCTGCGCATCCTCTCTCAACGCAAGAATTTCCACAGCTCCCAGGTAGTATTTCAGGTAGTTTGCCGGGTTCTGGAGGATGGCCTGATAGATAGAGGAAAGCGTCGGCTCGTCAGTAATTCCGAAACCGCCGAGAAAGTCGGCCAGATCTTCCGGCTTCCATCCGTCGTAATGAATACCGACATCGGAACGGGCATACAGTCCAAGAAGAAGAAAATAGTTGGCTGCAAGCAGCTCTGCCGAGTCAGAATCCAGTTCTGTAAAACGGTATGCGTAGCGTTCCGCATAGGTGGCCCAGCCTTCCACATAACCGCCAAAGTAAAAGATATTTCGCACGGGATCGAGCTTCAGGGAATCTTCGTAAAGCGTCTGGTATAAATGGCCGGGATAGCCTTCGTGGGCCAGCGTCGTGAAAAGCGCCAGATTATCGTAGTCGGATCCCTGGTTGATGTAGATGGTATGACTGCTCATCTGATCGAGAGGAGGCGTCAGATAAAAGGCGGGACTTAAATATTCTTCCAGGGATGGAGCTACATACTTGACCGTGCAGTCAGCGGCGTTTACAGCCGGGAAATCTTTCCGGATTTTTTTCTGGAGGGATGCCAGCACTGTCTCTGGCTCCTGGTATGTGATCGAACGGGAAAGGTTCGTCAAAAGTTCAGGACGCCGGACGACGATGTTTGCCATGAGTTGAACGTCTGCTAAGAGCTGGCCGTCAATAAGCTCCTTGATCTCTGCCATACTCCGGCCGGAACCGATGATGCAGTTTACATAAGCTTCATAAAAAGCCCTTCCGTCCGGATAGTAGCAGAGGCCGTATGGATTCGTACCGCTTCCCTTCAGAGCCTCCAGGCCATCAATAAGACATTCGTAGGCCGGAAGGACATGACCGATCACCTGGGCGCGGTTTGCTTCCAGGCAGGCTTGTTTTTCTTCCTCAGATAAAAAGTCTGCCTGTGCCAGGCGTTCTTCAAAAGACGTCATCAGAAGATGGCTGCCGGGATCTGAGATAAATTCCTGGCACTGCGCGATCACGGCGTCTGCCATACTGTCCGGCATAAACAGCCCGGCCTCGGCCTTCTCCTGTTCATAGATCAGAAGACTTTCGTAGTAGGCGTCGAGCTGCTCCAAAAGAGACAGGTAGGTTTCAATGTCTTCCTTTGAATCAAAGCTGTATTCAGCAAGCAGAATGGGAAGCTGAGCCTGGATTCCGAGAAGGGGACTTAAAACTTCTTCGTAATAGGGGTAAGCGGTAAGGGCCAGTTCGTTTTGAATCTGCACACGGAGGATGTCGTAGGTAAGCCGGTTGGCAGCCGACAGCTCCTCTTTTGGAAAGGAAGACAGAACTTCCAGAGCGTTTTCCAAAGCGGCGGCCGAACGCTCTTTTGCGTCGGCGGAATATTCTCCAAAGGTCACAGGCGCATCCGTAATGCCCGCAGCCTCCGGATCTGCCAGGGTGTAATGCAGCGTCAGCGTGTTGGAGGAGATGTTCGACAGAAAAAGCTCATTGGTGAAAGTCTTAAAAGCCTCATCCGCCATCTGCTGTCTGCCCTCCCGCAGGCTGGGAAGCAGAAAAATTATGCAGAGAGGGAACAGCAGAATAGCGGCGGTTGTGAGAAATTTTTTGGATCTTAGGAATTTTAAGAAGCTCAATCGCGTTCACCTGAAGGGATCTTACTGGATCTTATGAGGGAGGCGGGGATTAAAGTCCAGAAATAACAAAGGAAAAACGGCATGGCCATATGGCCATGCCGCAATCAATCATGTAACTCATTATAATATTTTTATGCTTCCGCAGTCTCCTCGTCTGCGTCCTCAGTCTGAGAAGAACGAACCTCAATCACAGTGGCAATCGTCGTATCCAGCGGGGTGTGCAGCTCAATATCAGGATTTTTTGCAATATCCAAATCTTCAACCTTCAGGGTATCGCCAACTTTCATGCTGCTTACATCTATTTTGATCTTGTCAACGAGAGCTGCAGGCAAGGCCTTATAGGAAACCTCTTGCAGCATCTGCTGGATTACGCCCTCCTGAATCGCTTCGTGATTCAAAAGAATAATCTCAGCAACGGAATGAACCTTCTCATTGCTTACCAGAGCCTGGAAATCGATCTCCAGAAGCTGGCCTTTTAAGGAATCGTAGTCAATCTCTTTGATTAGAGCGTCGTAGGTATTTCCGTCTACTTCCAGCATAACCTGACTGCCTTTGCCGCCTGTCTTAAGAATACGTTCCACCGCGGACTTTTCCATTTTGAGCGGAATCGATTCTTTTAACTCACGGCCGTAGATTACACCGGTCACATATCCTTCCCGTCTGAGTTTCTTGGCTTTTGTTGTCATGTCTCTTTTTTCAGCTTTTAAAGTATTCATTTATCTTTTCCTCCAAAAATCTGAATCGCTTAGCAGCCTTCCACTTTGCAGAACAAACAGGTATTGTTAAGTGTTCGT
>DVLE01000071.1 GCA_018715645.1 Candidatus Merdisoma merdipullorum
CCCATACTCGCATTCCGGCGTAGGTTTTGGACTTACGCCAGCTTTGCTATGCCATGAAATACCCTTTTTCTGGATTTCATGGGCTGACTGCCAAATTTCTAATTTCTATTAAGGCGTTTTGCTCATCTCTATATCTACTTCCCGTATCATAGCACAGACGCCTGACTTATGCAAGAGCCAGGCGTCCGTTTCTTATATGATCATTCCCACTTGATATACGATAAAGGCCGCGATCCATGCGACAACGCACTGCATAACGACGACGCCTGCCGCCCACTTTCCGCCAAGCTCTCTCTTGATGGCCGCGATAGCCGCCACACAGGGCGTATAGAGCAGACAGAAGGTCAGAAGGCTCGCTGCCGCCACCGGCGTAATGGCCGCCACCAAAGCCTCCGTGCTTCCAAACAATACGGAAAGGGTGGATACCACGCTTTCTTTTGCCATAAAGCCGCTGATCAAAGCCGTAGACACTCGCCAGTCTCCAAAGCCCATAGGGGCAAAAATCGGCGCAATCACGCCTGCCGCCAGCGCCAGAATACTGTCTCTGGAGTCTGATACCATATTCAGGTGCAGATCAAAGGTCTGTAAAAACCAAATCACAATCGTCGCCACAAAGATGACGGTAAAGGCTCTCTGCAGGAAATCCTTTGCCTTGTCCCAGAGCAGGTGGCCTACATTCTTTGCGCCAGGCATCCGGTAATTCGGAAGCTCCATGACAAAGGGTACCGCCTCGCCGCTGAACATGGTATGGCGCAGGAGAAAAGCCATGAGGATCCCCATCAGGATTCCTCCGAAATACAGGAGTATCATCACCAGAGCCGCCTGCTCCGGGAAAAAGGCCGCCGTAAAGAAGCCGTAGATCGGAAGCTTGGCCGAACAGCTCATGAACGGCGTAAGAAGAATCGTCATCTTGCGGTCGCGCTCAGACGGAAGCGTCCGGCTCGCCATGACGCCCGGAACCGTACAGCCAAAGCCGATCAGCATCGGCACTATACTTCTTCCCGACAGGCCAATCTTACGCAGAAGCTTGTCCATCACAAAAGCTACTCTGGCCATATATCCGCTGTCTTCCAGCAGCGACAGGAAGAAAAACAGCGTGACGATCACGGGAAGAAAGCTTAAGACGCTTCCCACTCCGCCGAAAATACCGTCCATCACAAGGGAGCGGATGGCTTCCCTTGCATTTCCTGCTGCCAACAGCCGATCCACAAGATCCGCCATCGCCGTGATTCCCATATCGAGAATGTCAGACAGGAACGCTCCGATTACACTGAATGTAAGGAAAAAGACGAGCGCCATGATTGCCACGAAACAGGGAATCGCCGTATATTTTCCAGTGAGAATCCGATCGATTCTCACACTCCTGATATGCTCTTTGCTCTCCCTTGGCTTTACCACAGTCTCGCTGCAAATCTTTTCGATAAAGTCAAAGCGCATATGCGCAATAGCCGCGGCCCGATCGAGCCCCCGCTCTTTCTCCATCTGTCTGACGATATGCTCCAGCGTCTCTTTCTCATTGTCATCCAGATCCAGGCGTTCAAGAATCAGGCTGTCGCCCTCGGCCAGCTTGGAGGCCGCAAACCGCACCGGGATCTCCGCTTTTTCCGCATGGTCCTCGATCAAGTGCATGATCGCGTGCAGACAGCGGTGTACGGCTCCTCCGTCGTCGTTTACGTCGCAGTAATCAATTTCCTGAGGGCTCTCCTGATATTTCGCTACATGGAGCGCATGGGAAACCAGCTCGTCGATTCCTTCGTTTTTCGCCGCGGAAATCGGAATCACGGGGATCCCCAGCATTTCCTCCATACGGTTGATCAGGATAGAGCCTCCGTTTTCCCGGACCTCGTCCATCATATTGAGCGCCAGCACCATGGGAATATTCAGCTCCATAAGCTGCATGGTCAGGTAGAGATTTCTCTCAATATTCGTCGCGTCCACAATATTGATAATGCCCTTCGGATGCTCGTTCAGCACAAAATTTCTGGTCACTATCTCCTCGCTGGAATAGGGGGACATAGAATAGATACCCGGCAGATCCGTTACCAGCGTATTTTTCTTTCCGCGAATCTGTCCGTCTTTGCGGTCTACCGTCACGCCGGGAAAATTTCCTACATGCTGGCTGGACCCTGTGAGCTGGTTGAACAGCGTCGTCTTGCCGCAGTTCTGGTTGCCCGCCAGGGCAAAAGTCAGAACCGTCCCTTCCGGAAGCGGATTTTCCGTTTCCTTCATATGAAACTTTCCGCCCTCGCCAAGACCGGGATGAGGAACCGACTGCTTCCTCTCCTTTTTCTGAGCTTCTCTGGCATCCCGAACGTCTTCGATCTCTATCTTCTCCGCATCCGCCAGGCGAAGCGTAAGCTCATAGCTGTGGATGCGCACTTCCACCGGATCGCCCATCGGCGCATACTTCACCATAGTCACATCCGCCGTCGGAATCAGTCCCATGTCCAGAAAATGCTGCCGCAGCGCTCCTTCTCCGCCCACTGATACGATCGTCGCTGTCTTTCCGATTGGTAACTCCCTTAATGTCATATGTATGCCCCTCTTTTGCTGTATCTCACATTATCTTTTTATCTCTGCGGCATCCGCGAAAAAGCTTTCTGGTCGCAGACTTCCCTCAGTTTTCAAGATTTTATAATTTCTCATAGGAGACAAGCTCCTCTACAGGTACGCGCCGCTCCCCATGGCGCTCCGGATCGGCGGGTTCGCAGGCCGCGTAGCCCAAAGCCAGAATATTGATAACTTCCAGATTCTCCGGCAATGCGAACTCCTCGCGCAGAACGTCCGGCTTAAAGCTGCAGATCCACAGAGAACCGACGCCCAGATCCGTGGCTTCCAGCATCATATGATCCGTAACGATCGACGCGTCTATATCCGTAGACTTCTTTCCGTCATGGGATCGTGTCCATGCCTTGTCCCTGTCCGCGCATACGAGGATCGCAGATGTGGCGCCGTGCAGATTCGCCGCCTTCCCGATCTTATCGAGTCCTTCCCTGCTCTGTACCACCAGCATATGTACAGGCTGACGGTTGGCGGCTGTAGGCGCTACCTGAGCCGCTTTCAGAATCCTGTCAAGCTTCTCCTGTTCCACCTGTTTGTCCGTGTACTCCCGGACAGAATAACGTCTCTTTGCAAGTTCCAGAAAATCCATACCAATCCTTCCTTTCCTGATGTGTTCTCGCCGCGCACAGGAAACTTACTGCCCCCGCACGCCGACGCTTCTATCTCGTTTCTTCCTGCTCCCACCCGCGAAGCAAGGCGGGAAGCTCCTTAAGGCTTCGGATCTCTCTGTCAGGCACAGCCGTTTCCTCGCCATTGGCTTCGGACACAGCCGTTCCGGCAGGATGAAACCATACCGTGCGGATACCGGCATTGATGCCTCCCTGAATATCAGAGGTCAGGCTGTCTCCGACGATCACGGACTTATCCTTTGAAAAAGAAGGAATCCTGGAAAAGCAGCTTTCAAAATACCGAATATCCGGCTTATTAAAACCGATTTCCTCTGAGATGAAAATATCCGCAAAATATTTTTTCAGATCCGCGCTCTTGATTCTTCCCTTCTGGACCGCCGCCGTTCCATTTGTGACCAGATACAGGCGATACGTTCCGAAAAGCTCCTCCAAAAGCTCTTTGGCCCCTTCCATAAAATAATGGCCGATTCCCAGAAGACCTTCATATTTTGCGGCCGCTTCTTCCGCGTCCGCTTCCACGCCAAGTTCCTCAAAAAGCAGGCGAAAACGGCGAAGCTTTACCTCCCTGCGGGTGATGATTCCCTTTTCCAAAAGCTTCCACTGGGCCAGATTGATGGCGCTGTAGCGGGCGCAGGTCTTTTCCGTAGGAGAGACGCCAAGCTCCTCCAGCGTCCTCGTAAGAGCGATGCGCTCCGCCTTGTTAAAGTCGAGAATTGTATTGTCCAGATCGAAGAAAACCGTGTCAAGCATCGGGCTTTTCCTCCCTTTTCTCTTTCTTCAGCTCCAGTTCCACCAGCTCCCACTGCTCACCCATACAGGAGAAGTTCTCCGGCTCCTTCCCTTTCGTTCTCCGAAAGCCGCAGGCCTCGTAGCAGCGGATGGCCGCCGGGTTTTCCGTAAACACCGCGATGGAAACCCTCTGCGCTCCCGCGAAATCAAACGCGTAGCGGGCAGCCATAGAAACCATCTCCCGGCCATAGCCCTTCCCGCGGCGCTGTCCGTTCACAACAATCAGTCCCAGGCGAATCTCTTTCCTGTCTTCATCCAGGTAACGCATCATCACATGGCCGGCGGGTCTTTCCCCGTCAAAAGCAGTAAATCCCCAGAGAGTTCCGTCCGCGTTCTTATCATAAAAAGCATTCAGTTCTTCCGGAGCCGCAGGAAAGCGCTGAAGCTTTCCCGCGCTCCACAGATGAAACGCCCTTTCGTCCGTAAGCCAGCTTAAGACAGCGCCGGCATCCTGGCGCATATAAGGTCTCAGTCTCAGCATATCTTTGTTCCTCTTGTTGAATCTTGTTGAAACTAGATTTCAACCGCCCGGCTGGTCACAAATTCAATGATCTTATCATAGAGCAGGCTGTTCTCTATCGCGTCCCGTCCAACCTCCTCCTCATAGGCCTCCGCAGATTCTGCTCCGGAATTGTCAGCCAACGCCTGAAGCTCCTCCTGATACTCCTCCTCGGACACAGTGATATTTTCCGCTTTGGCGATCGCGTCCATAGCCAGCCGGGATTTGAGTTCAAAATCCGCCTGCTGATCGAACTCCTCTCTGGTTATCTGCAAGACTCCCAGCAGGAACGTGTCCAGATCCACGCCGTAATAAGAAGCGTAAGTCTCATATTGCTGCGCGCGGCTCTCCCGCAAAGCCTGCAGATCCTCCTCCGAGCACTCAAACTCAGAGTCGTCAATGATCGCCTGCATCACATCATACTCCTTCTGGGAGGCGGCGTTCGCCTCCTTTTGCTGCTGCAGGGATGCGCGCAGAGCTTCCTCGTAAGCCGCCGTCGTCTCATATCCGGTATATTCCTGCGCGAACGCGTCGTCCCATTCCGGCGTCACATGCTCCACAATCCCATTGACCGTCACCTCGAATACCACTTCCTGTCCGGCCAGATCCGGATTCGGCGTGTAGGGATCCGGAAATGTCAGCGGCAGATCAAAGGTGTTTCCCACTTCCTTGCCGATCAGCCCCTCCTCAAAGCCATCGATGAAAGAGCCTGAACCAATCTCCAGATCAAAACCACCCTCGCCGGAGCTTCCTCCTTCAAAGGCCTCTCCGTCCAGGCGGCCGATGAAATCGATATTCACGATGTCACCGTCCTCCACGATCGTTTTATCCTCTATCGGCACGGAATCAGGGAAGGACGCCAGAAGATTGTCGATCTCCGCCTGGATCTCCTCGTCCGTCACCTCCGTACTGATCGCGGCAACTTCCACGCCATCGTACTTTCCAAGCCTTGTAATGCTGCTGTCCGGATATTCAGAGGCAAGTCCCGTACCGGCGCTCTCCTCCTCCGCGTTCTCCCCGCTTCCGCAGGCCGCCGTCAAAGCAAGCATACCTGCCAGCGCCAGCATTGCTGTCCACCTTTTTTTCATCATCTTTTCTCCTTCTCAAATTATCAATACATGAATCGCCAAAGACACAATATCACATTTCCGGTCTAAGAGCAAGACGCGCCGCTTCCGCCCGCCTACAAAAGCGGTGAGAACAGCCGGGAAAACTGCTCCTTGAAGCGCACCAGAAAAGAACGCCGCCCGTACAGATAACGGGTAACTCTGGTACAACGCTTCAGATCTTCCTCAAAGATACTTTCCAGCCGTTTCGCCACACGGGAGCTGTAGATCACGGCATTGACCTCAAAATTCAGTTTAAAGCTCCGAATATCCATATTGGCTGTCCCATAGCAGCTCACAAGGCCGTCCACCACCATGCCCTTCGCATGGAGGAAGCCGTTGTCATAGGTATAGCATTTCGCTCCCGCTTCCAGCAGATCCCCGATATAGGAATAGGTAGCCCAGTAGACAAACGGATGATCCGGCTTGCAGGGAATCATCACACGCACATCCACTCCGGACATGGCCGCGATGCAGATGGCGTCCATGACCGACTCGTCCGGGATAAAATAAGGCGTCTGAATATAGATACTTTTGCGCGCCTTTCCAATCATTTTCAGGTAGACGTTGCGGATATTCTGCCATTTTGAATCGGGACCGCTGGAAATAATCTGCACGGCTTCCTCCCCCGGCTTCACCTGCTCCGTCTGCGCAAAATAGCGATCCGCCATAAAAAGATTCTGTTTGGTAGTATAATTCCAGTCCAGCACAAAGCGGATATTCAGAGAGAGTACGGCTGAGCCCCGAATCCGCAAATGGGTGTCCCGCCAGTACCCAAACTTCGGATCCAGCCCAAGATACTCCCGTCCGATATTGAAGCCGCCCACAAAGGCTGTCTTTCCATCTATCACGACGATCTTTCTGTGGTTCCGGTAGTTCATCCGAAGCTGCAGACGTCCCAGAAGGGCCGGGAAAAATTCTCCGACCTGGATTCCCTCTGCACGGATCCGCTTCCAGTCCTTCTTTCTCATCTTCCGGCAGCCCATGCTGTCATAGAGAAGGCGTACCTCCACGCCCTCCCTGACCTTTTCGGCCAAAAGCTTTTCGATAGACAGCCAAAGCTCATCGTTTCGTATGATATAATACTGGATATGGATAAATTCCTTCGCCTTCCGGATTTCCTCGCAGAGCGCGTCAAACTTTTCCCTTCCGTCCGTGAAAATCTCAATCTCGTTGTCGGCCGTGTAGACCGCGTCCGCCGCTTCCAGGTTCATCAGTACCACGTCCGAGAACTTCCGAAGTCTCGGATCCGACGGCGCAAATTCATTTCTTATGATCGTCTCCGCCTGCTTCCCTATGGCAGAATACATCGCGTCCTCGATCTCTTTGGTGCGGAACATCTTCCGCTTATGGAAATTCTGTCCGATCACCAGATACAGAAAGATTCCCAAAATTGGAATAAAATACAGGACCAGAAGCCAGGTCCATACCGTCTTCGGATCCCGCCGCTCAAAAAATACAATTACAACGGAAAGCAGAATATTAATAAATATCAGATGATCCAGCCAGAAGCCTGCCGCTTCCGCAATCATATGCCATACCAAAGCCAATATCTCCATTCTCAGCACCTTTCACAAATCCATGAAAACCGCTCCCGCGCGCAGGATTTGCGCACACCTGAAGTATACCATTTTCCCTTGCACTTTACCAGAAAAACTGCTATAATGTGTTTTACGTGAAATACTGAGGAGGAACATAGGATATGCCAGTTTGGTCTATTGTTTTAATCGTTGTTATCGTAGTACTGATCGCGCTCCTCGTAGCCCTGTATATCTTCGGAAGAAAGGCGCAGCGGCGCCAGGCGCTTCAGAAGGAACAGATGGACGCTGTGGCGCAGACTGTCAGTATGCTGATTATCGATAAAAAGAAAATGAAGATTTCCGAATCCGGTCTGCCCTCTCAGGTCATCGAGCAGACGCCGAAGCTGTTCCGTTGGAACAAGCTTCCCATCGTAAAAGCCAAGGTTGGACCGAAAATCATGACGCTCGCCTGCGACGCTCAGGTATTTGAAGTTCTCCCCGTCAAAAGGGAAGTAAAAGTCGTAGTCAGCGGAATCTACATTTCCGCAGTCAAGAGCGCGCGCGGCGGTCTTGAAGTTCCGGTCAAGAAAAAGGGATTCTTCAAGAGAATTTTCAAGAAAGACAAATAATTATTGTGTTAAAAACAGACGGGATGAAAAGCAAAGTTTTCATCCCGTCTGTTTCTTTTATCCGGCAGCCTTTTTGTGCTGCTCTTTATACATTGAGACACTCCTTATTTTGATTGGATTTTTCACTCCTGCAGCTTCAGGCTTCCTGCCTCTCTGGGCTTCACGTTCATCAGAATCGTACACTCTGCCATATTTTCCTCATTGATTTCCAGAAGATATTCTGCGCGGATGTCGATGCTGTCCTCCGTCTCCCGGACATCGACGCCGCGTCCCAGAAGTCCTATTTCGATGCCTCCGAACGGCGTCTGATAGGTCGTAACATGCTTTTTCCCTTTTTCCACCACCAGCCGCGCGTTGGTCAGTCCCTTTTTCGTAATCTCCAGAGAATCATTTCCCACTTTGATGACGTTGCTGGTATGGCCGCTTAAACCCTCCGTAACCTCGTCGTAAAGAATATAATGCTTCCCGTTCCGGCTGTAGTAGTCGCCTGCGGTCACTATCTCCACGTTTCCGTTTTCTCCGTCCACAAGATGAAGTCCCGCAATGCTCAGCAGTATTTCCTTCGTCATATATATCAGTACTCCTCTATCTGTATCTGCCGCGCGCTGGTAATATCCACGGGCAAAATAGAATCCGCAAAGGCGCGGAACCGCTCCGCCTCATCGCTCACAAAAAACTCATACGGATTCTCCTGGGTTTTATTATGGCCCTGGTTCTCCATATCCTCCTTCTTCAGAAGCTCCCGAAGTTCTATGGCAGTCTCATAGGCCGGATTCACCAGCACCACGTCCTCTCCCATGATTTTGCGGACTGTGGATCGAAGCAGCGGATAATGGGTGCAGCCCAGGATCAGCGTATCCACCCTGCGCTCAATCATTTCCTCAAGATAACGCCTCGCAACCGTCTCCGTGACCGGATCCTTGCGCCATCCCTCCTCCACCAGCGGAACAAACAAGGGACAGGCCTTCTCAAAGACCTGCGCCTCCGGCCGGAGGCTTTGTATGTACTCCCGGTAAATATGACTTCCCACAGTTCCCGCCGTGCCAATGACTCCTATATTCCCACCGGGACTTTCCTTCGCAGCCACCCGCGCGCCCGGCTTTACGACGCCGATAACCGGAATATCCGATTCCTGCTGCAGCGTTTCCAGCGCATAAGCGCTCGCCGTATTGCAGGCCACGACGATGGCCTTGACATTCCGTGTCCGCAGGAAGCGGACAATCTGACGGGAATACCGGATGATTGTATTCCGGCTCTTGCTTCCATAGGGCAGACGGGCGGTATCGCCAAAATAGACGATTCGCTCCTTTGGAATCTGGCGCATAATCTCCCTGGCTACCGTCAGGCCGCCGATTCCGGAATCAAATACCCCTATCGGGGCCTCTCTCAATCTGCTCATCTGTTCCTCCCAGTTGTTCAGTGATTTAAAAAACTCAGATACTTAAAGCGTATCTTCACGGGCGCCGCTTCTGGTTTTTCTCCGCCGTCTTCCGTCTCCACAGCCTCCATGGCTCCCGGAAGACAGTATTCCGGATATAGGCCGCCCCACCAGGCTGTCTGTTCCGTGTAAACGGGACTTGGCGCCTCCATATGCTCTGCATAAAAACAGGTCCCCGCAAAGCCGAGTATCAGTGACAGCAGCAATACTGCAAGTTCTGAACGCTTCATATCTCACCTCCGGTTTATCCATTCTTTTCCAAAAATGTCTTTTCCAGAGGATTGCCCGTTCCGCCCGCTTTTATTCTGCTGCGGGGTATTTTATTCCCGTGCCGCTTCTTTTTCAGAAGTCTTTTTCTCATTCTCATGGATAGCCGCCAGAATCGCGTCCCGCTGATTGTCGATATGGCGGCCGGTCACTTCGCTGACCGCAGCCTTGTCTCCCCGGCAGATACACTCGTAAATCTCCCTGTGTTCGTTGTTCAGCCGTTCGTGGCTTCCCGTGTCCTTCAGATATTCCAAACGGTAACGATACATCTGCTCCCGCAGATTATTCAGGATTGTGATAAGGCGCTGATTGCCCGTGGCGGCATAGATAATATCATGGAACTTTACGTCCGCCTCTGCCAGACTTGTGAAATCATCCGAATCTTTCAGCATCTTAAATTCCTGTCCCGCCGCCTTCAGCTCTGCCAGAAGTTCAGGCGTAATTCTCTCACAGGCCATCTCGCCTGCCATGATTTCCAATGTCTGGCGCACTTCCAGCACATCCTTCAGATCCTTTTCCGTAATGCTGGCTACTATCGCTCCCCGGCGGGGAATCATCACCACAAGCCCCTCCAGCTCCAGTTTCCTTATCGCCTCCCGGATCGGAGTGCGGCTGACGCCCAGTCGGTTCGCCAGATGAATTTCCATAAGACGCTCTCCCGGCTCCAAATCACCATGCAGAATGGCCTGGCGCAAGGTCTGGAACACTACGTCCCGCAGAGGCAGATATTCGTTCATGATTGTGTTAATGTCCTGACTCATGTCTTCTCCCTCCTGTTGTTGTAAGGCGTCGTCAGAAAAAGCTGCTTCGCCAGACGTTCCTTACGGATGCCCGCCATAGCCCGTCTTGCCTGATTCCTGTCCTCAAAGATTCCAAATACAGTCGGGCCGCTTCCGCTCATCAGGGCAATCAGCGCCCCCTGCTGTTCCATAGTGTCCTTAATCTTCTGAATCACCGGATGCGCGGGGACCGTCACGGTCTCAAGCACATTTCCCTCTTTCATGCACTGAGCCATCTCCCGCAGATCCTGACGGCGCAGCGCCGCAAGAATCCCATCAATATCCGGATGCTCCTTCAGCTCGTTTGCGTGAAGATTTTCATAGACGAATTTCGTGGACACGCTGATGCCCGGCTTCGCCACCAGGATGTTGCAGGGCGGCATCGGAGGCAGCGGACTTAGGATCTCTCCGATCCCCTCCGCCAGCGCGGTCCCGCGCATCAGACAATAAGGCACATCCGCCCCGATTTTTACCCCGCGCTGCATCAGCTCCTCCTGAGTCAGCCCAAGGCCATACATCCGGTTCATGCCGTACAGAATCGCGGCAGCATCCGAGCTTCCTCCGGCCATTCCCGCTGCCACCGGAATGTATTTTTTCAAATCGATCGAGAGTCCGCCCCGGAGCCCAAATTCATCAAACAACAGCTTCGCGGCCTTATATACCAGATTATTTTCATTTGCCGGCAGATAGTACAGATTCGTCCGCACCCGGATTCCTTCCCGTTCCTGCCGGACAATCTGAATCCTGTCAAAGATGCGCACCGTCTGCATAATCATGCGCACCTCATGATAACCGTCCTCCCGCCGCCGGAGCACGTCCAATCCCAGATTAATTTTTGCCAGTGCTTTTAACTGCATCTTATCCATAGTATTGTACTTCCTGTGTTTTTTGTATACATAGAAGTATAACAGAGGCCTTGAAAAAAAGCAACAGGATGACCGTATGAAAAAGGTGAATGTAAACGAAAAGCCGCCGCTTCGCGGACGTCGGTCCAGCTTCGCGGCGGCTTCAGATGCCGTTTTTTCCCTACTGCTTCATCTCCTTCACCAGGATCAGCTTCTGTCCGGGCTTCAGTTCCTCCGCAGGAAGTCCGTTCAGTTCACAGATCCTCTCTGTCGTAGTGCGGTACGCCTTCGCCACATCCCAGAGCGTGTCGGAAGGCTGAACAATATAAAGCAGGAAACCAGGCAGGTTCTTGACCGCGTCCAGATCCAGGGGATTTTCCTGCACTTCCGTAATACAGTCAAAGGTCCTGCGGGCAAATACCAGGGCATTGACGAGGATGACGGCTTTGACCTCCAACTCCCCGCTGCTTACCATATCCACAGAAAGCTGCTCCAGAGAAGTATGCAGATAATAGGGACTGCTGCCGTCTATACCCGGCGCTTCGATTTGATGCTCAAAGGGTACGCTGCCTTTCAGACAGAGCATCGGATGGCTGTCGTCAGAGGTTACATAGAGAATCTGAACCTGAACAGCCCCTTCCACCAGAATTCCTTCCTCGGTAATCACGCAGTCGTCCACCTTTACGTCCCCGCTGCTGTGACAAAGCTGCAGAATGGATGGCTCCTGATTGCCGGTTTTCATACGCTCGCTTACTCTGCACTTGGACGCGTTGCTGACGAGAAGGCTTTCGTAGGAGGACGGCGCAGACACAGGCATAAGCTCCAGGCCGGGATTGTACAAATCACAGATCATTTCCAGCCTTTCCTCCTGATAAATCCGAATATCCAGTTCCAGAACCGCGTCGATATTGATCACGCGCAGTTCTCCATCATAATCCGGCTTAATCTCCAGATCCGCTCCGGCCAGGCTAAGTTTCAGGCTTCCAAGCATCCCCTCCTGGCAGCCGCTCACATCCACACGGCTGTTAAAGGGAATAATCTGCTCCAGCCAGTTCGCCTTTCCATCGTCCTCCTCGCCCTCATAGAGCAAAAAGACCACCAGCTCGCCCTTCATCACTACCTCGCCCTCCGCAAGGCGAAGCTCCGTTCCCTGCAGAGTCACATCCTGCCAGATAGCCTGGCGGATATTGGGCTTGTTGGCCGGGAGAATGATTTCATCCTTGATCCGGCTCGTATCGCGCTTACGCACCGTAAGAGCCGCCGGGGACATGGGGCAGGTCCTTACCTGCGTACCTTCCGCTCCTTCCACGGCCACGGGAACCTCCTCATCTTTCAGTTCTTCCACAAAAAGCTCCAGCGTGGCCACCGTCTTGATTCCGAATTTCCGGGAATTGATCAGGACCGCCGACACATCTTCCAGCATCCAGTCCAGCTTCAGGCTGTCGCCGTCGCTGGCCGCCTCAAGATTCAGGTTTTCCTCAAAGGGGATCTGTCCCTTTACGCTGTGCAGTCCTCCCTCCTCCGCGTCATCCATATACAGGATAAAAAAACGTAAGGAGCCGCGGACCAGTACGCGTCCGTTCTCCGCTCTTACCTCCTCAATCTCTATGTTTCCTTTTTCCTGAACAATCATGCCGGCGTCCGGCATTGCTTCCGGAATGTTGTAATCATCGTCCAGCGTCATCTGGCTTACGGCTTTTCCCTTCTGCCGGATCGTATGTATGGTTTTGCGGACAAGCTCCACAACACACACCTGCTTTCCTCTTTCATTTCTACCAGTCTATGCGCGCTTTCACTGAAATACCACAGGTTTATCCAGATATTCCGTCCTGATGACAAGATACGGATAACTTACCGTCTCCGACACAGTCTCTGAGGGATCCGGGCCTATGAGATTCGTGTCAAAATAAATCGCGTTCTCGGACAGATACAGCTCCGCCACGGAAATGCTGTAGCCTCCCGTAGCCTGCTCCCCATACCCGATACACAGATAAAGACTTCCCTCCGCCTCATAGGTGAGCTTGAAGCTCTCCGTCTTTTTTTCCTCCAAAATCCCCTGCAGTTCCTCCGGAACTTCCTTCTCCTCTACAATCGTATAATCCAGATCCTTGAGCTTCTCGGTCTCATTCTTCTGAACGCTGCACCCTGAGAGAAAGATCAGAATGCTTCCGATAAGGACGACTCGTTTCCACATCCTTCTTTTGATACTCTCCTTATTTCACGCCTTAATCTATATCTATGGATTCTGTTTTTGGAAAATGCCCCTCTAATCCTTGTTTTTTGCATCTGACTTTATTATAATAGCTTAAGGCGGACTTCGGTGCCCGTATACTTTCTGACAGACGGCGCCGGCTGCATTTTACAGAAGAAATCCGCCTCCAAGGAGGAGCGATATGCGTTTACAAACTGCAGCCGATGATTCTGTAAACTACAGATACAGCGGCATTCTGGTACATCCCACTTCCTTCCCATCTCCCTACGGAATCGGAGATTTTGGAAAGGGAGCCTATGATTTTATAGATTTTATGGCGGCAGCCGGACAGAAGCTATGGCAGATTCTTCCGCTGAATCCGATTACCGCGCACGGCAATTCCCCCTATCAGGGCTTTTCCGTCTTTGCAGGGGAGCCCCTGCTCATAAGCCCGGAGCTTCTGAAAAAAGAAGGCCTTCTGACAGAACAGGATCTTCAGAATATACCCGACTTCAACCCGGTCCGGGTAGATTACGATGCAGTACGCGCCTATAAATATCCTTTGTTCCGCAAGTCCTATGAGTCCTTCTGCCAGAAGGATGATCCGGAACTTCAGACGGAATACGACGCTTTCTGTACGGAAAACGACGACTGGCTCTCCGACTACTGCCTGTTCATGGCTCTGAAGGAGGAGCAGGAAGGACTTCCCTGGACGAAATGGCCGGAAAGCCTGCGGAATCTGACTTCCCAAAAGAGAGCGTTCTGGAAGGAAAAGCTGGAAGATGAAATTGTATACCACACCTTTTTACAGTTTTGCTTTTACAGACAATGGAAGGCTTTAAAGACATACGCCAACGATCATGGAATCGCCATCATCGGCGACATCCCCATCTTTGTATCGCCGGATGGCTCCGATGTGTGGGCAAACCGTAAGCTCTTTCAGGTAAATGAAAAGGGCTATCCTTCATCCGTAGCAGGAGTGCCGCCCGACTACTTCAGCGCCACCGGACAGAAATGGGGCAATCCCCTCTACGACTGGAAGGCCCATAAAGAAGATGGCTACCGCTGGTGGATCGCCCGCGTCCGTCATCAGCTTGAACAGGCGGATTATCTGCGCGTGGACCACTTCCGTGGCTTTGAGGCTTATTGGGAAGTGCCTGCTGAAGCAGAAAACGCCATCTCCGGCGTATGGCGCAAAGGCCCCGGAGAAGAGCTGTTCCATGCCATTCATAAGGCTCTGGGAGAGGATCTGCCGATTTTCGCCGAAGATCTCGGTATGATCACGCCGGAGGTGGAGCAGCTTCGTGATTCTCTCGGTTTTCCCGGTATGCGTGTGCTGCAGTTTGCTTTTGATGGGGGCGAAAGCACCTTTTTGCCTCATCAGTTCAATACCCGCAACTGCATCTGCTATACAGGTACTCATGACAACAACACGACCGTCGGCTGGTATGAGAGCGCCCCGGAATATTCCCGCGACAAGGTCCGCCGCTATATGAACACGGACGCTTCCAGCATTAGCTGGGACTTTATCCGGATCTGTCTCGGCACCATTGCACGCTACGCAATTTTCCCGGTTCAGGACATCCTGAAGCTGGGCGCCGACGCGCGTATGAACATTCCCGGAACGGCCACCGGCAACTGGACATGGCGCTACCAGGACGGCGCTCTGAATTCCGGCATGGCTCAGGGCCTGCGTCAGATGACGGAACTCTTCGGAAGGCAGGTATAACTATGATTCGTTTTCTCATTATTGTAATAATTGTCCTGGGATACCTGATCATCGGTATCCCCGTGCTTCTGATTGAATGGATAATCGGAAAGTTCAACCGGAAATTCAAGGACTACAGCAGTCTTCGTCTGGTACAGGGCGCGTTCAAGCTGATCATGTTCGCGGCAGGCACAAAGCTGACCGTCATAGGGGAAGAAAATGTGCCAAAGGACAGAGCCGTTCTGTATGTAGGCAATCACAGAAGCTATTTTGACGTAGTGATGACCTACGCCCGCTGTCCCAGACTTACCGGTTATATCGCGAAGGTGGAGATGCTGCGTTATCCGCTGCTTCGCGACTGGATGAAGGCTCTCTACTGTCTGTTCCTGGACCGTGATGACATCAAGGCCGGATTAAAGACGATTCTTCAGGGAATTGAATATATTAAAAACGGGATCTCTATCTGCATCTTTCCGGAAGGCACCAGGAACCATTCCGATACCATGATGCCTTTCAAGGAGGGAAGCCTGAAAATGGCTGAAAAAACAGGCTGTCCGATCATCCCGATGGCTATCACCAACTCTGCGGAAATCTTTGAGAACCACATTCCTTTCGTACGCCGCTGTCATGTGATTCTGGAGTACGGGGAACCGATCATGCCCGGAGAACTCTCCAAAGAGGAGAAAAAGTTTCTGGGCGCCTATACACAGCAGAAAATTCAGGAAATGCTGGATAAAAACAAATCCCTGCTGTAAGCTTCGGGCTTTGCAGGCAGGCGGAACATGAGGAGGCTGTTATGAAAATAGTAGTATTGGCAGGCGGAACCAGCACAGAGCGGGACGTGTCCTTAAGCTCCGGCAGCAAGATCTACCGTGCCTTAAAAAACCGCGGCCATAAGGCGATCCTGCTGGACGTCTGGCTGGGCTACGAAAGTGAAACACCCGTTACGGAAGATCTTTTCGATCTGGACGTAGACTGGGCGAAGGACATCCAGGCTGTCTCAGCCGAATGTCCGGATCTCTCACACCTGAAAGAACTTCGCCGGGATGGCGGAAAGAGTATGTTCGGTCCGAATGTTCTGGCTCTCTGCGATATGGCCGACATTGTATTTCTCGGTCTTCATGGCGCAAACGGTGAGGATGGACGCATCCAGGCTGCCTTTGATCTTATGGGGATTCCCTATACGGGAACCGGTTATTTAAGCAGCGCTCTTGCAATGGATAAGAGTATTTCCAAAGAGTTTTTCCGGAATGCCGGCATCCCTACCCCTGCGGGCATCACGCTGAAATGTGGAGAGCAGGTGGATCCTGCTTCCGTTCCCTACCCCTGTATGGTGAAGACTGCCTGCGGCGGTTCCAGCGTCGGAACCTACCGGGTGGAACGCCCTGAGGATCTTAAGGAAGCCCTTGACGCCGCTTATGCCTTCGGCGACGATGTGATCGTCGAACAGTTTGTGACTGGCCGCGAGTTTTCCGTGGGCGTCATCGACGGAAAGGCTTTGCCCGTCATCGAAATCGCTCCTCTGGAGGGCTTTTACGACTATAAGAATAAATATCAGCCAGGCAGTACCATCGAGACCTGTCCGGCAGAGCTGTCTCCGGAGCTGACCGCCAAGATGCAGCACTACGCCGAAAGAGTTTTTGAGGTTCTTGGGATGCGCTCTTACGCGCGTATGGACTTTATGCTCTCCGCTTCCGACGATTCTATTTACTGCCTGGAAGCCAATACCCTGCCCGGCATGACGCCGACCAGTCTGCTGCCCCAGGAGGCCGCAGTCATCGGAATGTCCTTTGAAGATCTCTGCGAAAAGCTGATTGAGGTCTCTCTGCGGCAGTGAGAAAGAACAGGTGAATCCTATGAAAGAAATGTCTCTGATTCAGATCGCCCGCGCCTGCGGCGGAACCTACACAGGCGACGAGGCCTGCAAATACCGGGAAGTGGACGGTATCGTTATCGACAGCCGAAAAGTAGAGTCCGGATTCCTTTTTGTAGCTGTAAAGGGCGCCCGTGTGGACGGCCACAGCTTTATTCCGACCGCCTTTGCCAAGGGCGCCGCCGCCGTTCTCTGCGAACAGGCGCCGGAACATCCGGCAGGCCCTTATATTCTTGTGGATTCCTGTCTGGAAGCCATAAAAAAGATAGCGGAATACTACCGCAGCACTCTCACGATTCCCGTAATCGGTATCTCCGGCAGCGTCGGCAAGACCAGTACCAAAGAAATGATCGCGGCTATTTTAAGCCAACGGTACCGTGTACTCAAAACTGAAGGAAATTTCAATAATGAAATCGGTCTTCCCCTCACAATCTTCCGAATCCGCGAGGAACACGAGGCAGCCGTTCTGGAAATGGGCATCAGTGATTTTGGAGAAATGACGCGTCTGGCCCGTATGGCGCGGCCTACCGTCTGTGTATTGACCAATATCGGTCTCTGTCATCTGGAAAATTTAAAAGATCGGGATGGCATTCTGAAGGCTAAGACGGAAATGTTCGATCAGGCCCAGCCGGGCGCCCAGATTATCGTGAACGGAGACGATGACAAGCTCATTACTCTGAGAGACACCCGTTCTCCGCGTCCTGTCTTTTTCGGACTGGATCCCTCTCTTGATCTCTATGCAAAGGATATAGAGAATCTGGGACTTTCGGGAACCCGCTGCACCTTTGTCACAAAATCCGGTACGTTTGAAGCTCAGATCCCGATTCCCGGCCGCCATATGGTCTACAATGCTCTGGCTGGAACGGCCGTTGGCCTTGCCCTTGGCCTGACCACTGACGAGATCTGCTCCGGCATCGAAAGTCTGACGCCGGTCAGCGGCCGAAACAATCTGATTCACACGGAAAAATGGGATATTCTCGACGACTGCTACAACGCCAATCCTGTTTCCATGGCCGCCTCTCTGGATGTGCTTTCCTGCGCCCTGGGCCGCAAGGTAGCGATTCTTGGCGATATGGGCGAGTTGGGCGAAAACGAAAAGCTGCTCCACTACAACGTGGGCTGCCATGCGGCAGACGCAGCCATCGACGCTGTCTTCCTCGTAGGAGAGCTGTCCAAGGAGACGGCCCGCGGCATCGAAGCCAAGAATCCCTCCATAACCTGCCGCCATTTCGATACCAAGGAGGAGCTTTTGAAAACTCTGCCCCTCCTTCTGACAAAAGGCGATTCCATTCTCGTGAAAGCATCTCATTTTATGGAATTTCCCGAAATTGTGGAATGGCTGAAGCAAAACGGAAATCCTCGGTAAATTCTCAGCTAAATCTTTGCGGAATTTGACCTGCTATAGCCGAACACCTGACGCTTTTTCAGATCGCACAAAGGCCGCCGTATCTGTGACCAAACACAGATACGGCGGCCTCCCGCTATCCAGCCCTGAATCTTTTTCTCAGCTTACAAAGCCTTCCTGTACCAGATCCTGAATAACCTCTGTGGGAATTTCAAATTCTACGCTACCCATAGAGCCCGGAGCCACCTCGTACTCATCGAAGACGATCACGAGCTTTCCGCTGTCATTCACATAGAATGTTGTATCCTCTGTGATAGACTGGAAATCGCTTTCCGGCATATCGGTGTCAAGAAAATACATTTTTCCTTCATCCTCTGCCATCTGCTGTCGCATCTGCTCTTTGATATTATCGGAAATGGGGTTGATAAAGTCCACGCCGTCTTTGAAAAGTCCGCTTAATCCTATCATCTGTCCGGTCTGCTTATCGATATGGTAGATTTTTACGCTTTCTGCTCCGCTTGCCATGATCGTCAGCTTGTCAAAACGAATAGAAAACAGTCTTTCGGCATCGGTAATCACCTGGTAATCCAGCTCCACAAGCTGATTTACTTCGCCTCCGGAAGCCTCTACGTCCGCCTTATACTGGGCGATGATCTCATCCGTGTACTCCTGAATACTCTTATTGATCTGCTCCGTCGTCTCCTCGTTTACCGTTCCATCCTCATTGGTTACGCTGATTTCAGGAACTTTTACGTCTGCCTCCATATTGTTCGTTGTATCCTTATACTCCCGGAATGTCACCACCTCCGCGATTGCTCCGATTACCGGAATCTTCATCATGGCATTCGCAATGGATGCCCCGGAATTTGCCATGATAGTAATCGCAAGCATCGCCGCCACAACCGCTCCTCCTGCCGTCTTTACAAATAAAATAACCTTTGATTTTCTTTTCATACGCTTTTTCTCCTCCTTGTTTTCCTCTTTTGCCTGTTGTATTCCGGCATCCACTCTCTGACGCAGATTATCTGGGATGCGGATATGTTCATAATCCTGTCTCATATTTTCCAGTCTCTCATCCTTCATAGAGCATCTCTCCTTCCGTTAATCTGATCTTAAGCTTCTTCAAACTCCGGTATAAAACCGTTTTGACGGTACTCGTATTTTCATTCAAAATCCTTGCTATATCGTCCAGCTTCTGATCCTCGAAAAACCGGAGAACAACGACCGTTTTTTCTCTTTCATCCAAAATTTCCAATGCTTCTATGGTGTCAAAATCCTGATAAACGTCTTCTTTCCCTACATCTTCCATCTGCTCCTCCGCAATCTCTCTGTGGTTTTTTCGGATAAAATCCACCGCTGTATTCATAACAATTCGCCACAGCCAGGTGCGGATATGTTGTTCCTGCCGAATGCGTCCGGCATATTTGATCGCTTTATACACGCTTTCCTGAACAATATCCAGGGCGTCGTCTTCATTTTTTACATAAGTATAGGCCAAACGGTACATCGCCTCATAAGAATCCAGAACCTGTTCTTCAACTTTCTTCTGTATAGCCTCTGCATTCATCCTTTTCTCCTCCTTTCTATCTGTTAGACGCTGCTCCTCTTTAAAAAGTTTGCGGTTTCGTAATTTTTTTCTCCGCGTCAGCAAAAAAATATGCAGCTCTCCAGTCTTATTATTTCTTCTGGAAAAGCTGCATATTCTCTCTGTCGCCTGAGAGCCGTATCTTTTATGCGCCGTCAGAAGCCTCTCCCTCTAGAGTTCGGCCTCTATACGATGCTTATCCGCATATCCGGTCAGGATCAGCGTCAAAGCCCCGTCGCCCGTCACATTGCAGGCCGTTCCAAAGCTGTCCTGCAGCGCGAAGATCGTAAGCATCAGGCCTGTTCCTGTGGCGTCAAACAAAAGAATTCCGGTAATAAGTCCAAGAGAAGCCATAACCGTTCCACCCGGCACGCCCGGCGCTCCGATAGCAAATACGCCAAGAAGCAGACAGAACAAAACCATTGTGCTCAAAGCAGGAATCTCGCCGTACAGAATCTGGGACACCGTCATCACAAAGAATACCTCCGTCAGCACGGAGCCGCAGAGATGGATATTCGCAAACAGGGGAATCCCGAAATCTATCATATCCTCTCTGAGGACCGGGGACTTCTTCGCGCAGCGGAGCGCTACGGCCAGAGTCGCCGCAGAGGACATGGTACCCACCGCTGTGATATAAGCCGGGCCATAATGTTTCACCACCTCCAGCGGATTCTTGCCTGAGTAAATGCCTGCGAGAAGATAAAGCAGAGCCATCCACAGATAATGTCCCGCCATGACAATCAGGATGACCTGAATAAAGACGGGAAGCTGCTTTGTAATCGTTCCCTCATAGGCCAGGCTGCAGAAAGTGGAAGCGATAAAAAGCGGCAGAACCGGAATCACAACCTTGCTCACAATGGAAAGGACAATGGCCTGAAATTCATCGAGCAGTTCTTCCATCCGCTTCGATTTCGTCCAGGTCACCCCAAGTCCGACCAAAAGCGAAAAGGCCAGCGCACTCATCACGCTCATGACGGCCGGAATCTGCAGATCGAACAAAACTTCCGGAAGCTCCCGTAACCCTTCCACCTCCGACGCAATGGACAGATGGGGAATTATCGCATAGCCTGCGGCCATCGAAGCCAGAGCCGCCCCGATTGAGGACACATAAGCCAAAAGCAGGGCCACCGCCAGCATACGGGAAGCATTGCTTCCAAGCTTTGTGATGGAAGGCGCGATAAATCCGATGACTATCAGCGGTACGCAGAAATTGATAACTTCTCCCAGAAGCTGCTTGATTGTCACCACTACATTCATAAACGCCTCGTTTGCCACAAATCCGAGAAGCATCCCCACAACTACTCCGATCAGAAGTTTAAAGGGAAGACTTTTCACAATTTTTTTCATAACATTTTTCCTCTCGTTTCTATTCATTATTCACAGTATATCGGAAATATTTTTTAGACGCAAGCCGCCAACCAGAAAATTATATCCAATATCTGTGTCAGGAATCTCCGATATAGCCCCATAAGCTCCAGCCTCATGACAGGCGTTCCCCCACAGTCTCCTTCTGCCGCTCCGATGGCGTCCAGGAAAACCAGATCTGCACAATTCGATTCGGATAGCAGAGCAGATACCAGTTCATTCTTTCGCGGTCCTTCCCTGTAAACTGATAAGCCTTCTGCGCTCCCCATGACGCCGGATCCTTTAGTTCATCGAAGCTCCCGGTTTCTCCATGACTCCGCACAGCATCCCGCAAAAGCGTCTTCCTGCAAAAATCATACAAAAGCGGTGCTTTGATCTGAGTAACCGTGTATTCCATGTGCGGAAGGCCGTAATCTCCTGTACGCGGCTGGACAGACAATTCAAAACGGCCAAGGATAAGCGAATCACTCGCTGTTCTGCTGGTTACATAAAGCGTCGGAGAAGCCTCTGTCAGATCCCCGATTTCCAAGGGCGGTTCCTCCATGTAACTGCTGAACGACGCGTTCCGCGCCGCCGCATCTTCCCGATCCGGGTTCCGGCTGTTCCCGGCTATCTGCACGCCTGTATGGATCAGTGCGGTGAAAAAAATCATGCTCACCAGAAATGTAACAGCCAGTACAGACATCCGGTTTGCTCCGGATGAAACTCCTCTTTTTCTGAGAAACACCTTGATAACGCCGCCCAGAAAAAGAATACACGCCATATACGCACAAATGATAACGGTAATAGAACGGCTCCAGAGCGGTCCCGCAGACACCCGGCTAAAAAGCCAGAACAAGAAGCTGAGCAGCATAAGAGCCAGAACTGCCTTTGTCAGGCGTATATGGCTGACTGTCTCCAAAAATTCCCCTCTGACCGCCGCCTTTCTGGCTTTTACATACCAGGAAAAATATCCTCCCAGTTCAGAAACGCAAAAAACAAGGAGCAGGCAAAACACAAACCCCATATGCAGCCCGGTTGCGTCCGCGAGAAGTCCTACCGGATCGCTTTTCAGCTCGGATACAAACATACAGGCAAACAGCAGACTGACTGCCAGGAAAATACCATAGACGGGAATAAAGCTCCTTCTGGCTGAGCGTCCAAGCGTGTCAAGTTCAAGCTGCGGATCGGTCGCTATAGGCACCGGATCGGGATTCTCATTGTAAAATATCTGAAGCTGCGCCGAGGACGCGGCAAGCTTCCAGCCTGTATGCCCGCAAAAATCATAAAATGTCTTCTGTTCTTCGGAAGGCTCCGGATCAAGCTCGCCCGCTTTTGGAAAATACGTTACGAAATAGCGCAGCTTCTGCGGTTGGAGCCGGCGATAATGCCAGAAATTATTTTCAATCTTTTCGAGAAACCAGCCCTTACCTGCCATTCTTTCCAGATGCCGTTCCATTCCTGTATGATCATAAAATGAATACAGTTCAACTCTGCGCTTTCTGTCCTTCATCGTCCTCCTCCTCTCCGAAAATTCTCTGGTAATCTCCCGCCTGGGCGCGGATCCTCTCATATTCCTTTTTCAGCATCTTGCTTCCTCTCTCCGTCAGAATATAACTTCTGCGCCGTCCTTCCACCTTCGTCTCCCGGATCATGCCTGCCTCCAGAAACTGTTCCAGCAAAGTATAAAGAGTGCCTGAGCCTATGCTGACTCGCTGGTTCGTCATTTCCGGAACGCGGTCCAGAATATCCATCCCGCAGCGCTCGTCTTTCAGACACAGCAACGCATAAAACATTTGCTCCGTCAATGTCTGGAATTTTGCCCGCGCCATTTTCTTCCTCCATTCTCGATAATCGAGTTTTCTTACTCTTATTATATTCTCGATAATCGAGATTGTCAACTGCACCAAATTCATTGTAAGGGCCAGAGTGGAATGAAGCTGTTCCTTTTTTCATATAATCGGCTAGAACCTTCTTCCAAAGGAACATTATGGAAACTATCAGCCGCATTATAGAAAATATCAACCACTGTCTCTGGGGACTCCCGATGATACTGCTGCTGTCTGGCACACATCTTTATATGACATGGAAAACAGGCTTTATCCAGCGCAGGCTTCCTCTGGCTATTCGTCTTTCTCTTACCCGTGACAAGACTTCAGAGGGAGACATCAGTCCTTTCGCAGCCCTCTCCACCTCTCTTGCATCCACGCTGGGAACCGGAAATATCATTGGCGTAGGCACGGCCATAGCCCTTGGCGGTCCCGGCGCTGTGTTCTGGTGCTGGCTTACAGGTGTGTTCGGTATCGCTACCACCTACGCGGAATCGCTGATTGCTGTAAAATACAGGGTACGGACCAATGACGGAACCATGCTGGGCGGCGCCATGTATGCGCTGGAGCGCGGTCTTCGCCTGAAGCCTCTGGGAATTCTGTTCGCTGTCTTCGGCGTTTTGACCTCCTTTGGCATCGGATGCGGCGTTCAGGTAAACGCCATCTCTGCCATTGTCAGTCCCTTTCTTCGCCGGGCTGCTGAATCGTTCTCCGGCCTTTCCCGCCTGCTGGATCGTTTTCCAGAGCTCCCTGCTCTGAGCATCGGCCTTGTTGCAGGCCTTATTACCTGCGCCGTAATTTTCGGAGGCGTGCGTTCCGTCTCCAAGGTTTGTGAACGTCTTGTTCCGTTTATGGCCCTTTTTTATATGCTCGGCTGCTTCTTCCTCCTCTTTGCCAACCGCTCTTTTCTTGGAAAAGCTATAAGTCTGATCCTGCGAAGCGCCTTTATGGAAACTGACGCTCTGGCCGGGGGCATGGCAGGCTCCGGCATTATGCTGGCTGCCCGCTACGGCATTTCCCGCGGACTTTTTTCAAATGAAGCCGGCATGGGCTCCGCGCCAATCATTGCTGCCGCGGCCCGGAGCCGTAATCCCGTCCGGCAGGCTCTTATCGCATCCACAGCCACCTTCTGGGACACCGTCGTCGTCTGCCTGATCACAGGACTTGTACTGGTAAGCAGCCTGCTCGCCTTGGAGCCGACAGCTTCCGGAACGGCATCCGGAACGCTTTCCGGAGGAGAACTCACGAGCGCCGCGTTTTCCCGGATCCCTTACGTCGGCCAGGCGATTCTGATCTTCGGGATCATTACCTTTGCTTACGCCACGATTCTGGGCTGGTCATACTACGGGGAACGCTGCCTGGAATATCTCTTTGGAAAAATCTCTCTTTTCCCTTATCGCTTCCTGTGGATTCTCGTGCTTGTCTTTGCGCCGGTCATCCGCCTGGAGCTGGTATGGAGCATTTCCGACACGCTGAACGCTCTTATGGCGATTCCGAACCTGATCGCGATCCTGCTGCTCTCGGATGTGATTGCAAAAGATACCCGCTATTATCTAAAACATCTGGATGAAAAGGCTCCTCCCGTCCGTTAAAATTTCGTTAAGAAAACAAACGCCCGCATTGTCTTTCTTTCCAATCCTGTTAAAATAGAGTCAGTCCAAGAGGCTATCTATATCTATGGGAAAAGGGGAGTTATTATGAATAATATTATCTTATGGATTGTGGCGATCGTAGGCGGGGCAACAGGACTTTTGACTACCCTGTATCTGACTATCAGTTTCCCGGCCGTAATCATCTGGAAAATCTACCGCCGCATTGTTCACGGAATTCCGCTGACGAAATAATTATCCTGAGAAATTCATCTCTTTCAAAATGCCTGCCCTTCGTTTATAATACGAATTGGGCGGGCATTTTTTCGTCTGCTTTTCTCTTAGAGCATTTATTTAAGGAGATTTCTTATGTATGATATTACCGTAATCGGAGCGGCGATTCTCGACGTGCTGACATATCCCGTATCCGCCCAGGACCTAAATGTCCCTTCCTTCCCCGCGGAAGGAATCTCCATGGCCGTGGGCGGCGACGCGGCCAACGAGGCCGTCGCTCTTTCCCGTCTCGGAAAAAAAGTAAATCTGATCACAAAGCTCGGAAACGACATGGCAGGCCATATCCTCTTGTCTCACTTTCAGAAAAACGGGGTTTCCACAGAGGACTCTGTTCTGGAGGAGGGACTCGATACAGGCATCAACGTCGTCCTTGTGGATCAGGAAGCAGAGCGCTCATTTATCACAAATAAAAACGGCAGTCTGCGCAAGCTCGCTCTCTGTGACATTTCAGAGCAGGCCCTTGATAAAAGTCCTGTAGTTTCTTTCGCCAGCATCTTCGTATCTCCCTTGATAGACGTTCCTGCCATGACGTCTCTCTTTCATTCCGTGAAGGAAAAAGGAAAGATCCTGTGCGCCGATATGACTCGCTGCAAAAATGGGGAAACCCTGACCGACATCGCTCCCCTTCTTCCCTCCATTGACTTTCTTTTTCCCAATTACCAGGAAGCAAAAGCGGTAACAGGGAAGGAGACGCCGGAGGAAATTGCGGACGCTTTTCTTGCCTGCGGGCTTTCCTGCCTCGTCCTGAAGCTCGGAAGTCAAGGCTGCTTTCTCAAGAGCAGTCAGATTTCCGCCTTTGTACCCGCCTACCCGGATACCCGCTGCATTGATACCACAGGCGCCGGAGATAATTTTGCCGCCGGTTTCCTCTGCGCGCTCTCTGAGGGCATGAGTCCTGTTGAATGCGCCCGCTTTGGGAACGCTGCGGCCTCCCTCGCCGTAGAAGCTGTGGGCGCAGGCGCAGGCGTACAGTCTCTGGCACAGGTAAAAGAGAGATACCTGCATATGCCTCCGGCGGAACTACTGTAATCCAACGAAACATAAACCAGGCAAAAGCTGCCGCAGAACTATCGGTTCCCCGAAAGTTTCTGCGGCAGCTTCTTTTCTGTACTTATTCTTTTACTTATTCTGTTACAGTCACCATCGTAATATGCGGATTCACTCCTTCATACCAGTACAGGAAGCCCTGCATATCAATGGTTTGTCCGATCTCAAGAGCTTTTACGTCAGCATATACCTCTGTCGTACTGTCACACAGATAGGACTCGATCGTAAAGGTATAGGTCTCCCCGTTATAGGAAGCGTTGAAATACAGATCGTCGCCTTCCGTACCTGAGCCATCCCAGTTATAGAGGAAAGCTACATCGTTTCCATCTGCATCCTGTCCGGCAGCCTCTACCGTCAGGCCCGTAAAGGAAACAAACTCATTCTGATGATTAATCAGTTCGTCTGTTCCCAAAAGCTCCGTTACATCCGTAGGTTCAGCGATATACTCGTCGCCGTCCTCCACGAACTCAAAGGTTCCATCCATAATTTCAATCTCGCCGGACCATTCGGTCTTATAGCCTGTCACGCGAATCTTGGCTCCCGGAGTCAGTTTCTCATAATCCTCCTCGGAGCATTCCATATTGTAGAAGAAATATGCGCCGTCCTCGCTCTGTGCGTATACGGTCGCCTGATTTTCCCACCAGGACTGCTTTCCCTGAACGTAGGACTCTACCGTAACCAGTGTGTCCACGTCCGCCGCCATATACTCCTCATGAGTCATAACTTCAGCCGGAGCAGCTTCCTCAGCGGCAGCATCCTCTTCCGCAGTACTGTCTTCCGCTTCTGCTGCCTCTCCCTCTGCCGTCTCCTCAGCCACGCTGTTCTCCGTCGTCTCGGTCTCCGTCGCAGTGTCTGCCTGTCCTCCTCCGGCACAGCCGGCCAAAGCCAGCGTCATGGAGAGAACCAAAGCCGCACATAAAGCCTTTTTCATAATAATTCTCCTTTTCACCTTGTTTATTTTTTGAAAACATACAGCTTTATTATAATCTAAAAATCCAGAATGTCAAATATCATTCCTCATGCAGCCGCCTACTGAATCCGGGAACGCCGCCGCGAGCGGAATGAGCAGCAACAATACAGCAGAATCAATACCCAGGCGGCTGCCAGAATACCCAGCAGCGCCTTTGCCGCGCCAGGAAGCGGTCCAAGATCAACCTTTCCGCCTGCAGGTCCGCCGTATTCGTTCAAATGATACAGAGCCTGCACCTCCGCGTACAGGTTTTCCATATAAGCGTCATCTACCGTCTCCTTCCTGCGGACGGACTTTGTCACTTCCTCGATAAGCTGCCCCGCCGCGTCACGCAGAGATGTGGAACCATTGAATACCGGAGTCGTAAAGGTATCCTCCATGTGGTCCAGAAGAAGCTTGGACGCCTTGATCTTCACTTCATAATAAGTGTCATTATCCTCTCCTGCACGGGAAAGATAATCCTGGTATTCCTCCGAATTCTGCGCCCTGGTAGTGACCGGTACATACCCTTCCGTCTGCGCATAGGCGATCTGAACCTCATTGCTTAGAAGGTACTGGGTGAACAGCCAGGAAGCCAGCACCTCCTGGGGATCCTCCTTGTTGAATATGCAGACAGAAGGTCCCTGGGAAATCATTTGAGGATTCTCCGGATCGTACTGAGGAACCGTCATCACCTCGATCTCAAAATCCACCAAAGACTCCTCTGCAATATCCACCAGAGGGGCGTCGCTTCCCATCCAGGTGGCGCCCGCCGTGGAATCAATAGCAAAGACGCACTGACCTGCATTCAGGAAGTTGGCGGGATAACCAGAGATCTTGAAAGTAGAAAAAGCTCCGCTTCCTGTATGCTCCGCGACTGTATAAAGAATCTCCTCCGTCGTGTCGTTGAAGATCTGCACCTCGCCAGTCTGCGTGGAATAGCCTGCTCCCCTCTGCCGCAGCATCTGAATCATCATATTGTCCGTGGACTTATAGATAAAGGGAATCAGCACCTCGCCCCCGTTGAGCTTGAACGTGCCGTCCGCGTTCTTCTCCACAGCGGCCTCCGACACCTCCCAGATGAAATCCCAGGTCAGCGTCTCCGGCAGCGTATAGCCCAGGGCCTCCACATAAGTCTTGTTGATATAACAGGCCTCAGTGGAGCGCATATAAGGCACTGCATAATAATGCCCTTCAACAGAACATTCCTCCAGAAACTGCTGTACGATCTCCTCCCTGGACGGGCCGTCAAAAAGCAGCTCGCTTCCTCCAAGACCATACCTCTCATCCTCAAAAAGCCCCTCCAAAGGAACCACCACATTTTCACCCGTCATATACGTGGCGATATGATCCGGATAAGTGATGCAAACATTGGGCGTCGTTCCTGTGGAAATATTCGTGATCACATCATTATAAATGTCTCCGTAATCCGTATAAAGGCGCAGATTTACCGTAATATTCGGATACAGCTCCTGAAAATCAGCGATGGCCTGCTTATAGATCTCCGTCTGATTGATATTCGTATCATTCTTGGCCCAGAAGGTAATCTCATAATCTCTGGATGTATCAAAGCTATCCGGCACTGAGAAGGCGGCCTGCTCCCGCTTGCCGTGACAGCCAGACAAAATCGTCAGACACAGAGCTCCCAGGAATCCGGCTGCAAGCCGGAAAGCGCGAAAACTTCTCTGCCTATCTTTCCCAGGTTTTCTCATCCCTTCATTCCTCCTCTTGACACGCCCTCCATGATCTTTCTTCGGAAAACCAGGAACAAAATGATAAGCGGCACGGAAATCACCACGACGGCCGCCATCATAGCCGGGATATTCTCCCGGCCAAAGCCGTTCTCCCGTATCTCCTGGATTCCGTTGGATACCAGGTAATAGGCCGGATCATCCGTGATAAGCCTCGGCCACACATAGGAATTCCAGCACTCGATAATTTTCAGAATTGTGACCGTGACGATAGTCGGACGGCAGATAGGAACCATAACCTTCAGAAGATATTTCAGATCCGAAGTTCCATCCACCTTCGCGGCCCGGTAAAGCTCATCGGGTACCTGCTCAAAGTTTTCCTTCAGAAGATAGATATAGAATACCGACGTCACGGACGGAAGCACCAGGCCCGTGAAAGTATTTCTCAGATCCAGATTTGTGACTGTCACAAAGTTTGTGATCACCACCAGCTCGCTTGGGATCATCATCATCGAGAGAAACAGGGTAAACAAAAGATTCTTTCCCCGAAACTTAAGTCTGGCAAAGGCATAAGCAGCCAGTACGCTGACGATCACCATAAAAAGGGTAGTAAGCACGGCAAAAATCACGGTATTCATTAAATAGCCGCCCAGCGGCACCTGGGTAAACGCGTCGATATAATTCTGAAGGGTCGGCGACAGCGTAAAAAAGGAGGGAATATGCTCCGCATTGTACGCCCCATAGCTTTTTACCGATGTCAGAAGCATCCAGTAAAAAGGAAAAAGCACAATCAGCGCCCAGACGCTTAATCCCACATAGGTAAGTGTCTTCCGTATCTTCTCCCGCCTTCCGGCGGCTTTCTGCATTTTCTCATACTCAGCCTGTTTTTCCATATTCTCATCCCTCTCAGTACTCCACCCGTTTTCTGCTCACCAGAAGATTGACGCAGGTGATCGTCAGCACAATGACAAACAGAATCACCGCCGCCGCAGACGCGTAGGAAGGATAACCGCCGCTGTCCCCGTAAAGCATATCGTAGACATAGCCTACAATCGTATTCATTCCGGCCGCGTTCAGATCCGTGCCAAACAAGGCTACAGCATCGCTGTATGCCTTAAAAGCTCCGATAAAGCCGGTAATCACAAGATAAAAGATCATGGGGGAAATCATCGGCAGCGTAATCCTGGTAAACACGCGGAATCTTGGCGTTCCATCCACCCTGGCCGCCCGGTAATAATCCTGGTTAACCGACGCCAGCGCGCTGGTCAGAACGAGTATCTTAAAGGGCATAACCACCCAGATGGTATAGAAGCAGAGAACGAACATTTTCGCCCAATAGGGACCGTCAATAAAATCCACAGCTTCCCCGCCGAACAAGCTTATCATCAGATTCACCAGACCATCCGTATACTCTGTCTTCTGAAACAGAATCATAAACACAAGGCCTACGGCCAGTGTGTTCGTCACATACGGCAGAAAATACACCGTCTGGTAAAGCTCCCGCAGAGGCCTGATGGAGCTTAAACCCACCGAAATCAGAAGCGCCAGCCCTGTGGATACCGGTACCGTGATAATCACCAGAATAAACGTATTTTTTAACGCCTGCAGAAAATAGGGATCATGCAGAACATAAGAGAAATTATAAGTCCCTGTGCCAAAATATGTCTGCGACGCGAAATTATACCCTTCTTCCACCGAATAGATAAAGACGTCAATCAGCGGATACACCAGAAAAGCCGCAAGAAACAGCGTCGCCGGCAGAAGATAAAGCCATGCCTTTTTATTGTTTGTATTCATAACACTGATGTTCCTTTCTAAAGGATTCTTTCCTCAGTTTCCTTATGAAACAGAAAGACCTTGCCCGGCTTCAGCGCGAAGCGGACCTCGGACGCCGCCGTGTCCACGCGAGTCTCCGCGCCTATGATCGCACGTATTGTCTGGGATGTACAGGCTTCATGACTGGAAATGACGCTGATGTCCCGTCCCATGATCTCCACCCGGTTCAGCCTGCAGCTTAAGGGGCCGTCCTCCTTAAGCACGAATCCCTCCGGTCTCACGCCTACCCATACCTGCTGATCGGAAATCCCCTCTGCCGGCAGCACAGCCTCGTCCCCGATGATGAGACGGCCCTCCCGGACTCTCCCCTCAAAGACATTGATCGGAGGGGTCCCAAGGAACTTGGCCACAAACAGATTTGCAGGATTATCGTAGACCTCCTGGGGCCTTCCCATCTGCATCAGGACTCCCTCTCTCATTACGGCAATCCGGTCGGAGATGCTCATGGCCTCGTCCTGGTCGTGGGTGACAAAGACCGTCGTAATCCCTGTCTTCTTCTGTATCTTTCGTATCTCTTCCCTGGTCTGCAGCCGGAGACGGGCATCCAGATTCGACAATGGCTCATCCAGAAGCAGAACTCTCGGCATCTTCACCAGAGCGCGGGCAATGGCTACTCTCTGCTGCTGACCGCCGGAGAGCTCCTTTGGCTTTCTGTCTATAAGCTCCTCGATCTGTACCAGACGGGCCGTTTCTTCCGCCCGTTCCTGCATCTCCTGCTTGGAAAGCTTGTCCTTGCCTTTCAGATTTTCAAGAGGAAATAAAATGTTCTGCCTTACCGTCAAATGGGGATACAAGGCATAGTTCTGAAACACCATGCCGACGCCACGCAGCTCCGGCGGAAGCCCGGTAATGTCATCCTCTCCAAAAAAGATTTTTCCGGAAGTGGGCTTTTCCAATCCGCAGAGCAGATTCAGCGTAGTGCTCTTTCCACAGCCTGAGGGGCCTAAAAGAGCAATCAGCTCTCCGTCCGGTATCTCGCAGGACAGATCATCCACAGCGGTCACATCGTTCTGGACCTTCCTGCCACGTCCCGGAAATGTCTTTGTAAGATTCTGCAATACTATTTTCATTTTTCTACTCCATACTTTTCTTTATCAGCTTGAGGTAAATCTCCGACATCCATTATAGCGTTTTCCCCTGTATTTCTCAAGGCGTCATCAAAAAATTCGGCGCGCGGCCGGACGGCGGCTGCATAATAGCTTCTATTTTTACACTACTATGGCAGTACGGGTTTGTCAATATCCTGCGCGCTTGATTGGCCTTCCCCCTGTTCTGGAAGCCGGAAGTACAAAAGACTCCCAGGGAATCCCCTGGGAGTCTTGATTTCTCTTATATTTGATTACCTGTAAGATTACTCGATAACGGAAGCCACACGTCCGGATCCTACGGTACGGCCGCCCTCACGGATAGCGAAGGTAAGACCCTGCTCCATAGCGATCGGGTGGATCAGCTCGATGGTCATCTCTACGTTGTCACCAGGCATGCACATCTCTGTTCCTTCCGGCAGAGTGATAACGCCTGTAACGTCAGTTGTACGGAAGTAGAACTGCGGTCTGTAGTTGTTGAAGAACGGAGTATGACGGCCACCCTCGTCCTTGGTCAGAACGTATACCTGAGCGGTAAACTTGGTGTGGCAGGTAATGCTGCCCGG
>DVLE01000072.1 GCA_018715645.1 Candidatus Merdisoma merdipullorum
CCAGTAGGCCTGATTTCGGTCTTTTCAAGGAAACGGAATGAGGCGTACTGGACGTACGCCGATTGACGATGACGCGGAAAAGACCGAAATCAGGCCGCTGGAGGCGAGTATGCCCTTGTCAATTATGGGTAAATATTAAAAAAATATAAAGAACTTGCTTTTTATGGGAAAGTAGAGTAATATGTTGGCAATGAAATAAATTACATATGCAAAGGCATAAGGGAGTAGTTGGCGCCTCTGGCGTGACAGAATCAACATTCATGGCCTGTCTGTTGGCCTGGTTTTGTTTGAAACAGCGAGACTTATCCGCAGGAAGATTCTTGTGGATGAGTCTTTTTTGTTTCACAGGAAAGACCGTGTTACGTTCATGTGTGAAAGCAAAGTAGAAAAAGGTCTTTCCCATGAAACAAAATGCACTTCGTGCAAGGATGCGCAGCTCGCGGAGAGGAAATTGCTGCTTTGCAGCCCGCTCGCGCGCGAAGAATTTCGCAAGCGAAATTCTTTTTTCTTTTGGAAAGGGAGGAGAGAATATGGAGAACAGAGTATCTGCATTTTTCATATGCATATAAGGAGGCAGATGTTGGACAAAATGGATAATAAATGATATGATAAAAAATGTGTGGCCGCCACGCCCGGACAAAAGACGGATGCGGCAGCCGGAAACAGGAGAAAACGAGACGTGAAAACGTCCGGATAGGAGGAAACGTGAAAGAATATCTGGAAAGCTTTGAGGAGGTATTGAAGGAGCAGAAGTCTTCAGCGGAAGGCTTAAGCTCACAGGAAGCCGAAAAAAGGCTTAGTGAATTTGGTAGAAACCGTCTGGAGGAAGGAAAGAAAGATTCCTTGCTGAAGCGGTTCTTAAACGAGCTGGCGGATCCGATGATCATCATTTTGATCGTGGCGGCTGTTATTTCAGGTATTACCGCGGCTTATGAGGGAGAGTCCTTTGCGGATGTCATCATTATCATGGCGGTGGTTATCATCAACGCGGTTCTCGGTGTGGTGCAGGAGAGCAAGGCAGAGGCGGCCATCGCCGCCCTTCAGGAGATAGCGGCGGCTACCAGCAAGGTTATGCGCGACGGCAAGGTCGTTACGCTGAAAAGTGAGGAACTGGTTCCCGGAGACGTAGTGCTTCTGGAAGCCGGAGACGCGGTTCCTGCGGACGGCCGTATTATCGAGTGCGCCAGCATGAAGATAGAGGAAGCAGCGCTCACCGGAGAATCTGTTCCGGTAAACAAGCTGGTGAATCTGCTGCAGCTTGACGGACAGAAGGACATTCCGCTGGGCGACCGGAAGAATATGGTCTATATGGGATCCACTGTTGTTTATGGACGTGGAAAAGCCGTGATTACCGGAACCGGAATGAATACGGAGATGGGTAAGATCGCTTCGGCTCTGGCTCAGGCCAAGGACGAGGAGACGCCCCTCCAGCTGAAGCTCAATCAGCTCAGTAAAATTCTCACAGTGCTTGTAGTAGGCATTTGCGTGGTTATTTTCGCAGTGGGACTTTTGCGTTCCGGCATCAGCGGAGACGCGATTCTGGATACCTTTATGGTGGCGGTATCTCTGGCTGTCGCAGCGATCCCGGAAGGACTTGCGGCCGTGGTTACCATCGTACTTTCCATCGGAGTCACGAATATGTCGAAACGCAATGCAATTATTCGTAAGCTGACGGCAGTGGAGACTCTTGGATGTACGCAGATTATCTGTTCTGATAAGACGGGTACGCTGACTCAGAATAAGATGACCGTCGTAGATCATGTAGCGGACGATGAGAAGGAACTGGAGATTGGCATGGCTCTCTGTTCTGACGCAGAGTGGGATGCGGAAAGCGGCCAGGCCATCGGAGAGCCGACAGAGTGCGCGCTTGTCAACGACGCTGCGAAGAACGGTTATCTGAAGACTGAGCTGAAAGAAGAATATCCTCGCGTGGGCGAGGCTCCCTTCGACTCCATGCGTAAGATGATGTCTACGGTTCATGAGACGAAGGATGGAAAAATCATTCAGTATACAAAGGGAGCGCCGGACGAGGTGCTGAAACGCTGTACTCATGCGATGAAGGCTGGACAGCGGGTGCCGATGACAGAAGAGATACGTTCGGAGATCCTGGCGTCCAACAAAGCTATGGCCGACAAGGCTTTGCGAGTGCTTTGCGCGGCAAAGAGAGACTGGGATTCTGTTCCCGCAAATACCGAGCCGGAGGCTCTGGAGCAGGATCTGACTTATCTGGGACTGTCCGGTATGATTGATCCGGTCCGTCCGGAGGTAAAGGCTGCGATAGTGGAATGCCGCGAGGCAGGTATCCGTCCGATTATGATTACCGGAGATCACAAGGATACGGCTGTGGCTATCGGTATGGAGCTTGGCATTATTTCCAATCCGGATCAGGCGATTACCGGAGCGCAGCTTGATGAGCTGAGCGATGAAGAATTTAGCCGCCGGATTGAGGAATTTTCCGTATATGCCCGCGTGCAGCCGGAGCATAAGGTGCGGATCGTAAAGGGCTGGAAGGCCAAGGGTATGATCACAGCCATGACAGGTGACGGCGTGAACGACGCTCCTTCCATTAAGAGCGCGGACATCGGCGTCGGCATGGGAATTACAGGAACCGACGTAACGAAGAACGTGGCCGATATGGTACTGGCTGACGATAACTTTGCGACCATCGTATCCGCTGTGGAGGAAGGACGCCGTATTTATGCGAATATCCGTAAGGCGATTCAGTTCCTTCTGGCTTCCAACCTGGCCGAGGTGCTGGCGATCTTCTTCGCGACGCTGATTGGCTTTACGATTCTGGAGCCGGTACATCTGCTCTGGATCAACCTGATCACCGACTGCTTCCCGGCTCTGGCTCTTGGAATGGAAAAGAGCGAGGCGGACATCATGAAGCGCAAGCCCCGTGATCCGAAGGAAGGTATCTTTGCAGGCGGCATGGGCTTCGACGTGTTCTTCCAGGGCTTTATCGTTACTGTATTGGTTATGATTTCCTACCTTTTGGGACATTATATTGAGAGCGGAGTCTGGGAGTTCGTAAACAGCCCCGACGGAACGACAATGGCCTTCCTGACATTGTCTATGGTAGAGATTTGCCATTCTCTGAATATGAGAAGCCGCCGTGGTTCGATCTTCAAACTGACCAATCACAACAAGTTCCTCTATGGAGCTATGATCGTATCCCTGATACTGACTACTGTAGTAATCGAGGTTCCGTTTATTGCAAATGCGTTCCAGTTTACTCCGATTGATTTGAATGAGTACGCGATCGCCCTCGGACTCGCAATCCTGATCATCCCGATCATGGAGGTTGTGAAGGCAATCCAGCGTAAGGTAGAGAAAAATTCATAAAGCGGAATCTGCCAGGGATAAGAAGGTCTGATTTGAAAGACTGACAACAAAGGGGCAGCCGGAAGCGGCTGCCCCTTTTGGGCTGTGTCAAAGGAGAAAAAATTAGAAGCGACAGAATACAGGAGAAACTATGAATTATCAGATATTTGAATGGATGCAGGAAGGAAGTTATGCGAAGACGCCGGGAGAGACGGAGCAGGCGTATATGGAAAGGATTTTCCGTGCTGTCTGCGAGACGAAGGCAGATGCGGAGGAACTTAGCTTTAATGACAGGATTGCCCCGGAATTTTATTCCTGCGATGCTAAGAACAGAACGCTCTGTCTGCGATTCAAGCCGCAGGAGTGGCAGATCAATCCAAACGGGATGCTGCATGGAGGTATGATGGCGACGGCGGCGGACATCACCTTTGGAATGCTGGCCAGGTATTATGTCCGCGCGGAAAAATCCGTGACGATGGAACTGAATATCAGCTATATGAAGGGGATTCAGAGAGAGGAGGCCTATCTGGTCCGCGCGGAGGCGAAGCAGATAGGCAGACATGTGAAATTTTTACATGCGGACATTCTGATCGAAGATGGGGAAAAGCAGGCTGCCGAGGCGACGGCGCTGTTTATGTAAGAGATTTTTCAGAGGGGTTCCAGAGCTCATGGAGAGCGGCCAGCGTCCGGGCGGTACGGACAGTCATTTCCTCGGTCATGACGGGACTCTCCGTAAGTCCGGAGCGGATACATTCCTCTGCATGACGGACCTCGTAGACCAGTTCATATTCGCAGGGGTATTCCAGAACGACGGGTTCCTGCCCCGGATAGTGGAGTATGGCTTTCCGCGCTTTCCAGTAATCGGGAAGTTCTGCATAGCCCTTTTCTCCGTAGAGCAGACCGGTATGGACCGTTTCCGCCGCAGTGCTGGTCTTGTTTGTGAAAAGGATGCCGTTTTCCATATGAAGGACGGCTGCGAACTGGTCCTCCACACCGGCAGAGCTTTTGGTGCAGAGTCCGGTCCAGGCGTCCGCATAGCAGTCAAAGAGATACTGCATAAGCTGCAGGCTGTAACCGGCGTTGCTGTAGAGGGGGCCTCCGCCTTTGGCGGCGTCGAAGAACCAGGCGTTGTATCCCGGATCGAAGGAACTGGAAAAGTCGGCCATGGTGATTCGGCCAAGGGTGCCGTTTTGAATCAGTTCCTTTAGTTTTTGTACTACGGGAAGGAAGACTACTTTCTGCATTTCCATAAGAAAGCGGTCTTTTTTTCTTGCCAGGGCAAAAAGAGAGGCCGCTTCGTCCGGATACAGGGCGAATGGCTTTTCGCACAGCACATGCTTCCCGGCTTCCAGGGCAAGTCTTGTAAAGCGGGTATGTTCGCTGTTTACCGTCGCGATGTAGATGACGTCGGCGGCGTCGGAGGCAATCAGCTCCTCATAGCTTCCGAAGGCTTCCGGAATGTTCCAGAGCTTTGCTTTCTGTCTTGCCTTTTCCAGATCCCGCGACGCTATGGCCGAGATGGTAAATCCGGAACAGGCGGAGGTTTCCGCGGAGCGTACCGCGCCGATCAGGCGGGGAACTATGGAGGCGGTGCTTAAAATACCGATACGAAGCTTCATAAATAGATTTCCTTTCTGCGCCGTGCCGTGAGGAAAAAATGCCCGGACGCAGTACTATTTTAACATTTCTTTGGAAGTAAGTATATAGGATGTATAAGTTCCGGCGAAGAATAACGATTAGAATATATTATAAGAAGCGGCGGCCCTTGCCTTGCTTTTCCAAAAATCTTAGTATATAATTTTCTTGCAGCAGTCTCCCGCGGCGCGGCGAGGCGTAATAAGGATTTGATTTTAGAACGAAAAGGACGGTAGGAAGATGAAAAAATTGGATTTACTGTATGAAGGAAAAGCAAAGAAGGTTTATACGACTGACGATCCGGATGTTTTAATCGTAGAATACAAGGATGACGCCACCGCGTTCAACGGACAGAAGAAAGGAACGATAGAGGGCAAGGGCGTGATCAACAACCGGATGACGAATCATGTGTTCCAGCTTCTGGAGAAGGAAGGAATCCCGACGCACTATATCGAGGAACTGAGCGATCGCGAGACGGCTGTCAAGAAGGTGGAGATCGTTCCCCTTGAGGTGATTGTCCGCAACGTGGCCGCAGGAAGCTTTTCCAAGCGCTTGGGCGTTCCGGAGGGAACAGAGTTTAAGGCTCCGACGCTGGAGTTCAGCTACAAGAACGACGAGCTGGGCGATCCGCTGATCAACGATTATTTCGCCATTGCTCTGGGACTTGCTACCCGCGAGGAGATTGACACCATCACAAAGTATGCCTTCAAGATCAATGAGGTTTACAAGGCTTATTTTGCAAATGCAGGCATCAAGCTTATCGACTTTAAGATCGAGTTTGGCCGTTATAAGGGACAGATCATTCTGGCGGACGAGACCTCTCCGGATACCTGCCGCTTCTGGGACATCAATACCAATGAGAAGCTGGACAAGGATCGTTTCCGCAGAGATCTGGGAAATGTAGAGGAAGCCTACAACGAGGTATTCCATCGTCTCGGCCTGTAATTCGCTGAGGCGGGATCATTTGGATGCGGCCGGCTGGGATATTTCCGCCGCCGCGTCCGGAAGGAAGGACAAAAAAGTAAATATGGATAAGCGTGTGATACATGAGCAGTATGAAGAAGACGAGAAGCTGAAAGAGGAATGCGGCGTCTTTGGGATCTATGATTTCGACGGCGGCAATGTGGCTTCTACGATTTATTACGGATTATTTGCTTTGCAGCACAGAGGGCAGGAAAGCTGCGGAATCGCGGTCAGCGACACGAAGGGACCGAAGGGAATCGTGAGAAGCCATAAGGGAATGGGGCTTGTAAACGAGGTCTTTACGCCGGAGGTGCTGGAAGGCTTAAAGGGAGATATAGGGATTGGTCATACGCGTTATTCGACTGCGGGCAGCAGCACACGGGAGAACGCGCAGCCGCTCGTATTGAATTACATAAAAGGGACGCTTGGGCTGGCGCATAACGGGAATCTGATCAATGCGCCGGAGCTTCGGCGTGAACTGGAATATACAGGCGCGATCTTTCAGACGACGATAGATTCTGAGGTGATCGCATATCATATTGCGCGGGAGCGCATCCGTTCCGCTACGGTGCAGGAGGCTGTATCGAGAGCCATGTATAAGATTAAGGGAGCCTATTCCTTAATTGTCATGTCTCCCCGAAAGCTGATAGGAGCGAGGGATCCCTATGGCTTTAAGCCTTTATGTATCGGCAGACGGGACCATGCCTACATCCTGGCTTCGGAGACCTGCGCTCTGGAAACCATAGGGGCGGATTTTGTGCGGGATGTGGAGCCGGGCGAGATCGTGACGATCACGCCGGACGGCATCGAGTCGGACAGAAGTCACTGCCTTCCGAAGGAGCGGGAGGCCCGCTGTATTTTTGAATATATTTATTTCGCGAGACCGGACAGTCATTTCGACGGCGTCAGCGTGTATCAGTCCCGGATACTGGCTGGAAAATTTCTGGCTATGGATTCGCCTGTGGAGGCCGATCTGGTGGTCGGAGTGCCGGAGTCGGGAAACGCGGCGGCGCTTGGTTATTCCCTGCAGTCAGGGATTCCCTATGGAACGGCCTTTGTAAAAAACAGCTATGTGGGACGCACCTTTATCAAGCCGGGACAGAGCAGCCGGGAATCCAGCGTGCGTGTGAAGCTGAATGTACTGAGGGAAGCCGTGGATGGAAAGCGTGTGATCATGATCGACGATTCCATTGTCCGGGGAACCACCAGTGACAGGATTGTACGGATGCTTCGGGACGCCGGGGCCAGAGAGGTCCATATGCGCGTCAGCTCGCCGCCGTTTTTGTATCCCTGTTATTTCGGCACGGATGTGCCGGCCAGGGAGCAGCTTATCGCCTATAACCGGACGGTCGAGGAGATCCGCCAGGTGATCGGAGCGGATTCGCTCGGATACCTCAGACTGGAACGGCTTGGAGAGATGATTGGCGGCCTGCCTCATTGCACAGGCTGCTTTACAGGAAAGTATCCCCTGGAACCGCCCGCGGAGGATATTCGGGGCGAGTTTGAAAAGTAGGATGCAGTCTTTGAATCAGAGAATGAAGAAATAAGGAGAAAATATGAGTACAGACAGATATGTAAGTCCCTTGTCAGAACGCTATGCCAGCAAAGAGATGCAGTATATCTTTTCCCCGGATAAGAAGTTCCGGACCTGGAGAAGGCTTTGGATCGCTCTGGCTGAGACGGAAAAGGAGCTGGGGCTTCCGATTACCCAGGAGCAGATCGACGAGCTTAAGAGCCACCAGGATGACATCAATTACGAGGTGGCAAAGGCGCGGGAGAAGGAAGTGCGCCATGACGTTATGTCCCATGTTTACGCCTATGGCTGCCAGTGTCCGAAGGCGAAGGGCATTATCCATCTGGGAGCTACCTCCTGCTATGTGGGCGACAATACTGATATTATCATTATGACGGAGGCGTTGAAGCTGGTCAGAAGAAAGCTGGTCAATGTGCTTTCTGAGCTGGCCGGGTTCGCGGACAGATACAAAAATCTTCCGACGCTGGCCTTTACTCATTTCCAGCCGGCGCAGCCTACGACGGTGGGAAAGAGAGCTACGCTCTGGATGCAGGAGTTCTGCCTGGATCTGGAGGATCTGAATCATGTGATTTCCACAATGAAGCTTCTGGGTTCCAAGGGAACGACGGGAACGCAGGCGAGCTTTCTGGAGCTTTTTGACGGCGATCAGGAAAAGGTAGACCGGGTTGATCCGATGATTGCGGAAAAAATGGGCTTTTCTGAGTGCTATCCCGTGTCCGGCCAGACCTATTCCCGGAAGGTGGATACCCGCGTGCTGAACGTGCTGGCAGGTATTGCGGCCAGCGCTCACAAGATGTCCAACGACATCCGTCTGCTTCAGCATCTGAAGGAGGTGGAGGAGCCCTTTGAGAAGTCACAGATCGGTTCCTCGGCTATGGCTTATAAGCGGAATCCGATGCGCAGTGAGCGTATCGCCTCTTTGTCCCGCTATGTCATGGTGGACGCTCTGAATCCTGCGATTACCTCGGCCACACAGTGGTTTGAGAGAACGCTGGATGACTCTGCGAACAAGCGTCTCTCGATTCCGGAAGGATTTCTGGCTGTTGACGGTATTCTCGATCTCTGCCTGAACGTGGTGGATGGTCTCGTCGTTTATCCGAAGGTTATCGAGAAGCATCTGATGGCAGAGCTTCCGTTCATGGCGACGGAGAATATCATGATGGACGCGGTAAAGGCGGGCGGAGACCGTCAGGAGCTTCATGAACGGATTCGCGAGCTTTCCATGGAAGCCGGACGCAACGTGAAGGAAAATGGAAAGGAAAATAACCTGCTGGAACTGATCGCGGCAGATCCGGCCTTTGGCCTTTCTCTTGAAGATCTGGAGAAGACCATGGAGCCCTCCCGCTACGTGGGACGCGCGCCTGAGCAGGTAGATGCCTTCTTGAGCCAGGTAGTGAATCCGATTCTGGAGGCATATAAAGACCTGCTCGGAGAAAAGGCGGAGATTAACGTATAAAAGTGAGAATTTGCGAGGGAAGGGTTCATGCAGTTTAACTCCTATCTATTTATCCTGGCCTATCTTCCTGTCCTTGTGATCGGATATTTTCTTTTCAATAAAATACACGTGACGGCAGGAAAGGTTTATCTGACCGCCGGGAGCGCCCTGTTCTATCTCTATGGAGGCATGGACTCTTTTCTCGTTTTTGCGGCAAGTATTCTGGTGAATTATGTCCTGGCAACACTTATCCCGAAGGCCGGAGGCAGAAAAAAAGCTGTCCTGGGCCTGGGCGTGTTCGCCAATGTGGCGCTTTTGTTCTGGTTTAAGTATTTTAACTTCTTCCTGACCAGCATCAATGGAATATTCCGGACGGACTTTGCTCTGGAGAATCTGCTCCTGCCTCTTGGCATCAGTTTCTTTACCTTCCAGCAGATTATGTACCTGGTGAATATTTACAGAGAGGAACTGACCTATACAGGACTGCTCGATTATCTGGCCTATATTTTGTATTTTCCGAAGCTGCTGATGGGACCGCTGGCGGAGCCGGGGGATCTTATGGAGCAGCTTCATGATCCGGAACGAAAAAAGGTAAGCTGGGAGAATATTTCCTATGGACTGAAGATATTCAGCTTCGGTCTGTTCAAAAAGCTGGTTTTGGCGGACACCTTTGCTTTGGCCGTATCCTGGGGCTTTTCCAATGTGGACGCGGCCACGTCTTTGGATTTTTTCCTGGTGATGCTTTCCTATACCTTTGAGATTTATTTTGACTTCAGCGGATACAGCGATATGTCCGTGGGCGTTTCTACGATGCTGAATATCGATCTTCCGATGAACTTCGATTCCCCCTATAAGGCTGTGTCCATCCGGGATTTCTGGAAGCGGTGGCATATGTCTCTGACCGGATTTTTTACCCGCTACCTCTATATTCCGCTTGGGGGAAGCAGAAAAGGCAAGCTTCGCACCTATGGGAACACCATGATTGTCTTTCTGGTCAGCGGTATCTGGCACGGAGCGAACTGGACCTTTGTTCTCTGGGGCGTCCTCCACGGGCTCCTCAGCGTGTTTGACCGGATTTTTGAAAAGGCAGAGAAGCGGATTCTGAAGGTTCTCCGGTGGTGCGCGGCTTTTTTTGCCGTGAACCTGCTGTGGCTTTTGTTCCGGGCGGAGAGTATCGTTCAGTGGAAGAATCTTCTGGTGAAAATGTTTTCTTTCCAAAGCATGACAGTCAGCGAAGGACTTTCCAATGCTTTTGTACTTCCTGAGACGCCGCTGATTCTGAAGGTCCTTCATCTGGAAGCCTGGAACGAGGCTGTGCCGGGAGGAATCTCGCTTCCGATTTTCCTGACTGCGGCCTTTCTTATCTGTCTGATACCGAAGAATAATTACCGGAAGCTTAGAAGCAACAATCTGGTCACGCTGGCGCTGGCAGTCATAGCTCTTGTCTGGGGCGTTCTTGTCTTAAGCAGCGAATCGGTCTTTGTATATCTGAATTTTTAGGAAGTGTTCCGGGAGAAGGGTTCCGGTTTTTGGAAGGATAAGCAGATGAAAATAAATGCGAAACTCTGGATAACCGCATATCTGGTTCTTTGTCTTGGGGCTTTGGCTGCCGTGGCCGCAGTCGTCGTGAAGGTGGATCCGTTTTTTCATTATCATGCGCCGCGCACGGATGTCTATTACTATGAGCTTTTTAACGAGCGGAGCCAGAATAATGGAATTACCAGGCATTTTGATTACGACGCTCTGATTACGGGTTCTTCGGTGACAGAGAATTTCAAGACCTCGGAGATGGACGAGATCTTTGGCACAAATTCTATCAAGGTCTCTTACTTCGGAGCTTACTATAAGGAAGTAAACGACAATATTCGGGTAGCGCTGGAGAATAATCCAAAGCTTAAAACCATCGTGCGGGGACTGGATATGAATTATTTCATTCTGGACAAGGACGATATGCACGATGAGCAGGGGACCTTTCCTACCTATCTCTATGACGACAATCTCTTTAACGATGTCAACTATGTCCTGAACCGGGATGTGGTGTTTAACCGAGTATATCCGATGCTGACGGAAAACGATCAGGAGGGCTTTGTGCCTGGTATCGCTTCCTTTGATGATTACGGCTTCTGGATGTCCGGATATTCCTGCGGGATTCATTATATCCGCCCGGACGGCGTACCCGTGAAGGGAGCGGGTGAGCCGGTGCATCTCACCCAGGAGGAGGAAGACATTCTGATGGAGAATATCAGACAGAATGTCACAGCCCTGCCGGCCGAGTATCCCGACGTTACCTTTTATTATTTCTTTACGCCTTACAGCAGCATCTGGTGGCAGTCCAAGGTGGAGGAGGGTACGATCTACCAGCAGCTTGAAGCGGAAAAGCTGGTGATAGAAGAACTGCTGAAGTACGACAATATCAAGCTTTATTCGTTCAATCTGCTTACGGATTATACGACAGATCTGAACAATTATGTGGATACCGTTCATTACGCCTCCTGGATCAACACCCTGATTCTCCGGTATATGTACGACGGAAAATGCCTGCTGACAGAGGAAAATTATGAGGAATATCTGGCGTCAGAGCTGGAGTTTTATACCTCTTACGATTTCTCTCTGGTCAACGAACAGGTAGATTATGAAAATGATTACTATGCGGAGGCGCTGCTGAACGAGGAGATCAAGGGCGTCGCGCCGCTAGAGGTTTCCGAGGTGACGGCGCTTCCGGATGGAGGCTTTGAAGTGCTTATTGAGGACGTCAGCGCCTACGATTATCTCGTATTTGACGCGAGGAACACCCAGGAGAGGCAGATGGAAGTCTGCCTGTATGACGGCGAAGGAGAGCTTCTGGATGTGTATACGGCGGAGGAAGGGAAGCTTGATGGGGAATGGCATCAGTATCTGGAGGATGTATCCCATGTTGCCGGAAGCGTAAGGCTTGTTTTTAACGGAGAATACGCGCCGGAAGACGAGAACGGTGAAGAGAAGGCTTCTGCAGTTGACTTCCGGGGAATCGTGTTCTATTAGAGAAGAGGATCTTTGCAGCATTTTTTGCTTGCATTTTGCGGGAGAACGTGTTATAGTGTAGAAGATGTAATAGAGTGGCCGAAAAGAGTGGACGAAAGTTCACTCTTTGTTTTTGGCATAGTTTGCGGCTCCCGGTGCAAAGGACCGCGGAATACAGGAACGGAAGGAAGAGCATGGCAAAGAGAGAGGAATACGAGCAGAAGACGGAAAAGCTTCTGGAGCCTATCATGGCTGCTCATGAATTTGAGCTGGTAGACGTGGAATACGTAAAGGAAGGCGGCTCCTGGTATCTGCGGGCTTATATCGACAAGCCGGGCGGAATCACGGTGGATGACTGTGAGATCGTAAACAGGGAGCTGGGAGATCTGCTGGATCGGGATGATTTTATCGAAGAATCCTATATTTTGGAGGTGAGTTCGCCGGGACTTGGAAGACCGCTGAAGAAAGAGAGAGATTTCGAGCGGAGTCTTGGCGAGGAGGTGGAGATCCGGACCTACCGTATGGTGAATAAGCAGAAGGAATTCCGGGGGATTCTGAAAGGGTACGACAAGGAAACCGTGACGATTGAGACAGAGCAAGGAGGGGAGCAGGTGTTCGAGAGAGCGAATATCTCCCTGATACGCCTTGCGTTTGATTTTTAATAAAACCGTGTTTAAAAACGAGGAGGAAGGAAAACAATGAACACAGAACTGCTGGAAGCACTGGAGCAGATTGAAAAGGAGAAAGACATCAGCAAGGAGACGCTGCTGGAAGCCATAGAGAACTCTCTGCTTACAGCCTGTAAGAACCATTTCGGAAAGGCGGATAATGTAAAGGTGAACATCGATCCGGTGACCTGTCAGTTTTCCGTATATGCGGAGAAAACAGTCGTAGATCAGGTGGAAGACGACGTGACGGAGATCAGTCTGGCCAACGCGAAGATGATCGATTCCAAATACGAGCTGGGCGACGTCGTGAACGTGGAGATCAAGTCCAAGGAATTTGGCCGGATTGCCACGCAGAACGCGAAAAATGTAATTCTGCAGAAGATCCGCGAGGAGGAGCGCAAGGTTCTCTTTAACCAGTATTACGGAAAAGAGAAGGATGTGGTGACCGGCGTGGTGCAGAGATACCTGGGCCGCAATGTCAGCATCAATCTGGGCAAGGTAGACGCTATTCTGAATGAAAATGAGATGGTAAAGGGCGAGGTGTTCAAGCCTACCGAGCGTATCAAGGTATATATTCTGGAAGTCAAGGACAGCACAAAGGGACCGAGGATCCTGGTGTCCCGGACGCATCCGGAGCTTGTGAAGCGCCTTTTTGAGTCCGAGGTTACAGAGGTGCGGGACGGCACCGTAGAGATCAAGTGTATCGCCCGTGAGGCTGGTTCAAGAACGAAGATTGCCGTTTGGTCCAACGATCCGGACGTGGATCCGGTAGGAGCCTGCGTCGGCATGAACGGAGCCAGAGTAAACGCGATTGTAAATGAGCTTCGCGGGGAGAAGATCGATGTGATTAACTGGAACGAAAATCCGGCTATTCTCATTGAGAATGCGCTGAGTCCAGCGAAGGTCGTGGCTGTGCTTGCGGATCCGGAGGATAAGACGGCGAAGGTCGTAGTTCCGGATTATCAGCTTTCCCTGGCTATCGGTAAGGAAGGACAGAACGCAAGACTGGCGGCAAGGCTGACAGGCTTTAAGATTGACATCAAGAGCGAAACTCAGGCCAGAGAGATTGAGGGCTGGCTGGATGTGGACGATGAGGATGAGTATTACGAGGATTACGAGGAATACAAGGAGGCCCAGGTCCAGGAGGAAGCCTACGCAGACGACTACGAGGATGGAGCAGGATATACCGGTGATACAGAGTATCCGGAGGATGCGGAAGCTTCCGGAGAGGCAGACATACAGGCGGCCGGAGATGACGCGGATTCCGGGATGGCAGAGTAAAAGCATATATTTTCAGGTAAAATAGTAGAATCAGGATGTGAGAAATTGAGTACAAATAGAAAAGTACCTATGCGTCAGTGTGTGGGCTGCCAGGAGATGAAAAGCAAAAAGGAGATGCTCCGCGTGATAAAGACCGCGGAGGATGAAATCATCCTGGATTCCACGGGCCGCAAAAACGGACGCGGCGCTTATCTGTGCTTCTCAAAGGAATGTCTCGGCAAGGCGAGAAAGAACAAGGGACTGGAACGCTCCCTGAAAACGAGTATCCCGCCGGAGGTATACGACAGTCTGGAAAAGGAGTTGGATGAGCTTGGCAGAAAATAAGGTATATTCGATGATAGGGCTTGCCATGAAGGCCGGAAAGCTCACAAGCGGAGAATTTTCCGTAGAGCATGCAGTCAAGGCGGGAAAGGCGGCGCTGGTCATCGTGTCCGAGACCGCGTCAGAGAACACAAAGAAAAAGTTTCGCAATATGTGTACTTACTATGAAGTGCCTTTGTACTTCTTTGGTGAGAAAGAAATGTTAGGTCATGCCATGGGAAAAGAATTTCGTGCTTCCCTGGCAGTACTGGACGAGGGATTTGCAAAGGCCATCGAAAAATGCCTGAACAGTGAAAAAGGGAGGTAGTAAGTATGTCGAAAAGAATACATGAACTGGCAAAGGAACTGGGTAAATCAAATAAAGAGGTTATAGCGGCTCTGGCAGAGAAAAATGTGGAGGTGAAAAGCCATATGAGCGTACTTTCAGAGGAACAGGAGACTATGGTAAGAAAGGCTCTTGCACCGAAAAAAGAACAGGCAGAGACAGGAGAAGCGGCTGCCAGACCGGAGGATGCGGCAGGAAAGTCGGAGAAAGCGGATGGAAAGCCGGATGGAGCGCCTGCGGCTCCGCCTAAGAAGAAGAAAATCATTGCAGTATATAACGCGCACAACAGCCAGACGGGAATCAAAGATCCCAGAGGCGACAGAAGACAGGGAAACAGAAGCCAGCAGGCGCGTAGCGCCCAGGCCGGAACACGTCCCGCAGCCGGACAGGGAGCAGCCAGACCGGCTGCAGGAGCCAAACCGGCAGCGGCAGCACGTCCGGCGGCAGCAGGGACAGCGCGTCCGGCAGCTCAGGCGGAGACTCAGTCTCAGCCTGTGACGGCGCAGAGTGTGAAGCCGGAGGCTTTTGTTCAGCAGCAAAAGGCAGTCCAGGAGGAAGCGCCCAAGCCGGCAGCGGCGCCTGCGGCAGAGAAGCCCGCGGCAGCGCCCTCCAGCCAGCCGAAAGCGGCAGTTAGCCCGCAGACTACAGCACGTCCGGCAGCTCAGAGCGCGGCTGGGACCCGTCAGAACCGTGATAGCCGCGACAATCAGGGCAGAGACAGCCGCGATGGAGGCCGGGGCGGTTATCAGAACCGCGACGGTCAGAGCCGCGACGGAGGCCGGGGCAGTTATCAGAACCGTGATGGTCAGAGACGCGACGGACAGGGAAGCCGCGATGGAGGCCGGGGCGGTTATCAGAACCGCGACGGTCAGAGCCGTGACGGACAGGGAAGCCGTGATGGAGGCCGGGGCGGTTATCAGAACCGCGATGGCCAGAGACGCGACGGCCAGGGAAGCCGTGACGGAGGCCGGGGCGGTTATCAGAACCGTGATGGTCAGGGACGCGACGGAGGCCGGGGCGGCTATCAGAGCCGTGACGGCAGAGGCGGCCAGGGCAGAGACGCAAGACGTTCCATGGATATTCCTGCGGCGCCCGTAGAGCTTCGGAAATCAGAAAACCGCAGAGCAGAGAATAAGAACCGCAATGATGACAGCAAGAAAGAAAGAAACAGCAAATTTAACGACAACTGGAACGGTAAGCCGGGTCAGGGCGGCCGTCGTCCGAACCAGGGCGGCAATCGTCCGAACCAGAAGGGTGGTAAGGGAGCTAAGGGCGCTCAGACGGCACCTAAGGCGGCTCCGGCACCAAAGAAAGAAGACAATACGCCGAAGGTAATCGAGATTCCTGAGATGATCAGCATCCATGATCTGGCGGAGAAGATGAAGATACAGCCCTCTGTCATCATCAAGAAGCTGTTTTTGGAAGGAAAAATGGTGACGGTAAACTCCGAGCTCGACTTTGAGGCTGCCGGAGAGCTGGCCATGGAGATGAATTTCGATCCTGTTCCGGAGGAGAAAGAGGATGTCATCGGCAGGATGCTGGAGGATGTGGAAGATCCGGAAGACTCCCTTGTTCCCCGCCCCCCTGTAGTCTGCGTTATGGGTCATGTAGACCACGGCAAGACTTCACTTTTGGATGCTATCCGGAATACCCATGTGATCGACCGTGAGGCAGGCGGAATCACCCAGCACATCGGAGCCTATGTGGTGACGATCAACGGTCAGAACATTACCTTCCTGGATACGCCGGGACATGAGGCGTTCACAGCCATGCGTATGCGTGGAGCAAATTCCACGGATATTGCGATTCTTGTGGTGGCCGCCGACGACGGCGTGATGCCCCAGACCATAGAGGCCATCAATCACGCGAAGGCGGCGGGTATTGAGATTATTGTAGCTATCAATAAGATTGATAAGCCCAGCGCGAATATCGAGCGTGTAAAGCAGGAGCTTGTGGAGCATGAGCTGATTCCTGAGGACTGGGGCGGCAGCACCATCTTCGTTCCGGTATCCGCTCATACTCACGAAGGAATCGATCAGCTTCTGGAGATGATTCTTCTGACTGCTGAGGTTCTGGAGCTGAAGGCAAATCCGAACCGCCGGGCAAGAGGTCTTGTGATCGAGGCGGAGCTTGATAAGGGAAAAGGACCTGTGGCGACTGTCCTGGTACAGAAGGGAACTCTCCATGTGGGAGATCCGATTGCAGTCGGCTCCTGTCATGGTAAGGTACGTGCGATGATGGACGACAATGGACGCCGCGTGAAAGAGGCCGGACCTTCCAAACCGGTGGAGATTCTCGGACTGAATGACGTTCCCAACGCAGGCGAGATCTTTGTTTCTCCGGAGACCGACAAGGAAGCGAGAACTTTCGCAGAGACCTTCGTGAAGGAGAGCAGGGAAAAACTGATAGAGGATACGAAGCTCAAGATGTCTCTGGACGATCTGTATTCCCAGATCCAGTCCGGAAATCTGAAGGAACTGAACATCATCGTAAAGGCGGATGTACAGGGTTCTGTAGAGGCAGTAAAGCAGAGCCTTCTGAAGCTCTCCAACGAGGAGGTTGTGGTAAAAATCATCCATGGCGGCGTCGGCGCGATCAACGAGTCCGACGTAAGTCTGGCGGCCGCGTCCAACGCGATCATTATCGGCTTCAACGTGCGGCCTGACGCTACGGCCAAGGAGACCGCGGAGCGCGAGAAAGTAGATCTGCGTCTGTACCGGGTCATTTACGACGCGATCAACGATGTGGAATCGGCCATGAAGGGTATGCTCGATCCGGTATACGAGGAGAAGATTCTCGGTCATGCGGAGATACGCCAGATCTTCAAGGCTTCCGGCGTGGGAAATATCGCTGGCTCCTATGTGCTTGACGGCGTATTCCAGAGAGGCTGCAAGTGCCGTATCAGCAGAGAAGGAACCCAGATCTTTGAGGGAAATCTTGCTTCGCTGAAGCGCTTTAAGGATGATGTGAAAGAAGTAAAGGCCGGCTATGAGTGCGGACTTGTATTTGAGAAGTTCAACGACATTCAGGAGCTGGATATTGTAGAGGCATATACAATGGTGGAGGTGCCCAGATAGAGCATGAGGAAAAACAGCATTAAGAATACGAGGATCAACGGGGAAGTCCGAAGAGTATTAAGTGCGATTATCCAGAATGAAATCAAGGATCCGCGGATTCATCCGATGACCTCAGTGGTGGAAGTGGAGGTCGCGCCGGATCTGAAAAGCGCAAAGGCGTATATCAGCGTACTTGGCGACGAGCAGGCGCAGAAGGATACGCTGGAGGGCTTAAGAAGCGCGGAGGGATATATCCGCCGCGCCCTGGCCCGTACAGTGAACCTGCGGAACACCCCGGAGATCCGTTTTATCATGGACCAGTCCATCGAGTACGGAGTCCATATGTCAAAGTTGATTGATGACGTCAATAACAGCAGCATGGAAGAAGAAGGTGATGAGGATGATCAAGCTGGCGAATGAACTGCAAAACGTGAAAACGGTTGCGATTGCCGGACATATCCGGCCGGACGGAGACTGTACAGGCGCCTGCCTGGCGGTATACTGCTATATCCGTGAGAATTTTCCTGACATCCGTACGGATGTGTATCTGGAATCGATGAATCCCAATTTCCTGTTTCTAAAGGGAGCAAAGGATGTAAAGACAGCGTGTACGGAAGATAAGACATACGATCTGTTCATCTCTCTGGATGTGAGCGAGAGGGAGAGACTTGGAGACGCAGGAAAATATCTGGATACGGCGGCCCGCTCCGTCTGCATCGATCATCATATTACAAATCCGGGCTTTGCAGCTCAGAACTGGGTGGACGCAAAGGCAAGTTCCACCTGTGAGCTTGTGTGGGAAAGCATGGAGGAGGAGCGTATTTCCAAAGAGATCGCGGAGGCTCTCTATATGGGAATTGTAAGTGATACCGGCGTCTTTCAGTATACCAATACCACGGAAAAAACCATGCGGATCGCAGGCAGCCTGATGGCGAAGGGAATCGATTTCTCCCGTATCATCGAGGATACCTTTTACCGCAAGACCTACGTGCAGAACCAGGTGCTGGGACGCGCTCTTTTGGAGAGCATTCTGCTTTTGGATGGCAAGATTATCGTGGGAAGAATGCGGCAGAAGGATATGGAGTTCTACGGCGTAGGTCCTTCGGATCTGGACGGAATCGTAAGCCAGCTTCGGGTTACGGCCGGCGTGGAAGTGGCGATCTTCCTGTATGAGACAGGAAATCATGAGTACAAGGCCAGTCTCCGGTCAAACGGTCCTGTGGATGTGAGCGCGGTCTGCGCGTATTTTGGCGGCGGCGGCCATGTGAAGGCAGCCGGCTGCACGATGCACGGCAGCCTCTATGACGTGGTAAATAACCTGACGTTACATATCGAAAAACAGCTTCAGGAACAGGAAGAAGGCTGAAAAGGCCTGCGGTGTATACAAGATGAACGGCGTGCTGAATGTCTATAAAGAAGCGGGCTTCACCTCCCATGACGTGGTGGCGAAGCTGCGCGGAATTGCAAAACAGAAAAAGATAGGCCATACAGGAACTCTCGATCCGGATGCGGAGGGAGTTCTTCCTGTATGTCTTGGAAACGCGACAAAGCTCTGCGGACTTTTAAGCGAAAAGGAAAAGACCTATCAGGCGGTGCTTTTGCTGGGCCGGACCACGGACACCCAGGATACTTCGGGAAAGACGCTTTCCCAGTCTCCGGTAAATGTAAAGGAAGACGGGATCCGAGAGGCTGTTCTGAGCTTTCTTGGAGATTACGATCAGGTGCCTCCCATGTACTCTGCTCTGAAGGTTGGAGGAAAAAAGCTCTATGAACTGGCAAGAGAGGGAAAAGAGGTGGAGCGTAAGCCCCGGCGGGTGAGAATCCTGGACATCACGATTCACTGGATCCGGATCCCGGAGGTATGCTTTACCGTGACCTGCACCAGCGGGACGTATATCCGTACCCTCTGCTATGATATTGGAGAGAGCCTGGGCTGCGGAGGCTGCATGAAAAGCCTTCTGCGGACGCGGGTAGACCGTTTTCAGCTGGAGGAAAGCCTGCGGCTTTCTCAGATCGAGGAGATTGCGAGGGAGGGACGTCTTCCGGAAATTCTGCTTCCGGTAGATGAGGTGTTCCCGGCATATCCGAAGCTTTGGATTCGGGAAGAAAGCAATCGCCTGGTTCACAATGGCAATCCGTTTTCCGGCAGCGATGTGGAACGTATTCTGGAAGCGGATGAAAGCGCAGGGGCAAACGCGGGAGAGGCTTCGGACGGCCATGTCCGGGTATACGATTCTTCCGGGAGCTTTGTGGGAATCTACAGGCGGGCGGAGGCTGTTTACCGGCCCGTAAAAATGTTTTTATCATAACGTCGGCATTAGGAGGGCAGCATACGTGTTGCCCTTTGTGTCGGCAGTCTTAAGGAATACAGTATGAAAATAATCGAAGGAACGACAGAATTTCAGATAGAGGAACAGACGGCGGTCTCCCTTGGAAAATTTGATGGGCTGCATCTGGGACATCAGCTTCTGGTGGAGCGGATTTTGGAAAAGAAAAGAGAAGGACTGAAATCCCTGATTTTTACATTTGATTTTGGGGACAGGCCCGTGCTTCTGCTGCCGCAGGAAAGGGAAGAACTCCTGCGCAGGCGCGGCGTGGATTATCTGCTGGAATGTCCGTTTGTAGAAGAAATTTCCCATATGGAGGCGGAGGATTTTGTAAAGGAAATTCTGGTCCGCCGGCTTCATGCGCGTTATCTGGCTGTGGGTACAGATTTTCACTTCGGCCATCACAGGAAGGGTGATTACCGCCTTCTGAAGCGCATGGGAGCAGAATACGGTTTTGAGGTTGAAGTTGTGGAGAAGGCCTGCTGGCAGGGAGAGGAGATCAGCAGCAGCCGGATCCGCAGGGAGCTGGAGCAGGGGAATATGGAGCTGGTCGGCCAGCTTCTGGGCTATGCCTATTCCGTGACCGGCGAGGTCCTTCATGGGCGCAAGATCGGACGGACGCTGGGACTTCCCACTATAAATCTGCTTCCGGAGGAGAGAAAGCTGCTTCCTCCAAACGGCGTATACGCTACCCGGACTGTGATCGCCGGAGAAATCTTTGAGGGCATCACAAACATCGGGTATAAGCCTACGGTGGGGGGAGAGACCAGGAGAGGCGTGGAGACCTATCTTTTTGATCTGGATCGGGATCTGTACGGGGAGATTCTCACGGTACGCTTCTATGGGTTTGAACGGCCGGAGAAAAAGTTTGCCTCCCTGGAAGAATTAAAGAACAGGATCGAGCAGGATGTGGAGTGGGGAAGAATGTATTTTGGAGAAAGTGAAAATTCATGAGGCTTTTTTACTATACGATAGCGGCTCCGATTCTGTTCCTTCTGCGGCTCGTTTTCTGGCCCTTTAAGATGCTGTTTCGCTTTCTGGGCTGGGCGCACAGGCGGCGTAAAGAAAGAAGACGTTTTGGCAGAGCGGATTTTGACGATATGGACGGCTGGGAATTTGAAGAATATATCGCGGAGCTTTTAAGCAGGGATGGATATATCCATGTGGAAGTGACCAGAGGCAGCGGCGATCAGGGGGTGGACGTGCTTGCGCAGAGGGATGGGGTATCCTATGCGGTGCAGTGCAAGCATTACGCCGGAAAGATCCCGAATAAGGCTGTCCAGGAGGCTTACGCCGGAGCGAAATTTTATGGCTGTGATGTGCCGGTGGTCCTGACAAACAGCTATTTTTCACCCTCCGCTCTGGAGCTGGGCGATGAGATCGGCGTGGAGCTTTGGGATCGGGACGAGCTTCGGAAACTGGTTCGCAGAACCAGGGGATAGGGCGTCAGAATATGTCGGTTTTACCGTTTTTTGCACGAAGTCAGATAAAATGTACCAATTTTTGTACTTGACAATTCCTGTGAATTGCTATAAAGTGTAATAGAATCTTAACAGAATTGTAATAAATAAATCGAAGGAAGACTTTACAGCACGTCAGATACAGAAAAGACCGGGAGGACCGGCTCCTTTGTTTTGAGATATGGAGGTTTTCATGTATAAGCGTTACAAAGCGGCAGGAATTGTTTTAGGAGCTATTTTTATGGCCATGGTGGGAATGAACGCGCAGGCAGCTCAGATAGGAGAGGATTTGAGCGTGGGAATCGCTTCCACCTTTGACCAGACGACCAATACCGAGGAAGAGACTCAGGCCACGGCCGAGGTGGTATGGACAGGTACTCCGCTGGAAGGGTATGTCAATATCGGAATCGCGAACGTAGAGGATAATCTGAACATCCGCGAAGCGACGGATGAAGGAAGTTCTCTGGTCGGAAAGCTTCGTAAAAATGCGGCTTGTGAAATCCTTGGCCTCGAAGGCGAGTGGGCGCATATCCAGTCCGGCGAGGTGGAGGGATATGTAAAGTCTGAATATCTCTATACAGGTCAGGAAGCTATTGACCTGGCATTTCAGCTTGGACAGACTGTGGCGAAGGTGACGACGGACGCTCTTTACGTACGGATGGAGCCCAGCACGGAAGCTGATTTCTGGACCATGGTTCCAAACGGCGAGGAGCTTACGGTTCTGGAAGATATGGGAGACTGGGTGAAAGTAGATATTGACGGAGAGACAGGCTATGTAGCGGCCGAGTATGTGGAAGTCACTGACGAGCTTGACACAGCCCTTACGATTACCGAAGCCTTGTATGGCGAAGGCGTGACGGATATTCGGATAGAGATTTGTGAGTTTGCAAAGCAGTATGTGGGAAATCGCTATGTATGGGGCGGCACAAGCCTCACAAACGGAGCTGACTGCTCCGGCTTTACGCTGGCTGTCTACAGGAACTACGGAATTTCTCTTCCGCATTCCTCCAGAGCCCAGGCGAACTGCGGAACAAAGATCAGCGTCAGCGAGGCGCAGCCAGGAGATCTGATTTTCTACGGCAGCGGCAGGAGCATCAACCATGTGGCCATGTACATCGGAAACGGTCAGGTGGTGCACGCCAGCAACTCCCGGACAGGAATCATCATTTCCAATATGTATTACAGAAGCCCGGTCAGCGCGGCGAGAATTATCAACGATTAATCAGATAAAGAGTAAGAAAAAGCAGGACGTTTTGTCCTGCTTTTTTATCGTCGCCCGGCCCCGTACACGAGTGCGGCTGCAGGTTTTCTTCTTATATTTTCCTGTTCCTCTTTTGAAAAAGACATGATATAATGTTGCCAATACAATACATAGGAGGGAGATATGTTCCAGTTTAATTTCGGGAAGAACTATAGGGAAGTTCCGCCTTACGACGGTGGCGATCAGCAAAGAAGAAAGGGTGTAAGACCGGATTTTCAGAAGATGAAAAAGGCGGGTATCGTCACTGTGATTGCGGTCGTCGCTCTGCTTTTTGCCAGTTCCTGTTGGTATACGATTCAGGAGGAGGAGCAGGCAGTCGTCTGTACCTTTGGCACGCCGAAAGCAGTGACGGAGCCGGGCCTTCATTTTAAGATACCGTTGGTGCAGACCGTGACAAAGGTAAATACTACCATACAAGGACTGTCGGTGGGATATGACGACGAGCTCCAGTACACGGATGAAGCTATGATGATCACTTCAGATTACAACTTTATCCGGGTGGACTTCTACGCAGAGTACCGGATTTCCGATCCGGTGAAGGCGCTCTATGCTTCAGAGGATCCGGTAAAGGTTCTGGATAACATCGCTCAGAACTGTATCCGTACCACCATAGGCTCTTACACTGTGGACGCGGTTCTGACAACGGGAAAGAACGAAATCCAGGCCAATATCAAAGAGATGATCATGGATAAGCTGGAAACCTACGACATTGGCATACAGCTTGTGAGTATCACGATTCAGGACGCTCAGCCGCCTACCGCAGAGGTCATCGAGGCCTTTAAGGCTGTGGAAACTGCGAAGCAGGGCAAGGAGACAGCTTTAAATAACGCGAATAAATACAGAAACGAGCAGATTCCCCAGGCGGAAGCAGAGGCAGATAAGATACTGCAGGATGCGGAAGCGGAGAAGGAGAGCCGTATCAATGAAGCAGAAGGTCAGGTGGCCCGTTTCAATTCCATGTATGAGGAATATGTCAAATATCCTGAGATCACGAGGCAGAGAATGTTCTATGAGGCTATGGAGGACGTCCTGCCCGACATGAAGGTGATCATCGAGGGAGGAAACGGAAGTCAGGTACAGCAGCTTTTGCCCCTTGAACCATTTAGCGGCACAGGCGATTCGGGAGAAACTACAGGAGCGGCGGAGGAAACGGAAAATGGACAGTAAAAAGAAATCACTTGGCTTTTTAAAATATGTTTTGGCAGTGTTGGTTTTGTTCCTGCTGGGAAACAGCGTTGTGATTTGCAGGGAGAACGAATATAAACTGATTCGCCAGTTCGGAAAGGTACAGAGGGTGATAAGCGTCTCCGGACTGTCTTTCAAGATTCCCTTTATTCAGACTGCGGACACAGTGCCGAAGGAGATTCTGCTCTACGATCTTCCGGCCTCTGATGTGATCACGTCGGATAAGAAGTCAATGATTGTGGACAGCTATGTGCTTTGGAGAGTGACGGATCCACTGACTTTTACCCAGACGCTGGCGAATTCCATCTATAATGCGGAAAACCGTATCAACGCCCTTGTCTACAATGCGACGAAAAATACAGTGTCCAGCATGACCCAGGACGAGGTAATCAAAAGCCGAGACGGAAAGATGACCATCACGGCGGCAGAAGCAGAGTCGGACGTGGTGTCCAATGATCTGATTCTGGAGGAAGCTATAGAAGAGGTAGAAATCAAATCTTTGACAGAAGAGATCATGGAGCAGCTTGGGGATTACGAGCAGTACGGGATCGATATTCTCGCTGTGGAAGTCAAAAAGCTGGACCTGCCGGACGACAATAAGCAGGCGGTTTATACCCGTATGATTTCTGAACGCGAAAATATCGCGGCCCAATATACGGCGGAAGGAGAATCCCAGGCGCAGATAATACGGAACACAACGGATAAGGAAGTATCGATAATGCTTTCGGAGGCCAACGCCCAGGCGGAACAGACTGTGGCTGAAGGCGAAGCGGAATATATGAAAATTCTTTCAGACGCTTACTCAGATACGAGCCGCAGCGAGTTTTATTCCTTTGTGCGCAGTCTTGACGCAGCCAGAGAGAGCCTTCAGGGCAGCGATGACAAGACTCTGATATTGCCGGCGGATTCTCCGCTTGCACAGGTTTTCACAGGACGGTGAAAATGGAATCTTGACAGAAATGTAAGCGTGTGGTAAAGTAAAGCGGTATGAGATTTGCCGGTATTCAGTAATCGGAAACTCCGACCATTGCTTAATATACGGCGTATAAGAAAAAAGGAGGAATCATCATGATTGCAAAGGAAAAGAAGCAGGCTATCATTGCAGAGTACGGCCTTAAGCCGGGCGACACAGGTTCACCGGAGGTACAGGTGGCGATCCTGACCGCCCGTATCCAGGAGCTCACAGAGCATCTGCAGAACAATCCGAAGGATCATCATTCCAGACGCGGACTGCTGAAGATGGTTGGTCAGAGACGTAATATGCTTGCATATCTGAAGAAAGTGGATATTAACAGATACCGCAGCCTGATTGAGAGATTAGGACTCAGAAAATAAGCTTCATAAGGGCGGAGGAATTCGTAAGGATTCTTGCGCCCTGTTTTTTGCGCTGAGAAAAAAAGCGCTTTTGCAACCCGTCAACCCTGTAGGAGAAATGCTCCGAGACCACTGATGCGCGCATGCGCGTCCGTGCGTGGATCAGTAGTTTCGGTTTCTCCTACACCAGCTAACGTAAAAATAAGGAGAAAAAGAATGTATAAGAGTTTTTCAATGGAGCTGGCTGGCAGAACTCTGACTGTAGATGTAGGCAGAGTGGCAAAGCAGGCGAATGGGGCGGCTTTCATGCACTATGGCGATACCACCGTGCTTTCTACGGCCACGGCTTCCGACAAGCCCAGAGATGGGATTGATTTCTTCCCCTTGAGCGTAGAATATGAGGAGAAGATGTACTCGGTAGGAAAGATTCCGGGAGGTTTCAACAAGAGAGAAGGAAAGGCTTCTGAGAACGCGGTTCTGACGGCTCGTGTAATCGACCGTCCGATGCGTCCGCTTTTTCCGAAGGATTATCGGAATGATGTAACTTTGGACAACCTGGTGCTTTCTGTGGATCCGGAGTGCAGCCCGGAGCTGACTGCTATGCTTGGATCTGCCATTGCTACCTCTATTTCTGATATTCCGTTTGCAGGTCCCTGCGCCATGACGCAGATCGGCATGATTGACGGAGAGTTTATTGTAAATCCGGGACAGGCCCAGTACAAGGTATCTGATCTGAAGCTGACGGTAGCTTCTACCAGAGAAAAGGTTATCATGATCGAGGCAGGAGCCAACGAGATTCCTGAGGCGAAGATGATTGAGGCTATCTACAAGGCCCATGAGGTTAATCAGCAGGTGATTGCTTTCATCGACAAGATTGTGGCTGAGTGCGGTAAGGAAAAGCACAGCTACACAAGCTGCGCGGTTCCGGACGAGCTGTTTGAGGCGATCAAGGAAATTGTTCCGCCGGAGGAGATGGAGAAGGCGGTCTTCACTGATGAGAAGCAGGTGCGTGAGGAGAATATCCGCCAGATCACAGAGCGTCTGGAGGAAGCCTTCGCGGAGAAGGAGGACTGGCTTGAGGTTCTGGGCGAGGCTGTATACCAGTATCAGAAGAAGACCGTCCGCAAGATGATTCTGAAGGATCACAAGCGTCCTGACGGCCGGGAAATGACGCAGATCCGTCCGCTGGCTGCGGAGGTAGACATTATTCCGCGCGTACACGGTTCCGCCATGTTTACGAGAGGACAGACGCAGATCTGCAATATCTGTACGCTGGCTCCCCTGTCCGACGCTCAGCGTCTGGACGGTCTCGATGAAAATGAGACAAGCAAGCGTTATATGCATCACTATAACTTCCCCAGCTATTCTGTGGGAGAGACGAAGCCCAGCCGTGGTCCGGGACGGCGTGAGATCGGTCACGGAGCTCTCGCAGAGCGTGCGCTCCTTCCGGTGCTGCCCTCTGAGGAGGAGTTCCCCTACGCCATCCGTACGGTATCCGAGACCTTTGAGTCCAACGGCTCTACCTCTATGGCATCCACCTGTGCGTCCTGTATGTCTCTGATGGCTGCAGGCGTGCCGATCAAGAAAATGGTGGCAGGTATTTCCTGCGGTCTGGTGACAGGCGAGACAGACGATGATTTCGTGCTTCTGACAGATATTCAGGGCCTTGAGGACTTCTTTGGAGACATGGACTTCAAGGTAACGGGAACCACTGAGGGAATCACGGCTATCCAGATGGACATCAAGATTCACGGCCTGACGCGTCCTATCGTAGAAGGCGCCATTGCCCGCTGCCGCGAGGCGCGTCTGTTCATCATGGATACCTGTATGAAGCCCTGCATCTCCGAGCCGAGACCGGAGGTAGGACCCTACGCTCCGAAGATCATACAGATCCAGATCGATCCCCAGAAGATCGGCGATGTGGTTGGTCAGAGAGGAAAGACGATCAACGCGATCATTGAGCAGACCGGCGTGAAGATCGACATCGACGACGACGGCGCAGTATCTGTCTGCGGAACCGACAAGGCGGCTATGGATAAGGCGGTGCAGCTTATCCAGACGATCGTGACCGACTTTGAGGAAGGCATGATTCTGACCGGTAAGGTAGTCAGCATCAAGGAGTTCGGCGCATTCCTGGAGTTCGCTCCGGGCAAGGAGGGAATGGTTCACATTTCCAAGATCGCAAAGCACCGCATCAACCGCGTGGAGGATGTGCTGACACTGGGCGACGTAGTGAAGGTAGTCTGCCTTGGAAAAGATAAGATGGGACGCTATAGCTTCAGTATTAAGGATTTGAAGGAAAATCAGTAAAATTTAGAAGCACTGAACAGGAAAAGGAAGGACCGGATATTGTATCCGTTCCTTCCTTTTTGTATGACAGGGGATGGAGGAAAACAAACATTTCTTTTGTACTTTTAGGTGAAAAATTTTCATTTGCACTTTTCAACATCATAGCTTTCTGGTAGAATAGATTCATCTGGATGAAAACAGGAGGAGTAACAGTATATGTGTGGAATTGTTGGCTTTGTGGGAAACCGGCAGGCGGCGCCTGTTCTGTTGGAAGGGCTTTCAAAACTGGAATACAGAGGTTATGATTCGGCTGGCTTGGCTGTACGTGACGGAGAGGGTGAGATCGAAGTTGTGAAGGCCAAGGGACGCCTGAAGGTTTTGGAGGAAAAGACGAATGACGGCCAGGCGCTCGCCGGAGACTGCGGTATCGGCCACACGCGCTGGGCGACCCATGGCGAACCGTCGGAGAACAATGCGCATCCCCATTGTAATGACGAGGGAACGATTGTCGGAGTCCACAATGGCATTATTGAGAACTATCAGGAGCTTAAGATGAAGCTTTTGAAGCATGGTTACCGCTTCTATTCCGAGACGGATACGGAAGTGGCGATTAAGCTGATAGATTATTATTACAAGAAATATCTGGGAACTCCGGTGGACGCTTTGAACCATGCGATGGTGCGTATCCGCGGTTCCTATGCTCTGGCAGTGATGTTCAAGGATTATCCGGAGGAGATCTATGTGGCGCGAAAAGACAGCCCCATGATCCTCGGAGTGGCGGACGGAGAGTCCTATCTGGCTTCGGATGTTCCGGCGATTCTGAAGCATACGAGAAAGGTATACTATATTGGCAATCTGGAGATCGGACGTCTGCAGAAAGGACAGGTGACCTTTTACAACCTGGACGGCGACGAGATAGAGAAGGAGCTTGTGGAGATTAAGTGGGATGCGGAAGCGGCGGAGAAGGCCGGATATGAGCATTTCATGATTAAAGAGATTCATGAACAGCCGAAGGCGGTTCAGGATACGCTGAACGCTGTGATTCATGAGGGAAGAATCGATCTGTCGGAGCTTGGCTTAAGCGAGGAGGACATCCGGGGAATCAGCCAGATTTATATGGTTGCCTGCGGTTCCGCTTATCATGTGGCCGTATCGGCCCAGTATGTGCTGGAGGATTTGGCAAAGATTCCGATCCGTGTGGAGCTGGCTTCTGAGTTCCGTTACCGGAATCTGCCTCTGGATGATAAGGGGCTGGTGATTGTCATCAGCCAGTCGGGAGAGACGGCAGACAGCCTGGCGGCTCTGCGGAAGGCAAAGAGCAGCGGGATACGGACGCTTGCCATCGTCAATGTGGTAGGCTCTTCCATCGCCCGTGAGGCTGACAACGTATTTTATACGCTGGCAGGGCCTGAGATTGCAGTGGCGACCACAAAGGCATACAGCACGCAGCTTATCGCCTGCGATATTCTGGCTGTGTATTTTGCTTATATTCGTGGCCAAATTGATGAAGAGACCTATGGCAGACTGATAGAGGAACTTCTTTCCCTGCCGGATAAGATTACGAGAGTTCTGCAGGATAAAGAACGGATTCAGTGGTTCGCGGCGAAGCAGTCTGCGGCGAAGGATGTTTTCTTTATCGGCCGTGGAATCGATTACGCGATTTCCATGGAAGGCAGCCTGAAGATGAAGGAGATCAGCTATATTCATTCAGAGGCGTACGCAGCAGGCGAGCTGAAGCATGGAACGATCAGTCTGATTGAGGATGGCACCCTCGTGGTCGGCATTCTGACGCAGAGCGAACTGTATGAAAAGACGGTCAGTAATATGGTGGAGTGCAAGAGCCGGGGAGCCTATCTTATGGGGCTTACGACCTACGGTCACTACAATATCGAGGATACGGCTGACTTTGTGACCTATATTCCAAGGACCGACGAGCATTTCGCAGCCTCTCTTGCGGTGGTGCCGCTGCAGCTTTTGGGGTATTATGTATCTCTGGCAAGAGGACTGGATGTGGATAAGCCGAGAAACTTGGCAAAGAGTGTTACGGTAGAATAACAGGAAGTATTTTACGCTGACAAGGGGATGTTTTGTCAGCTCAGGAGAGATAGAAGAAAAGCCGCGCCGCCGTCTTCCGTGAAGCTGGCAT
>DVLE01000073.1 GCA_018715645.1 Candidatus Merdisoma merdipullorum
GGGAACTCATGGCGTCCACGTTCTCGTCCAGTATGGCATTGTCCGCCCAGGAGAAATACGCCACCAGAATATTGCCGGACTGGGCCGAATCTGTCCCGGACTCGGGCGCCTCCGTGCCGGCTTCCGCCGCGGCAGCTTCATCAGCTTCTGCCGGGGGTTCCGCGGCCGCGGTTTCCGGCGTCTCTTCTGCAGATTCCGCAGCGGCTCCCGATGACTCTGCCCCCGATTCCGCGGCAGTTTCCGCAGCGCGCGAAGACGTCTCCGCCTGGCCTCCCGAGCCCGCACAGGCCGTCAAGGAAGAAAACATTGTCAGCACTAACATAAGCGAAAGTATTTTTTTCATTCCTGCCTCCTTTTGCACCGCGGGAAATGGGAAGCTCCCGGCGGTTTTGTTTTATGGTTTTATTATAAGAGGCGCTTTTTTGAATGTCTAATACTTATATTTTATGTCTTTGCATTCATTTTCTCTATGGCTATATTTTCTCTCCCCCTCCCCGGCATTTTGGCGGTATTGATATTCTTGTCAATAACGCAGGCTACTGTTACTGCGCTTCTGTAGAGGAATCGGAGGGTGAAGAGGTTATGAAAATGTTCCAGATCAACCTGTTCGGCCTGATTTCTATGACAAAAGCCGTGCTTCCCCTGATGCGGAAAAAACGCAGCGGTATGATCATCAATATTGCCTCCGCAGCAGCGATGAAAGCCAGTCCCGCATCTGCCTTTTACGCTTCGTCAAAGGCAGCCGTAGAACTGCTCTCCGATGGTCTCCGGAAGGAGGTTGAACCTCTCGGAATCCGTGTGATGGTTGTGGAGCCCGGCGGTTTCCGCACAAATTTCTTCGGCTCATCGCTAAAAGGAGCGCAGATGCGAATTGAGGATTATAAGGATACGGCATGGAAGCAGTATCCGGAGAATGCGGCAAGCTTAAGCAGTCCCTGAGTCCACGGATTTTGATGAATAGCTGCAGGGCTTGCAGATGAGAGCGTTTTCTCAGTAATGTCCTCATGCGCAGGCGCAGATGCTTTCCTCCGCCTGGTCCTGTACCTGTACGGTTCCCGTTCCCTCCGGGATATCCCGGATGATTTCTCCGACGGACGGCACCGTTATGCGGCTGCCCGCAAGAGGGTTTTTAATGCTCACAACCGGCGTGGTGACAACTGCATCCACCTCGCTGCGCTCAAAAGCCAGGTCGCAGTCAACCATCTCGCAGTTGATGAGCTTTAAGCCCTTGCAGTAGCACAGAGGCTGGGTGCCGATAATTTTGCAGTTTTCGAATGTAACATTCTCGCAGTACCAGGCCAGATACTCGCCCTTGACCACACTGTCCCGGACCGTGACATTTTTTGCGTGCCAGAAGGCATCCTTAGTGTCAAAGGTGCAGTTTTCAAAGACTGAGTCCTCGATATACTGGAAAGAATATTTTCCCTTCATCCGCACGTTATCAAAATGCAGGCCAGCCGAGCGCAGCATGAAATACTCGCTCTCCGCGCTGCAGTCCTTCATCGCAAGATTGCGGACGGACCAGCCAAATTCCGGGGAGACAATATCACAGCCCGTCATCTTCACATCCGCACATTCCCGCAGGGCCTTGATGCCGTGAAGCCGGGAATTTTCGATGGTGATGTGTTCGGAATACCACAGGGTGGCCCGGCAGAGTTCGGTCATCTCCGAATCCCGGATGACAAGGCCGTGATCATGCCAGAACGGATAGCGCAGGTTAAAAAAGCAGCGGGATACCTCCACATTCCTGCACTCCTTAAAAGCGCTCTCCCCGTCCGCAGGGCCGTCAAAAGAGCAGTCCTTTGCCGCAATATCCCTGCTGCCGTACAGGGCACGTTCCTCATCAAACGTTTGATTCTGAATCGTTCTCATAATTCTAACCTCCTCTTTGTTCTTAGTATACCGCTTCACCGCAAAATGGCAAATACTTATATATTATGAATCATCATAGTTAAAATGAATAGCTTTCGGAACCGTCCGGTGTTACAATGGTGTTGCAATATAGATTATCAGGAGATGTGAGCGATATGAAATCAAAAGATGAATTGCCGGCCTGCCCGGCCACATCTCTTCCTCTCCTTTTACCAAACAGCAAAAAGAAACCAGCTTCAGGAAATGCGCCTGATCTGGTTTCTTTTTACTGCCTTATTCTAAAATTTTCGGTTTATACAATTCCCATATAGTACAGTCCAACCGCAATGAACCCGCCCAGGAACGGAAGAAGGCATGCAATGATAAAAATATGCTTATATCCCTGTGCATAGGTGAGCTTCGTCATCTCCATCTGGTTGCTTACGCTGCCGTTATGCGGCATAGAGTCAAAGCCCATGCTGGCGATGGAGGAAACTCTGTGAATTACTTCCGGCGGAATTCCAAGGCTTAAAAAGTGATCTCCCAGGGTTTCCAGAGCAATACTGATGCCTCCGGACGCGGAGCCGGTGATTGCGGAAACTGCATTGATTGCGATTACCAGCTGGATTAACGGCGAGCCGGGAAGGGACTGCAGCCCATTCAGAACCAGATCGTAGGCGGGGCTTGCCGCTACCACTCCGCCAAATCCCACGATGGAAGCGATATTGGCGGCAATCCGTGCGCCGTTGGTGGCGCTGGTATTTAAGGATTTCTGAAGGTGCGCGAATTCCTTAAAATACAGGATGACAACCAGCAGTGTTCCAAAAGCAAGGGTTACAACCGCATTCAAATTGAAGATATTGAAAATCAAAAGCACGACAATTGGAGCGAACAGAGCCTTTGCCAGGGAGCCTGTCTTCTTTGTGCCCATGGTCTGGTCTTCTTCCTGAATCGTCTCATAGATAACCGCTCCTGTCTCCATAAAGCCCTCGCCGGCCTTCACACAGCGGGTAAGGGAAACATAAATGTAGGTAACGGCTGCCGCAATACAAATCACCGCAGTGATGGAGCCCATCTTTGCGCCCGCCATGGATGTGGTTCCCAGATAATCCATGGGGATCACATTTACCAGCGCGGTGGTTCCGGGGAACATGCTCTCTGTTGCCAGGCTTCCCAGAGACTGAATCGCCAGATACAGATGCCACGGAATATTGTACCGGTTGAAAATTCTCTTGCAGAAGGGAAGCATTGTAAAGATGATAACGGAGGAGTTGATGCCGCCGTAATTCATCAGCATGAAAATCATGGATAATACCACTAACGCCAGGAACTGTTTGTTTTTCACATTTGCCTTGTCAATCAGTCCTGTCAGATGTACCGCAATATCCTGGGCCGCGCCGCATTCTCCCATCATAGTTCCGAATACACAGCCCGCCATGAACATCAGCATGTTATTTTTCATATAGTTTCCAAGCGATGTGGCATAGGTCGTAATGATTCCGTCAATTAAAGGCTGTCCGGAAAGAATCAGCACGACCAGGGAAGCTGCCGGCGCCGCAAGAAGTACCTTGGTTCCCTTTGTCACCAAAAACATCAGAACAAACAGGCCAAGAAATATACCAATTAAACTTATCACACCCGCATTCATTTCCATTATTCCCCCTCTTTAAATAAATTCCGCTTCTATCTGCTTTAATGCCTGCTCCAGAACGCTTCTGGGAACCGCCACGTTCAGACGCACAAAACCTCTTCCCTCCGGTCCAAAATGAAGTCCGTCATGAAGTCCCACCTTAGCCTTGTTGACAAAGCGATCCATCAGTGTTTCCTGATCCAGTCCCAGCCCGCGGCAGTCAATCCAGAACAAATACGTTCCCTCCGGGTGAATCAACTCCATACCATTGATGCGGTCCATGGTCTCCTCAACCAGCTTTAAATTTCCCTCCAAATATTCCACCATCTGATCCGCGTAGTAATCGCAGGAATGATAGGCGGCACAGAAGGCAACGGTGCCGAAGATATTTTCCCCTGTTCCCTTGTTGCTGACTAAAACCTGGTGCACCATCTCATGCTTCACCGGCTCCGCCGCAAACATAACAGCTGTCCGGAATCCGGGAACGTTAAATGTCTTGCTGGGGCTGATGAAGGTAATGCTGTTCTCCTCGAACCGCTTGTCCAGCGAGGCAAAGGGGATATGCTTATGCGGTTTAAACACAATATCACAGTGTATTTCATCGCTGAGCACCATCACGTGATTCTCCAGGCAGATCTCTCCCATTCTTCTTAATTCCTCCTCTGTAAACACCCGGGAGGTAGGGTTATGGGGATTGCAGAGAATAAACAGCTTCGTTCTGGGATCCCTGCACTTCTTCTCAAAATCGTCAAAGTCAATCTCATATTTTCCGTCCTTGAGAAGCAGCCGGCTGTCGTTTAGTCTCCTTCCGTTGTTGACAATGCCGTCCACAAAAGGACCGTAGGCCGGGGTGTGCAGCAGAATCTTATCTCCGGGATGGGTCAGCGCACGGATCGCACAGATAACTCCTCCGATGACTCCGGGCACAAACTCTGCGGACGAAACCTCGGGCTGATACCCGAAACGCCTCGCCATCCAGGAGACCGCCTCCTGCTTAAACTCCCGGCTTACCGGCGTATAGCCGTATACACCGTGGACCGCCCGGTTTTTAATCGCTTCCACCACCGGTTTTGGACTTTTAAAGTCCGTATCGGCAATCCACATGGGAATCACATCTGAATCAAAATACTCGGGACTGTACTTTTTGGAATCGGTTCCCCTCCGCTCCACTACCTCATCAAAATCGTGAATTAGCGTCAATTTCTTCTACCTCCTCTATTGCTTCTTTAATGAGTGCCGGTGCTTTTCTGCACTTTTCGCTGCTAACGGCGCAGGGCGAAAAACGCAGTCCATTTGCCATGGGCACCACATATATCTGACGTTTCTGAAGAATCTGGGCGGTCCTCGCCGGATTCCTGCACAAAATGGTTAAGAAGTATCCGTGGTCATAGGGGCGGCATACAATGCCTGCCTCCCTGGCTGCCTGTAAAAACAGCGCTCCCCTCTCGTCTATGATTTGTTTAAAATGCTCCCGTTCCCGGTCTGTCTGCTGCTTCAGTGCTGGATCACTGCATATTTCCACCAGGACCTTCTGCGCCAGGCGGACCACATTGGACCAGGTGGCCCGGGAAGATACGCTCATCACCTGCTTAAACCGCTCCGCCGCGGCCTTCTCCGGTGAAAGGCATACAATCGCGCCGCACCGCATCCCGCACATGGTATAGCTTTTCGACATGCTGAACACCAGGGTTACCAGCATATTGGGCGGAAACTCCCCGATGGCATCAAAGACAGCGCGGCTCTCCTCAAAACTTCCGGCAAAGTCAATGTAGGAAACATCCAGACAGAGCGTAATCTTCCTGGTCGGCTCCTCCGCCAGCCTGCGCAGGATATTCATCACCCGCTCCATTTCCTCTTTCGTCATGGAATAGCCGGTGGGGTTATTGGCCGGCGTATTTAAAATCACTAACAGCCGGGGCTGCTGCTCCAGGATTTTCTCCGCTGCCGCTCGGAAGGCCTCCGTGTTAAATTTCCCCGCATCATTGAACATGGAAAATGTACAAAACCTCCGGTTATGCTCCTGGCATATCTCCCGGTATGGCCCCCAGTGGTAGTCGGTTGAGAGAACCGCCTCCCCGTCCTCCAGAAAATTCCACACCGCATGGCGCAGGGCCCCGCATCCCCCCGGCGTAGGAACCGACTCAACAAACCACCGCTTCTCAATCTGACCGAACAGGGAAATCTGAACGGCTTCATTGAATCCGGGGATTCCTCCCATAGGTGCGTAGGCACAGATATCTGTTACCGGCGCCTGGCGCAGCAGACGTTCCACCGTGGGAAGAACCATCAGATTTCCCTTGTCGTCCTGGCACTCCCCCATAGTCGAATTGATCACCGCATCCGCCCCGTACTTCCGGATCGCTTCCCGCGCCATCTGGCTGACTGCCGATATCGTGTCCATCGCATTCTCACGATCTGCATGGGGTGAAAATGTAACATAATTCATAGTTTTATCCCTTCTGTCAATATTTTTTTGTTGGTTTTATTATAGGCAACATATTTTTATAAGTAAAATACTGGTTTTTTATCATATTATAGAAAAATCATATAAAAATAGGCCTAATTGCAAAACGATTTTGGGATAAATCTATGATATAATAGAGTACATCTGAGGAAGTGTCAGAAAACAGAAAGAGAGACGGGATATGAAATTAAATCAGTTAGCATACTTTGTGGCGGTCTATCAGAATCGCACCATTACGAAAGCGGCAGAAGTTCTCCATATATCCCAGCCATCCATCACCACCTCCATCAAGGAGCTGGAATCGGAATTTAACATTAACCTGTTTCAGAGGATTAACCGGCAGATGGTTCTGACTCCGGAAGGAGAACTCTTTTACAAACGGGCCTGCCAGATTTTGAAAGAAGTGGAGCTCCTGCAGGAGGATATTGCCGACTTAAACCAGAGCCGCAACCACATAAAGATGGGGCTTCCCCTGCAGATGGGAGCCTTTTTTCTGCCTGCCCTGATGAGGGACTTCAAAGAACGCTATCCCTTGATTCAGCTGGAAATTGTCGAATGCGGCGCAAAAGACATCGTGCATATGATTCTGGAGGAAAAGATTGATCTTGCCATTGCCTCTATCAATACGGATAACCCCAAGCTGAAATACATCCATCTGTTTGACACGGAGATCTGCCTCTGCGTAGAGAAGGAGCATCCTTTCAGCGGCAGGGATTTCATCTCCCTGGAAGAAGCCTGTTCAATCCCTCTGTCCATGCTTCCCAAAGGCTTCTACACCCCTGACTCCGTGCTGGCCGCCTGCAACCGCCTTCATCTGGCGCCGGACATACGCCTGTATTCCTCCCAGCTTCACACCATCAAAAATTTAATTATAAACGCGGGCTTTGGAAGCTTTCTGCTGCGGGAGGCCGTAGTCCTGGACCAGGATATCGTCAGCATCCCTATTAATCCCTCCATCCAGGCCACCATCTGCATGATTACCAAAAAAGGGCGCCGTATTTATAATGACTCCCGAACGCTGATTGAATTTGTCATGGAGAAATATAGGACGCAGAAAAAAAGATAACAGCAGCATTCTTCATTTTCCTGCGCAGATACGCGGTTATCTCCGGTATTATTTGGCATGTAACTTGCTTCTTAATTAATCATAAATAATTAAGGAGGTACTACCGTATGAACCTAGATGATATAATTACACCCGAACAGGACCCCGCTGGCAATCTGTCGGAAATGGCAGCGAATCTCCGCTTTGAAGATATCCCGCCCGAGGATGTCGATTTTGTCAAGCGGGATATCCTGGATATTGCGGGCTGCATCCTGGCGGGCTCTACCGAACAGACGGCAAAGGACGCGCTCGAAACGGCCCGTTCATGGAATGCCAGCG
>DVLE01000074.1 GCA_018715645.1 Candidatus Merdisoma merdipullorum
TGCGGCGATTGAACGGTAATCTTCCAGTCCATCTACCCAGATATGATTTTCTGAAAAACTGATAATTCCTAATGCTCTTGCCATAGTCATTCTACCCCTTTTACATTTTTCGCAACCAGTTCAATATGCTCGCTGTCCGCATTGCCGACAGCCGCCTGGCTTCCTATCTTCACATTATCCGCCACAAGAGCGCGGGTTACCGATGCTCCTGCCTCTACAACCGCTCCCGGCATCAGAACGCTGTCCTGTACCTTCGCTCCCGCGCCAACCCTTGCTCCTGTGAAAAGCACAGAATTTTTCACTTCGCCTTCCACTACGCAGCCCTGGGTAATATAGGCGTTCTTCACATCCGCTTCCTCGGAAATATACTGCGGGAATGTGGGAATATCCTCTGTATAAATCTTCCAGGTACGATCATCCAGATCAAGGCCGTTCTTTCGATCCAGCAGATCCATATTTGCCTCCCAAAGGGAATCGATCGTCCCTACGTCCTTCCAGTATCCTTTGAACTTGTAGGCAAAGAGTCTCTTTCCGTCATTCAGCATCGTAGGAATGATGTCTTTTCCAAAGTCATGGCTGGATTCCTCATTCTTCATATCCGCCACCAAAAGCTTGCGCAGCAGCTTCCAATTGAAGATGTAGATACCCATGGATGCGAGATTGCTCTTGGGATGCTCCGGCTTCTCCTCAAATTCAACGATCTGGCCAGTCTCCGTATCCGTGTTCATGATACCAAAACGGCTTGCCTCCCTCATCGGAACCTCAATAACCGCAATCGTGGCGTCCGCATTATTCTCCCTGTGATTCTTCAGCATCTTCGCGTAATTCATCTTATAAATGTGGTCGCCTGACAAAATCAGAATATATTCCGGATCATAGCTGTCCACAAAATCGATGTTCTGGGAAATCGCATCCGCTGTTCCCCGGTACACATTCAGGTTCGCATCCGCTTTCTCGCGGGGCGGAAGAACGAAAACGCCGCTGTCACGGGCATCCAGTCCCCAGCTTCCTCCTCCTGCTACATAGCTGTTGAGAAGCACAGACTCATACTGTGTCAGCACTCCTACCACATCGATCCCACTGTTTGCGCAGTTGCTCAGAGGAAAGTCAATAATTTTATACTTTCCGCCATAGGCTACAGCCGGTTTTGCGACCTTATTGGTAAGATCATGCAGACGGGAGCCACGCCCACCAGCCAGAATCATTGCCAACATGTTATTCTGTTTCATGACAAAGGTCCTCTCTTTCCTTTAAATACTCTTTTATTATACGATTTTATGAAAAAGAAAGCAATTTCTCCTTGAAATTTTTATGTTTTGACTAATTTTGTCCTTAATTTCCCGTAAAATCGACCATTTTTTGTGTAATTTTACCATAATGAAGTTTCCTGCCCAATTTTATATGTCCAAAGACCGCCTCACCGTTTCCATTTACGGCAATTCTGCTCTGAAATCCCGTAAATTTCCCCACAAAAAATGGCGGACATGTTTCATGTCCACCGTTTGATACCATAAATTTACATCTTTCAGATACGGCAAAAATCTTCCGGCACATTGTCCCTGCATTAGCAGCGAAAAATTCTCAGAAGATGAAAAAGGCTGTCAGACTTAAGGTCAGAAGACTGGCAACCGTCGCCACCAGAATCATCCCCAGCGCATACTCTCCCTCTTTGTGATGCGCCTGGGCGAGCATCGCGATGGAAGTCGCCGGCGGCAGACCTGTCACAACAGACATTACCTGCACCATATCCCTGTTCCGCACCAGCAGGGAAGCCAGCGCATAGTAGACGACCGGAAGGAGAAGCATCTTCATCATAATACCCACATACAGTTCTTTTTGGCGCAGCGCTCCCTTCCAGTTGCTGAAATACAAAAGCCCTCCGATATAAATCAGCGAAACAGAGGTCGCTGAATTGCCCAGCGTTAACAGTCCGTTCTCTATGCTGTCTGGAAGTCTGATTCCCAGAACAATCAGAAGAACGGCCAACAGTATCGAAGCAAGTCCGGGATTCACAAAATTCTTCACGGAGAAGGAACGTCCGCCTCCCGTGGGAGTAGTCAGATACAGGCCATAAGTCCAGAGCGCCGCCTGATCCACGACGTTCATCAGAGCAAGATAGACCGCTCCATGTTCGGGACTCAGTCTCAAAATCAGCGGAGTTCCGATAAAGCCCACATTTCCGCAGATAAACACTGCCTGAAAAATCTGTCCCCTCTCTTTAGGCAGACGCATCAGTCTGGCAAAAAGCGCAAACACAAGTATCAGCAGCAGATACATCAGCAGAGTCAAAAGAAATACCGGAAAATCGGACACAAACTGTTCACGGCTCGTCCCGCTCATCATGTTCGCAAAGATCATTACCGGAAGCAAAAGATTCACCACAAGGGAAGCCAGACCATCCAAAACTTCTTTGGACACGATCCCAATCCGGGCCGCCAGATAACCCGCAAGCATCATAAGAAAAAAGGAAATCAACTGCTCCGAAATAATAAGAAAAGAATCCATTCCGCTCTCCCCCCAACTCTATCCTGTTCCGCAGCGCACTGCATCAATTCGTACATCTGTGTTTGCATATTCTATGTATACTCTATGTATAACATTGTACCGCTGAAAAGTCAAACGATTCGGCTGCTACCCCATTTTTGATCCATGATGCGGTACCTCCTCCTTACCGTAAAAGTTCCCTGCGTTTCTTCTAGCTTTTCTTCCATCCCTCCTTCCCCGCCAGCTCCGCGAGCGTAATTCCCTCAAAAAACTCTTTTGTTATGTCGTAAAATCTGCCCCACATATCAATCGTCCTGCAGTATTCCCGTCTCCCGCAGGGTTTCGCTCCGGATTCCAGACAAGCCACCGGCGCAAGCTCTCCCTCAGTCACGGAGAGTATCTCCCAGACCGTGTAATCCTCCGGAGGTCTCGTCAGGCGGTAGCCGCCGCCCTTCCCCTGTACGCCCTCTACAAGCTTATTCCGGGAAAGGGCGGGCATGATCCGCTCAATATATTTTAAGGAAATGTCCTGGCGTCCGGCTACCTCTTTCAGGGAAAGATAGCCCTCGTCTGCGTGTTCCGCAAGCTCTGTCATAACGCGCAGGGCGTACCTGCCCCTCGTTGAAATCATGGCCGCAGCTCCTTCACGGCTTCAAATCCGCGTTCCAAATCCGCAATAATATCGTCGATATGCTCCGTTCCGACAGACAGACGAATCGTATTCTGCCCTATTCCCTGTTCCCTCAGTTCTTCCTCCGTAAGCTGTCTGTGAGTAGTCGTGGCCGGATGAATGACCAGGCTCTTGACGTCGGCCACATTGGCAAGCAGGGAGAAGACCTGCAGGCTGTCAATAAATCTGTGCGCTTCCTCTTTTCCTCCTTTGATCTCAAAGGTAAAGATGGAAGCGCCGCCGCTTGGGAAATACCTCTGGTACAGAGCATAGTCCGGATGGTCCGGCAAGGAGGGATGGTTTACCTTTTCCACCTGCGGATGCTTCGCCAGGAAAGCGACAACCTTTTCCGCGTTTTCCGCATGGCGTTCTATACGAAGGGAAAGGGTCTCTATCCCCTGCAGAAGCAGAAAGGCTGCAAATGGAGAGATGCAGGCGCCCGTGTCCCGGAGCAGAATCGCCCGGATATAAGTGACAAAGGCCGTCTCCCCCGCCGCCTGAACAAAGGAAATGCCATGGTAGCTGGGATTCGGCGCGGCTATGGCCGGATATTTTCCGGAGGCCGCCCAGTCGAATCTGCCCGAATCCACAATAATGCCTCCAAGCGTCGTACCGTGTCCGCCGAGGAATTTCGTGGCGGAATGTACGACTATATCGGCGCCGTGCTCAATAGGGCGAATCAGATAGGGCGTACCAAAGGTATTATCCACCACCAGCGGAATTCCATGCCTGTGCGCCAGCAGAGCCAGCGCGTCCAGATCGGGAATATCACTGTTGGGATTGCCCAGAGTCTCCACGTACACCGCTCTTGTATTCTCCTGAATCGCTTCCTCCACCTCGTCCAGATCGTGGATATTCACAAAGGACGCCGTAATGCCGAAATTCGGCAGAGTATGAGCCAGCAGATTGTAGCTGCCTCCGTAAATCGTCTTCTGCGCCACAATGTGGCCCCCATTCTGGGCGAGCGCTTCTATCGTGTACGTGATCGCAGCAGCCCCCGAAGCCAGAGCCAGAGCCGCCCTTCCTCCTTCCAATGCCGCCACACGCTTTTCCAGGACCTCCTGTGTGGAATTTGTAAGGCGGCCATAGATATTTCCTGCGTCCTGCAGATCGAAACGCGCTGCCGCGTGGGCGCAGTCTTGAAACACATAGGACGCCGTAGCGTATATCGGAACCGCCCGCGCGTCCGTCGCAGGATCCGGAACCTCCTGACCCACATGAAGCTGCAGGGTTTCAAATTTAAAATCTGTTAAGTCAAAATTCTTTTTCATGGCAGTGACACCCTTTCCCTTTCTGATAATATTTCAGACAGCAGCCATAATATAGGCCCCTGCCAGCTTAAGGAATGATTATACCGGATATATACCTACCAGGTCAATAGGTTTATCCTTGATAAAAGATTGTAAAAATCTCCTGCCGCGCAACTTTCCCCTTGTCAAACAGAGGGAAACTTATTATAATTGACTTCGAGTCATTTAACTTTCATGTGCCAGGAGGACCTGCTCCCGGTACGTTGAAGCTACATGAGGGGGAATCGCAGCAATGAAACGGGCTGTTACTGAGGAAGCCAAAACCGCGCGAAGCAGAGAAATTCTTGATACCGCAGAGCGGCTGTTCATGGAAACCGGATACCGGGAGCTTAAAATGTCAGACATCGCCAAAGCAGCCGGGATCTCCAACGGTCTCCTTTTCGTATATTTTAAAACAAAGGAAACCCTGTTTCTGTGCCTGCTCTGGAGAGAATATGAAAAGCGCCTCGACTATCTGGAGGAACGTGTTAAATATCAATGTCCGAAAGATTTTTCCGACATTCAGCGGCTACTCCTGGACGAACTTTCGTACCTGCTTGAAAAAAATCCTTTGTATATCCGGCTGGAAGCTCTGCGGGCCGTAATCCTGGAGCGCAATGCAGACGTGGAGCTGCTTTGCCGAATGAAAAAAAGGCTGTATAAACGAACCGTCGCCTGGAGCCGCAGGCTTGAAGAAAGCGGTATATTATCCCAAAAGGAGATTCTCGACATCTACTTTCTGGAGTCCGGCATTATTACCGGCTGTTACCAGCAGAACCTGATTTCGTCCTCTTTGAGGAACGCGCTCTCCCAGACGGTTCTCTGCACCATGCACAGAGATTTTCGGGAAGATATACTGAACGGCATGAAATGTTATCTGGAAGGCTTCCAAAGACTTACCCTTGACAGGGGCAACGTCCGCAAGAACAAAAAAAGAGGAGAAAAGCTGTAAATGCTTCAAGTCAAAGATCTGTGCAAAGAATACCGAACCGGAGGTCTGATTCAAAAGGCCCTGGATCATGTAAGCCTGAATCTGCGAGACAATGAATTCGTCGCCATTCTGGGACCCAGCGGTTCCGGAAAAACCACTCTGTTGAATATCATCGGGGGACTGGATCGGTATGACTCCGGCGATGTGATTATAAACGGCATTTCCACCAAAAAATACAAAGATCGCGACTGGGACTCTTACCGGAATCATACCATCGGCTTCGTATTCCAAAGCTACAATCTGATTCCCCATCAGACCGTTCTTGCGAACGTGGAACTGGCTCTGACCATCTCAGGAATCGGAAAAGCCGAGCGGCGCCAGCGTGCCATCAAAGCTCTGGAGGAAGTGGGCTTAGGCAGTCAGCTTCATAAAAAACCAAACCAGATGTCCGGCGGACAGATGCAGCGTGTGGCCATCGCCAGGGCGCTGGTGAACGATCCTGACATCCTGCTGGCCGACGAGCCCACCGGCGCCCTGGACAGCAGCACCAGCATCCAGGTTATGGATCTTCTACAGGAAGTGGCGAAGGACCGCCTCGTCGTCATGGTTACCCATAACCCGGAGCTTGCCGAACAATACGCTACCCGAATCGTCAATTTAAGGGATGGAAAAATCCGCTCCGACTCGGATCCCTACGAGCCCGACGAGGCTTCTGTGGGAGAGGCGGTACACAAGAACATGGGGAAATCCTCCATGTCTCTCCTCACAGCCCTCACCTTAAGCTTCAATAACCTGAAAACCAAGAAGGCAAGGACTTTGCTTACATCTTTTGCAGGCTCTATCGGAATCATCGGCATCGCGCTGATCCTCTCTCTTTCCAACGGCGTCAACGATTATATTAAAGACATCGAACGCGATACGCTGTCCCAGTATCCTGTGGAAATTGAAAGCACAGGCTTCGACCTTTCTTCTGTCATGACTGCCGAGACCAATAGCGATAGTACAGAACCAGGAGAAATCAATATCATCGAAATGGTGACGGATATGTTTTCCACCATGAATTCCAATGATCTGGAATCTCTGAAGGCCTGGCTGGACAGCGGGGAAAGCGGAATCGAAAGATATACGAGCGCTGTCGAATACACCTATGATATTATGCCTCAGATCTTCCGGCTGGAAGGAGATGGCGTCCGTCAGGTCAATCCTGACAGCTCTTTCGCCGCTCTGGGCTTTGGCTCTACCGTCAGCTCCAGCAGCATGATGTCCTCCATGATGGGAACCGACGTGTTCTATGAAATGCCGGAAACGGAGGAGCTTTACATGGACCAGTACGACGTGAAGGCAGGACGCTGGCCTCAAAATTACAACGAGTGCGTACTGGTACTGACCTCTGGCGGAAGCATCAGCGACTTCATGCTGTACACTCTCGGACTTCGTGATTCCCTGGAGCTGGATGAGATGGTCGAGCAGTTTATCAATGAGGAAAATATAAATACGCCGGAGGATATGGGAAGCTATAATTACGATGATATTCTTGGTATTACCTTTAAGCTGGTCAACAGTTCTGATTACTACGAATATGACAGCGAATACGACGTATGGAGAGACAAGACGGACGACGACGCCTATATGAGAACGCTGGCGGAAAACGGAGAGGACCTCACGATTGTAGGCATCGTGCAGCCTTCAGAGAACGCCAGCGGTATGCTGCTTCAGGCAGGAATCGCTTATCCGCCCTCCCTTACCCGGCATGTGGCGGAAACTTCTGCGGAAAGCGAAATCGTTCAGAAACAATTGGCTGAACCAGGCATCAACGTATTCACCAACGAACCCTTCGGCGAAGAAAGCGATGAAAGTGATTTCGATATGGAATCTCTGTTCAGCATTGACGAAGAAGCCCTGAAAGATCTGTTCTCTTTTGACGAAGGCGATCTGACGGAAGGACTTACGGATTCTTTTGATACCGACAGCATGGATATGGGCGAGATTGACACAGGCTCCCTGGACCTCTCCGGCATGATGGATATGGAAGATCTTCAGATAGAACTTCCCGAATTTCCTGAGCTTAATATTGCTGAACTTCTGGGGAGCATTGAATTTCACGCATCGGAAGAGTCTGTCCGTTCTCTTGTGTCTGCCCTTGTGGCGGGCTGGCAGGAATATGCCTCCGCCCACCCGGAAGCCGATTACTCCGGTCTTGGAAACAGCTTTCTTGCTTTTCTTGAAACCGCGGAAGGAAAGCAGATTCTGAATGACAATCTTCAGGCCATCCTGGACGCAAACGGAATGGGCTCTCTGACAGACGAGCAGCTCACAGATCTGCTCAACAGAATCACTGTAGGCTTTATGATCTACTGCACCGAGCACCATCCTGACCTCATCCCCGGTTCCGGAGAATCCCCGGACATGGAAGCCCTTCAGGCAGCCTTTCTGGAATACCTCGGCACAGATACGGCTCAGGGAATCCTGGCCGAATGGAAGGCGCAGTATCTGCCGGAGACCGACACGATCACCATCACACCGGAGCAGCTTGAAAAGCTGGCCTCGGATCTGGCCGCAGGCTATCAGTCTTATACTGTGGCAAACGGCCTTCCGGATCCCTCCAAAATGGGAGAATATTTTTCCGCTTATATGAGTACGGAAAAGGCCCAGGCAATCCTGTCCCAGGGTGTTTCCTCCATGGTAAACACCTCAGGACTCCAAAAGCAGCTCGCTTCCTCCATGGAAGCCTACATGAAAGAGCTTATGGGCGCTTTCTCCGGAACCCTTGCGGATTCGCTGAAAGAGGGACTTTCCTCCGTCATGGAACAGGTCATGGAGCAAATCGCAGATAAAATCCAGACCTCCATGGAGGATGCGGTAACGCAGCTCGGCGAGAATCTCTCCGAGGCCTTCCAGTTTTCAGAAGAAGATTTTGCAAATGTGTTCTCAATGAATATGAACGCTGAAGAACTGGCAGAGCTTCTCCGCTCCTTAAGCTCCGCCCAGGGCGCCACCTGCGACAGCAATCTGTCCGCCCTTGGATATGTCGATTTTGATAATCCCAGCGGCATCAGCATCTATCCTCTTGATTTTGAAAGCAAGGAGCATGTGACAGACTTATTAAGTGAATACAATGAGCGTATGGAAGCAGAAGGGAAGGAAGATCAGGTCATCACCTACACCGATATGGTAGGCACTTTGATGTCCTCCGTCACAGAAATCATTGATATTATCAGCTATGTGCTGATTGCCTTTGTGGCGATTTCCCTGGTGGTATCCTCCATCATGATCGGAGTCATCACTTACATCAGCGTGCTGGAACGGAAAAAAGAGATCGGTATCCTCAGGGCGATCGGCGCTTCAAAGGGAAATATCTCTCAGGTCTTCAACGCGGAAACCTTTATCATCGGTCTGACCGCAGGACTTATCGGCATTGCCCTGACGCTCCTGATTCTGATTCCAGGCAATGCTCTGATTCATCATCTGGCGGGCACCAACGACATCAACGCCTTTTTGCCCGCGGCTCCTGCTGTGATCCTGATCGCCTTAAGCGTTATGCTTACCCTGCTTGGAGGACTGATTCCTTCCAGAAAAGCCGCCAAAAGTGATCCGGTTACAGCCCTGCGGACCGAATAAAAAACGGCAAAACAAGTCCCGCAGAACCCTTATGGCTCTGCGGGGCAAAACTGCCGCATCTCTGCTGGCCATACAAGTCTCCCTTTCCCTAGCCCAGCAGTTCTCTCACATGCGCTGCGTTAAAAGTCACTTCGCTTACGCCGTTCACCTCAATCTGATAAAGAGCATTGGCGGCGATATGCTCCGCGGCCTGTTCCAAATCACGGATTCCTGTGGTATCCGCGTATTTTTCTATCACTGCGTCTACAGCCTCCGGCGTCACGATACACTCGTCCGCCCGAAGGCTCATTCTTTTCAGCACCTTCGGCAGAGCAAACCGCGAGAAGATCACCTTCTTTTCCTCTGCTGAATAATCAGGAATATCAATCACCGCAAAGCGCGACATCAAAGGCGCGCTGATCTGACTCTTATCATTGGCCGTCGCAATCGGATAGACTCCCACCGTCGGAACCATACATTCCATATAGTTATCTGTAAATCCCAGGTTATCCAGGAGCGTCAGAAGCACGTCCGCAGGATTCCCGTTTCCTTTCCCGGCAGAAGCCTTGTCAAGCTCGTTGATGATAAAGACGAGATTGGATTCTCCCGCAATAGAAAATGCTTCCATGATAATTCCCGGCTTCGCGTTCGCGTAGACGCGGGAGCTTCCTGTGAGCTGCTCCGGATCGTTGATAGAACTCATATCCAGCGTCGTCCACGGCAGCTTCAGAATCCGGGCCACGGCATAGGCGATCTGCGACTTTCCGGTTCCTGCCGGACCCACCAGCAGAAGACCGTAGGCCGGAAGCGTATGCGTACGGTTGATCTGGATGATCGTTTCGATGATCCTTTGCTTCACTTTCTCCATGCCGTACAGTTCTTCATCCAGAATCCGGCGGGCCTCCGTCGGATCGATGGCCTCAAAATAGTTATGCTTCCACTGAATGTTCATCATGATAGAGAGCGCCCTCTGCGCATGGCGCCGTTCTTCCGGGCTTACTTCGCTGGAACGGGCCACTGCCAGATTCCGGCGAGCCCAAAGCTGAATATTGTCAGGGAGCGTCCGGCCCGCGCAGGTCATGAAGTCCGTGATGCTCTGAAGGCTGGTGAGCTTCATCTCGTCGCCGTTCTCCACCTGGTCCTCATCCTCCTGCTCCTCCGGCGGCGCGCTGCTCGCCAGAAGACGTCCAATCATAAACTGAAGGAAACCGTCCTCGGCGGAAAGCTTCGTTCCCCCGCCAAAGGCTGTCTCGCGAATCCGGTAGACCGCATAGCCCTCCTCCCGGTTTTCCCCGGACAGACGCACATGGATGCGATGCTCTCCCAGCCAGCGCACAAGGCTTACAAAACGTGCGTCTATCTGAAGAATATCCGCGCTCGCAAGCTCAGTTCCCTCCTTAAATTCAAAGGCCGTCCGCTTATTTGGATTCTCAAATACGCCGCAGGAGTGGTGCTTCCACGTGCGGCTTTTGTTGTCCAGAATCAGGATGGGTTTTTCCGGGGAAGCCTCAGGCTCGCTGGAACGAAAGGTGACATACGTACATACGGGTCCCTTGTTCTCCTCCGGCGTATTGTTAAAGTCAAAAACTGGCATCTTATCTACTCCTTTTTCTCATGTTTTATATCCAAAATGATTCCAAGGGCCGCCCCTGCGGCCGTCGGCAGCAGCCACCCAAAGCCGGCTTCATAAGCCGGAATCATGCCAAGCAGCGCCGTAACCCCCGGAATCACAAATCCCTGCTGATCGAGAACCGTTAAAACGCTGCTCACACCGCAAAAGAGCGCCGCCAAAGGATAGATCCTTGGAAAACGTGCCGCTGCCTTGTGAATCAGGGCCAGAACAATCAGCAGAATCGCCATCGGATAGATAGCGTTCAGCACCGGCACGGAAAACTTCAGGATCGCTTCCAGCCCTGCATTGGCAAGCACCATAGAGATAGCCGCGAAGCCCCATACCCACTGCCGGTAGCTGATTTTCGGAAAACAGCCGCAGAAATATTTTCCGCAGCAGCTTAGGAGGCTTACGCAGGTATTAAAGCAGGCGATCACAAAAATCACAGCCAGAATCACGGCTCCTGCCTTTCCAAAGAGGAACTGCGCCATATAGATCAGAACTTCCGTCCCATCCGCCGTACCGGGAAAGGCAGAACTGGAAAGCCGGCCTGTAAAAGTGAGCATGGCGTAGACCAGAAGCAGCAGCGCTCCGGCTATCCAGCCCGCCGAGAGCGTCTCCTTCGTAACCGCCTTTTCCTCCCGGATTCCCCTCTCCCGGACATTGATCGCCACCAGCATTCCAAAATTCAGGGCCGCCAGTGTGTCCATGGTCTGATACCCATACAGGAAACCTTCCACAGGAGCCAGACTCTCATAAGCAGGCGCCGGATCTGCCGCCGGTCCTGCCGGGTTCCACACCGCAGCCGCGAACAGAACCACGATCAGAAGCAAAAGCACAGGCGTCAGCTTCTTTCCCAGATATTCCGTCAGCTTTTCCGGATGCATGGCCACCAGAGAAGCCGCCGTGAAAAATACCAGCGTATACAAAAGCTGTACCGGAGCTTCCGGCACGCTCTCCGGCAGAAACGGCGGCGCCGCCATGGAAAACGATGTGCTTGCCGTCCTTGGAATCGCGAGACAAGGACCGATTGCCAGGTACAGCACAGCGATATAGACGAAGGCAAACTTTGGATGGACCCTGGAAGCCAGCGTACTTAAGCCCCCGGACACCGTGACCGCGATCACTCCCAGCACAGGAAGTCCCACCGCGCTTACCGCGAAGCCTGCGAACGCAGCCCAGGCATTCGTCCCGGCCTGGGCTCCCAGATACGGAGGGAAGATCAGATTTCCCGCGCCGAAGAACATGGAGAACAGCGTGATTCCCATTAAGAACTTCATCCTTGGACTCAGTTCCTGGGTTCCCGGCCCCTGCTCCTTCTTTTCCCGTATATCTTTCTTTTTTCCTAAACCTGTCAGAAGTTTCATCTCTTGTCAGTCCCCTTTGGTATGCCTATCTTACTGCCTGATTGTAGCATACCGCAGGACATTTTGCCAGATAAGATTACCAAACCTTCTTTCTCCTTCATTCCCGGCCGCGTCACCTGCTTCTGTCCGCGATGGCCGCCAGACAAAGAAGGGCGATTCCCGACAGAACCAGGATCCGCTGCAATGGCATTACGTCTGCCAACGGGCCGAATATCGCCATGCCAAGCGGCAGAGCCCCCGCATACACGGAACTTTGCAGACCAAATATCCTCCCCTGTTCAGACTCCTTTGTATGTTCCTGCAAAAGAGTTACGATCACAGTCTGAACAACGGTCAGCGCCACGCCATACACAGCCATAAATGTCAGATACATGGGAAAACATTCCGTCATACCCATAAGCGCTGCCATGAGTCCGAAAACGGAAAGTCCAACAGCCAGCGTGCGCTCTTTCCTTTGAAAGCCTCTCCATCTGCTCATCAAAAGTCCGCCCGCAGTCATTCCCAGAAAACCTGTCAGCTCCACAGCCGTAAGATAGCCATAGGTATCCCCGTACACACGTTTTACCAAAAGCCCTGCCAGAAAGCCGGCGGGGACGCAAAGGAAGACGAACAGACCGTAAATCAGAATCTTCTGTTCCGACAGCCTCACTCCGGACAGAATCCCGGTACCTATGACTGCCGTCAGCACATCTATCCAAAGCACCATGCGCAGATCGCTTACCGTCAAAAGAATACCTGCGGCAGCCGGCGCCGCAAACTGTACCACAGACTGCATGGCTGCGTTGATGCCGTTGAAGCGCAGCCGTTCCTCCTCCGGCACCAGCCGGGGAATCTCCGCATTGACAGCCGGCGTCTGAATGCCTGCTCCTGCCGAGCGCAGCGCCGACATCAGAAGAAGGCTGGCCAGCAGCGGCGTTCCTCCCTCTATCTCAGGCAAAAGGCAAATCATAAGCAGGGTTACGAAAGCAATCGCCAGATCCGCCCCTATGATCAGCCGTTTTCGGCTGCAGCGATCCGCCCATAGTCCGCCGGGAAGCGAAAGCAGGAACTGGGGCAGATAAGAGCAGATGCTAAAGGCGGAAACCCATAGACCAGACGAAGTCTCAAGGGTGGCATACCATACTACCGCCATCTGAACCAGGGTGGAGCCAAACAATGTGACGCACTGGCTGGTGAAAAAAAGAAGGGTTCTCCCCTTCCATTCCTCTTTCTGTGTCCTATTCATTTTCCCGTCCTCCCACACCTGTCTCCTCCGCCCGCAGTACAAATCGCTGTGTAGGATAACCGAACTCTATCAGCTCCTCCCTCTCCGCAAAGCCCAGCCTTTTCAGCTCTGCCCGCCATCCTGTATCTCCTTCCTGTCTCCCGCGAAAATCCCAAGGCTCCTGCCGCCGCCTCCGTAAACAGCCGATGCAGATGATATTTGGAATAATGGGCGGCAGCCGCGGCCCCATCCAGGCTCAGTCTTTCATGCAAATGCCCCTCTATAAAATCAATGGCAAGGTTCACTCCCTGTAATCTCCGGCTTTCCATATCGTTTTCTCCTTTCCCTTTTCTTGCATACCAAGCTGCCCTCCTCGTCTGCCCTTGTCAGCTTAAGGCAACCGGAGAACATAGCCGTCCATTACAGAATATCAGAATCATCCTCTTTTGTTTTCATAATTCTTGCGCATTTTTTTGCGTATCTCCCTCCACTCCGGCATATGCAGATCAAGAAAGGCCCAAAACCTTGCGTTATGACTTGGCTCATAAAGATGAGCCAGCTCATGAAGCACTACGTATTCCACGCATTCCTCCGGCTGACGGGCCAGCATCAGCGCAAACCACAGCTTTCCGGTCCTTGTATTGCAGCTTCCCCAGCGTGTCTTCATGTCGCGGATCTGCCAGCAGGAGCAGTGAAGCCCTGTTCTTTCCTCCCATTTGGGGAGAAGCCTCCCGATCTCCTCACGCAGAAAAGCCCGGTCCCGCTCGTCCAGCGGACACTCCGCCTGCTCCCAGGTCTGGTAACGCTCCCTTCGCTTTTCAATCCAGCTCTTTTTCTCCCGAACAAACCGTTCTATCTCCCGTCCGGGCATCCTAAGAGGGGCGGACACCGTGACCTCCCCTTTCGGCGGCTTCACATACAGATACATATGTTTGATTTGTTTCCGGTTTACCTCCACAGGAATCCCATCGATCTCAAGTCTCATATTTTTACGCTTCCTTGTTGCTTTTGGCCTGTCTGCTTCAGGCCGGGACCTCTGCTCGCAGGCAGAAAGAGTAGATAATCTTTTCCTTCACTCGCTTCCCGGTCAGGCGCTCCAGCGCAAGCCCGTAATAATCAAGCTGCTTTCTGTATTTTCCCAGCAGTTCCTCTCCGTTAGCCACGTAATCCGTCTTGTAATCCACAATGACGATTTCGTCTTCCCCGCTCTCATTTGTCTCATAGAAGTAAGCGTCGATAATCCCCTGAACCAGAATCGGCTCCTCGCTCTCACAGCCAAGCTCCAGCTCCCGCGCCGGAAGCCGAATCACAAAGGGCTGCTCCGTATAGCAGGCGCGGCGCCTGCGCGCCTCCGTCATGCGTTTCGCAAGAGACGTCTGCGCAAAGGCGTAAATATCAAAAGGCCGGACCACTTCCGCCTGCTCCTGCGTCATCTTTCCTTCCCGGACCAGACGCTCAAGCTCCTCCTTCACCCGATTGGAATGATACAGTCCGGTAAAGTCCAGGCATTCCAGGGCGCGGTGATAGGCGGTTCCTCTGGCCGCCCCGCTGACAGGCTCCACTTCCTGCATAAAGCGCGGAATATACGGCACAATTTCTTCCTCCGGGTAAAGAAGGGTATCCGCTTCTTCCTCCTCCGTCTGTCCCGCCCTTTTAAGCTCCGACACACTGAGCTTTCCCCGGAGGGCGATGTCCTCCTCATAAGGATAGACATACGCCAGCCGTTCTTCCAGCGCCTTCGCATACTCCGGATCCGTCCCCGGCAGATCCTCCGGATGCAGGAAAAGCTCCCTTTGGCCTTCCCGGAAAAGCTGCCGGCTCAATGCTTCCTCCGTCTGCTCCTCCGGCGTCACCTGGGAGACGGCAAAGGGGGATTCCTCCGGGACAGCCGCCGCGGGAAGGAGCCAGTCCAGATACGTACCCGCCGAAGAAAGCGCCCGGAAGGACAAGGCCTCTCTTTTTCCTTCCGCCTGGAACTTCTGCAGCTTTTCTTCCAATGCGGAAACATTTCCCAGAAGGATCAGCTTTTCTCTCGCCCTCGTAAACGCCACATAGAGTACCCGAAGCTCCTCGCCCAGCATTTCCAGATCAAGGGCCTTCTGAAGCACACGCTTTGGCAGGGTAGCCGTCTTGGTTCTTCTCTCCGGATCCACCCAGTCCACGCCGATTCCAAGATCCGGATGAATCACCACCCGGCTCCTCGTATCCTGCCGGTTAAAGCTCTTGCCAAGCCCTGCCACGATCACAACCGGAAATTCCAGGCCCTTGCTCTTGTGAATCGTCATAATGCGGACGGCGTCCTCATTTTCACCCAAAACACCAGCCTCCCCAAAATCCTCGTTGTAGCTCTGGAGCTGCTCGATGTAACGCACAAAATGAAACAGTCCCCGGTAGCTGGTCTTTTCAAAGGCCAGCGCTCTTTCAATAAGCATCCGTACATTGGCCTGACGCTGGCGGCCTCCTGGCTGAGCGGCCAGATAGTCTCCATACCCCGTGTCTTCCAAAAGCTCCTCAATCAATTCATGGATCGACAGAAATTCCGCCCGCTCCCGATAACCCTTCAAGCGGGAAAAGAAGCGTTCCATACGCGCCCGGAGCATGGCGTCCGCCCCTTCCGTCCGGCAATGCACGTAGGCCTCATAAAAGGAACCCTCCGGACACGCGCTCCGGATACGCGCCAGCTCCGGATCGGAAAAGCCTCCTATCATCGACTTCAGAACCGCCGCCAGCGGAATATCCTGGCGCGGATTGTCTATGACCCGCAGCAGATTCAAAACTGTCTGGATCTCGATGGTCGTAAAATATCCCGTCCTTGATTCTGTGTGCGCCGGAATCCCCTCTGCCGTCAGCACGCGGGCATAAGTATCTCCCCAGCCCGCAAGACTGCGAAGCAGAATCACAATATCGCCGCAGCGGACCGGACGAAACGCCTCCTCCTCCCGATCCCAGACTTTTCCTTCGGCAAGCAGCCTGCGGATACAGGCTGCGGCCGCATGGGCCTCCAGTTCCCGGCCGGTAAGCTCCTGATCCTTCGCCTCCTGATCCTCCGAACCAGAGTCCAGAGCTTCCGGATCCAGCAAAAGGAACTCCGGTTCCGCCGTCCAGACCCTTTCCCTTGTCTCAGCCTGGGGCGGTTCCGGCATATCGCTTCCCAGATACAGAGCGGCGTCGCTGTCGTAACGGATTCCTCCTACAGCCTCTGTCATCAGCCTGGCGAAGACACTGTTTGTCCCTTCCAGTACCTCCCTGCGGCTTCGGAAATTTTTGTGGAGGTCGATGCGGATTTCCGGAAAGCCCTCTGTCTGAGGATACGCATGATACTTCTCCATGAAAAGCTCCGGACGCGCCAGGCGGAAGCGGTATATGCTCTGCTTCACATCTCCCACCATAAAGACGTTGGGAACGCCCTGTCCCCTTGCCACGCTGTTCAGAATAATCTCCTGGATCAGATTGCTGTCCTGATATTCATCGATCATGATCTGAACGTACCGCCCGGCAAGCTCGCGGGCTGCGTCGGAGGCTTCGATGATCATCTTCCCCTCCTCCTGCCGCACATCCTTCACAAGGATCTCCAGGGCCAGATGTTCCAGATCCGGAAAATCAGCCAGATTTTTCAGGCGCTTCTTTTCCTGATAACGGTCGGCAAATTCCGCCGTAAGTCTTAGCAGCTCCTCCGCTGCCGGAGCCGCCTTTTTCAGAATTTCAAAAGCTGTCTCCGGTTCCGACGCAAAATATTTCTCCCTTAAATCCTTCAGGCTCTTTTTCATCCCCTCACGAAACGCCTTGACCTGGTTCTTTTTTTCCTCCTCCACATCCGCATCCTTCTTCGGAGACAGGCGGGCAAAGGAAAGTCCCGACAAAGCGTTCCGGATCTCCTCATAGGTTCTGCAGGCCGCAAGCTCCTCCGCCTGTTCCAGATCGGAGCGCAGCGCATCCTCATACATATAGGGAGCGCCCGGCGTCCGGCAGAACCTCACCATGTCCCCAAGTTCCCCGGCCAGATCGGAAAAAGTCTGTTCTGCCAGGGAAAGCAGAAAACGCATCCAGGCGCTTTCCTGCATCTTTTCTATGGAATCCGCCTGGTAAGACTTAAGACAGGCCGAAAGCCAGCGTTTCGGATAGGGGTAGCTGACAGCGGCCTCATAAAGCTGAAGAATCAGAGTTTCCAGCCCCGCGTCACTCTTTCCCGTGGCATAGGCCTCCACAAACTCCGTGAATCTGGCACGCTTCGCAGGATCTTCCTCTGCGTAGGAATCCTCCAAAAGTTCCCGTACCACGTCCCCTTTGAGAAGCTTCAGTTCCCCCTCGTCCCCGATGCGAAAAGAGGGATCAAGATCAATCTGATGAAAATAATTGCGGATCACATACTGACAAAAGCTGTCGATAGTTGTAATCTGAGCGTTATGAATCAGCGTCTGCTGCTTCTGCAGATGCTCGTTTTCCAGATCCGCTTCCAGCCGGCGCTCCAAGGCAAGCCCCACACGCTCACGCATCTCAGCGGCCGCCGCTTTCGTAAAAGTCACTACCAGCAGCCGGTCCACATCCACCGGCTTCTCTCCTTCCATGTCCCCGCAGACAATAGAAAGGATCCGTTCCACCAGGACTGCCGTCTTTCCGGAGCCTGCGGCTGCAGATACGAGTACGTTTTTATTTCTGACATCGATGACTTTTCTTTGTTCCTCTGTCCATGTCATGCTCATCGCTGCTTCTCCTTTCAGGATACTCCCTTCCGGTTCTCCATTTCGATCCGCCTCCAAATCTCCTCGTCCTGAAGATCTGCAAGGCGGCGCACATGGAAGCCCTTCGTCTTCCCGTCGAGACCGCAGACACCGCGGTACGCGCAAAAATCACAGGCGGTACGCCCTTTAAGCTCATAGGGCGCCACGTCGATACGCCCGTCCAGCATTTCCAATCCTATCTGCTGTATTTTCCGGTTTACAAAGGCGGCAAGCTCCGAAAACTGCTCTTTCGTCGCCACCGGGGAACCGGCTCTCAAAGAACCGTCCTTATTGCAGGACAGGGGCAGGACCGAGGATTTTCCAGGCATACTCTGATCCAGCATTTTGATAATCTCCGGATCTGCGTTGAGAAGTCCTCCCGGCTTCAGCTTTTCCAGCACCTTCCGGGATATGTCTTCCTCCCCGTCGTCCCCTTCCGTATCCAGCACAGGATCCTGTATCTGGTAGTAGAGGATTCCGGCAGGCAAAACCTCTTTGTCAGGATGCTCCTGTCTTGTGAGTTCCATGGCCGCGTTCAGATAGACCACGAGCTGAAGCTGAAGGCCATGGTAGAGAGACAGAAGCTGAAAGGCTGTATTTCCCGATTTATAGTCGATGACCTTCACATAGATATGCTTCTCATCCTCACAGGTATCCACCCGGTCGATACGTCCCCGAAGCTTCAGCTTTTCCTCCGGGGAAAGCTCGATATTGACCGCCTCCAGTTCCGACACGCTGGAAAATGAAATCTCATAGTTTTCCGGCGTGAACAGTCCTTTGCGTATCTGCTCGCCAAGCGCCCACACCGTCCGCTTCATGATACGCTTCATCCTCTGAACCATATAGGCGTTTCGCGCCGTACTGCCAAGGACCGTATTCCCGTAGTCCACAGTCAGGCTGTCCAGGCATTCCTCCACCCAAAGCTCCGCCGTCTCACGCGGAATCGTGTTCCAGTCATATTCGCTGGCTTCCAGGCGGCGGGAAAAGGCTTCCAGTGTCTCATGGAAAATCGTTCCCATATCTACCTGCGCGAACTCATACTGCTCCCGCTCCTTAAGCCTCAGCCCATACATCAGAAAATGAGCGTAGGCGCAGGACGCATACTGCTCAAGACGCGTGACGCTGTTCTCCAGAACCGTTCCGTACAAGGCATGAGCCACTGCCTTAGAAAGGCGGCTGTCCCGATGAACCGAAAAAGCCGCGTCCAAAAGCTGCGTTAGCTTTTCTTCATACTGATTCCGGGCCGCATACCAGCGATAGAGTTCATAGAAGCGCGCGCTTCCCTTGCCCTCCCGATACTCTTTCAGTCCTTCGATCAGCAGGCGAATCCCTTCTTTTCTGGTCTGGGGCAGCTCCCCTTTCCCTCTTTGTTCTTCCTCCTCCCGCTGAACCTTCAGATCGGGAAACAGTCTTTTCAGCACGTTGAACAGATACGAGGGCCGGAGTGTTTTTCCCGCGCCGTCCAGCAGGCTGCAGGAAAGATAGAGGCGTTCTGAGGGCTTCGTCAGATTCAGATACAGATAGAATCTCTGAATATACCCCTGCTCTCTGGCCGTGGGCGCAAGCTCCATTCCCCTGCGGCGAAGCTCCTCTCTCTCCATATCCGAGAGCAGTCCCGTGCGGGAAGCGGCCTTCGGCACGCTGCCTTCATTGACGCCCACAAAAAACAGTACCTTCACATCTTTTAACCGGGTACGTTCCATATCGCCCGCCACCACCTGATCGACGCCAGGCGGAATGACGCCTACCCGTGCCTCTGCAAAGCCTGCGTCCAGGATTTCCGCATACTCGCGCAGAGAAAGCTCCTCCTCTTCCAGAAGATCCACCAGCTTGTCAAAAAGATCCATGACAATTCCGTAGATCTGGTGGTATTCCTTTGCAAGCACCTGATCTCCATCCTTTTGAAACCGCTCCTCAAAAGCCGCAAGCCTTGCCTGGATTCCCCTTCTCTCTATCAGCTCATAAAGAGACATGGTCCGTTCCCGCACCGTCACATGCTTCTTCCTCTGAAGCTTTGCAAAAGGAACCAGATCCCCGGCAAACCGCTCCCGGATTTCATTGATCTCCTCCAGTTCTTCCTCCTTAAGCCTTCCGTACGTACGGATAAAGCGGCTCTCCCATTTCTTCGCCCCGCGCACACCCAAAGCAAGCACGTAGTTCTCCAGAAGATCCGTCTCCTCCGGCTCCATGCCGGATAAACCGCTGCGCAGATACCGGAATACGGACTCATAGGAAAAGTCCAGCTCCGCAATCTCCAGAAGCGCGCGAATAAATTCCACAAAGGGATTTTTCAGAACACTTCTCTTATTATCCAGGAAACAGGGAATCTCATAATCCTTAAGAATCCGTTCCAAAGCCGGACCATAGGCCTCCATATCTCCGGCGATAAGCGCAAAATCCCTGTAATGATACCCCTTCTCTCTGACCAGGCTTCGGATCTGAGAAGCGGCCCAGGCCACCTCGGCCTCCGGATTTCTGAGCACATGAAGACTGATCTCCTGCTGCTCCCCCTCATAACGCTTCTGACGCAGCCGGAACAGGTTTTGTTCCAGAGCTGCAAGGGCGCTCCCCTTTCGGAAACGGCTCCTCTCCGATGGGCGCACAAAAACAGGCGGCTCTGCCTTTACCCCGGCCTCTGCCGCCAGCCGCATCAGAGTCGTCACCGTCTTTTTACTCATATAGAAAAGCTGATGCTCTCCTTCCAGCCGATAAGGATCCTCCCGCTCATCTATGGTCACGGTCACAATCACCTTTTTTGCATAGAGCATCAGCTTCTGCATAAGCTGGTTCTGGATCGGTGTAAAGCCTGTAAAACCGTCCAGAACAATCACGCTCTCCCGGATCCGCTCCGAGCGGTCGGCCACCTGGCAGAGGACCTCTAAAAGTTCCTCCGCCGTGATATACTGATCTGACAGATAAGCGCGGAACGCCTGATAAAGCACCTGTACGTCGCAAAGCTTGTAATAAAGGTGGGGGCTCTCCCTGCTCTCGTCCAGGAAGCGCCTTAGTTCCTCCTCCGTCACCGCATACTGGGTAAGCTCCGAAATCAAAGATTTGATTTCATTGATATAGCCCATCTTCTTCAGATTGCCGCTTAAAACCTTCAGCTCCTCCTTATGCTCCTGAGCCAGCTTACGCAGAACCAGATTCTTTCCGGTCTCCTCCAACACCTTGCCCGTGCGGGTTCCCGTTTCCTCGAAAACCCGGTAGGCCAGACGCTGAAAGCTTAAGACGTCGATATTCAGGATCCCTCCGTCCGGATGCAGACTGACCAGCTCCTTCTGCGTCTGCATCGTGAACTGTTCCGGCACAATCACAAGGAACTTCTGGTCCGGCTTCTCCTTTGACTCGCGTATCACATCCTGATAAAGCGCATAGGACTTTCCCGCCCCGGAACTTCCAAATATAAACTGCAGCGACATCCCGCCCTCCTTCATTCTCCTTATTACATGCTCCGGCTGATCCGGCTTCTTTTCTTCCCTTACTCTACGCTTTTCAAGGATTCCACCATGTCGATCTTTCTCAGCTTAAAGAACTGGACGCCGTTCACGATCACAGAAAATACAAACGTCAGAATCACACTGTATAAAAAGCTTGGCCCGTTGATCGTGCGGCCAAACATCAGCGTATCCGTCTCCGCCGTCTGGATCACGAACTGATGAAGGAAGATGCCGAACAGGATTCCCACAGCCGTTCCGATCACCGTCAGCAGAATATTTTCGCGGTTCACATAGGCCGAGACCTCCTGGTCAAAGAAGCCCAGCACCTTCAGTGTCGCCAGCTCCCGCTTCCGCTCGCTGATATTGATATTGTTCAGATTGTAGAGCACGATAAAGGCCAGCATTCCTGCCGAAATCACCAGTACCGCGATCACTACGTTCATCGTGTCCAGCATCTCGTCCACAGTCTCCGCCATTCCCGTGGTAAAGGTCACGCCCGACACTGCTTCCAGTTCCATATAATCCTCCTGGAGCTGATCCTCGAAGGCCTCCTCTGTCTGGGAGGTACGCGCAAAGGCCATATTCCACTCCGGCTCCTTCTGGAAAAGCTCCTCATACACTTCCCTGCTCATGTAGAGATAATGCATGAAATAATTTTCTGTAATATGCGCAACCACAGCCTCCACATGACCGGAATCATCCTCGCTCAGAGTCACCGTGTCCCCTTCCGACACGCCAAGCAGGGAAGCGAGCTTTTCCGACATAATGATGCCATCCTCTGAAAGCTCATAGCTTTCTTTCGTAATCCGGTCCTGAAGCCGGATATATTCGCCAAGTCCTGCCTCATCCTCCGGCACAATCAGGTAGGCGCTTTTCTGTACCCCGTCCTTTTCCACATCGACCGCCGTCTCCAGCATTTCCATGGAGCTTACGATCCGTTCATCTGACGACAGAGTGTCGAGAAGCTCCTGCTTCTCTCCTTCTTCCGCGTCTGTGTCGATGCCGACAGCCACGTCATAGGCAAAGACCTGTTCAAACTGTCCTGTTCCGATATAGGATACAGAATCCTTGAGTCCAAAACCTACCAGCAGCAGCGCCGTACAGCCGCCAATTCCGAAAATCGTCATGAAGAACCGCTTTTTATAACGGATCAGATTCCGCACGGACGCCTTCTGGCTGAAGTTCAGCCGCTTCCAGATGAATGTAACTTTTTCCAGAAACACTCTCTTTCCTGCCTTGGGCGCCGCCGGCCGCATCAGCTCTGCCGGGACCGCGAACAGCTCCTTATAGCAGGCCGCCCAGGCCGCAAGCGTCGTACAGAGTACGGCGACCGCCGAGGCCATCACGGAATACTGGAAATTCAGCGGCGTCAGCACATAGGGTAAATCGGGATACAGGATTTTATATGCGGTGATAATTACCGAAGGCAAAAACTTCTGTCCTGCCACTATGCCCAGAAGACTCCCGATAAGGCTGGAAATCAGAGCATAGAGAATATATTTTGCAGCAATGCTTCCCCTGCTGTATCCCAAAGCCTTCAGGGTTCCGATCTGCGTCCGTTCCTCCTCCACCATGCGGGTCATCGTTGTCAGACAGACAAGCGCAGCTACCAGAAAGAATATCACTGGGAACACTTTTCCAATGGCCGCTATCCTGTCGGCATTTTGCCCATAGTCCTCATAAGAAGCAATGTATCCGCGATCCAAGACATACCATTCCGGAACCTCCAGATCTGCAAGTTCCTGTCTCGCGTCCGCGATCTGTTCTTCCGCATCCGCGATCTCCACGTCCGCCTCGGCCTTTGCCTCCTCATAGTCGGCTTCGCCCTCCGCCAGTTCTGCTTCCGCATCCGCGATCTCCTGCTCGCCATCCGCGATCTCCTGTCTTGCATCGGCAAGCTCCTGACGGCCATCGGCAAGCTGCTGCTCAGCGTCCGCCAGCTCATCCTCTGCTTCTGACAGTTGCTCCACAGCCTCTCCGATCTGCCCGTTTCCTTCATCGATCAGCGCCTGGGCCGCGTCAAGCTGCTCCTTGTTGGCCGCAAGCTCCTCTGCTCCCGCGTCAAGCCGCGCCCTTGTCTCCTCGATGACCGGAGCAAGCTGCGCCATTCCTTCCTGACAGGATGCAAGCTGCGTCTGAAGCTCCGCAAGCTGGGCTTCCAGAGCCGCTTTCTGTTCCTCCCAGCCTGGGGGCCTCTGGTCCTCCGGCAGCGATTCCACAAGGAGAAGCTCCTCAAGACCTGCCTGAACCTGCGCGATTCCTTCCTCAATCTGGGCGGACGCCTCCTCAAGCTGCGCATACTGTTCCTCGTAGGGAGCCAGAGCCTCATAGCCCGCCTCTATCTCGGCCGCCGCCGCCTCATACTGCTCGCGCCCTTCCGCAAGCTGGCGCTCCGCTCCTATAATATCTCTGCGCCCTCTGTCCGCCTGCTCCCAGCCGTCTGAAGTCTTCTGTCTGGCGTCCAGATATTCCTGTTCCTTCTCCGCAAGCTCCGCCTCTCCATCCGCAAGCTCCGCCTTTCCATCGGCAAGCTCCTGACGGGCCTCCTCCAGATCCGCACGGCCATCGGCAAGCTCCTGGGCCGCGTCTGCGAGTTCCTGGCGGGCATCCGCAATATCCGCTTCAGCATCGGCGATCTCCTGCTGTCCCTCCTCCTGCACCTGAGCATAGCGGATCTCGCATCGCTCGTCTGCAATGTCTTCTATTCCTGTGACCACGGAATCTACCAGATCCTCATATTCGTCCCCGTAGCAGTTCAGCTCCTCGGCCCCTTTCACAGCCACGCAAATCTGCGTATAGTAATCCAGCGCAAACGCGCTTTCCGGAATCACAAGAAAGCCGTTCAGCGTCCCGTTGCCTATGCTGGTGGTCCCCCGCTCCAGCGACAGGTAATAGGGGCTTGTGACGGCTCCCACAATCGTAAATTCCGTAACTCCCAGTATATCCTCTATTCCCAGTATATCCTCTATGGCCGTATCCCCATCAGCGCGCAAAACTACCGTGTCGCCGACCTTACAGCTACCGTCCAGAATAAGCTGCCTGTCCACTACGCACTCATTTTCCGCCTCAGGAAGCCGTCCTTCCGTCACGGTCAGAAGATTCATCGTCTCCGGAACCGACATGACCTGGAAATTGAGCTGCTCGTTTTCCACTATTCCGAACAGATCCATAGAATAAGAGGGCATTACCTCGCTGACGCCCTCTATGGCCGCGATTTCCTCTACGTCCTCCACTGTCAGTCCCAGAGTTCCCTGTACGCTCAGATCCATGAGCCGGCTCTCGTCATAATACCGATCAGCCGAAAGCTGCATATCCGGCTGCGTAGCCCGGATTCCCGAAAAAAATGCGACTCCGAGCGCCGTAATCAAAAGGATCGACAGAAAACGGTTCAGGGTTTTGCGGATCTCCATATAGAATTCTTTTCTCAGCGCCTTTTTCTTCATGTCTTTTCCCGCCCCGCTACCATTCGATCGTTTCTACCGAAACCGGATGCTCATTCAGCTTCATCTGGCTCACTTTTCCATTCCGGATTTTGATGATCCGGTCCGCCATAGGCGCAATGGCAGAGTTATGTGTAATTACCACCACCGTCATGCCGCGCTTTCTGCAGGTATCCTGCAGAAGCTTCAGGATCGCCTTTCCTGTATTATAATCAAGAGCTCCCGTAGGTTCGTCGCAGAGCAAAAGCTTCGGGTTCTTTGCAAGAGCGCGCGCGATCGCCACTCTCTGCTGCTCTCCTCCCGAAAGCTGAGCAGGAAAATTATCGGTTCTCTGGCCCAGTCCTACTTCCTCCAATACCTGCCTCGCATCCAGCGGATCTTTGCAGATCTGAAGCGCCAGCTCCACATTCTCCAACGCCGTCAGATTCTGAATCAGATTATAGAACTGAAACACAAAACCGATGTCGTCTCTCCGGTAAGCAGTAAGCTGCTTTCCCCGGAATTTTCCTATATCCCTTCCATCTACCCATACGGAACCCTCCGTACAGGTATCCATACCGCCCAGAATATTCAGCACAGTCGTCTTGCCTGCGCCGCTGGGGCCTACAATGACTACAAATTCTCCTTTTTCAATCTCAAAATCGATACCATCCACGGCGCGGATTGATACCTCGCCCATATGGTATATCTTTTTAACCCCCCTAAGCTCCACATAATGTTTCAAGGAATGTCCTCCTAAAATTAGTCTTTGCTTTTCACATTCGATGGAATGAACATAAAAAGCTGCGCTTAGTCTCCTCTTTATTGTAGCCCGTACTCAAAAATTATTCAAGTGTATTCCGGAGGGAGGCAAAATCGCCTGTCCCGGCAAAGACAACACATAAAATCAGCGGGTATCAATTACTTCTTTCATTGACACCCGCTGTCATACTATGCTGTCCATTGGACTATTACCTCTCTTTTCAATTTTATAGTTTCTGATTTTCTGAAGTCCCAATGACTTCTTCCGTCCGACTTCTTCTGTTTTCGGCTTTTCTCTTCTTCTTAATGATAAAGCTTCTCTTTTCCGGTTTCTATCTTCTTCTTTTTTCTTCTTTTCCGGCTTCTTCTTTCTTCAGCCGATTCTCATCGGACGTTTTTCTTTTACCCTGACCTTCGTTCATAGAACTCTTTCTTCAGATGTTTTTTACACCTGATTCTTTTTTTCTATCAGAAGGTCACCCTTACGTCTTCGGTGGTCTGTACCTCCTTTTCTTAGATTATAGGGTAATTCGTTAAGTTTTGGTTGGACCGTACCTCTCTTTCTTAGATTCACCTCATAATCTATATTAAATATAATTAATTATATTCTTCTAAGATGATGTGGTGTTGTTTGTTTTTTATTTATTTCTTATCTTTGATTATATTATAGCGGCCACTTTTATATTTGTCAACACTTTTTTCAAAAAATTTTTATTTTATCTGCTTCTATTTTTATTCTCATTCTTTTCTGCGTTTATTGCTTTTATTTTTTTAAATATTCAGATTATTTATCCAATCAGTACATTCACAAAATCACCCAGAGCATGAGGCACCTCCATACAAAGCCAGGTCTGTCCGTTCTCCCGATAGGAATAACCCGCCGGATGTTCATTTTGCCCTTCGCCAAAATCAAATCCTTTCAGGGCCGTCGCAAGCTGCTCTGTATTTCCATATAAGATCGTCAGCCGTTCCTGAAACTCTGACGCAAGCTCCTTATCTACCGTATACCCCTCTCCATTCATCATGTTTTCCGCAATCTGATTCACATCCATATAATGAGCCAGACGAATGTTCTCCCCTGTCTTCATATCGATATTGTAGGTATACTGAAAGCGGGAGGGATACGCCGCAGACGCGGAAGAAATCTCTCCCGACACCAGGATGGAGAGAAGCTCGTCATTCATGGTCTTCACATCATAAGAACCCGTAAGCGTTGTACCTTCCTCCAGCTCCGCCGCCATAGTCTCTACCTTGTTTTCTATGCGTTCATTCCACTGAGACTGCAGTTCTGTGTCCGGCGCGTCCTGAATCTGAGGATAGGAAAAGGTGACCGTACCCTCCTGAAGCATCCCCGACGTCACAGAATAGGACGCCTGCACATAAGAATACAGTTCAAGCCAGCCGTCGTAGATCTGATGCCCCGTCTCCAATACCTGCCCCTCAACCGTCACCTTCATGGCAGAAGCATCGTAGGCGTCCAGAAAGGTATTCACAAGACTTCCCATAACGATCATCTCGCCGGACGTACCCATGGAGGACAGCCAGGAACCAAAATCTGACGAAAGATCCAAGAGCAGGCGTTTGTCCGTCACCGTTCCATCCTTCGCGGTCTCCGTCTCCTCAGAAAAGCTCTCTACGGTTACTGTATCTGGAAGCACCTGATAGGAAACCAGATTCATAATCAGAATCTCCGGGGTAATTTCCTCCGTCAAAGCCGTATTGACACAGATATTTTCCGCCATGTCATCGCCGTGATAGATCCGGATTGTAATTCCCTGAACTTCTCCGTCCTGAGTTTGCCGCTCATTCAGAACCAGCTCCTCCTGCTCCTGCGTATCCCCGGCCTTTTTTTCTTCTGAAGCTGTATTCTCTGCGTCCTTCTTTTGCTCTCCCTGCTGGGCCGCCTCTGCATTCTGCGCCTCATTTCCGCCTGCCGAACCGCAGCCGGCCGCCATGCTCAAAATCAAGGCCAGCAGAACAAACCAATATCCCATTCTCCCTCTCATATGACGCCGCCTCCTTTCGTCCATGCTCTTTATCCCGAACAAGAAAGCACAGATCGGCTTTCCCAGGCAATAAAAAAATGACTGTTCAACTTTATAGAAAAAGTATAACAGTCACTTTTTAATATTTTATGAAGAAAAACACTCAATTTTACTAATTTTCTTCCGATCTTTCACCTGTAATCGCATATTCCACCCATTCTGCGATATTCGTCGCGTGATCTCCGATACGCTCATAATATTTTGTAATCATGAACAGATCGAGAAGTTCTTCCCCTCTGTTGCTGTCCTCACGTATCGTGTCCAGAATCTCTCCGCGCACCTTCAGGAAAAGCTCATCCACTTCATCATCGCTCTGTATCACCTTCCGCGCCAGTTCAAGATTCATATCCACATAAGCGTTCACGCTGTCCGTCACCATTTTCATGGCTACTGTGGCCATTTTGCAGATGTGAAGGAATTTATCCGGAAGCTTCTCGTTCATCTGGACGACAATCTCGGCAATATCAGCCGCCTGATCGCCCACACGCTCCATATCCGTCACCATTTTAAGAGCCGCGGATACCCGGCGCAGATCGCCTGCCACCGGCTGCTGATGAAGCAGAAGCTTGATGCACATCGCCTCTATATCGCGTTCCTGCTGATTAATCTTTGAATCTCCAGCCATGACTTCCTTTGCCAGAGCAAGATCTCCATCCGTCAGCGCTCTGGTAGCGTCGGAAATAGCCTTTTCGCAAAGGCTGCCCATGGCAATCATCTGCGTATGCAGTCTTGTAAGCTGCTCCTCATAAAAATCTCTCATCGCTATCAACCAAACCTTCCTGAGATATAATTTTCTGTCCGCTCGTCCTTCGGCATGGAGAAGATCTGATCGGTGTCGCCCATCTCGATCACCTCGCCCAGAAGGAAGAATGCAGTCTTGTCGGAAATACGCGCCGCCTGCTGCATATTATGCGTGACGATAATAATAGTATAATCCTTTTTCAGCTCCATGCAAAGATCTTCAATCTTGGAAGTCGAAATCGGATCAAGCGCAGATGTAGGCTCATCCATCAGAAGTATATCCGGCTGCACAGCCAGAGCTCTTGCTATGCAAAGCCTCTGCTGCTGTCCGCCCGACATACCGAGGGCGCTTGATTTCAGACGATCCTTCGTTTCTTCCCAAATGGCCGCATTGCGCAGAGATTTCTCCACAATGTCATCCAGCTTCGCCTTGTTGCGGATGCCATGGGTTCTTGGTCCGTAAGCAATATTGTCGTAGATGCTCATGGGGAAAGGATTCGGCTTCTGAAACACCATTCCCACACGCTTTCTCAACAGATTTACGTCCATACCGTTATAAATGTCCTGTCCCTCCAGGGTTACCTTTCCGGTAATCCTGCAGCCCTCAACCAGATCGTTCATCCGGTTCAGGGTTTTCAGGAATGTGGACTTTCCGCAGCCGGAAGGTCCGATAAAGGCCGTGATCTCATTGGCCTGTATTTCCATATTCACATTTTTGAGAGCCTGAAAATCTCCGTAAAACAGATCCAGATTCTCGATTTGCATAATACTCATTCTATTTCTTAACTCCCATCTGTCCTGCAATATACGAAACCTTCCGCAAAACGGCGCGGTTCCATTCTCAGGCTCCTGTCTTTTGTCTCAGTGTCTTGGCTACAAAGCTGGAAAGCGCGTTGATTCCTATTACGACAAGCAGAAGGACGACCGCCGTCGCGGAGGCTTCATTTACATGAAGAGCTTCGCTGGTCAGCACATACATGTGCAGCGCCAGCGTACGGCCGGAATCCATCGGTCCCGCGTACTTGGCTACGGTTCCTGAGGTGTACATCAGAGCCGCCGTCTCGCCGACGATACGGCCGATGCCAAGAATCACGCCTGCCAGGATTCCCGGAATCGCGCTGGGAAGCACGATGCGGAATACGGTACGCAGCTTGCCCGCTCCCAGTCCGAAGCTGCCCTCCCGGTAGGAATCCGGCACTGCCAGCAACGCTTCCTCCGTAGTACGCATAATCAGCGGCAGAATCATGATGGCCAGGGTAAAGGCGCCAGACAGCATAGAGTAGCTCCACTTCAGCGTCGTTACAAAGAACAGCATACCAAACAGGCCGTATACAATAGAGGGAATACCGGAAAGCGTCTCCGCTGTCACCCGCACGATGCTGACCAGCTTATTTCCCTTTTTCGCGTACTCTACCAGGTAAATAGCCGCGAAGATTCCAAAGGGCACCGCCAGCAGAAGGGACATGAAAATCATCAGCAGTGTGTTGACCACTGCGGGTACCAGAGATACGTTATCCGAATTGTACTCCAGCGCAAACAGGGACGGCGTCAGATACGGAACGCCTCTTATCAGAATATATGCAATCAGGAACACAAGCACTGCAAAGGTAACGAGCGCCGCCAGCATGACAAGCGCAAACAGGATCAGAGAACCCGGATGCTTTAAGTAGGCGCGGAATTTATCGCCTACAGTCTGTCTGTTAATCGCCTGCATTTCCGCCCCTCCTTAACAGTGATACGCTCAGATTAATAATCAGAATAAATACGAAAAGCACGACGGCTGTAGCGATCAAAGCCTCTCTGTGCAGGCCCGTCGCATACCCCATCTCCAGGACGATATTCGCCGTCAGGGTACGTACGCCCTTCAGGAGACTGGTAGGCATGGCCGTCTGATTTCCCGCAATCATGATGACAGCCATTGTCTCGCCGATTGCGCGGCCGATTCCCAGAACCACTCCGGTCAGCACGCCGGACTTGGCTGCGGGAAGCATCACCGTAAAAATCGTTCGTTCCTTGGTCGCGCCCAAGGCGAGGGCTCCTTCATAGTAAGTTCTCGTCACGCTCCTGAGAGCCGATTCCGTCGTTCCGATGATCGTCGGCAGAATCATGATTCCCAGAAGAATACAGGCGGTCAGCATGACATTTCCCTTGCTGCCTGTGATCTCACGGATAAACGGAACCAGAACCAGCATACCAAAGAAACCATATACTACGGAAGGAATTCCGGCCAGAAGCTCGGTAGCCGCCTTCAGAGGACGGTAAATCTTCGCCGGACAGTACTCCGCCATGAAGATCGAAGTCAGAATACCAATGGGGACTCCGATCACAATCGCGCCGGCCGTCACATAAATGCTTCCCAGAATAAAGGGGAAGATTCCATATAAATTATTCGCAGGCCTCCAGGTCTGTCCCAGGAGGAAATCAAGAGGCCCGATTTCCGCTATAGCAGGAAGTCCGTTTGCAAACAGGAAAATGCAAATCAGGGCTACCGCTAAGATAGAGGTGCAGGCGGCTATAAAAAACACCGCCTGCATTCCTTTTTCTTT
>DVLE01000075.1 GCA_018715645.1 Candidatus Merdisoma merdipullorum
TTTACCGCATCCAGCTTAAAGTCAAAATATTTTACCGCATTGTTGTAGCAGATTCCCTTTACGATTTCCTCCAAAGCTTTCATGTCTGCCGGATACTCGCCGTTCTCTACCCAGCCGCCTACAAGTTCGCAGAGAATGCGGCGGAAGTAGTCATGGCGTGTGTAGGACAGGAAGCTTCTGGAGTCCGTGAGCATGCCGATGAAGTTGCCGAAGCAGCCAAGGTTGGCCAGGGAGGACATCTGGTCGGTCATGCCGATCTTGTGGTCATTGAACCACCAGGCAGAACCCTGCTGGATCTTGCCGGGGAATTTCTCCTGGAAGCACCCGATGATGGTGCCGATGGCGGCGTTGTCATTGGGGTTTAAGGAGTACAGGATGGTCTTGGGAACTTCATTGGACGCGCTGAGGGCGTTTAAGAAGTCCGCGAGCTGGGCGCTGGGGGCATAGTCATTGATGCAGTCAAAGCCGGTGTCCGGGCCAAGCTTCTCAAACATATATGCGTTGTTGTCGCGCTTGCATCCATAGTGAAGCTGCATGATCCAGCCTAAGCGGTTGTACTCTTTTGCAACAAACAGCAGGAAAGCGGTCTTATACTTTAATTCTTCCTCTCTGGATACGGGCTCGCCGGCGAGGCGCTTCTTCATGATGGCGTCCACCTCATCATCGGAAGCGGGGGCGTACATCACGAACTCCACACCGTGATCGGATACCTTGCAGCCCATGGAATCAAAGAATGCCATGCGGTTTTTGATAGCCTCCTTTAAAGAAGCAAAACCATCGATGGCAATGCCGCTTACCTCGGCCAGCTTGGAAATGTACGCGGCGTAGGTGGGTTTCTCAATGTTGGTAGCTTTGTCAGGCCGCCAGGCGGGCAGCACCTGTACCTCGCAGGTGGAATCCTCGGCGATCTTTTTGTGCCACTCCAGGGAGTCAACCGGGTCATCCGTGGTACAGATCAGGGTAACGCCGGACTGCTTGATGATATTGCGCACGCTCATAGAATCCTGGTGCAGCTTCTCATTGCACAGGTTCCAGACTTCCTCGGCGGTATCTCCGTTCAGATAGCCCTCATAGCCGAAATATTTTCTGAGTTCCAGATGGCTCCAGTGATACAGAGGATTGCCGATAAGCTTGGGCATGGTCTCGGCCCAGGCCTGGAATTTCTCGCGATCCGTGGCATCGCCGGTGACGTACTTTTCATCCACGCCGTTGGAACGCATCTGACGCCATTTATAATGATCGCCGCCCAGCCAAACCTGGGTAATATTGTCAAACTTGCGGTCCTCGTAGATTTCCTGGGGATTGATGTGGCAGTGATAGTCCAGGATGGGCATGTTTTCCGCATAGTCATGATAAAGAGTCTTGGCCATGTCGGTAGAGAGAAGGAAATCCTTGTCCATAAATTGTTTCATGTCTGAAACCTCCTTAAAATATTAGAAATTTGTGGTGCTTCTTTTTATGAGATCAGAGGCGATTGTGGTCCGGCTGGGCACATTTACGCCGCTGAAAACCCCCATGAGCGTGTTGACGGTGGTGGTGCACAATGCCTCCACTTTGCTGTCAACGGATGTGATCTCCGGATCCGTGCACAGGGCCAGGAGGGAATTGTTGTAGCCCACGATGCTCAAATCGCCGGGAATGGAAATTCCGCGTGCATGGGCATATTTGACGGCCCCCACGGCAAGAGAATCATCGGAGGTCATGACGGCGTCAAAAGTCAGCCCCTCGTCCGCGAGGGAGAGGAGGAGATCCCTGGAGGCCTCCACATCCTTGGCGCACTGATGGATCAGCTCCGGCTGTACGGGAAGGCCCGCTGCCGTCAGGGCATCTTTGTAGCCGTCCAGTTTATTTAAACCGCTGTGGGAATAACTGCTGTAAAGATACAGCACCTTTTTGTGGCCGGAGCCGATCAGAAGGGATACGGCCTGCTTTACCGCGGCCCGGTCATCGCAGACCGTGCTGTAAATATTGTCCCCCTCCAGCCAGCCATTGACCAGCATGATGGGGAGATCCGCGGCGGCTTCCAGCAGATAGGAATTGTCCCGGGGGCGCATTTCCACAAATTTGGAACCGGCCAGGATGACAGCGTCTACCCGCTTGGAGCGCAGGAGTGAGAAATATTTCTGCTTGACCTCCAGGTCGTAGCCTGTGCAGCAGAGAATCGAGTCATACCCATGACTTCGCAGGCTCCGCTCCAGATAATAAATGGCGCCTGCCAGGTAGGGATCGGATGAGTCCGAGCACATGATGCCCACCGTGTGCATAGTGTCAAGGCCTAGTCCCCGGGCAAATACATTGGGCGTATAGCCCAGCTCATCCATAACTTTCAATACGTTTTCACGGGTTTTTTCGCTGACATTGGGATTGCCGTTTAAAACCCTGGAAACTGTGGCGATGGATACACCTGCATGCTGCGATACGTCATAAATGTTCAAAAAATCCACCTCACATTCTGTAAGTGCTTACAAGCTAAGATCATTATACATTTTTTGGGGGAAGAGTGCAACCGTTTTATCCGGATTTGAAAGTTTTTTTCGCGGCTGTTCAGATGAACGGCAATGTTTTTCCGAGAGATATGGTTTTGTGTATTGACTTCCGGGCAGAAAGCGGATACAATAATTGTAAGCACTTACATTTCAAAGTCTAAGAGGAGAATGAGACCATGCAGGACATTGTCAAGATCAATGAGAAGGATAACGTTGCCGTTGCCCTTCGGCCTCTTGCCAAAGGGGAAACCCTGGACGCGGCAGGAGAGAAGGTGGTGCTTGAGGAGGACATTCCTCAGGGACACAAGTTTGCCCTTCGGGATATCCGGTCCGGGGAGGAGATTATCAAGTATGGATTCCGCATCGGATACGCGAAGGAGGATATTGGAAAAGGCCATTGGATCCATGTGCACAACCTGAAGACGGCTCTGGGCGATATTCTCAGCTATACCTATGAGCCCCAGGGCCAGGATGTGGTTCCTACGGAGCACGCGTATTTTGAGGGATACCGGCGCAGCGACGGGAAAGCAGGCATCCGCAATGAAATCTGGATTATTCCCACGGTGGGATGTGTGAATTCCATTGCCAAGGCCCTGGAGGCGCAGGCCAAAAAGTTTGTGGGCGGAACCGTGGAGGATGTGATTGCATTTCCCCATCCTTATGGATGTTCCCAGATGGGAGATGACCAGGAGAATACGAGAAAGGTCCTTGCGGATATGATTCATCATCCCAACGCGGGAGGCGTGCTGGTGCTCGGACTGGGCTGCGAGAACAGCAATATCCCGGTTCTCATGGATTACATCGGCGCGTATGATGACAAGCGGGTGAAGTTTCTCCAGTGCCAGGACGTGGAGGACGAGATGGAAGCGGCCATGAAGCTCCTTGAGGAACTGGCTGATTATGCGGGAACCTTTAAGCGCGAAACGATCGACGCCTCCGAGCTGGTGATCGGCATGAAGTGCGGCGGATCCGACGGCCTCTCCGGAATCACGGCGAACCCGGTGGTGGGCGCATTCTCCGATCTGCTGGTGAGCAAAGGCGGCACGACCATCCTGACGGAGGTCCCGGAGATGTTCGGCGCGGAGACCATTCTTATGAACCGCTGCGCCACACCGGAGCTTTTTGAGAAAACCGTGGATCTGATCAACAATTTTAAGAACTATTTTACAAGCCATAATCAGACGATCTATGAGAACCCATCGCCGGGAAATAAAAAAGGCGGGATCAGCACGCTGGAGGACAAGTCCTTAGGATGCACCCAGAAGTCGGGAAATGCCCTGGTGCGCGGCGTACTGGAGTACGGCGAGCCGGTAAAGGTCAAAGGACTGAATCTTCTCAGCGCTCCGGGGAACGACCTGGTGGCCGCCACCGCTCTGGCTGTGTCCGGTGCCCATATGGTTCTCTTTACCACGGGAAGAGGAACGCCCTTTGCCTCCCCGGTGCCCACGGTAAAGATCTCCAGCAATTCCCGTCTGGCCGGGCATAAGGATAACTGGATTGATTTCAACGCAGGCCGGATGGTGGAGGACAAGACCAAGGAAGCGCTTGCCGGAGAACTCCTGGATTATGTTCTGGCGGTGGCATCCGGAAAGAAGGTTAAGTCTGAGGAGGCCGGGTTCCACGACATGGCGATTTTTAAGCAGGGAGTAACCCTGTAGGTGCCCGAACGACAAGGGGGATTTGCATGAAGCTGAACAGGACAGCGAAGCGGACGGTTGACATATTAAAGCTGGTTTCTAAGAAGCCCGACGGCATCACATTGGATGAGATCTGCGAGAAGCTGGATATCCCCAAGACCAGCGCCTATGACATTGCCACTACCTTGGTGCATACGGGGATGCTCCAGGTGGCCAGGGAGCAGCGGCAGCGCTATACCATTGGACTTACGGCTTACCGTGTGGGCATTAATTATACAAACAATCTGGATTTTATCAGTGTAATCGACCCGGTGTTAAAGAGCTTTGCCAGGGAGGTTGGGAAGACGGTGTTCTTCGGGATCCGCTCCGATGACGCTATCGTTTATATCCGAAAGTTTGAGCCGGAAAATCCGATCATCACAACAGCTACCGTGGGGACGAAAAATCCGGTATACTGTACTTCTTTGGGAAAGGCCATCCTGGCCTACACCGATCAGGAAGAGCAGCAGGAGGTGCTTGGCAAGCTGAACTTCAGAAAATTTACGGATCGAACCATTGACAGCCTTCCGGCCTTTGAGGAGGAGCTGGCCCGCGTTCGGGATAGGGGGTATGCCTTGGATGCCCGGGAGCTGGAAGAGCACATGGAGTGTGTGGGCGCTCCGGTATTCGGGCCGGATGGAGGCGTGGTGGGGGCCATCAGCCTTTCCAGCCTCTATAAGCCTACGGAAGATTATGAGGCTCTGGGGCAACTGGCTAGGGAAAAAGCCATGGAACTGTCCCGAATCCTGGGATTTTTGGAAAATATGCCGTAAATAGGGGAGCATTTTTATAGGGTTTCCCTGTTGACAAATAGATGCGCAGAGATTAAAATTTAGTTATGAATCGCAAATATGAAGATGATTCGTATATGCGAATATGTGTAAAGGAGAAGAAAGATGAAAAAGGAAAAAGTATTAGCAAGACTGAAGGAAGACTGCCTGGTTGCGGTTATCCGCGCAAAGAACTATGAGCAGGGCGAGAAGGTTGTTGACGCGGTTATCGCCGGCGGCATCAACCTGATCGAGCTGACCATGACCATGGACGAGGGCGATCCGGTTGGCTTCATCAAGCTGATGGCTGAGAAGTACAAGGACAACGACAAGGTAGTGATCGGAGCGGGAACCGTTCTGGATCCGGAGACTGCCAGAGCCTGCATCCTGGCCGGCGCAAACTACATTGTAAGCCCGGGCCTCAATGTAGAGACCATCAAGCTCTGCAACCGTTACCGCGTGCCCATGCTTCCCGGCGTTATGACTCCTACCGAGGCCATTACCGCTATGGAGGCCGGAGCCGACATCATCAAGATCTTCCCCGGAAATATTGTGGGACCGGCAGCGATCAGCTCCTTCAAGGGACCCCTTCCCCAGGGCGAGTTTATGCCCTCCGGCGGCGTGGACGTGGACAACGTGGACAAGTGGCTTAAGGCCGGCGCATATGCGGTCGGCACGGGCAGCAGCCTGACCAAGGGCGCAAAGACCGGTGACTATGCGGCTGTGACCGCCAAGGCACAGGAGTTCGTAGCTGCTGTAGCTGCGGCACGGGCATAAGAGAATTTGTGAGAATGTTTGTAACGGCTCGGGACATGCGCCCGGGCTGTCAGCAAGAATGGTAAAGGAGAGTATTAAAATGGCAAAGATTGTTACCATGGGCGAGATTATGCTTCGCTTATCTACCCCCAACAATGAGAAGTTTATCCAGGCAGACGAGTTTGATGTAAACTACGGCGGCGGCGAGGCCAACGTGGCTGTTTCCCTGGCAAATTACGGACATGACGCAGAGTTTGTGACCGCAGTTCCCGCAAACCCCATCGGTGAGTGCGCAGTTGCAGCTCTGAGAAAGTACAATGTAGGAACAAAGCACATCGCAAGAAGCGGCGAGCGTCTGGGCATCTACTACCTGGAGACCGGTTCCGCTATGCGTGCTTCCAACGTAGTGTATGACCGTGCGCACAGCTCCATCTCCACAGCTACGCCGGACGAGTTCGATTTTGACGATATCTTCAAAGATGCGGACTGGTTCCACTTCACCGGCATTACCCCGGCTGTAAGCGATGCTGCTATTGAGCTGACCGAGGCTGCCCTGAAGGCTGCAAAGGCCCACGGCGTTACGGTTTCCGTAGACCTGAACTTCCGCAAGAAACTGTGGTCCTCTGAGAAGGCGCAGAAGGTTATGACCAATCTGATGCAGTATGTGGATGTATGTATCGGCAACGAGGAGGATGCGGAGAAGGTTCTTGGCTTTAAGCCGGGCAACACCGATGTTACCTCCGGCGAGCTGGAGCTTGCAGGCTATGTGGATATCTTCAATCAGATGGCTGACAAGTTCGGCTTCAAGTATATCGTAAGCTCCCTGCGCGAGAGCCACAGCGCTTCTGATAACGGCTGGTCTGCCTGCATTATGGACGGCAAGACCCGTGAGTTCTATCACTCCAGAAAGTATCGCATCACCCCCATCGTGGACCGTGTGGGCGGCGGCGATTCCTTTGCAGCAGGCCTGATCTGCGGTCTGGCTGACGGCAAGGATATGAAGGCGGCTCTGGAGTTTGCAGTGGCAGCCTCCGCGCTGAAGCACACCATTCCCGGCGACTTCAATCTGGTTACCCGCGCAGACGTGGACAACCTGGCCGGCGGCGATGGTTCAGGCCGTGTGCAGAGATAAGCTGCTGAAAAAGAATATGCAAAGTCTCCAAAGGGACATGTTTATGGGATCCGGCTCAAATTGGCCGGATCCTTTTTTGTTATGAGCACGTAAGCGCCTGTCTTTTAGGCGCTTACGTGCGATACATGCAAAATGTAATTTTTAGGCCGGGAAGTTTAATCCTTCGTTCAGAATTATTAAGAAAACCTTTATTGGATAATGAGGCAAAATCATATATACTTCTCTATGTAACAAGCGGCCGACCCGGCTGCGGAAAAGGAGAAATTCTATATGAGAAGATATCAATTATATACAGCGATGATCTGCGTCGCAGCCGGTCTGGCGGCCGGAGGCTGCGCGGCAAATGCACAGGCAGAGAATCTGGAGACATCGGCTCAGGAGACAAGCGCGCCGGAGACAACTGTGGAAGACACCGTAGTGGAGACCGTGACAGGAGCCATTGAGAGCATGGAGGAGAGCCAGCCGCAGGAGCTTGGACTTATCCGTATTTTTGGTCCGGTGACAAAGATGGAGGAAGGCCGCCTGTCAATGAACCGTCAGGATGTGGCGGTGGAGGAGGGACAGGAGGATGAGATTCCTGCCAACGAGATTGTCCTGAACCTTTCGGAGGAAGTTTACATTCTGGACGCATCTACGGGCATGCCTGTGGCGTATGACGACATCGAGGACGGCAGCACGGTGTACGCTTACATAGGGCCGGCCATGACCATGAGCCTCCCTCCCCAGAGTACCGCGGAGATGCTTCTGGTGAATGTGCCGTCAGATTTTAAAGTGCCGGATTACGTTGAGGTAAAATCTATGGTAACGGACGGCAGCACAGGTGAGTCCGTCCTGACTGCCTCGGACGGTACCGAATATGTGCTGGCTGAGGACTGCAACATTTTCCCGTATCTCACCAGAAACATCGTGACGCTGGACGACCTGACCCAGGGAAGGAAGTGCCTGGTGTGGTCTGCAGAGGACAATACGGCAGAGAAGATTATGGTATTCGCCGCTGAGTGATGCAAAAAACAGTACAACCGTGCGCGGATCTGAATAAACACAAGCAGAAAACCGCTTCCCTTTCGGAAATTTTAAAATCCGCAGGGAGGCGGTTTTTTCTGTGGGCATTGAGAAATGCGGATATGAGTATAAAACCACACTATGAGGTGTTAAACCGCGCATGGTTTGCCCATCTGCTTCAGGGCAGGTATACCCCTTATCGGGTGGTGCGGACCGCGGTGAATGTCCTGCTGCTTTTCTCCATGTTCGGAACGATGGTGAGCGCTGTGATTTTATCCCGGGAGGTCTTCGCGTTTCTGCCCATAAGCGGAGGCATTGCCCTGGGGCGCATCACGCACATTGTGTGCGTGTTTTGGATGTATGTGCTGATGGCGCTCCATCTGGGGCTTCACTGGAATATGATTCTCGGCATGATGCGAAAAAGGTTCGGGCCGGTGCCTCTCTTTTTTACGGAATACATCGGGATCATGGGATTGTTTGTTTTTCTGGCCCACTATGGCGGGAAGGGGCTGCAGCGGATGAGCGGCCGAAGAAAGGAACAGAAAGAAAGAGCATAGAAGTGCGGTTTTACAGATGCGGCGGCCGGTTAATGGCCGCCGTTTTCCTGCTGCGAAACCGCGTTTTTCGACTTATAATTCTCCCCCCAATCCCACATGGCATCTAGGACGGGCTTTAAGCTGCGGCCGAGCTCTGTCAGGGAGTATTCCACCCGGGGCGGAACCTCCGGATAGACCGTGCGGGTAACCAGGCCGCTCTCCTCCATCTGGCGGAGCTGGGCGGTAAGAACCTTCTGGGTGACGTGGCCGACGGAGCGCTTGAGCTCGCTAAAACGCTTGGTTCCGGGCATGAGGTCGCGCAGAATCAATACCTTCCATTTATCGCTGATCAGCATCAGCGTGGTCTCCACAGGGCAGGCGGGAAGTTCTCTCGCCGGCTTTTCGGCAATCTCCTGAGCGGTCTCCATGCAGCATTCCTCCTTTAGAGCGTGTCTGAACACGCGATAGTATCCAACGGGTAACTATACCACAATATTGTGCGTACTTCTCAATTCGTGCTTCCGGATTTATTATATAGGCAACGGAAGGGAAAAACAAGAGTTCCCAAGTTAAATGTTCCTGTTCAGCTGTGCGGCCGGGAGGATGCGCAGGCCGGGCGGGAGGAATAAGGAGGAAATGACCATGAAAAAAGTAGTAGAATTTTTAAACCAGAACCCTGTACAGTACCTTGCAACCGTAGGCCGCGACGGAAAGGCAAAATGCCGCCCCTTTATGTTTGCCGGCGAGCTGGACGGCAGGCTGTGGTTCTGCACCAACAACCAGAAGGATGTGTACAAGGATATGCAGGAGAATCCGTATGTGGAGGTTTCCGTATCCAGCCCGGAGTACGCGTGGATCCGCCTGCACGGAAAGGCTGTGTTTGAGAATAACAGGGCGGCGAAGGAAATGTGCATCGCCAACCCCATTGTGAAGGGGCAGTACCAGACAGCGGACAATCCGATTTTCGAGGTGTTTTATCTGGAAGAACCCCACGGCGTGATCGCTGATTTTTCCGGCAACCCGCCCTATGAATTCTAAAAGGGCGGCCGGACGGAGGCGCGGATGATGGAGACACGTGCGTATTTGAAAATGCTGGTGGAGGAGATGCACTCCTCCACCGCGGCGACCATCGGGGCGGACGGGCATCCCCAGACCCGGGTCATTGATATGATGCTGTGGGACGAAAAAGGCGTATATTTTCTGACGGCAAAGGGAAAGGAATTTTACGGGCAGCTCATGGAGCAGGGCTACATTTCCCTGTCGGCCACGAAGGACGGGAGATCGGTTTCCCTGCGGGGGAAGATACGAAATATAGGAAGCGAAAAGCTGGATTTGATTTTTGAGAAGAATCCCTATATGCAGAAAATTTATCCCGGCAACACCAGGAGCGCCCTGGAGGTATTCCAGATTTATGAGGCGGAAGGGGAATTTTTTGATATCAGCGATCCGTCCCATGTGGCGCGGGACCGCTTTGTTATCGGGGATGGGAAGAAACGGCAGACCGGCTATTTTGTGGGACAGGGCTGCATCGGGTGCAAGCTGTGCTACTCGGTCTGTCCCCAGAAATGCATTGATATTGCGGGGAAACCCGTTGTGATTGACCAGAACCGGTGCCTGCACTGCGGGCGGTGCGCTGAAATCTGCCCCAAACAGGTGATTGAGAAGCGGCAGTAAGGAGATGTGTTATGTTCGGAGGAATTTTGGCAGGGAAGGCCGCAGGAAGCGGGCGGAAGAATTTTGACGAAGCAGGCTGCGCGGAGCAGACTTTCAAAAGGCGGGTTGAGCGCCTGGCGGATGCGCTTTTGCAGGCGGACGCCGTTGTGATCGGCGCGGGCTCCGGTCTGTCTGCCTCGGCGGGGTTTACCTACGGCGGCGAGCGGTTTTTTAAGTATTTCGGGGATTTTGCAGAAAAATACGGAATCCGGGATATGTATTCCGGAGGCTTTTATCCGTATAAGACTCTGGAGGAATACTGGGCCTGGTGGAGCCGCCATATTTACTATAACCGGTATGTGGAGCCGCCCGTTCCGGTGTATCAGAGACTTTTGGAGCTGGTAAAAGAAAAGGATTATTTTGTCATCACCACCAATGTGGACCACTGCTTTCAAAAGGCGGGCTTTGATAAGGAGCGCCTTTTTTACACCCAGGGGGATTACGGCCTGTGGCAGTGCTCCGGGCCCTGCCATCAGGAGACGTATGACAATGAAGAGCAGGTCCGCCAGATGATTGCCGAACAAAAAGATATGCGGATTCCCACGGAGCTTATTCCCCGCTGTCCCCGGTGCGGGAAGCCTATGAACATGAACCTGCGCAGCGATGCTGCCTTTGTGGAGGACGCGGGCTGGCACCGGGCGGCCCGGCGGTATGAGGCGTTTATCGGGCGCATGGACGGGGGGCGCGTGCTGTTTTGGGAGCTGGGGGTTGGGGCAAACACGCCGGTGATTATCAAGTACCCCTTCTGGCGGATGACGCATCAGAATCCGGAAGCAGTGTATGCCTGCGTAAATTACGGGGAGGCGTATGCGCCGCGGGAGATTGCGGGGCGGTCGATTTGCATTGATGGGGATATCGGGGAGACACTGAAACAATTATAAGGCAGCAGATTCCGTTCCTTCATCCGCCATATGGAATGTTGCCTGCTTTCAAAAAATATATGATTTTGAAATTAACCTCCTGCATATACTATAGATTGTCAAATCTAAAAACAGAAAAATGCCAGAAGCTGCAAAAATCCTTTCCAAAGCTGCGCTGACATATTGAGCTGGTGTCTGTTTCATGATAAAATAGAACGGAAAACAGTATCAGGTTGCAAAAATCTTTTGCAAGGAGGTTATTGAATGGAGATTCGCAGAAATTTCTACCTGGATAAATTGATAAAAAGAAAGAACAACGGACTCATTAAGGTTATCACTGGTATTCGCAGGTGTGGTAAATCCTATCTGCTCAATAACCTTTTCTATCATCATTTACTGGAGAGCGGTGTGGATGCTGACCATATCATACGTTTTGCCTTTGACTCAGCGGACGACCTGTACCTGATCGGCGAAAGCCTTATTGGGATTGAGAAGGAAAAGCGTGGGGCAGACCCGGAAAAATTCATGGCTTATGTCCGAACCAAGGTCGTTGACGATGGAATGTATTATTTGCTGCTTGATGAAATTCAGATGTTGGATTGTTTTGAAGCAGTGCTGAACAGTTATCTGCGCAAGGATAATATGGATGTATTTGTGACAGGAAGTAATGCAAAACTCCTGTCAAAAGATATTGCTACAGAGTTTGCTGGACGCGGCGATGAAGTTCATATGTATCCTTTAAGTTTTGCAGAGTTTATGTCTGTATATAAAGGTGATAAGTATATGGGACTGTCTGAATATATGCTCTATGGCGGCATTCCTTTAGTCGTTTTGCGTGATGGGGAAAATGATAAAGCTGCGGTATTACAGAATCTGTTCAGTGAAATATACATCCAGGATATATGCAGGCGGAACCGTGTCAAAAACATCGGCGAATTGGAGGATCTGCTGAATATCCTTTCTTCTGCGATTGGTTCGCTGACAAATCCAGAGAAACTTAAAAATACTTTTAGAACTGTGAAGAAATCTAAAATAACCTCCAATACCATTAAAAAGTATCTGGATTATTTTGAAGATTCATTTCTGATCGAGTCTGCGCAGCGCTATGACATTAAGGGAAAGGCATATATTGAAACTCCCAAAAAATACTACTTTTCTGACCTTGGACTTCGGAATGCAAGAATTAACTTTCGTCAGTTTGAACAGACCCACTCCATGGAAAATGTGATTTACAATGAGCTGCGTATGCGTGGTTACAGCGTAGACGTAGGAGTCGTACCTATCGCTGAAAAAGATCGGAACGGGAAAGTAACACGTAAGCAGTTGGAAGTTGACTTTGTGTGTAATCTTGGTTCTTCCAGATACTATATTCAATCTGCTTACACACTGCCTGATGAAGCAAAGCGCGCTCAGGAGGTTAGACCATTCAGAAAGATTGATGATTCTTTCAAGAAAATCATCATTACCAGAGACATGGTGCCGACGCATTATGACGAATATGGTATCCTGACCGTAAACATCTATGATTTTCTGCTTGACCCGAAATGTCTTGAAAAATAAAAATAGAAAAATGGCGCGCAATAAACATAACGCCCCGGTCATTATCAAATATTCGTTTTGGAGAATGACAGCGGAGAATCCCAAGGCGGTTTATGCCTGCGTCAACCTGGGGGAAGCCGATGCGCCGAGAGAAATTGCGAATCAATCTGCATTGACAGGGATATTGGCGAAGTGTTAAAAAATTAAAATGAAAACAAGCAGATTCATTGGCTATTCGTTACCGGGATACATTTTGTGTCGGCTGCTAAGGTATCAATCGTGTCATAATTGGTTCGGATAAAGAGAAGAAAAAGTATTGGAATACGCCTCCGCTATACGATAGTAAAATAGTGAAACGGTACATGGAAGAAGATGATAACGATATGAAACCTGAAATAAAAATGGTTGCTGTCGATGTTGATGGCACTTTTGTCCGGTCTGACTACACCTACGATATACCGCGATTCAAACGCATTTTGTCTCAGATGAAGGATTTCGGCTGTCATTTCGTAGTGGCAAGCGGAAATCAGTATTACCAGTTGAGAGATCTGTTCCCTGGCTATTATGATGAATTATCCTTTGTGGCAGAAAACGGAGCGTTCGTAAAAGACAGGAAAGAACTGGTGTTTACGGCTAATATGCCAAAGGAAACCGTCGATTTTGTCATTGATGTATGCCGTGAATATCCAGAAGTATTAAATGTCCTGTGCGGCGTCAACAGTGCATATTGTGAGCGCGGAACGGTTAGTCAGGATTTCTTTGACCTGACCGGTATTTATTACCATCGCTTACAATGGGTAGAAAATTTTAAGGAAGTAAAAGACCAGATATTAAAATTTGCGCCCATAGTTCCAGAAGAAAAAACGTATGAATATTACGATATTTTCCGGGAACGACTCCATGGGAAAGTGGAGCCTACTACAAGCGGCCACGGCTCTATTGATTTAATCGTGCCGGGTTGCCATAAGGCGTCCGGCCTTAAACGGCTTGTGGAACGGTGGGACATCACTCCTGAACAATGTGCCACAAAATGTAAAAGACGCGGCAAAGTACGTCTGCCCTTCCAATGAAGATGATGGTGTGCTTACCACATTGGAGAAATTATTTACATAAATCTGTATTATTTGGAGCAAAGAGAAGATTGTAATGTCAGATGAGCAATTTGTAATAATCCAGATAAAAACGTCAGCATACATTTTTACTTTATGGGCTAAGTGTGCTTCTGGGTCTTATTTTAACCCGTAGGTCTGATCTGAAAGTTGCGCTTTCATCTGCCGGAAATTTCCCGGAGGGAGGGCAAGATGTACCGCTGTAAGGCGTTTTACACCTTTGATTGCGATGAGGGGATTGAAAATGCCGAACTGCTCCCGGTATATGCAGGGGATGAGAGTGAAAGATATTCCTGCAAAATACTGTTAATGAGTATACTCCAAAATCTGAACAGAAGCTCCGGCATTTTTTTCCGCAAGCTCTTTTATACGTTTCGCAAAGGGACAGGGATAGCCTATGGGTGTGCCCTTTTGAATACAAGAGGCGAAAGCGATAGTATCTGCTCCCCTTTTGATTAGTTCCCGTACACGCAAGGGAACCTTTTTTCCAGGACATCCTCCGCAGTTGATAAATCCAATCAGTTCAATCTCTTCTTTTACTTGTTCAAAAGCGCCGGTTTTATTGCGGATTGCCATAAAATCCGTGGTCCCCGGACAATAATCTTCAGTCTGCATACAGCGGATAATTCCTACTTTCATCCCGCACTCTCCTTTCTGATTAAAGTAAATAGCAGCATCGCCCATTCAGCCGGTACGTCCGTCTGAATGCAAAAGCTTTTCCTGATACCGATCCAGAATATCCTGAAGCGCTATCTTTTCCATTTCTTCCTCCGCGCGCCTCTGCACCTGATCGAAATAGTCCCGAAGCGACAGCTGAATATGGATGCCTACGCCGCATTCGGGGTTGGTGTGAGTGTCCAGATGGAGCAGAGGCTTGTCCCCCTCCACAGCTTTATAGACGTCCAGCAGGGTGATGGCAGAGGGAACTTTGCTCAAAGACGGCTTTGGATGTCCTTTGACACTGAGCAGAAGTCCGGCCCTGCGCAGGGCGGACATGAGCTGGCGGACGCATCCCGGATTGGTATGGATGCTTTCCGCGATGCTGTCGCTGGACAGGGAGCCCTTGGGATTTAATACGATAAAGGCCAGGATATGAACGGCGTCGCTGACCTTTGTGGAATATTTCATGAAAGTCGGCCTCCTTTGGTGACTGTTGATAAAAATCAATGTTAATTTAATTATAACAACATATTGACAGATACGCAAGGGGATGATAGACTGATAATGTTAAAATAATATTTACATCAAGCGAAAAAGAGAAAAGTAAAAGCAGAGGGATCTGAGATGCAAAAGGAAAGAAAAAGCGACGCCTTTCAGGAAATGCTGGCGGTAGCGAAGGGCTGGCTTGCAGGGCGCAGCCCGGAAGAACTTGCGGAACTGGCCGGAGCGGAGTGGGAGCCGGAAACAAAGCATTTGAGCCTGCAAAGCCTGAATCAGCGGCTGGAGCTGAACGCAGGGGACTGGTCTGTGAGTCCGCAGCCGGAGAACTGGCATTATCTGATCCTGCTGCATTATCTTTCTATCGCTGATGGAACGCCGCTGTCTGATGAAATGACAACATTCGGAAATCTGAAGGATGGCCTCATTCGGGGGACAAAGTTCGACCGCACGGCAGACACGGCTCTTGCCGGATTTCTGAAGGGCAGAGAGCCGGAACAACTGAAAGAGGTCTGCAGAGCCCTTGGCGCCGTGTTCCGGGACAGTAATGCAGATCTGTGCGCAGTATTTCCCTTTTTGCCGCATTATCCGGTCATAGTGAAGATGTGGTTTGCGGACGAGGAATTTCCGGCCTCCGGGAAGATGCTCGTATCAGGCGTTGCGGATCACTATCTGACGATAGAAGACGCGGTGACCGTGGGAGAGGTGATGCTTAGGAGGCTGGAGGAGACATGGAGAAGGCTTTACATGGCGGATCGTCTCTCTGATCCTGAATCAGAAAGGACTCCAGCCCTGCGCGGATAAACTGATCGATGGCCCGCTGTATCTTTTTCCAGTCGGAGCAGTGATTGCGCAGCATGACTTTATTGATGGCCAGGCAGCCGTTCATCTGGAAATAAAAGATAGCTTCGGCCTCTTCAAAGGTAAGGAGACTGTGTGACATCAGCCAGGTCACGTAGTCTTCTTTTGTCGTCTCCGCCATTTTTTCTATGATCTGTGCGGATATTGTGTCGTCAAGGAAAAGCGATTGATAGCGGTCGCTGCTGTGCAGGTGATCACAGAAGGGATAGGAGCAGCTCCCGGAGGTTCTTGCAGGGCAGAATACGTGGTCAATAACGCTGGTGGTTTCTTTCAGAATCCCATTCAGAATATCGTCCAGCACATCGGCGGTATCATAATAGTGGAGATAGAAGGTTCCCCGGTTGATTTCCGCAAGCCTGCAGATTTCTGTGACCGTGATTTTCGGATATTCCTTTTCTTCCAGAAGCTTTAAAAATGCTTCTTTTATGACCTGACGGGTATAACGCGTCCTCCGATCTTCCTTCTGTGTCTTTTCCGGCATATAAAATTTCCTCAACTTTCTATTGGATTTTCTGAACAGAATATGGAAAACTGTCCAGAAACATACAGACAGCTTTGAATTGATGATTGTATTTTCTGATACTTTTATTATAATCAATTTGAAAAGAAAATCAACATGTTGTTCATAAAAAGAACACTGTGTATAAGGCTGTCTGTACCGCGGCTGTGGAGCTGTGGGGTTTTGGAAGCCGATGCGGACGGCGGCCGGATCATTGCCGGAAATACAGAAGTGTGGAATCAGCAGAGGAAAGGATGAAGAATGTATGGGACATGTGATTGCGGTAGCCGGAAAGGGCGGCGTGGGGAAAACCACGCTGACAGGCCTTTTGATCCAGTATCTCTGCCAGAGCGGGAAGAAGCCGGTTCTGGCTGTGGATGCGGACGCCAACTCAAATCTCAATGAGGTTCTTGGCGTGGAAGCGGGCATCACCCTTGGAGAGCTGCGGGAGGAGATCGAGCGTGCAGGGGCTGACAGCCGTTATAAGATTCCCGCCGGCGTGACGAAAAAGGATTATCTGGAAGCGCGGCTGACAGACGCTCTTACGGAAGAGGACGATTTTGATCTGATGATCATGGGGCGCAGCCAGGGGCAGGGCTGCTACTGCTTCGTAAACGGCCTGGTTCAGACGCAGATCCAGAAGCTGCAGAGCCATTATCCCTATGTGGTGGTGGACAATGAGGCAGGAATGGAGCACGTAAGCCGCGGGATTCTGCCGATGATGGAGATCGCGATCCTGGTCAGCGACTGTTCCCGGAGGGGTGTGCAGGCGGCCGGACGGATCGCCGCTCTGATGAAGGAATTGAATTTTAAGCCGAAGAAGGCAGGACTGATCATCAACCGGGCTCCGGACGGGAAGCTGGACGCCGGAACGCTGGAAGAGATACAAAATCAGAACCTGGAGCTTCTTGGAGTAGTTCCCCACGACGACATGATTTACCGCTTTGACTGCGATGGAAAACCCATTGTACAGCTTCCCGCGGATTCTCCGGTGCGGAAAGCCCTTCAGGAGATTGTGGAAAAGCTGGGGCTGTAGTCCAAAGAAACAGTCAAAAGCACTAAACTGGAAAGGAAAGGTCGTATCAAATATGAAGCTGGAATACGCAAAGGATAACCTGACACAGCAGCCATACCGTCATTATCTGAAGCGGTATCAGGAGACCTCTCCCAGGGTAATAAGCGAAAGCTCCGGTCTTACCTTTCATGAAAGGGAGCAGGCATTCCTGATTCGGTTTATGGGAGTGCTCTATCAGGTGACACATCCGGGATTTCAAATCAGCCACCAGGAGCAGGGAAACGGCATCTATATGCTGGAAGAAAACATAGACGCGAAGATTCTGCTGCTTAGGTATCTTCTGGACGGGAACGCGGTGATGAGCTCCGGAAAGCTGATTTCCTATCACGACCTCCCCTGGGGCGAGGTATATTACCGTCAGTTTCAGGGCAGATGTATTTTCCGGCTGGCGAGGAGCTACGGGACCTGCCTTCCGGAGTTTTGCAGGATCATGGAAAGCCTGCATGGGGTCAAAAAGGAGACGGGGGACGTGGCGTATGAGTTTGAGTTTCTGGAAGATCTGAAGCTTTGCCTGATCCTGTGGGAGGGAGAGGAGGAAGAAGGATTTCCACCCTCCGCCCAGATTCTCTTTTCGGATAATTTCCCTGCGGCATTTTCCGCAGAGGATGTGGCTTATGTGGGAGACATTGTGATGGATTATATGAAAAAATACAGGGATTCCGTACAGGCCGAATCACTTGCTGATGAGGCCGTAAGAAAGTGATTATGAAAAAATATGGAAAGCAGGTGCAAAAATGAGTGATATTTTATCCGGATGCCAGGAAGCGCGAGGCATGACGACGATTGAAGAGATTGACTGCCCCAGGTGCGGGGGCGTAATAGAAGTGTTTGAGCGGGATGGACTGACAGTGGGAGACAGCGTCTGCGAGCAGTGCGGCTGTGTGATACCGGGCGATGTACATCTGTCCCTGTATCTTGAGGAGGTGTCAAAGTGAAAATATCTGTCTGCGGAAAAGGCGGAAGCGGGAAGAGTACTATTGTAGCGCTGCTGGCGGAAAGGCTTGCAAAGGCCGGGAAAGAGGTTCTAATCATTGATTCTGACGAATCCAATTACGGGCTGCACCGTCATCTCGGCATGGAAAATCCCAAAGAATTCACAGGATTTTTCGGAGGAAAAGAGGAAGTCCTGAATAATATGATGCTTTCCAATTTTACGCATCAGTTTTTTGAGGGACAGTGGGGGCTCTGCGATATTCCGGAGGATTATTACACAGAGAAAAACGGGATAAAGCTGATGGTAAGCGGAAAGATTCATCAGGCGAACGAAGGCTGCGCCTGCGCCATGGGGACGGTGATGAAGCAGTTTGTCAGCAATCTGCGGCTTGAGGAAAACCAAATCGCCCTCCTGGATATGGAGGCCGGAATTGAACATTTCGGACGGGGCCTGGATGATGAGGTGGACTTGATTCTGATGGTCTGCGATCCTTCCTATGAATCTGTCCAGCTTGCGTCAAAGATCCGGGAGCTGGGTGAGAAGCTTCAGAAGCCGGTATATTATATATTGAACAAGACGGATGAAAAGAGCAGGGAAGTGCTGACGCAGGCAATTCAAAATCCTCAAAGGATTCTTGCGGTCCTGCCTGCGGCGCCAGAGCTTACGGCGGCAGCGCTGTTTGGTCAGAAGCTGGTTCTGGAGAGCAATATGCTGGATCGGGCGTTGAAGAAAATCTGCGGGACGCAGGTATAGATCTTGCATAGACAAAAAGCATTGATTCTTTCATAAAGATAGTTCTTCTCTTTAAAAGCCAGGACAGAGACGGTTAGGTCTTTGTTCTGGCTGATTTTTATCTGCCGTTGGAGATTTGCTATCTGGCGGTCAAGGCTCCTGATGCTGTCCGCAGATGCATAATTGCAGATTCTTTTCCGGTATTCTTTAGTGCTTAGTTTTTTCAAGGAAACGGAATGAGGCGTACTGGACGTACGCCGATTGACGATGACGCAGAAAAAGCCGAAACCAGACCGCTGGAGGCGAGTATGCCTTTGTCAATTAAGGGTAAAAATAAGAAAGAACCCCGTAAATACGGGGTTCCTTGAAAGCAGTTCAAAGCAGATAACGGGAATCGAACCCGCCTCTCCAGCTTGGGAAGCTGGCGTTCTACCGATGAACTATATCTGCGAGGATACTCTTGTTTCCTGCGTTAATGACACTATTATAGCATACCGTCCGGAGAAATCAAGAGCGAAAGCCCGAAAATCTGAAAGGTCCCGGTCTTGCGGGATTTAACGCTCCTAAGAGGGGGGCGAGCAGCTTTTCCGCTCCACCAACACATGAGGTACGATGATCTTGGTGGCCGGAAGTCCGGGATTCTCAATGTGGCTGATCATCTGGGAGGCCGCTTCGATTCCAAGCTGCCGGGCGTTTACATCCACGGAGGTCAGCTGCGGAAAGCTGAGTTGGGCGAACAGCGAATTGTTGAAGGAAAGGATGGAAAGGTCATCCGGGATGGAAAGCCTTAAGCTTCCGCAGGCTCCGGCCACAAACATGGCGAGAATGTCGTCGCTGACCAGGATCGCGGTGGGACGGTCAGGCGAAGAAAGAAGATTTTCCAGAACAGCGCTTCTCTGATCGGGCCGGCAGTTCATTTCGACACAGTATTCCGGACGGATGGGAAGCTGATGCTCCAAAAGAGCCGCGGCGTAGCCGGTTTTCCTGTCCTCGGCGAAGAGCAGGGTATTATCGGCTGAAATATAGGCGATTCTTTGATGGCCCATCTCTATCAGATAGGAAGCGGCTTCCCGTCCGGCCAGAACATTATCGTTATCTACATAGATGGTCTGATTGGCATTGCGGTATGCTTTTCCGATCAGAACATAGAGAAGTCCTTTTTCGCAGAGATACTCGACAATCGGATCGTGCTTTCGGGAGTAAAGGACGATAAAACCCTCTGCCTGGCCGCTTCGCGCCATGGCCCGGATTGCGTCAAGAATTTCTTCTTCATTTTCTCCTGTAATAACTGTATTGATATATTGCTTTTGATTGCAGAGCTGGCTGATGCCGCGAATGGTTTCCAGATAGAAAGAATTCTGGTAGGCCTCCTGCTCTGAAACTGGAAGAATGATGCCGATGGTTCGGGAATTCTGTGAGGCCAGGTTGCTTGCCTGAAAATTGGGTTCATAGCCAAGCTGAGCCATTGCCCGGCGCACTTTTTCCTTTGTCTCTCTGCTGATGGATGGATGATCTTTACATGTGCGCGATACAGTAGAAGGGGATACGCCCGCCAGTGCAGCCACGTCTTTAATCGTTACAGGCATAAAATCGCTCCTTGCATAAAAAGATAAAATTTTTGCAGGCGGCGTAAGGAGAACGGAAGCTTTTCCGGCACGCCGCCATCTTCTTCATTTTATATACAGAAAAGCAGGATGTCAATAAAATAATGCAAAAGAGCGCAAGCGATTGCGTTATAAGTACGCAAATTTGCACAAAAATACCCGATAAATTTTATGCAAAACGGAGAAATGCAAATAACATAGCAAAAAGGTATTGAGAAAATTCGTGAGATTGTATATATTTAGTGCAAACGGTTGCATTACGAACGCAAAAGATAATCAAGTATGGGAGGTAATAGGTTATGAACGTGAAAGAGGACGGATGCATGGGAATCCGGATTCTGTCTCCGGTGACCGGGCGGGCGATAAAGCTGGACGAGGTGCCGGACCCGGTATTTTCCGGAAAGATTCTGGGAGATGGAGCGGCGGTGATTCCGTCGGAGGGAAAAATCTTAAGCCCTGTGGATGGTGAAGTGGCTTCTGTGGCGGAGACGCTGCATGCGTACGGCATCAGGACAGAGGATGGCCTGGAGATTCTGATCCATGTGGGTCTGGATACGGTACAGCTAAAAGGAGACTGCTTCCAGGTTCATGTGAAAGAAGGAGACAGAGTAAATGCAGGAGATCTGCTGGCAGAAGTAGACCTGGATGCCTTGAAAGCCAAGGGGCTGAACCCTGTGACTCCGGTGCTGGTCTGCGACGGCCTGCAGAACCGGACGCTGAACACGGCGGAGGGGGAGGTAAAAGCCGGAGAGACAGAGCTTCTTCTGGTGCTGGACGAGTGCTGTGCGGCGGGTAGCTCTGAGACTGCGGGAGACATGGCGCCGGAGGCTGCTTCAGAAAAAGCGGAGGAAGCATCCGTTTCCAAAAAGGGAAAGAAGAAAATTCCGGTTAATTTTGATTTCCTTCAGAAGCTGGGTAAAGTGCTGATGACTGTCATTGCTGTCATGCCGGCGGCCGGACTGATGATCAGTATCGGAAAGCTGGTACAGATGGCAGGCGTGGATGTGAATATGATCGTTACCATCGGAAGCACGATGGAGAATATCGGCTGGGCGATCATCAATAATCTGCATATTCTTTTTGCTGCCGCGATCGGAGGATCCTGGGCAAAGGAAAGAGCGGGAGGGGCCTTTGCGGCTGTCATTGCGTTTATTCTGATTAATACGATTACCGGAGCGATCTTTGGCGTGTCCGCGGAAATGCTGACTACAGAGGGGGCTGTAACCCATACGCTGTTCGGACAGGAAATTCCGGTGGACGGTTACTTTACGTCAGTACTTGGGGCGCCTGCTCTGAATATGGGAGTTTTCGTCGGAATCATTTCCGGTTTCGTAGGAGGCGTGGTTTATAATAAGTATTATAATTACAGAAAGCTTCCCGACGCGTTGGCTTTTTTCAACGGCAAACGCTTTGTACCGCTGGTCGTGATCCTGTGGTCCGTGATAGTTTCCCTGATTTTGGCGGTAATCTGGCCGGTAGTACAGACAGGAATCAATTCCTTTGGTATGTGGATCGCCAATTCCTCGGATACCTCGCCTGTGCTGGCGCCTTTTATCTATGGTACGCTGGAACGTCTGCTGCTGCCCTTTGGACTGCATCATATGCTGACGATTCCCATGAACTATACATCCTTTGGAGGAACCTATACGATTCTCACCGGAGCCAATGCCGGAACGCAGGTCTTTGGACAGGATCCTCTGTGGCTGGCATGGGTCACAGACCTGATCAATCTGAAAAACGCAGGCGACATGGCCGGTTATCAGGAGCTTCTGACGACGGTTACCCCGGCAAGATTTAAAGTGGGACAGATGATTGGAGCCACGGGACTTCTTCTGGGAATCGCGCTGGCAATGTATCGTCGTGTGGACGCGGATAAGAAAAAGAATTACCGTTCCATGTTTGTCTCTACGGCGCTGGCGGTTTTCCTGACCGGAGTGACGGAGCCGCTGGAGTTTATGTTTATGTTCTGTGCGCTGCCGCTGTATCTGATCTATGCAGTGCTGCAGGGATGCGCTTTTGCTTTGGCAGGAATCTTCCATCTCAGACTCCATTCCTTTGGAAACCTGGAATTTCTGACGAGAATTCCTATGTCTGTGAACGCGGGACTGATCGGAGACATCATTAATTTTGTGATCGCGGTGGTTGTATTCTTTATCATCGGTTATTTTGTAGCCTATTACATGATTGGAAAATTTAAGTTTGCCACGCCTGGACGCCTGGGCAATTATACGGATGAGAACACTGAAGAAGGAGGTGCGCCGAAAGCCGCGGTGGATGGAAACGGACAGGCGGAGCGGATTATCGGCCTCCTGGGCGGAAGAGAGAACATCGTGCTGGTGGATGCCTGCATGACGCGGCTGCGGGTGACAGTAAAGGATCTGGAAAAGGTGGCCGAGCTTCCGGCATGGAAGGCAGAAGGAGCCATGGGACTCATCAAGAAGGACGGCGGCATCCAGGCGGTTTACGGACCGAAGGCGGATGTGCTGAAATCTGATATTAACGACATTTTATAAGGCAGGCGGTCGGAATGAAACTGATTACGTTGAATACTCACAGCATTATAGAGCCGGATTATGAAGAAAAGCTGTACAGCTTCAGCAGGGTTGTTCTGGAGGAACGGCCTCAGATCCTGGCTCTTCAGGAGGTAAACCAGACGGTCAGCGCGGAGCCGGCGCCGGAAATCTGGCTGGAAGAGACAGGCTATCTCCCCTGCAGGAGAAGAGAAGGTATGGAACCGGCGATAGTGCGTATGGACAATCATGCGTTCCGTCTGGCCTGGCTTTTGAAGGAAGGCGGATATTCTATGACCTGGACATGGATTTCCGCCAAAGTAGGATACGGCCGGTATGACGAAGGTCTGGCGCTCTTTACAGTTTGGCCGGCAGAGAAGACGGATCAGTTCTTTATCTCAGAGAGCCGTGATTATGATAACTGGAAGACACGGAGGGTGCTGGGGATGAATATCCTCACTCCTTCCGGCCCCCGCTGGTTTGGCTGTGTCCATATGGGCTGGTGGCAGGACGAGGAAGAGCCTTTCCGGGCACAGTGGACCCGTCTGTGCGCAGAGCTGGAGGAGAATTGGATGAAGACAGAGCCGGGACAGGAACAGGAGGCTGTAAAGCCGCCCGTATGGCTGCTGGGAGACTGTAATTCCAGAGCGGACGTCCGGGGGGAGGGGTATGATCTGATCCGCTCGTCAGGATGGTATGATATGTATGAAACGGCGCGGGTCAAAGATCAGGGCGATACGGTCAGCGGTTCTATCGACGGCTGGAAAGAAGAGGGCGCGGCGCTGGGGATGCGTATTGATTATGTCTGGTGCAGTACAAAGCTCCAGGCGGCAGTGTCGCGGGTGATCTGCAACGGGATAAACGGACCGCTGGTATCGGATCACTACGGAGTTGTGACAGAAATTTAAAATAACAGCGAAGAGAGGAAATAGAAGATGAGACGGGAAAGCGGGATTCTGCTGTCTGTTACCAGCCTGCCGTCGCGGTATGGCATTGGCTGTTTTTCAAAAGAAGCGTATGACTTTGTGGATCGGCTGGAGGCCTGCGGACAGAGCTATTGGCAGATTCTGCCTCTTGGCCCCACCAGCTATGGAGATTCTCCTTATCAGTCCTTTTCTACATTTGCGGGCAATCCGTATCTGATCAGTCTGGAAAAGCTGGTAGAGGAAGGAGCGCTGACAGAAGAAGAATGTGACGCGGAGAATTTTGGGGAAAAACCGGATTCCGTGGATTATGAGAAATTATATAAGGCGCGGTACCGGCTTCTGCGCAGGGCCTACGAACGCAGCCATATTGCGGAGGATCCGGAATTTCAGAGATTCAGATGTGAAAATAGCTGGTGGCTGCGGGACTATGCGGTTTTCATGGCAGTTAAGGGAGTGTTCGGCGGACAGGAATGGACAAAATGGGCGGAAGATATTCGGCTGCGCTGGAACAATGCCATGGAATATTATCAGCGGGAGTATTATTTCGACATAGAGTTTCAGGAGTATCTGCAGTATCAGTTTATCCGGCAGTGGAGAGAGCTGAAGGCTTATGCCAATGGAAAGGGAATCCGGATTATCGGAGATATTCCTATCTATGTAGCCATGGACAGTGCGGATACCTGGGCGCATCCGGAGTTGTTTCAACTGGATGAAAATAACAGGCCGACGGCCGTGGCAGGCTGTCCGCCTGACGGATTTTCCGCCTCCGGACAACTGTGGGGCAATCCTTTGTACCGCTGGGATTACCACCGGCAGACAGGGTATCAGTGGTGGGTTCAGAGACTGTCTTACTGCTATCAGCTCTATGATGTGGTGCGGATCGATCATTTTCGGGGATTTGACGAATACTATTCGATTCCTTTTGGGGATGAGGACGCCACAAAGGGGCATTGGGAAAAAGGTCCGGGAATGGAGCTTTTCCGCACAGTGAAAGCCGCTCTGGGAGAAAAGGAGATTATTGCGGAGGATCTGGGATATGTTACGGATTCTGTTCGCCGGCTGGTATGGGAGAGCGGGTATCCTGGCATGAAGGTGCTGGAATTTGCGTTTGATTCCCGCGATTCCGGCTGCGCCAGCGATTATCTGCCCCACAATTACCCGGAAAACAGCGTGGCCTATACGGGAACCCATGACAATGAGACTATTTCCGGCTGGTACGACAGTATCACGGAGGAGGAGAGAGTGCTTGTCAGAGAGTATCTGTGTGATATGCGTACAGCCAGAAAGAATCTGTACCTGCCTCTCATCAGCCTGATTATGCGCAGCTCCGCGCGGATCTGTATCATACCCATGCAGGATTATCTGGGACTGGATAATCGGTGCAGAATGAATACTCCTTCCACAGTGGGGAAAAACTGGAAGTGGAGACTGCTTCCGGGACAGATGTCCGACGACGTAGTGGAACTGATAGGAGGCGTCACAAGACGTTACGGCCGTTGGAACTGGAAATAGAACAATGCGATGTATCATGGATGCCCTTGTCAGTTAAGGGCATAAGAAAAGAAAAACCGTCCGGTTCTCCGGACGGTTTTCCTTTTCTTATGAGGGGGGAGATAGTGATGTCTTAATCAACTATCTGTGCCTTATTATAATGTTCAAATGTGTTCAAAGTATGTCCATTTTCTAAATTAAACATAAAAAAATGTTGCAAAACTTAAAAAAACCTTAAGAGAATCGAAAATCCCCCGTTAGGATTGGAAAAAAAGAACAGACATGATATAATGAAGAAATCAAACGGCCGGAAAAAGTCGTCGGTTGGAGGAGGAAGCGATATGAGTAAAATGCGGGTATTGGAAAATGAAGAATTAAAGATTCAGGTAAGCGACGAAGGCGCGGAGCTGAGCAG
>DVLE01000006.1 GCA_018715645.1 Candidatus Merdisoma merdipullorum
TAATCTAATTATTAATACGATATTTAGATACCCATAATTGACAAGGGCATATTCGGTCAGAGCAGGGCGCCGAAACGGCCTCTGCCTGACTCTTTGACCTCCAGTAGGCCTGATTTCGGTCTTTTCAAGGACACGGAATGAGGCGTACTGGACGTACGCCGATTGACGATGACGCGGAAAAGACCGAAATCAGGCCGCTGGAGGCGAGTATGCCCTTGTCAATTATGGGTAAAAAGATTTATGAATTAGGAGGATTTATCATGGGGGTGTGGGATAGTTTGTTTCCAAAAGATACGGAAAAGGCTGCGCGAAAACAGTTCCAAAAAGAAGAAGCGGATGCGGCCAAATGGCCCAGCAGATTCTACCCAAAAGTTTTGGACGTTTATATTACAGGAGAATTCAACTATCGTTACGCGGAAAAGGGTGACTGCAAATGGCATCTTTATCACTTCCCGGAGCTGGTGGACCACGAAAAAGCCATTGCCCTTTGCCGTGCCGGGGCGGACCCTAAAAATGTAAAAAAGATGCGGTCGCGTTTTGGAAAACAATGGAGTGATCCTGGGGAGGAACTCCGATTGTATCTGGTAGGATTACTGCCTGACGGACCGGAGCGGGAACGGCTGATACGCAGTAAATGGCACAATAATTATACCGTAGCTTATTATGTTTATCGGATGGGCTGGGTGGATCGGTATTGCAAGACGCTGGAAGATAAGCTGACGCTGTATGATCTGATCGCGAACAATCCTCAGCAGTCTGCGGAGCGCAGTGATGATAATAATTACGGCGTTAACCGTTGGAAGTATGAGGAAATGCTGGGCGGCGTGTTTTATAAGACGCGCCGCCGCCAGGGTGAGGAAGAAATTGAAAAGCTGCTGAAAAGCAGAAAAAAGGCTGAACGGGAGATAGCTGCCCGCTTTGTGGGGCAGAAAGCTCAGGAACGGCAGGATAAGCTCAACGAACGCCGGCAGTATCTCCTCGAACTGGCCCGCTTCGCGAGAGATGAGATGGATACGAAGTTTTTCGATCCCAAAACCGGCAAAACATACCGGATGAAAGAGGACGACACCTATGTGGAAGCGGATGATTGAGCGATAGTCACCGGAGCCGCAGTTTTGAAATGTTGGCCTCGATGAAAGAAAATAATTGGACAATTCGTCGCAAACAATATAACCCAAGTCCCCATTTTCAAACGATGCTGGAAGGACTGTCCGTAAAAGAAGATCTTCTGGAACAAAGCCACAATCTGGCATTAGACGACAAGAAGGCCCTGATCTGATGCGCGTGGAAACGGACGGGAAAATTGTCTGCTACCAGGCTCAAAATGAAGGAGAGGATTTTGACCTTGTGAATATCTTTGAGCAACTGCCGGAAGAACGGAAAAGCAAAAATCCGCAGGATCGATTTTTTGATGAGGGAATATAGCGGCTGCGGCCACCTGCCGCTGTCCGTATATTTAGAGGAGAAGTGATATGGAATACATTGAAAACTTTTTTATTTGGGCGGCGGAGCAATTTGCCGCAGCTTACCGCTGGATCGGTATTCAGGTCATTCCCCGTTGGAATAATCTGGCTTATTCTCACGATATGCTTCTTTTGCTCGGAAGTTTTTTAGTGCTGGTTCTGGGAGTGGGGCTGCTGTTTGTCCATGATCCCTACTGGAAAAAGCATCCGGACAAACAATATGCCTGGCTGGGGAAAGACGATGGCGCATGGATTGGTTACTATAAGATTTTCATTAAGGCATTTTATTATCCCATGCTGGTGTATATGTTCCTGCTGCTCACCCCGTTTACGTCAATCTCCCTGCTGGAGCCGACGGAGACATTTTTCTTCCGTTTTCGGGAACTGCAAGAGGCATATCAGCTAGTGCTGGCCATGCTGCTGATGCGGTTTGTGGGAGTTACAATCGGTTATCTGGTACGGCTGCGGATTTTCGGGCTGCTGCGATTTTGGATACATACTCTGGGCTGTATTATTTTGGGAACCTATCTTCACGCGCTGCTCATGTTTATTTCCGATCTGGGAGATTCCAATCTGCTGCTGCTGATCCCGGTGTTAATTATCAAGTTCTTAGTCTCCACCATTCCAATGGTGTATTTCTGGATATTTATGTGGCTGCCTGTTTATGAACTGGTGATGCCGATTCTGTCCGTGCCTCTGGCTATCATCGGAGGCATCATCAACGGTATGCAGCAGGATCACCAGGATTTTTTGGATTGGGTGAAGGAGAAGCATTTTTTCTCATATCTGCTGTTTTTCTTCTGGGATTAGGCGCTCATGAAAACGGAATGGCGTTAATCTGCAATCATAAAAGGGGGTGTCGGAAAATGACATCCCCCCTTGTTTAGTTGTCGTTACAAAGTAGTTGACGCGCCATTATAAGACGTCGAGAGCTCCCATAGGACATGTTTCCACGCAGGAGGCGCAGCCTATGCATTTTTGTCTGTCAATGGAAATGAAATTTGTTGCGTGCTCAATCGTAATCGCATCCGCGATGCAGGCGTCTTTGCATAAACCGCATTCCAACGCTCCCAGACAGTACTCTTCAGAGAAAAGAATATGTGTTTCTTCTCTGGCGGCCTCTTTCGTTTCAGCCGCACCGGCAAATTCTTTCGGCGTTTTCTTTCTGAACAATCCCATATCTGTATCCTCCCATAAGATTATAAGTGCTTTGCTTGTACAGCATCTATCGCTATTATATCCTGCGCGATGAGGATATGCAACAGGAATCCCGGTATTTCCCAGAATGTCCTTCCGGGAGATGTAATAAACATGCTGAAAAAGGTAAAAAAATGTTTACGGCAGAAAATTTGTGATATAATAAAACAAAGTGTGTAAAAATTGACTTTCTATAGCGTGGAAGGACGCGGCGATCATGAAAAAAGAGAAGCCGGCTTTATTGCAAGGCGGGGCGATGAGATCATATATCGAAAAATATCTGGACAAGATGAAGCAGGAGGATATTTGCGCCATGTTCCGGGTGGAGTTTGACCATTCATCCGGAGAGCAGAAAAAAGCCGGAGAGCTGGAAGAGGTGTTTGGGGAAGCGGGACAGATGCTATCCTCTCTTTTTCGCGCCACAGATCTGGTAGGACAGACAGAAACACACGCCTTTGTGGTCTTTTTGACCGGGGTAATCACAGCTGAAGCCATACAGGAGAAGGCAAGGCTGCTTTGTGAGAAGCTTCAGTTTGCGGCGGAAGGACGGCCGGACGTTTATCTGACGGCCTGCGTGGGAGTTTATCTGGCTTCCGGTGCGGGACTGGATTGCGCGAGCCTGTATGAAAAAGCGGAAAAGGCGCTTTGGGAGGCACGGAAAAACGGTCGGGGAAGCTTTTACATTTATTCGGATCTGCCAATGGATAAGGCTCTTCGTGCCGCTTATCAGCCGGAGAACACGATTCAGCTTCATACGCTCTTAAAATATATGGACGGAGGCGTCTGCCTGATCGAAGCAGGGGAGAAGCCCCGGTTGATCTATGCGAGTCATGGATTTTACCAGATGACAGGAAGAAGGGAGGAAGACAGTCCTCTGCCCTGTACCCTTGACCGGATCGGCATTCATCCGGACTATGAAGCGGATTACGAGCAGACGCTTCGTGAGGGGGCGAAAAAGGGAGACGTGGTGAGCCATGTACATCGTATCTCCGGCAACGGGAGGGATTATATCTGGCGCCAGATTCGTGCGGTTCGTCTCATTTATCCGGAAAGCCGGGAGCCGGTCATGCTGGAGGTGTCTACGGATATATCGGAGCTGGTGGAGAAAAGCCGTCAGCTTCGGGAGAGCAATGAAAGGCTGCGGGTGGCCTTTGAGCAGACGCCCCACGTCCTCTGGGAGGTGGATGTGGAAAAGCGGACCTTTGCCGTGTACAATGTCAGCACGCAGACCTGTGATGCGCAGAAGACGGTTCCCGGCTTTCCGGAGGATATGATTGAGAGCGGAGTAATCCATCCGGATTCCGCAGCGAATTTCCGGATTTTTGCCGAAGAGCTTCTGGAAGGCAGCAAAGCGGCGAGCGCTAACTTTATTATGCGCGATGGGAAAAATGGCTGCTATGAGTGGGTGGCTTTGTCTTATCGTATGGTTTACGATATGGACGGCAAGCCGGTAAAGGCCATCGGCGTGGAAGAAAAGCTTCCAGGAATCTCCGGAATTCATACTATGGTTACGCCCCGCAGACCGCTTCCGGAGATTCTGCGGCATCATCTGCTTGCGCGGGTGCGGGCGGATCTTACGGCAGACTTTGTGGCGGACGTCTGGCTGCACGGCATAGACCGTACGGCCTGGACCTGGGGAAAATCTTATACAGAAATTCTGGACAGCGATGATTCGGATCTTTTTATCCGGGGAGAAGGGCTGGAGTTTCATGAAAGGTATCTTAGGGAGAATCTTCTGAAGGCTTTTGAACAGGGAGAAAGATGGTCTTCCAGAGAGCATCGTGTCGTTGATTCCGGAGGAAATATTCGCTGGATGACAGACACCCTGAATCTGCAGCGCGATCCCCAGACGAAGGACGTCTATATGTTCGCCTGCTTTATGGATACACAGGAGCGTCATGACTGGGAAAGCCTTCTGGAAGAAGGAATAGAAAGGGAAGGACCTGGGCTTCCGTATACTCCGCAGACGATGGAAAAGCTCTGCAAAAAGCTGATTGCGAAGGGAGCAGGCACGCGCTGCGCTGTGGCTCTTATCAAGCTTGTGGGAGACATGGAAAGTCTTGGAGGGGGAGAAAAGGCGCCTGGCTTAAGAACTCTTGATTTTCTGGCAGTGTCTCTGTCGTTTGCGCTGGGAACGGACTGCGTCATAGGCTGGCACAAGAGGAACGAGCTTCTGGTATTCTTCCCGAAAGGCGGTTCGAGGTTTGAACTGAAAAGACGAATTGAAGACGCCTTCGCTTACGCCAGGGTGTCGCTGGCAGATATTCCGGAAATTGAGAAGCTTCGCTTTGTGGCCGGAGTCGCGGGAGGGCGTACCGGAGAAGCGGACTACAGAGTTTTAACCCTGCAGGCAGGCTACCTCTGCGAGCTTTGGGAAAATTCAGCTATGGACGCGGTTGTATTTCCCAATGAAAATGAGGACTGGGCCTGGACAAATCTCCAGAGAGAGGGACAAAAGGTTTCCCTGGAAAAGAAGGAACAGGATCGCCTTCTTACCAGAGAGGAGCAGACGGTGGTGTTAAACTGCGTAACACTGATGCTGACTTCCTCATCGCTGGAAGAATCAGTGGGAGGGGCTCTGCAGCGTATGGGAGAGTATTATCAGGCGGACCGGACCTATCTTCTTTCCCTGTCGGAGGAAAGCCAGGAGATCAGGATGCTTCATGAGTGGACCGGCCGGGAAAAGAACAGTATCCGGCAGGTAGTGTCCGGCATGAAGCTTTCCAGAATTCCGCTGCTTGTCCGCTGCATGGAGGAACAAAAGCCTGTCTGTGTGGAAAGTCAGGGAAATGCCATTGAAAAGTCGAAGCTGAACGATACCTGGCGTTTTATGGCCTTTCCTCTGGAAAATGAGAACAGGACAAGAGGATTTTTGTGTGTGGAAAATGCGAAGAAGCATGAGGAGGACACTGCCCTGCTTCATATCCTGGTTCCCTATATCGAGAAGGAGCATGGCCGTTTCCGCACACAGAAGGGAAAGAGTGGGGACTACAGGGATGAAGCGCTGAACCGGCTGCCGAATCTGCGGTCCTATATGAACGTGGTGTATTCCCTGAACTCGGATCTGTACAGCTCTATGGGCGCGCTGGCGCTGGATATTCCGAATTTTTCGGGACTCAACAGCAGCTTCGGCTTTGAATACGGACGGGAGCTTTTGAATTATATTGCCGGAACCCTGGGCGGCGTATTTGGAAAAAGCTTTATCTTCCGTACCTGGGACGCGGAGTTCGTCGTACTGTTTCCCAATACCATTCAGGAGGTGTTCACCGGACGCTGCACGAGGCTTCGCACGATGCTTCAGAGGCGTTATCCTCACCAGATCCGGATGGGAAGCACCTGGACGGATGGAATCTTTTCAGCCAAAGAACTGGTGAAGGAAGCCAGAACGCTGATGAACTGCGAGCATGTGAAAGAAATTCCTTCGGAGCGGGAGGGGTTTCTGGATGAGATATTCGCACAGGAGCAAAAAGAAAGTCCGAAGGAGCGGTACCTGCTCTATTTCCAGCCCAAGATCGACATGCGGGACGGAAGCCTGATAGGAGCGGAGGCTTTGGCCAGAGCCGTCGATAAGGAGGGAAATATCGTTCCTCCCGCACGCTTTATCGAGGCATTGGAGAAGAACGGAGACATTCGGGAACTTGATTTCTTTATGCTGGAGGCGGCTTTGAAGCAGCTAAGCAAATGGAAGAAGGCGGGACTTCCGGCTCTGAACGTCTCTGTGAATATTTCCCGGAGGACCCTGTTCAATCCCACGACTCTTGCTTCTATCCTGGCGATTCAAAGCCATTATCCGGAGATCCCGCCGGAACAGATAGAGCTTGAGATTACCGAGACGGCGGGAGATGTGGAAAAGGCTACCCTGGCGGATGTGGTAGACAGCTTTGGGGAATATGGCATACGGTTTGAACTGGACGACTTTGGTTCCCACTACGCGAATATGTCTATGTTCAGCAATATCCGGTTTCATACTGTAAAGCTGGACAGAAGTCTCATCAACGATCTGCCGGAGAATGAGATCAGCAGAATGCTGGTGGAGAATATAGCGAAAATATGTTCAAACTTTGGAATCAATTGCGTGGCGGAGGGCGTGGAGACTCAGCAGCAGGCGGCAGTGCTTTTAAAATCCGGCTGTATCTATGGTCAGGGATATTATTACGACAGGCCGATGCCGCCCCAGAATTTTGAGAATAAATACCTGAGAGCGGCTCAGAGATAGGAGGTGTTTTAGAAGTGGCGGATACAAATGAGATGAGAGAGAAAGAAAAATGCAGTTCCGATCTGCCTCTCGTAATCGGCATCGGAGCTTCGGCGGGAGGGCTGGAAGCTTTGCAGCAGTTTTTTCAGAATATGCCGGGAAACAGCGGGCTGTGTTTTGTGGTGATCCAGCATCTCTCTCCCGACTATAAAAGTCTGATGGCGGATATTCTCGGAAAGCACACGGAGATGAACGTGCTGCAGGCGGAGAACGGAATGGAGGTAAAGCCGGATACCGTCTATCTGATTCCTCCGAAAAACAATATGACGCTGAAAGAGGGCAGACTGTATCTGACAGAGTTTATTCACGGGATGCTCAATCATCCGATAGACGCTTTTTTCGCTTCTCTGGCGAAGGAGCAGAAGGAGAGGGCTATCGCGGTCGTCATGTCGGGGACCGGCTCCGATGGAACCAGCGGCATCAAGGCGGTAAAGGAGAACGGCGGACTTGTCATTGTGCAGAAGCCGGATACCGCAAAATTTGATGGGATGCCCCGCAGCGTGATCAATACGGGACTGGCCGATTTTATTCTTTCTCCGGACGAGATCGTGGATGAGATACTGAACTTTTCCAATTATCCTACGATCATCCAGCCCCAGGAGAAGGAAGTTCTGTTTTCGGACGAGGAGACTTTTACGCAGATCTACGCGATCTTAAAAAAGTCCAGCGGCATTGACTTTACGAATTATAAGCGGACGACGGTCCTGCGCAGAATTGAGCGGCGTATGGTGGTAACCCACAGTTCCGGTCTGGCGGGCTATGTGGAGCTTTTGAAGACCAGTCCGGAGGAAGCGGGTATTCTGGTAAAAGAGATTCTCATCGGGGTTACGAATTTTTTCCGGGATTCGGCCTTCTTTGAAAAGCTCAAACAGCACGTCATCTACAATATCGTGGAGAGGGCGGGGGAAAAGGATCCGATCCGTGTGTGGAGCGCAGGATGTTCTACGGGTGAGGAGGCTTACTCTCTGGCGATTCTGTTCCGGGAGGTACTCGACGAGCTGAATATTCACAGAGATGTGAAGATCTTTGCGACGGACGTGGACGTCAAGGCTATTGAGCAGGCCGGAAAGGGCGTGTTTACCGAGAGCATCCTGGACGATGTGTCCACAGAGAGGCTGGCGAAGTTCTTCACGAAAAAGAATGAGCAGTATGTGATTTCCAAAGAAATCCGCAGGATGATTATCTTTGCTCCCCATAATATGCTGTCGGATCCGCCGTTTGGAAAGCTGGATCTCATAAGCTGCAGAAACGTCATGATTTATTTTCAGCCAGTGCTTCAGAGAACCCTCTTTGCCATATTCCATTCGGCTTTGAAAAAGGGAGGGTACCTGTTCCTGGGAAAGAGCGAGACCGCAGGAGAATACGGCAATGTATTCCGCACCGTGTGCAGCGCGGAAAAAATATACGTACATAAGGGGGAAGGAAAAGTAGATGAATTTATACCGCCTTCTTTCCATATTCCCAATGTCCATACGGTATCGCCCAGAGTCAGCAGCGTAACAGACAGGGAGACAGGAGACTACGCAATGGAAAGCACGTACACGCAGTTTTTGGAGAATTTTCTTCCGGCTTCCGTGGTACTGAATGAAGCGAACAATGTGATCCACTTTTTCGGAAATTATCAGGATTATCTGTCGATTGCTCCGGGAAAGGCGACCTTTAATTTCTTCAGCATGATACATAAGGATCTGAGTCTGGTGGCTTCCACGGCTCTGAACCGCTGCCGGATGGAACATATCACGGTCACTTACACAGGCATTGCGATGGACTGTCCTGAGGGACGAAGAAACGTAAATCTGACGGTGAGTCCCGTTACGGGAAACAGCCAGGAGGATATGGGGCTTGTGGCTGTGCTTTTCACAGAGAGCGGGAACAGTGTTCCGGATGGGGTGACGGAGAAGTACGATGTGGACACGACGGCGGCCAGGCGCATTGCCGATCTGGAGCAGGAGCTTCACGAGTCTCAGAATGATCTGAAATCCACGATCGGAGAGCTGGAGACTGTTAATGAGGAGCTTCAGGCGGCCAACGAGGAGCTCCTGACCGCCAACGAGGAACTGCAGAGTTCCAACGAGGAGCTGCAGTCTGTGAACGAGGAGCTTTACACCGTCAATACGGAATACCAGCAGAAGCTTGACGAGCTGACGATGCTGACCAACGATCTGTCGAACTTTCTCTCCTCGACGATGATCGGAATCCTGTTCGTGGACAGCAACCTGAACATCCGTAAGTTTACGGAGTATGTGGGACGGGAATTCCAGCTTATGGAGCATGATGTGGGACGTTCCTTCCAGATCTTCGCCCACAGCTTTCCGGAGGAGGACATTGTGCAGGACGCGAGGGATGTGCTGAAGGATCTGGTCCCCATTGACCGGGAAGTGTCCGCGATGAACGGACGGTACTATACGCTGCGTATCGCGCCTTACCGCACGACCGAGAACAGCATCCGGGGACTTGTCATCACGATTATCGACAGTCTGGGAACAGAGCAGAAGAAGGCGGAATAAATGCAGGGCTTGTAAACCTGAACGCTTTGTTATATAATGGCAGGGCGGCAGAAAGCAGGCGGAAGCCTGCATGGGACAGAGAATCCAAAAAGCTGCCGGGACGAATGACAGGAGTGAGAAAATATGGCTGAAGTAAGAACGAGATTTGCGCCGAGCCCTACGGGAAGAATGCATGTGGGAAACTTAAGAACGGCGCTGTACGCATATCTGATTGCAAAGCATGAGGGAGGGAAATTCCTGCTGCGTATCGAGGATACGGATCAGGAGCGCTACGTGGAGGGAGCCGTGGATATTATCTACCGGACCCTTGAAAAAGCGGGACTGAAGCATGACGAAGGCCCCGACAAGGACGGAGGCGTAGGCCCTTATGTGCAGAGCGAGCGCCAGGCGGCGGGCATCTATCTGGAATACGCCAAAAAGCTGATCGAGAAGGGGGAGGCGTATTACTGCTTCTGCGATAAGGAACGGCTGGAATCCCTGAAGACAGAGGTGGCGGGCAAGGAGATCGTCATGTACGACAAGCATTGCCTGCATCTGAGCAAGGAGGAAGTGGAGGAAAAACTTAAGGCGGGTACGCCCTATGTCATCCGTCAGAACAATCCCAGAACGGGAACGACGACCTTCCACGACGAGATTTACGGAGATATTACGGTGGACAATGCGGAGCTGGACGATATGATCCTGATCAAATCCGACGGCTATCCGACCTATAATTTTGCCAATGTGGTGGACGATCATTTGATGGGAATCACCCATGTGGTCCGCGGAAATGAATATCTTTCCTCCTCACCCAAGTATAACCGGCTTTACGAGGCCTTTGGCTGGGAGGTTCCCGTCTATGTACATTGTCCGCTGATCACCGATGAGGAGCATAAGAAGCTTTCCAAGCGCTGCGGCCACTCCTCCTTTGAGGATCTGCTGGAGCAGGGCTTCCTGCCGGAAGCTATCATCAATTTTGTGGCTTTGCTCGGCTGGTGTCCGGAGGAGGAACGGGAGATCTACAGCCTGGACGAACTGGTGAAGGCCTTTGATTACCATCATATGAGCAAGGCTCCGTCTGTCTTTGACTACACGAAGCTGAAATGGATGAACGGCGAATACATCAAGGCTATGGACTTCGACGCCTTCTATGAGAAGGCGCTGCCTTATCTGAAGCAGGCGGTTACCAAAGCGTATGATCTGAAGAAGATTGCGGAGATGGTAAAGACGAGAATCGAGATATTCCCGGATATTCCGGCCCTGATCGATTTCTTTGAGGAGGTCCCGGAGTATGAGACTGCCATCTACGCCCACAAGAAGATGAAGACCACGCCGGAATCCTCTTTGGAGGTTTTAAAGGAACTGCTTCCGATTCTGGAGGAGCAGGAGGATTACAGCAACGACGCTCTCTATGCCCGTCTTCAGAAGTATGTGGAGGAGAAGGGCTGCAAGAACGGCTATGTGCTTTGGCCTATTCGGATCGCCGTGTCAGGAAAGCAGACGACGCCCTGCGGAGCGACGGAGATCATGGAAGTGATCGGGAAGGAAGAATCCCTGAAGCGCGTGCGCGCCGCCATTGAGAAGCTTCAGCAGGAGAACGTGAAGGAATGAGTGCATTTACGATCCGGGAGGCATCCGAAAAGGATGTCCCCCGGCTTCTTGAAATATACGGACCGTATGTGACGGATACGGTGATCAGTTTTGAATACGAGGTCCCGTCTTTGGAGGAATTTGCCTCCCGTGTGCGGCGGATTCAGGAAAAGTATCCCTATCTGGTCTGCGAGGAGGACGGACGGATCATCGGTTATGCCTATGCGGACACCTATATGGTGCGGCGGGCCTATGACTGGTGCGCGGAGGCTTCCGTCTATATCGACCGGGAATGCCGCGGCAGAGGAGCGGGGAAGCTGCTGTACCAGGCTCTGTTTGAACGGCTGCGGGCAATGCATATTCTGAATCTTTATGCGGTCGTCACTTCTGAGAATGAAAAGAGTCTTGCCTTTCATGAGAAGCTCGGTTTTCAGACCTTCGCGGTATTTGAAAAAGCAGGCTATAAGCAGGGAAGGTGGCTCGATGTGATCTGGATGCAGCTTTTCCTCGGAGAGCATGAGGAAAGGCCAAAGAGCGTAAGGTGGGCGAAGAAACCGAATATATGAGTGCAAAATTCAGCAAAGCGCAGGAACAGGCGATCAAGCACCTGAATGGTCCTGCATTGATTCTAGCCGGTCCCGGTTCAGGAAAGACTCTCGTTCTGACCTGGCGGATCCGGTATCTGACAGAGGTCTGTCACATCAACCCCGGAGAGATTCTGGTTATCACATTTACAAGGGCTGCGGCCAGAGAGATGAAAGAACGCTATCTTCGCATGACAGAAAGCGAAAGCACGAAGGTGTATTTCGGTACCTTTCATGCGGTCTTTTTTCAGATCCTGAAGCTGGCCTACGGCTATCGGGCGGATAATATTCTCCGGGAGGAGGAAAAGTACCGCTTTCTGCGGGAAGCAATTTTAAAGCAAAAGCTGGAACCGGACGATGAGGCCGAACTGATCTCCGCCATTTCTTCGGAGATCAGCCGGGTGAAAAATGAGAGAGTGGATTTGACGTCATATAAGTCCACCTCCTGCGATTCCAGAAGTTTCGCGGCGATTTTTAACGATTACGACAACCGGCTGCGCAGAAGCGGAAAGATTGATTTTGACGATATGCTGGGATACTGCTATGAGCTTTTGAAGGAACGTCCGGACATTCTTGGCGCCTGGCAGAAAAAATTCCGCTATGTCCTTGTGGATGAGTTTCAGGACATCAACCAGCTTCAGTATGACATTATACGGATGCTGGCCGCTCCGGAGGATAATCTTTTTATTGTAGGAGACGACGATCAGTCCATCTACCGCTTCCGCGGAGCGAAGCCGCAGATTATGCTGCATTTTGAGGAGGATTATCCGGCGGCGAAACGGGTGCTTCTCGATACGAACTACCGCTGTACCCGCCCGATTGTGGAGGGAGCAGGCAGGGTAATCGGCCATAATCACCACCGGTTTTCCAAGGAGATCCATGCGCAGAAAAGCGAAGGCGCGAAAATCGTGACGCATCTGTTCAAGAACCAGGAGGAAGAGTATGACTGTATCCTGGAAAAGATCCGTATCTGGAGAGAAAGGGGAGACTCTTACGGAGACATTGCCGTGCTGTTTCGGACGAACACACAGCCGAGAAAGCTGGTAGAGGAATTGATCTCGGAAGGCGTTCCCTTTCGGATGCGCGACAGTCTGCCGAACCTCTATGATCACTGGATTGTGAGGGATGTGTTTACCTACCTGCATATGGCGAAGGGGAGCTTAAAGCGCAGCGACTTTCTGCAGATCATGAACCGGCCCAAGCGCTATATCGGGCGCGAATGTCTGGAAAGCGAAGAAATATCCTGGGAGGCGCTTCTGACCTGGTACGACGATAAGCCCTGGGTATGCGAGCGGATTGAAAAGCTGCGTTCGGATCTGAAGCTGGCCGGCAGGCTTACGCCTTCCGGCGCTATCCACTATATCCGTCATATCATCGGTTATGAGGAGTATCTGAAGGAATACGCCGAGTACCGGGGAAGGAAGCCGGAGGAGCTGCTGGCAGTATTGGATGAACTTGCGGAGCTGGCCAAGGGCTTTCCCACACTGGGAGAGTGGGAGGAGCATATCTCCCGCGTCCGCGCGGAGCTTTTGCGGCAGGCGAAGGAGAGAGAACAGAATCAGGACAGCGTATCTCTTTCCACGATGCACAGCAGTAAGGGACTGGAATACAAGATCGTCTTTATCATCGACGCCAATGAGGGCGTCACGCCTCACAGACGGACTGTTTTTGAGGAAGACATGGAGGAGGAACGCCGTCTGTTCTATGTGGCCATGACGAGGGCCAAAGAACTTTTATATATCTTTTCCGTGAAGAAGCTGTACGGCAAAAAGGCGGAGCGCAGCCGCTTTGTGGAGGAGCTTCTGGAGGAGTACCCATAATTGACGAGGGCATCGCTCTATCATCTGCTGGGATGATTTGGCGATGCCCTCGTCAGGCGGCGTCATCTGCTTTTTAATTTTCTGCCGTGTCTTCGTCCGCCGCAACCATTTCGTCGTACTCGGCGGCATCCAGAAGCTGGTCGAACATATCGGCTACAGCCTCATACTCCTCATCGTCCTCGATATTGTCCAGGACGGGAGTGCCATCCTGCTGATCATAGCGGTAAAGATACACTTCGCCATCCTCGTTCTCGCCGTTTTCATCCAGCGGAAGGAGGGCGATGTAGTCATGGCCGTTTACCGGGAAAATCGTGAGAATCGCGCATTCTACAGTCTCGTCGTTGTCCAGTGTCAGGGTGACGGTGATGTTTCCGTCGCAGGTGTCACAGTTGCCGCCGCAGGCCGCGGTATCGCATTTATTTTCTGCTGCCATTCGTATTCTCCTTTTTCATTCATGAGATATATGTATACGCTAATACTCTATCAGAAAAGACAGGGAAAAGCAAGTGGATGGGACATTATCCGCGAATGAAAAGCGGTTGAAGAATGGGAAAAAATATAGTAAACTGAGTTCATGTCATACGACTGGATGAATGAGGAGTGGAGCTTATGATAGCGATTATCGATTACGACGCCGGAAATCTGAAAAGTGTGGAGAAAGCCCTTGTGTCTTTGGGTCAGGAGACTCTTGTGACCAGGGACAGACTTAAGCTTTTGCGCGCGGATAAGGTGATCCTGCCCGGCGTGGGAAACTTTGGCGACGCCATGGAAAAACTGAAGAACTATGGGCTTGTGGAAGTAATTCAGGAGATAGTGCGGCAGAATAAGCCCTTCCTTGGGATCTGTCTTGGACTTCAGCTTTTGTTTGAGAGGAGCGAGGAAGCGCCAGGCCAGTCTGGCCTTGGAATTCTGAAGGGAGAGATCCTGCGGATTCCCGATAAAGGCGGACTGAAGGTTCCGCATATCGGCTGGAACTCCCTAAAGCTTCAGAATCAGGGACGGCTTTTCGCGGGACTTGAGGATGAACCTTACGTCTATTTTGTTCACTCCTATTATCTGAAAGCGTCGGAGCCGCAGATCGTGAAGGCGGTGACGGAATACGGAACGAAGATTGACGCCTCGGTGGAAAGGGGAAATGTGTTTGCCTGTCAGTTCCATCCGGAAAAAAGCGGCCGGACCGGGCTTGCGATTCTGAAAAATTTTGCTGAGCTGGAGGGCTAGGAGATGTTTACAAAACGGATTATTCCCTGCCTGGACGTACACGCGGGACGTGTCGTGAAGGGCGTGAATTTTGTGAATTTAAGAGACGCCGGAGATCCTGTGGAGATCGCGGCCGCTTATGACGCGGCGGGAGCGGACGAGCTGGTATTTCTGGATATTACGGCAAGCTCCGATGCCAGAGCCACGGTCGTGGATATGGTGCGGAAGGTGGCCGAGAAGGTGTTTATTCCCTTTACCGTGGGCGGCGGCATACGGACGGTAGAGGATTTCAAGGCGCTTCTGCGGGAGGGGGCCGATAAGATTTCTGTCAATTCTGCAGCGATTATGCGGCCGGAGCTTATCAGTGAAGCGGCCGACAGGTTCGGAAGCCAGTGCGTGGTCGTAGCCATCGACGCCAGACGAAGGGCAGATGGGACTGGATGGAATATTTATAAAAACGGCGGACGTGTGGATATGGGGATCGACGCGGTGGAGTGGGCTATGAAGGCGGACAGGCTTGGCGCCGGCGAGATCCTTCTGACCAGTATGGACTGTGACGGGACGAAGAATGGCTATGATCTGGAACTCTTGCGTACTGTTGCGGAAAATGTATCGATACCTGTGATTGCCTCCGGCGGAGCCGGAACGAAGGAGCATTTTTATGAGGCGCTGACCATGGGAAAAGCGGACGCGGCTCTGGCGGCCTCTCTGTTCCATTATAAGGAGCTGGAAATCCGCGACGTCAAGGAATATCTGAGAGAACGCGGCGTCTCGGTCAGACTGTAGAGGCAGAAAAGGTAAAGTGGAGGAATTAGACGAAGATGAAGACTGCGGCAGTACGTACAAAACCGACAAAGTACAGAAATTTAAGCGGCGCCAATTGTTACAGACGCTTTCGGAGAAACCACTACCTTCTGTCAGGAATCGGGATTGCGTTGTTGATTCTGACAGCGGCAGTGTACATTCCGCGTACAGAAGAACTGTCCTTTTGGCTTTATCTCATGACGATTCTGTTTCTCGTGGCGGCATGCCGGATAGTCCTTTGGATAAACGCGGCCGGCGCCTATCAAATCTTATATACGGACTGCGATCCGGTATATCGCGAATTGACACAGTTTCAGGCGTTCCGCAGCAAAAACCGGAGTCTGAACTATGCTTATCTGAATCTTCTGGGAGATTACTGTCTGGCAAAAGGCATGATGGAAGATTTTGAATCCTGCAGGCGGCAGCTTCTTGCCATGGCGGAGCAGGGAAAGCTCCGTGAAAAAAAGCAGGTGGACCAGATCTTGCGGGTGTGGGACAGAAGACTTGCCTGGATCAAGAAAGACAGGGTGAGAGAGCGGGAGATCCTATGCCAGCTTTTGCAGGAAAAGAAATATCTGATCCAGGAGGTTGCCTGGACCTTCCGGCTGGCTCAGCTTGATTTGCTGGAAGGAGATCTGGAAAACGCTCGGACGCGTCTTCGCTTTGTCATGGAGTACGGCAATACCATGGCCGTGCGCGCATGGGCGGAGGAGATATGGAATACACAAAATGAGACAGGAGAGATGAACCATGAGTATGATACAGAATGACTGGCTTGCGCCCTTGAAGCCAGAGTTTGGAAAGCCTTATTACGCGGAGCTTTTCCGGTTTGTGCAGAACGAATATGCCACAAGAAAGATCTTTCCGCCGGCGGACGACATTTTTAACGCCTTTCATCTGACGCCCCTTCATGAAGTGAAGGTGGTGATTCTGGGGCAGGATCCCTACCACAACGACGGACAGGCTCATGGTCTTTGCTTTTCCGTGAAGCCGGACGTGGAGATACCTCCGTCCTTGGTCAATATCTATCAGGAGCTTCATGACGATCTGGGCTGTTATATTCCCAACAACGGGTATCTGGTTAAATGGGCCAGGCAGGGGGTGCTGATGCTGAATACCGTGCTGACGGTGCGGGCGCACCAGGCCAACTCCCACCGGGGCATGGGGTGGGAGCAGTTTACTGACGCGGCCATTCGTATTTTAAATGAACAGGATCGTCCGATTGTATTTATCCTCTGGGGAAGTCCTGCACAGAAGAAAGCGCAGATGCTGAATAACCCGAAGCATCTGATTCTGAAGGCGCCTCATCCGAGTCCCCTTTCCGCGTACAGGGGCTTTTTCGGAAGCCGCCCTTTCAGCAAAACGAATGAATTCCTTGTAAAAAACGGCCTGGAGCCGATAGATTGGCAGATTGAAAATGTGTAGTTCATTCGGCCTGGTGCTTTCCGGTCTGGGAAAAGCTTTATAAGGTGAAGCCGATTTTTCTCTGCGCAGGCCAGGGACAACTACGCCACTGTCCGCTGTCTTCTTCCGGTTTTCCGGTCAACAGGTCTGTGGCGGCGTCTGCAATATAGCCCAGGTAACTTCCGGCTGAGCTGTCGCCGCACAGCAGTTTCCACATAAGGCCGCCAAAAAGATAAGACTGGGCAAATTCACGCCAGCTATGCAGTTCTTCCGCAGCCTTTTGGGAGAGATCCCAGAGAATGCCGACAGCTTCGCTTTCCGTGATCCAGCCCAGATAGCATCCCCAACGAGTCAGCATCGCTGCCCGGCCAATATCCCATCCGGCCATAAAGCCTGGGGCATATTGGCTTTTGTAGCGCTGCGCGAATCTCCACGCCCGCCGGGCAGCTTCTTGGTCCTCCTCATCCATGGTTTCATCCATCAGCTCCTCCGGTGAAGACGCTTCGCTGTAAAGCTGATACCGAAGGATATAGCCGTCCTGCGCCAGATAGCGGATCATATCCAGCAGATCGCTGCGGCCGTTTATCCCCCAGGAGCGGCGTACAAGAGATACGATTTTTTGTTCCATGACAGGAATATGTTCTTCTACATCCATGCTGTCCAGATGGTGATCGTTTAGCGTCGATATAATGCCGGACAGCAAGATGCCGAAGCGTTCCCAGTTTGCGTCATTTTTTTGGTAAGGGATCGGTTCCGGCTCAGGAATGGCCTCAAGCCGCGCCATGGTTTCTTCCAGGGTAGTATAAAGGCTCTGCTCCAGTTCCCAGTCAAATACAGGATCTTCTTCTTCGTCGGCATCCTCTGCCTCCAGCATTTCCAGAGCTGCAGCAAGAACGCCCATATCCTCGCCGAACAGCTGCTCCATCATCTGCTCCGTACCATCATTCCCGAATAGCTGGCCCAGAATCTCCACTTGCCCCCTGGAGCTGGCGTCGCTTTGATTCTCCGCCTTGGCGTCAGATGCGGCCGCTTCTTCTTCTGAGCTGGAAATCTCAAGCTTATTCACCAGTTCCTCGCTTTTTTCAAAAGTTTTTTTCATGGACTCGGCGGCCTGTTGACGGGCCTGCTCCGCACGTTTTCTGATTTCGTTTATATCCAATATTTTTCTCCTTTCCCCGAAGGTATCTGTTCTTTTACTTGGTTGCAAATCGGTTCGTAAAGAAGTCGGTGAAAGCGGCCAGCTCCTCGTCCTGCGACACATAGACATACAGCTTTTCATCCTCCAGCCAATCATAGGCGTTGATGCCGATATACCCTTTTTTATCGGGGTAAATGATAAAAGCGTCGGTAGGATATTTGCTGCGGTAGGCTTTCAGAATTTCGGAGCGACGGTAGTAGGTGGGATCGCCGCAGCCGGAAAGATCGGGTACTGTGGGAATGACTACGATTGTCTGACTGGCCTCATTCCAGCCGACGATTAGATTGCCGATTTTTGTCTTGCTTCCATGCACAAAACCATAGTTGAAGCGGCTCACATCCTCAGTATATCCGAAAATCAGCCTGTAATTGTCCCCGTCTTCTACAACACGGTTAAACAGAGCGCGCATTTTCTTCGCATTCGCATCGCTCTTTTCCATATCGATTTCCGGTCCCTTAAACAACTTGCTAAAAAATCCCATATCTTTCTCCTCCTGTACATTTATTTTTTGAAATGAATGGGGCGGCGCTCATAGCTGCACAAATAAAATACGTGCCGCTGTTGCCTATAAATAAAAACAATTATAAAAAAATGTTTTTATTTTGCTTAAAATGAAATCCGTCTGAATATAGCCGAAACATAATATTCGGACGGATTTTCGTCAGGGCGAGGGGTTTGTTTTAAATTTCTCCAAGGTATCCACAATCGCGTCAAGCTGAACATTCAGCGTCTCGTCAGCGGCTTCAGGAACGAACAAAGGGAGCGTGTCGGGGATAGCCTTGCGCACAACGATCGCTGTCAGGCTCAGATTCGTAAACAGGTGGATTCGCGCCGTATCCGCCTTTATTCCGAAGCTTTCCAGGATTTCTCCAAAAAGACGAAGCTGCTTTTGACGGAACACCTGATAGCTTTCTTTTGACAACCGCTTGAAAAGAAGCTGCTGTTCCTCGATGGTTAAGACAGCGATCCCGTTTTTTTCTCCAAAACAGCAGGTGTGGAGAAATTTTTTCACGGCGTCACGCCAGCTTAACGCAGGATCAGCCATCAATGTTCGTACGTATTTGATGATTTTGGGCTGCTGGAAATAAAGCGTTTCAACAATCAAATCTTCTTTCGTTGGGAAAAAAGAATAGAAGAAGGTTCGTGAAATGCCAACTTTTTTATATACCTGCTCCACGGTCGTATGCTGTATGCCCTGTTTTGCCATCAGCTCAAGCCCAACTGTGACAAGCTGCGTTCTGATACGTTCTCTATCCTCGTCGGAATAAGCCACTTTTGGCACTCTATCACCCTCTCGCATAATAAAAACAAAATTATAAATTTATCTTTATTTTATCATACCATATCCGATAATACAATCCCAAATTGGCAAGGACGGGTATGCCCTTGCCAATTTGGAATACGAATGTGAGAGATAAGCAAGCCTTTTATCGAAAACGGACCACGTCTCATTTCCTGCGTGCTTTTTTTCTTATTAATATGAAAACCGTGATCAGCCCGCCCAGGGAAATTAATAAAAAGGCGATCCAGAGAGCGGGAACGGCGTGGTCGCCGGTTTCCGGAACTTGTCCGCTTATTGTTTTCACATTTTGCGATCCGGAAGCTTCCGGGGCGTCCGGAGTGTCCGGCTCATCCGGCGTATTCGGGGTGTCCGGCTCATTCGGAGTGTTCGGCTCATTCGGAGTATCCGGAATGTCCGGCTCATCCGGCGCATAGGTGTTTGTAAAGTCGGCCTTGCTGCCCTGGTCTGCTGCAATCGTACCCGCTGCGCCGGTGCTGGTCGTGGAATAACCTTTTGCCGGCGACTCCGTGACTGTATAGGTTGTTCCGGCAGGGAGGGAAAGGGTAATGGTTTGTCCATGCTCCAGGGTGAAGACAGCCTTTCCCTGGGCGTCGAGGGTCAGGCTTCCGTCGGCCGGCGCGGTTACATCCTTTGACTCTCCAAACGTTCCTCCGGTATAAGGATAGCTTCCGCTAAGCGGAGTTCCTGCATGATCCTGAAGCGTCAGTTCAAAGGTGAACTCCTGTCCCTGGGGAGCGGCGCTGCCTTCCACTGTCTTGGAGATGGTGAGAAGACCTGTCTGTCGGATGGGCTGATTCTGTACCGTCACATACTGGACGGTAGTGAACAGGTTTGTGATGTCCCGACTGCCCAGATTTTCCACCTTGCTGCCATTGGCAGTGTAGATGGTTCCGTTATTTGTCTGTGTGTAATTCGGATAGTGATCGTTATCGTAGCATTGATGAATTTCCAGCCGTCCCCAGCCTGTATCGAGGGTGGTATCCAGGATCTGTGAGCTTCCTTCTGAAGGACTGTATTCCATTCCGTAATCATCGTTTTCTCTGCCATCGTCGTTGTACTGCAGGTGCTGTTCTTCTCCGGCTTTCGGACTGTCGTTCCACTCGCTCCAGATGGTGTCTGCGTTTTTGTATTCGTCCGCGGTCAGAAGCTGTACTTTGAGATTGTGAAGCGTGGCATTGACGCCGTCGTCTCTGGTGAAAGATAACATGCTTTTCAGCACGCTTCCCACAAGCCTGCTTGTCGTGATTCCATCATGTTCAATTCCTGCGTCCGCAAAGACGCCATCGTCGTTGACAATGATTTGCACGGCGTAAGGGTTGACGTTATAGTCTTCGTTTCCGGAATCTGTTTCTATGAGATAGTAGACGCCGTCCTCCAGTATGGCCTTTTGATTCGGAAATACGAGCAGACCCTGACCGGTCACCTTATCCCCCGCGTTATCCGGTTCCCTCTTGAGCGTATCAGTTACGCCGGTATCGTATGCGGGAATCTTTTCCAGGGCCGTAAGATTTACCGTGCCATCCTCCCGGATAACCCCCTGACCTTCCAGATCTTCGGCTTTGTACAGGGAAAAACCGGCGCCATCCATGGGTTCGCTGTTTTCGTCTACTTTTTCCACTACCAGATAGCTTTTGACGTTCGAGATGCGGATGCTGGTAGAAAACTCATGAATGAATCCCGTATTATCGAGACGCTGAATCCGCTGCATATGCCCTGAAGATGCATGGCCTTCGCCCCAGTCGATATAGTAGTTGAGGCTGTACTCGACCTGACTGTTAAGTTTGTCTGGTGACGCACCTGGATCTTCCAGAAGAGCGTACCAATAATAGTTTTGAATCGTGCCGGGCAGATCGTCTATTTCCGCCTGATAGGCGCTGCTGTTCTGCTCGTAGGAAAAATGGTAGCCTTTTCCGAGAGCCTCGTTGGCCTGGTGCGCCTGCCAGATGCGTTCGGTCATGTTGCCGCCATCATCCCAGACGGTCCATCCAGTCTCGGTGCTTCCGGAGACAGGGGCCCAGTTATTCTCGTCCGTCAATGGTTTGTCCATGTCCAGGCGCTTAAAGATTACGGCAAAGATCTCTGGAGGCTGACCCTGACTGGTTTCAAAATTATACAGAGGGTTTTGGGTATCTTCGGCCGCGTAAAGCTTCAGAGGAGCGATACCTGTCACGATGGGAGAGGCGTAAGTGCCTGTGGACAGATAGCTTCCGGAGAAGGTCAGCTTCGTTTTCTCATTATAATACAGATAGGTATCTGAAAAGGCGTGATAACCGGATGGCACGGTTTCCCTCAGGATAAAATAAGGCGTCTGATATTTTGCGTAAAGATCCTGGAAGGTGAGCGGAAGACCATCTTCATCCAGCATCTGCAGCGTGCCGTCGGAAGCTGTCTTTCCCGTCCAGATGGGAGAGCTTTCATAACCGTTTAAAATCTCGTACTCATCCGCCGCCGGACCGCTTGCGTTCGCCGGGTAAAGGGCAAAGGATACTCCGCCCACGCCCGTTCCTTCCTGATCAAGCTTTGTAATCCGGCTTTCCGGAACGGACATAAGGTTAAATTTCAGGCTCAGGTTGGAAGCGCTGTTGCCGCGTTCCAGATAGAAAAATTTCAGCGTATGGTAAGTGTCGTCGGCAAAGGTGTTGCGATTCCAGGCGACGCCGCCCTCCTTTCTGGCAGCCTCAAAGGCCTTCTTAATGGTTGTCTCGAAAAAAACATGCTCACTGTCGTCGTACTGATTGTTTCCAAGCAAGCTAGTATCGCCGCCTGTTCCGTATTCATCGTTATAGATGACGACGCTGCCGGTGGAAAAGTCGATTTCCAGCGAGACGGCGTCGTGAAGTCCGCCGAGATCCGCCACGAGGACGTCGTCGATGAATACCCATACGTCGTCGTCGCCGGAAAAGTTGTAGGTGACTTTTTTATTGTCATAAGTTTTTCCGCCGTTCTTCTGAGCGAAGCGGGTAGTCATCGTGAGACCGAAATAGTGACTGAGGCCGCTGCTGGCTGCATTTACGATTGTACTTTCCAATGTTCCGTCATCTACGATGGTGAATACGTCGCCGGGAGGATTAAACGGAAAAAACTGTCCCGACAGTTTCTGCCCTCCGGAGCTATCAAAATCAACGGCGGCCTCATTGTAGAGAAGGAAGCTGTTCTCGGCCTCGTTAAAATAAGCGTAGTTCTGCTTGCTGTCATAGTAGTAGTATCCATCTTCGTCGGTCTGGAGCAGCCCGCCCACGTTGGAAAAAGAAAGCTTTCCTTCATGCGCTGTCTCCGTGTCAAAGAGATAGGCCAAAGATTCGGTTCCGTCACTGGTCGTATATGAGCTGCCGTCAAGATCCGCATTCAGACCGGCGGATAACACCGGGTAGCCATCTGACAGACTGCTTTGGACGATTCCCTGGCGGGGACCGCCGCCTTTGCCTGGTTTTGCTCCTGTGCCGGCGGCGCTTTCATCGCTACCATTTCCGGTCCAGAGATTTATATTGTCTGTACGTTTATCTTGACTTATTCCTCCGCCAGCGCTGGATACGAATTTCAGGGGATGTCCCTCATTGATGCCTGTTTCGGCAAAGACCTCCTGTTCCCCTTTCCAGCTATAATAATAATCGCCGTTCCATCTGCCGTTTTCATCCCCAGTCATATTCACCCAGTAGTCGAAAAGATTGATGACGGTACCCACAATATGTGTCTCGTCGGGAGTCACTGTATAGTTCTGAAAATCTTCAAGGCTGAAGGCGGCCGCTTCGGGAATCCCTTCTTCAGAGAAGACGGCGGCTTCCTCCGTATCGTTTATCTGGTATTCCGCCGCGTCCGTCAAGGCGTCGGAAGAAAGGCTGTCGTTTGTCTCCGCATCAGAAGGAGAGAGGGCGGAGTCTGTCCCGGAAGTCTCCTCCCCGTCCGGGATGGAGTCTGTCCCGGAAGTCTCCTCCCCGTCCGGAGACATGTCGGATTCTCCAGCGGCATTTTTTTCATTCTCCGGCAGATTCGGCGCAGACTCGGAGGGAAGACTGTTGTTTTCCGTGAACTCTCCCTGAAAAGATCCGGCCTGAGATGCTGCTTCTCCATCGCCTTCGGCAAGAACTTCGCCGCCTGAAAAGAGCAGAGTTCCTGCGAGAATGAGGGACAATAATTTTCGTAATGTCCTGTTCATAGTTTCACCTCATTTTTCAAGAATAATTCTGTAAAACAAAGCTTCCTTCGGTGAGCAAGGAAAGTTAGAACTATATCGGTCGCTTCATTTTATCCTTTTTTTGTACCTTTTTACAGCGTATCTGCAATAAGGATCATCATTTTTTTATTATATTCTACCTGAACGAAAAAGTCTACCTTTTCCAATTTCTTCTTTGCTGTTCCTTTTTCATTATTTTTTTTACTTTATGGCTGCTCTCATCCGGCCGTGGATTTTGGCGTCAATGCTCCGCCGGGTATAAAAAAAGGGGTCGTCGGGAAATAGATAACCCTAAACGGGAGCAGGCGTGACTTACATGAGTCACGCCTGCTCCTAAAATTTATCCCCTAAAAAGAGAAAAAGATGGCTAACGACAACCACCTTTTCCCCGTTCCAT
>DVLE01000076.1 GCA_018715645.1 Candidatus Merdisoma merdipullorum
GCAGAGGCCGTTTCGGCGCCCTGCAAGGCGCTTGAACGACGCGTACTGGACGTACGCGGAGTGAAAAGCAACACAGCAGGACGCCGAAACAGCCCTGCTCTGACCGAATATGCCCTTGTCAATTATGGGTAAAGATTTTGTGTTTGTTTTTTGTTGAAGCTGTGTTTTTTCTGTGTTCAAATCATGAGTATTCTGTGACAAAAAGGACGGCCTTCCTCACCAAACGGTAAGGAAGGCCGGGCCCTTTTTTGCATACACAGCACAGGCAAAAATTTTTGTTTACGTGGTAATATAAGTATTGTAGCCCTTCTGGCGTACCTCCCGCTCCATAGCGATCGCATTGCTCAGGCGGGCATACGCGCCTACCTGTACTTTATATAAGCCATCCTGATAAATAATGTAGGCCGGGAAGCCGTCGTTCTCCAGAAGACTCAAAAGATTATCCGCGTTCTGTCTGTCGCGGAAGGCGCCTGCCTGTACCCGGTAAAGCTCCTGCTCCGGACCTGTTCCCTCCGGCATTGAGGGGCATACCGGGCAGTTCTGTCCGTTCCCCATTCCGTTTCCCATAGAATTTCCTGTCATATTTCCTCCTCCTGACATATTCTGGTTTTCCAGTGTCTCCATAATACCGTCCGCGATTCCCTGAGCAATAGCCTGAAATTTGGAATCAAAAAGCTGGTTATCCTTATCGCTGTCGATAAAGCCTGCTTCCACCAAAAGCGCCGGCATCTGCGTGCTGTTTAAGACCACCAGGTTCGGGCGGATACTCACGCCCGCGTTCCTAAATCCCAGACGCTCCAGATTGGCGTTGATATTCTCAGCCATTTCTTTCTTGATTCCGGAATCATCATAGATCAAGGTCTGGACTCCACTGTACTTTCCGGGATATTCCGCCGCGTTTCGATGAATCGATACGAACAGATCGGCTCCCTCCTCATTCGCTATGGCCGCCTTCTGGCCCACTGACTGCGTCGCATCCGTAGTTCTGGTATAGCTCACGTCATATCCGTTGGATTCCAGAATCTGGCCTACTGCCATCGCAAGGCGCAGAGCGTCGTCGCTTTCCCGGCGTCCCTGGTATACCGCTCCGGGGTTGCTTCCGCCATGCCCCGCATCCACTACTATCTTTGTCGCCATACAGTAGTCTCCTTATCCACTAAAGGTATATTCTTCATCTCTAGGATATGCGCCCAAACTCCGTCTTGTGAAAACAAATAAATTAGTGTATGATGTAAACTGCATTTGGAAAATCCTTACCCTGCATTGACAAGGGTATGAAAGATGAGAAAGGGCTGAATATATCATGCGACCAAGATACGCGGCAATCACAGGAGCGTCCAGGGGAATCGGGGCTGCCATAGCCGAGAAATTTGCCTCAGAAGGCTGGAATCTGGCTCTCTCCTGCCTCCGTTCCTCCGAAACTCTTGAGGCTCTGGCCTCCCGGCTCCATAATACCTACAAAATTACCTGCCTGACCTATACCGGGGATATGGGCGAGGAACCTTCCGTCCGGGAATTTTTCCGCAAAATCCAGGAGAATTTCGGAACTCTGGACGTCCTCGTAAATAACGCAGGCATCTCTCAGGTGGGACTTTTCGGAGATCTCACGCTCTCCCAGTGGGAACATATCCTGCGTACCAACGTGACCTCCGTCTTTCTCTGCACAAAGGCTGCCTTACCTTTTATGCTTCACCATAAAGCCGGAAGCATCATCAATATTTCTTCCGTCTGGGGCTGTGCCGGAGCATCCTGTGAAGCGGCCTACTCCGCGTCCAAAGGCGCGGTCAACGCACTGACCCAGGCGCTCGCAAAGGAGCTGGCTCCAAGCGGCGTCGCCGTCAACGCAGTGGCCTGCGGAGCCATCGACACCGACATGAACGCCTGCTTTACAAAAGAAGAAAAAGAGGAAATCGCTGCGGAGATACCCGCCGGACGCTTCGGGCGTCCCGAAGAAGCCGCCGGTCTCGTTTACTCTCTTACAGAGCAAAGCCCTTATCTGACCGGGCAGATCATCCGTCTTGACGGCGGATGGATTTAAATACCGCTTCCGCGGCAGAATGGAGAATGATATGAAAATCATTAAGCAAATCGGAATTATTTTTTCAATCTGTTGGATCAGCACTGTCATCGAACAGTTTTTACCCTTCGCATTTCCAGCCAGCGTCATCGCCATGCTGCTTCTTCTGGTCTGCCTGCTGACGGGCGTCCTGAAAATCAGCCACATCCGGGAAAAATCAGACTTTCTTTTGGCCAATATGGCGTTTTTCTTCATTCCCGCCGGCGTGAACGTCATCAATTATCTGGACATTCTGAAGGCAAACTGGCTGCCGCTGATTCTCATCTGCGTCATCACCACAGTAATCACCTTCGCCGCTACCGCCTGGAGCGTCCGACTGACCATGCGTCTGCTCGCAGGAAAAAAGAAAGGAGCTCAAAATGAGTGAAGTATTTGCCTCTCCCTTTTTTGGAATCGCCCTAAGCATTCTGGCCTTCTGGCTGGGAAGCTTTTTGCAGAAGCGTCTGAAATCCGTCATCTGCAATCCGCTTCTGATTGCGATTCTTCTGATCGTAATCCTGCTGCTTGTATTTGACATTCCCTACGAAAATTATAACGAAGGCGGTGCTGTCATCAATATGTTCCTGACTCCCGCCACGGCCTGCCTCGCCGTCTCTATCTACACGAAGATCCAAATTCTGAAAAAGAACTGGCTTCCCATCGTCGTAGGCTGCGCCGTCGGCTCGCTCACCTCCATGGCAAGCGTCTGGCTTCTCTGTCGTCTCTTTAGACTGGATGAGGCCATGACGGCGTCCCTGATCCCCAAGTCCATCACGACGCCTATCGCCGTCGAAGTCTGCCAGTCTCACGGCGGTATCGTTCCTGTGACCGTGATCGCCGTCATTTTCACGGGAATCCTTGGCAGCATCCTGGCGCCGTTTCTGATCCGGCTGTTCGGCGTGAAGGATTCCATGACCGCAGGCCTCGCCATCGGAGCCTGCAGCCATGCTGTGGGAACCTCCCGCGCTATAGAGCTGGGAGAAACCGAGGGCGCCATGAGCGGTCTCGCCATCGGCGTCTGCGGAATCATCACAGTACTCGTTTCCATGGTGCTTTTGTAAAATCAGCACTCCCACTGATATTTTTTCAGATCCACACAGCCGTTCTCTTTAAGTTCCACGCCTTCCATGGCAAGCAAGCCGGCCTGCTCCCGCCACCCCGGCACAAGCCTTCCCGCATGATTCACCACCCGGTGGCAGGGATAATGGCCGTAATATTCCGCCATACTGAGGACCTTTCCCACCAGCCTGGAATTTCTCTCCCGGCCAATGAGAGCGGCGATCTGTCCGTAGGTGGCTACCCGCCCTTCGGGAATCTCCCCGACGGCGGAAAGTATCTCATAAATCAGGTCCTCGTCCAGAACCCGCTTCATGCTTCAGTCCCCGTATCCGGCAGCGCTTCCCCATAGCTTCGGATGATAACCTCTTTTCCGGTCCGCTTCTTCGGATCCGAATTGATCGCGCGGCGCACATCGATCTCCTCGATCAGAAAGCCTTCATACAGTTCCCGAATCAGCTCCGTATTATGATTCGTCAGCATACAGAACACACCTTTTTCTGCAAGCCTGCGAAACAGCTCTGCCAGGCGGCGATGTTCCTCCTCGGCAAAGCCCTCCTTCGTATAAGAATCAAAGGACGAAGGATTTAATGGCGCGTAGGGACTGTCAAAGTAGACGAAATCCCCTTTCTTCGCATCCTTCATGGCTGCCTCAAAGTCCTGGCAGGTAAGCGTCACTGATTTCAGAAACGCGGAAATACGCTTCATATTCTCCATATCCATCGAACGTACAAGCTGCTTCTGGTTCCAGGGAACATTAAACTGGCCCTTGGTATTCACACGGTACAGCCCGTTAAAACAATGCTTATTCAGGTAGATAAACAGGGCCGCCATTTCCGCATCATAGTCTTTCAGCCTCAGCTTCTCGTTGTAGCGGCTCCGCATCTCATAATAGTATTCCTTCGTACAGGTGACTTTGTCCATTGTGTCAAGGAGTACCAGAAGCGTATCCACATGATCCCGGATCTCCGTATAGGTATGAATCAGTTCCCGATTAATATCATTCAAAAAGACGCGCCCCGGTTCAAGATGAAGGGCCAGGGCTCCTCCTCCCACAAAGGGTTCATAGTAAGCCCCGTACTCTTTCGGCATACGGATGGCAAGCTGATCCAGCATCTGCCTTTTTCCGCCCGCCCATTTTACAAATGGAACCATTCCTGCTGTATTCATCACATTTCTCCGTTCTTTCTCTCGTTTTTAGCGTCGGTATACCTGCCGGAAGACTTTTTCCCGCAGACATTCCCAGTCTACCCTAAACGGACCGTCTGATCAATCCCTACAGAGCAAATCATAGCTCCGGCCTCTGTCTTCAGTCCGTGTTTCCGGTTTATGGTCTCCATAATCGCGCTGCGCGTCTCAGAAGAAGCCATAATCACGATAATCTCTTTTTCCGTCTGGAATTTTACGCCGTAGAAGTTGCCGGTATCCTCCGGTCCGGCCCAGCGGGAGCGCAGGATCGTTCCGCCTCCGGCTCCGGCCGCTCTGGCCGTGTTCATGATCTCGTCTGTATGTCCATGATTGGCTACAATCAGTATCAGGCTGCTCTTTCCATGCTTCTCCAAAACTTCTCCCTCCATTTCTTCCGGCACATCTTTTTCCACAAGAGCCGCCATGATGCGGCTCATTCCTGTAAGCGGCAGATCAGCCACGATTCCTTTGCATTCCGCCGTCTCCTTCGTTCCATTGTCCAGTATATACATCAGCCGGTCCACGGCCCTCCCGGCGCCGAAGCTCAGGATCACCGTACGCTCCGCTCCTCCGAACCCCAAGACGTCCAGAAGCTCGGAAGACGCCGTCCCGTGTCCCAGACTTTGAAAATGCACGTTTACCTGATGTTTCGTGTATAGCTTGGTCAGCGACTTGCCGTACCCGCGCTCTACGATCGTCAGCATCAGCTTCATCTCATCCTGTTTTCTCTTCAAAACCGCACCTCCCTACTCAGACTGTTTCTTCCACATCAAAATAAATAATGTCGTCCTCAAGTTCCCAGATAGCCTGTACAGAGGCCGGTTCCATGCCTGCCCGCCTTCTTTTGTCCACATACTGGCGGAGCTTATCCGACAGTCCCAGAAGCTGAATCGTCAAAAGAGGCGTCATAGCCACCATGGCCACGATGCCGAAGGCGTCCGTCATCATGTCGCCCCCCACTGCGTTGCAGGCTCCCATGGCAAGGGGAAGAAGAAAAGTCGCCGTCATCGGACCGCTGGCCACTCCGCCGGAGTCAAAAGCAATACCCGTAAAGATCTGAGGTACAAAAAAGGTCATAAGCAGGGAGATCGCATAACCCGGCACCAGAAACCACATGATCGGGATTCCCGTCAGAATCCGCAGCATGGCAAGCCCTACCGAGATGCAGATACCCACCGAAAGGCTGTACTGAATCGATCTCTGGCTGATGGAACCATTGGAAATCTCCTCCACCTGCCGCGTCAGGACCTGAACCGCAGGCTCGGCCCTTACTATAAAGTATCCGATCAACATTCCTATGGGAATCAACAGCCATTTCTGAGAGCTGCCGGCTATCGAAGAACCGATGAGCTGCCCGGCAGGCATGAAGCCCACGTTTACGCCTGTCAGAAACAAGATCAGGCCCAGACAGGTATAGATAAGTCCTGCCGCGATTTTCAAAAGCTGATGTCTTTGAAATCTGCGGAAAATCAACTGAAACAGAAGGAAAAGCGCCGCGATTGGAGCCACGGCCACCACAACCTCTTTTGCGTAGACCGGGAGCGCGATAGCAAACTCCCGCGCCGCGTCCACCGTGGTTTGCAGATCGGAAATCGATACCGGAGTGTAAGCCACATCCTCCGGATGATAGGTGATCCCAAGCAGCAGCACCGCGAGAATCGGGCCGATACTGCACAGGGAAATCAGTCCAAAGCTGTCACTGCTGGAATTTTTGTCGCTTCGCACAGAAGCCATACCGATACCAAAGGCCATAATAAAGGGTACCGTGATAGGACCTGTGGTTACGCCGCCGGAATCAAAGGCAACCGGAACAAAGGAATCCGGTCCCAAAAACGCCAGCAGAAAAATAATGGCGTAAAAGAATAAAAGCACCCAGGACAACGGGATTCCAAGCAGCATACGGATCTCCGCGATTACGAGAAAGATTCCCACACCCACCGCCACCGTCATAATGAGCGTCATATTCGGAATCGAAGGCACCTGCTGCGCCAGCACCTGCAGATCCGGCTCCGCCACCGTGATCAAAATTCCCAGCGCCAGGCAGACCGCCGCCGAAATCCAGAGCTTTCTCGATTTGCTCATCTGGATTCCCATGCCTTCTCCCATGGGAATCATAGACATATCCACGCCCAGCGTGAAAAATCCCATGCCAATAACCAAAAGCAGGGCTCCAAAGAGAAAAAGCACCAGAGTTCCCGCCGTCAGAGGCGCCACTGTAATACTCAAAAGCAACACGATTACCGTAACCGGAAGCACCGAGGCCACCGATTCATACACCTTTTCCTTCAAAAGCTGATTATGCCGCATTCATCTCCTCCATTTCTGTTTTCCAGCCGGGAAAAACCTGAGGTTTTTCCCGGCCGGGTGTGTTTATAGCTAAAATTTTCTTATCTCATCCTCATCCCCGGCATCTTTTTCGATGGAACGGATCAGCACATCGTAGCCGCCGCCGGCCACCTGTACATGAACCCTATCCCCAGCTCTGTGTCCCTGGATCGCTTTTCCAAGAGGCGATTCGATACTGATGCGTCCTTCCATGGAGTTGCCGCGAATCGAGGTGACGAGCTTCACCCACTCTGTCTCATCCTCGTCCTCATAATAAAGCTCCACGCGGGTATTCAGACCGATTTCATCGGCGCCGGACTCGTCCTCTATGATTTCGGCTGTACGCAGCATCCGCTCCAGATAGCGGATTCGGCTTTCATTTTGATTCTTTTCACGCTTTGCCGCGTAATACTCAAAATTCTCGCTCAGATCACCCTGGGCTCTCGCCTCTTTGACCGCTTCGATGGCCTCCTTGCGTACCACGAGCTTTCTGTGATCGATCTCCTCCTGTATCTTTTCCACATCATGCTTCGTAAGCTGTTCCCGCATCATTACCCCTCTTTTCTTCACTTCTTTTTTTCAGCGTCCGAACGGAGATTCCGTTGACCTGCACCGAATCGTCCACAGGAATCACCAGACACTGCCGCCCATCGATCATCCTGGTTTCCACCAGATCCGAGCGTTCCGGATTCACCTGAATCACCACATCCGGCGTCCGTATCTCAAATTTTCTCGTGTTCATCACATTGGACGCAAGAAATTCCGTCTGAGCCCCGGCTGTCTCCTCGTAGCGTTCTTCTATCTCCTCGAACTTCTCCGCCTCCACGCCGCTGACCGCAAAAAGCTGTTTGACCTCCGCCTTGTCAAGCACCAGAGGCTCCGGCTCGTCGCTGTGCTCCTCCACAAGCTCCTGCAGCCGTTCGTGAATGTTGCGGACCGTCTCATAGTCACATTCTTCCCCTAGCGTTTCCTCGATCATCGCGTTAAAGGTCTCCTTCTGATCGCCCGCCGACAGCGGCGTACTGCAGCCAAAGAGACGTTCCACAAACTCATCCCGGAGTTCTTCCGGATTCTTGGAATAATAAAGCATACCGTGAAGATCGGTGCTTCTGTCCTGAAAAGCCGGGAAAAGGAAACCGGTCATCGGCAGTTCCACCAGCCAGTCCCTGACGCGGGAACCAAAGCGATTATTTTCCGCGTCATAGCTTAAGCCGGCCTTGGACAGCTTGACCGGGCAGACTGCGCAGAGCAAATATTCGTAGACCTCGTCGGAAGCGTCAAACATTTCCTCGTTGTCCGAAGCCTTTCCCGGTATATCATATGCGCCATGGACCAGAAGAATCAGATAATTCTCTCCATAGTCAAAGCTCTCTATCACCCGGTCATAAAATTCCTCCAGAAGTTCGTCGTCCTTCAGACGGCTGTCCCGAAGCCGCATCAGAAATTCCTGCGCTCCGCCTTCCATCTCCGCATTCAGCGGGAATTCCAGATTGATGAGATTTTTTCCCACCGTTCCCGACAGGCTTTTTCGGAAAATCTCAAAATACTTAAAGCATTCCTCCTCCGACTGGGAGAGAAAAGCCTCCTTCATCTCGCTTTTTTTATTCTTCTCTCCGTCCACATAGCAGGCGCAGAGTCGTGTCAGCGCGCAATTCTCCGGCGTGAGCTGCTTCTTAATTTCAGAAATCTCTTTCTTATTCATCTCGTCTTTCTCTCTTTCTCTTATTCCTCTCCGTCTTCCATGCGGATTTCCTCTATCAGCCGCCTCGTGTCTTCAGAAAGCTGCTCAAACAGATAATTCTTCCCTCCGGGCTCCGTCTGACTGATCGTTTCTCTGAGCTGCTCCTTGGTAAGCTGTACCAGCTCATAAAGTCCTGCCGCGGACAGTCTGGCCGCTCCCTGGCCGAGAATAATCACCTGCTCCAAGCCGTCAGAGGTGGCCACCGTAACCCTGTGCTTTCTTCCGATCTCATGGACCGTCTTTTCAATATACTGGTCGGCCGTCTCCGCTTCCTTCGTATAAACCACATGAATATTGTGGTATTTGAGCACTTCTCCCCGGTTTCCTTCCACCCGGTAGGCGTCGAACACCAGAATGACCGTACACCCAAGCGCCCCCTGCAGATCGCAGAGAATATCCATAAGCCTTCCCCTGGCTGCTTCCAGGTTAAGCTCTGACAGTTCCCGCAGCTCGTCCCAGGCAAAAATGATGTTGTAGCCATCTACCAGGAGATATTCCTTCTCTCCTCTGCGGCTTTTAATTTTGCGAATCGGCTCCTCCTCCGGTTCCGGACGGAATACCCGCTCCTTCCGGCCTACGCCCTGCCTGTCCCGGCGAATAGGCCCGTAAGTCCGCACAAAGATTTCCTCAAGCTCTTTCGGATCGACGGCGCCCAGGCTTGAACGGCTCTGTCTGGCCGCGGCAAGTCCCATGTTCTCCTGCTCCTTTTTTGGACGCAGTACGCTGTCCAGATGCATATAGGAAAAGACCTGATTCCAGGGAACATAGAAGCCCGCCCCGTGGGCGCAGAATATGGAACCGGTAGGATTTTCAGCGTCCAGCTCCGAGTCATAGCCAATCGCCGCGATCACCTCGTCTGCATCGGCGCAGGGGCCGTAACCCTTCAGCACACAGGAGAAACGGCCTTCGCCTTTCGTGTAGGCAGTCACCTCTGCTCCATAGCCTCCAAGCTTCGATACCGGGGCCGTTCCGGTCAGTTTCATCAGGCGCCCCTCCTGCTCCGGCTCCATAAAGGTTCCCGACATCTGTTGAATATCCGTCATCGCACGCCCAATCCGATCCGGCGGCACTTCCAGGCAGAACTCATAAAAAGGCTCCAGGAGCACCGACTGTGCCTGCTTCAATCCCTGCCGCACGGCCCGGTAAGTAGCTTGCCGGAAATCGCCTCCCTCCGTGTGCTTTGGATGAGCTCTGCCCGCCATCAGCGTAATCTTCATATCGGTAATGTCTGATCCGGTCAGGACGCCTGGGTGATTTCTCTCCTGCAGATGCGTCAGGATCAGTCTCTGCCAGTTCCGGTCCAGCAGATCTTCGCTGCACCGGCTTTCAAAGACCAGACCGCTGCCTGGCTCTCCCGGTTCCAGTAAAAGATGCACTTCCGCATAATGGCGCAGCGGCTCAAAATGGCCGACACCCTCGACGACGGACGCAATGGTCTCCTTATACACAATACTGCCGGCTCCAAATTCCACGGGAACGCCAAACCGTTCCTCCATCAGATTCTGCAGGATTTCAAGCTGAACCTCGCCCATGACACGGACATGAATCTCCGAAAGCTCCTCTCTCCAGACTACATGAAGCTCCGGAAGTTCCTCCTCAAGCAGACGAAGCTTTTTAAGAAGTTCATGAAGATTACTTCCCTCCGGCGGCAAAAGCTGGTAGGTCAGGACCGGCTCAAGCTCCGGCGCGGGACCGTTTTTCTCAAAGCCCAGCCCTTCTCCCGCATAGCTGCGGGACAATCCCGTAACCCCGCAGACCATTCCGGCCTGCGCTTCCATAACCGGCTGAAAACCGTCTCCGGAATATAGCCGAAGCTGATCCGCCTTTTCCTCCCAAGGCTCCCCATCCCTTTCTCCGGCCAGGAGCTGCTTCACCTTAAGACTTCCTCCGGTCACCTTCAGAAAGCTCACACGGTTCCCCTGTGCGTCCCTTCCTATTTTATAAACCCGCGCTCCAAACTCCTCCGGCCAGGAGGGGCAGACGAGAAAGCGGTTCAATCCTTCCAGAAATTCCTCCACGCCCTCGTCTTTCAACGCTGAACCGAAATAGCAGGGAAAGATCCGCCTGTCCGCGATTTTTTCCGCAATCTGGCCCTCATCGAGCTTTCCTGCTTCCAGATACGCTTCCAAAAGCTCCTCGTCGCAGACGGCCAAATCTTCCCACAGCTCCCCGGCATCGCGGTCCTGTGTAAAGTCCACGCAGTGTTCGTCAAGCTCCGTCCTCAGCTCCTCCAGCAAAGCCCTTCTGTCGGTTCCCTGCTGATCCATTTTATTGACAAATAGGAAAACCGGAATCCGGTACTGGGAAAGCAGGCGCCACAGGGTTCTTACATGCCCCTGTACGCCGTCCGCTCCGCTGATCACGAGAATGCAATAATCAAGAATCCACAGCGTACGTTCCATTTCCGCCGAAAAATCCACATGTCCCGGCGTGTCTATCAACGTCGCTTCCAGAAGCTCCTGTCCGCCCAGCATCAGCCGGGCCTGGCTGGAAAAGATGGTAATGCCCCTTGCCCGCTCCAGCTCGTAGGTGTCCATATGGGTATCCCCATGGTCCACGCGCCCGGCCTTGCGGATGCTGCCGCAGTGATACAGCATGCTTTCCGCCAGCGTCGTTTTTCCAGCGTCCACGTGGGCCAGAATACCGAGACAGACATGATTGGGCTTCTTTTTATCTGAAACTGTATCTCCCATAGGAAATGCCTCTTTCCGTCGTCGATGCCATATTTCCTGACATCCGACCTTGTATCAATCCTGACTATAACGCCAGTGTCGGTGTACAGAGGGCGAATCGCTCCTGTGCACCGACGTTTTTATTTTAACACAAAAATACGTTCTGGGAAAGTCCCGATGGTCTTCGTCTTCCTCCCCAAATTCCCGATTTTAGAAAAATTTCATATTTTTTAGATTTCCGTGATTTTGTTACTGAAATTTTTTCCTCTATCTGATATGATAATACAGACCTCAAAAGCCCATACGCTTTGGGAGGCGCGAAACAGCGACATAAATTCTAAAAACCGAGGTGACTGCTATGAACCGTAAAAGAAAAAAAACAGCCATTCTTTTCCTGACCATACTGCTTGGGCTCCTTCTTGCCGCCTGCTCATCCGGACAGGACGCCTCTGACGGGGATACCGAATCTTTAGTATCCGGCGGCGCCGCATCCGACCCGGCTGCTGCTGACGGAGATTCTGCTGCCGAAGATTCCTCCGGCGAATCCGGAGAGGAGACCAGCTACAACATTGGAAGCTTCACTATGGAAGATATTAACGGCGAAAGCTATACGGAATCCATGTTCCAGGATTATGATCTGACGCTAGTAAATGTCTTCGCCACCTGGTGTTCTCCCTGCATTGAGGAGATCCCTCATCTGGAACAGCTCAGCCAGGACATGGCCGACAACGGCGTACATGTCGTCGGCATTGTGCTTGACACGCTTGCTTCGGATGGCACGGTAGATACCGATGCCGTTGAAGCAGCCCAGACTCTGGCCACAGAGCTTGAGACCTCCTATCCGTTCCTGATACCGGATTCCGGTCTGATGAACGGACTTCTGACCGGCATCCAGTCTGTCCCCACCACCTTTTTCGTAGACAGCGAGGGGAATCTTTTGGAACGCGCCTATCTGGGAAGCCGTTCTCTGACGGAATGGACCGAGATCGTAAACACTGAGCTTGAGACTCTGGGAGGAACGGAATGAGCGTCCGGAGCGCCGATTCCGGAAAATCCGCTCCGCGCCTTCTCCTCTGTCGCATCCTGTCCTCCCGGCGAACCGGAATCGTCCTTGCGGCAGCCGGACTGTGCCTGATGGGCTTTGGCATCTTCCGCGGAGAGATGCAGGTGGTATTTGATAAAGCTGTAAGAATTTGCATGGAGTGTATTGGAATTGGCTGAAGATAACAAAAAGAACACCAAGAAAAAGAATAAAACAAGCGAATGGCCCAGGCACCGAATCCAGCTTCTGTGGGCCTTTCTCACCAACAGTTACCTGGCAGGCTTCGTCCAGGGCAAAATCTACACCGGGAAGCTGAAAAATCTCTGCGTCCCCGGCCTGAATTGTTATTCCTGTCCGGGCGCCCTGGGCTCCTGCCCCATCGGAGCTTTGCAGGCCGTCATCGGAAGCCGCAACTTTAAGCTTGCCTTCTACGTATCCGGCTTCCTGATCTTTGTGGGCGCCCTCGTGGGACGCTTCGTCTGCGGCTGGCTCTGCCCCTTCGGACTGATTCAGGATCTGCTTCACAAGATCCCGTTTCCAAAAAAGATACGGACCTTTCGGGGAGAGCGTCTGCTGCGTAAGCTGAAATATGTCATCCTGATCCTCTTTGTGATCCTGCTGCCTATGTTTCTCACCGATATACTCGGACAGGGCTCGCCCTGGTTCTGCAAGCTTATCTGTCCCGCAGGAACCCTGGAGGGCGGAATCCCTCTGGTGCTTTTCAACTCCGCCATGCGCGGCGCCATCGGATGGCTTTATGCCTGGAAGAACATCCTGCTGATCATCCTTATCCTGCTGTCTGTTTTGATTTACAGACCTTTCTGCAAATACCTCTGCCCGCTGGGAGCAGTGTATTCTGTCTTTAATCCGCTCTCTGTCTTCCGCTACCGGGTGGATAAGGAAAAATGTACAAGCTGCGGCGCCTGCGCCCGCGCCTGCAAGATGAACTGCGATCCCACAAAGAACGCAAACGATCCGGAGTGTATCCGCTGCGGACTCTGCAAAAAAGTTTGTCCGACCAACGCTGTCTGCTCCGGCTGGAAGGGTGAAGCAAAGAAAACAGAAAAAGAGGCTGCGATTTGAAAAGGAGAGCCCGCCGTCCGCGGGACCTCCTTTTTTGTTTCTTATATGCGCTACTTCATCAGCGCCTTTTCCCCTTTTAAACTCACACAGGAATGGGTATAGGTCAGGGTAACCACCAGCCAGATTACCGCCACGACGATCACGGCCAGCATTCCGGTATTGAACAGCAGATTTGCAAGCATTGTGAGCACCAGCAGAATCGGCATGAGCCTTCCAAGCATCATGTACGCCTTGTAGGAGCTTCGGTAAATCACTTCCCTCTCCGCCTCATCGCAGCTTTCCAGCCACTTCTTCTGAAAGTTTATGGATGAGGGATCCCCCAGCTTTTCCGGATGTCCAAGCTGTATCAGCTTGACATAACGGATCTGCCAGAAGCTGTCATAAGCCATACAGATAATGAAGACAACGCAGGCATACAGAAAGCTTCCCCTGGCAGCCTCGGAACTGCTCAGATAATTAGAGGAATATCCTGCTGACAGAACAATCATGCAGAAAGTCTGTGAAATCACATTCAGGTTCATGGAGAGAGCGCCCCACTTTTCTTCTTCGTATTCCAGACGGTCCGATTCCTCATCCTCCGCGTCAGCAAGCTGAACCATGATTTTTTTCATCTTTCTGCAGCTAAACTCCCCGGCCGCCACGGAAAAAACAAGCAGCACAACGAGAATCGGCAGGATCGACGCCTGCAGCCAGCCGTAAAGCTGTCCGGCTATTCCCTCGAATCCGGTTCCATAGCCGTTCAGAAAAATATAGCTTCCCGCTCCCAAAACCGCGCCTATCGCCGCGCCCAGAAGCATATAAAATACGATTTTCATATAACTGTTAATCTTTCTGGTCTTCATTCCCTTTCCTCCTCCTCATATACAAATATATCCTCCACTGTGACCTGACATATCTTTGCCAGCTTCAGGGCCAGAGTGACAGATGGGGAATAGTCCCCTCTCTCAATCAGACTGATGGTCTGTCTGGAGACGCCTGCCAGCTTGCCCAGGTCCGTTTGATTGATTCCAAGTCTGGAACGGTATTCTTTCAAATGATTTAGCAATGGCAATCTTACATCCCTCCTGATGCCTTCGTCCTCCGAAGGAGCCGTACGCTTCTCCTTCTGGCGGCAGCCAATTTGACAACTTTTCTTGTCAATATCAATATAGCATTGACAACTTTATTTGTCAACACTTTTGACAAGTTTTTTTGTCATAGGCCTTAAGCGTCTGTACCTTACAGGCCGGAATCAGGCCCTTCTCCCTGTGGAAAAAGGCAAACCGGACCGTTTCCCCATCCGCCAGCACCGCGTCCACACAGTACCACTCCCGGCTGTCATCAAAATCCATGCTCCGGCTTTGCTCCAGAATATCTTCATTCACGGACAATCCTGCCATCATCGTTTGAAACGCAGAAAGCGTTTCGCCTTCCAGCTGCAGTCCGTCGCCCTGGTGCCGGTAAGCAGTGGCTTCGGTAATAGTTTGTAGTTTTTCCGCCGAAACAGGCGCTTTGCTTGTACTGCCTGCTACAATTGTGGGTAACAAAAAGTAAAATACTACCAGCAATTATTTTTATCGCTGCATTTACACATGAACTCTCTTCTTTCATCAGGCATGACGTCTGCCGCGTCCTTTTTTAATTCTTTTCTTTTGCTCATTGCCGGCTTTCTTGCCGGGACAGGAAAGAAGCAAAATTGCCATCGTCAAAACCAGAACCGCCGCTACGCCTGCCAGCGCGAGTAAAACGCTGGGGTCCTGCGTGGCGCCGTTATACTCCTGCATATCAAAACCGGCGAGAATCAGCGCCGCCGAAAACGGATATGCGGAAAGCAGGAATCCGCTTTTGAAGAACAAAATGCAATATCCCAGAAAGAACGTCAGGAGCGAACCGCCAAGATAGGCTCCCCGCATCTGGCCAAAGAGCAGGATCATCGGCATGCAGACCAGGCAGGTATTGAAAGCGGCCGAAACTACCTGCACGCCCTGCCGCAGCAGAACGGCGGCGGAAAGTCCATCCAGACCGGCAATCGTGCCGGTCAGAACCGTGACGGCTACACTGTAAAGCCCGAATATCAGAGACAGGAAAATTGTAACGATCAATTTCCCGCCCAAAAGCTTAGGATATGATACCGGCACCGTCAATAGATTCTTCATGGTATCGTTGGTATTTTCCCTGTCGATTAGCCAGCCGCCGATCATGACAAGAGAGAGCGGCAGAAAAATCTGCGTGTTTCCCCAAATCACATTGGCAAACAGGCTGACGAAATCAAAGCTGGTATCCCGGATTTCCGGATTGATGATCAACTGTGTTCCATATTGCACTACAGGACAGAGCGCCAGCGCCACAATGCCGACCAGCAGGATCTGGCAGCGCCGTAGTTTACGCCATTCCCCTTTTAAAATATTCCACATGACTTCCACCTCCTCTAACAGCCCTGGCGCTTATAGACCAGCGCGATCAATGTCAGAAATACTGCCGACTCCAGAATAACGACCAGGAACGCCTGAGGCGTCGTCACAAAGTAGGGCCTGATCCGCTCCAGTAATTCCAGCACCTGTGCGCTGGAATCGGAGCTGTCCAGATATTGAAAAAACCATCGGAAGGTCAGCGGTCCGGGCAGCAGCGTACCTGGATTGAATCCAAAGGGCTGCATGATGAAATAATCGTTGGTGCCAAAAATGTAATTGACCGCCGTGTAAAAGAATGTGATGATTACGGAAATAATGTAACTGCGGTTCAAAAGCGCCACCAGAAGGATACAGGGCAGCGCCCCGGCCCACATCATAATTCCCTGTCCGATCCCGATGAAAAACAATTTCCAAAAGCCAACCGGCTCCAGCCCGGAAGCCAGCACGATTGCCAGATTGACCAGACCGCCGACAGCCATAAACGCCATGGAAAACAGAAACAGTAGTTCCAGCTTCGCCAGAGCCAGCGCCGGTTTGCTCACAGGGACCGTCATCAGGTTCTTCAGGGTATCGTTGTCCTGTTCCTCAAAAAGCAGATTGGAAGCAAGCACGACCACAGCGGGCATGAGGAGCAGATAAGCGCTCATCTGATACAGACTGGACATCAGGCGTTCCATCGCCTCCTCACCGCTTGAAAACTCCTGCATCTCCGGCAGGAATAACGCGCACCCCACAGGAATCAGAGCCGAAATGGCCGCAGCAGCAAAGAACAGGGGCTTTCGTTTCAATTTAACAAATTCACAGCGCAAAAGTTTAAGCAATTCCCTCACCCCCCGTGACCTGCTTGAAATAATCTTCCAGCGTATCCTCATAAAGATGAGCGTCGGATACGGACAGCCCTGCGTCCACAAACAACCGGACCGCTTCGCCGGTATCCAGCCGGAGATCCCGGACCGTCATCTCGTTGGCGCTATCTACCTGAACATTCCGGATACCCAGCCTGTTCTGCAGCAGGTCGGCGGCCAGGACCGCGTTGGAAACTGTAAAACGGAAATATTTCCCGTTCTTTGCTTCCAGTTCCTCAAGACTTTCTTCTTCCAGCAAAACGCCATGATCGATGATTCCGATGTCGTCTGCCAGCAGAGAAATCTCCGACAGGATATGGCTGGAGATCAAAATGGTCTTTCCGGTGGAATTGCACAGTTCCCGGATAAAATCACGGATCTCTGCGATGCCAATGGGATCGAGGCCGTTGATCGGCTCGTCCAAGATCAGCAGTTCTGGATTATGCATAACGGCAAGCGCGATAGCCAGGCGCTGCTTCATACCCAGAGAATATTGGGAAAATAATTTTTTATCCCGGTATGGCAGATTGACGACTTCCAGAGCATTCTTGATAAATTTTTGGCTTTTGAGTCCCCGCAGATCGGCAAAAATCTGAAGATTTTCCGTCCCTGTCAGGTTCGGGTAAAATCCCGGCGCCTCGATCAGAGAACCGATGCGGGGCAGAATACTTTTTTCGTTGCCCTGAAGCGGCTTGCCAAAAATCTTTACGTCGCCGGAAGAAGGAGCTGTAAGGCCCAGCAGCATCCGCATAGTGGTAGTTTTACCGGCTCCGTTTCGGCCCAGCAGTCCGTAAATGCGTCCTTTCCGCACATGGATAGACAAATCAGACACACTGCTCTGTTCCCCGTATTTCTTGGTAAGGCCGTGGGTTTTGATCACATAATCTTTCATAAATGAATACCTCCTTTTCGTGTTGGTCCAAGCATACCATCGCGGCCTTAAGATAACACTGAGCCAACCTTAAATTATCTCTGAGATTTCAGACACAGAATAGGCATCCAACATCCTTTGCGGTATAATGCAAATAAAGACAGGTGGTGAAAATTGCTTATGACGAATTGCAAAATACTGTTGGTCGATGATGATCAAGATGTATTGGAGATCGTTACCACTGGGATCCTGTGTGAAACAATATGCGGAGAATTCTGGCAGGGGTATGAAAGTACCCTTTCTACCCATATCCGCCATCTGCGGGAAAAGATCGAAGAAAATCCCTCAAAGCCGGTATCACTGATCACCGCCAGGGGACTTGGCTATCGTCTCAATCTCAAGGAGGTATCGCCATGAATACGGTGCAGTGGTTTTTCCGGCGGTATATTATCTCCACGGTGGGGATTGTTATTTTATTTCTGGCCGTTAACCTCGCCCTGTTCTTTGTGATCATCATTACAGGAAGCATGAGCGGAACGGACATCTCTCTTTCCATCCGGGATTTTTCGGACCACGTTGTACTGCAAAATAAAAAATGGGTTGCAGACAATACCGCCCTTTCTATGCTGCAGGAACAATCCGCCTGGGCGATGCTGCTGAATGAAGAAGGCGATGTGGTCTGGGAGCATGATCTGCCGGAAAATCTGCCGCTTTCTTATACCAGCGCGGAAGTGGCTTCTTTCAGCCGATGGTATCTGGAGGACTATCCGGTAAAAATATGGAGCCGCGCGGACGGCCTCCTGATGGTCGTCGGCTATCGGCCCGGAACGCTGGTAAAATATTATTTTTCTCTGGAATGGCCTTACATGGGAGTTATGTTCGGCGGAACTGCGGCGGTTTTTATCATCAATCTGCTGCTCATTGTTTTCTTGATTTTGCGGAATACGAGAAAAGTCGAGAAAGCCATGACCCCTATTTTACAGGGGATTCAGGACTTGAGCCACGGCCGCCCCAAACGTCTGGACGAGCATGGGGAGCTGGCCGAAATCAACGCCGGACTGAACCGGGCTGCGGACTATATGAGGAAAAAGGATAATACAAGGGCCGAGTGGATTCGCGGGGTATCCCATGACATTCGCACGCCCCTCTCCATGGTCCTGGGATATGCCAGCGAGCTGGAAGATAACCGCTATCTTCCTCCGGACGCAAGAAATCAGGCAGGCATCATCCGCCGGGAAAGCGAGAAGATGAAGCGGCTGATTGACGACCTGAATCTGACCACCAAGCTGGAATACGCCCTCCAGCCTGTTCACTTCAAAGACGTGGACTGGGTGGAGATCAGCCGCCAGACCGTCAGTGGATTGCTGAACAGCGGCTTGGACAGCCGGTACAGGATAGTATTTGCCGAGATGCAGCCTGGGCGTTCGATCCACCTTTCGGGGGACGACGGTCTCCTGCGGCGTATGCTGGATAATCTGATCCTCAACAGTATCACCCACAATCCGCAGGGATGCAGGATCACGCTTCATGTGGGAGCGGAAAATGGGCGCTGCCTTTGCACCATTTCAGACGACGGAGCAGGAATCGCGCCGGAACGTCTGAAAGCCTTAAATCGTGGGGACGGCATTGCCAGCACCCAGAATGGCGATGGAAAGTCAGAGCATGGTCTGGGCCTCAAATTGGTGATACAAATTGTAAAGGCTCATGGTGGAACCATTTCCTTTTCCGGAAATTCCCCCCATGGGTTAGAGGTCGAGATTTCACTGCCCGCCCAGGCTGCGATTTCGCAGTTTTGCAAAGCTCCTTGAGCCAGGGCAAAAATCATAGGACATTGAAGACGATCCCGGAAAACCATGGAGCCGTAACCGGAAATATACGACCCTTCAAAAATTACATCAGGAAACAGAAAAAGTGCTGCAAAATCATCCAATAACAGATGATCTTGCGGCACTTTCTTACCACATCTAACTCTCTCGCGCGATTATCTCTTGGAGAACTGCGGAGCGCGTCTCGCTGCTTTGAGACCGTATTAAACTCCTTTGAGCGCCGATTTTCCTTGGTATTCCGGGCTTTTCCGGCTTTTCAATGTTCAGTTGTCCTATTCCTTAACCAAGGAAAATGGTGCATTTTCAATCAGCATCCC
>DVLE01000077.1 GCA_018715645.1 Candidatus Merdisoma merdipullorum
CATCAGGGGCGTATTGCCGAGATGAAGACAGGTGAGGGAAAAACTCTTGTTTCGACGCTGCCTGCGTACCTGAACGCGCTGGAAGGCAAGGGCGTTCACATCGTGACGGTCAACGACTATCTGGCGAAGCGTGACGCGGAGTGGATGGGCAAGGTCCATGAGGCTCTCGGACTGACTGTCGGCGTGGTTCTGAACAGCAGTACGGGCGACGAGCGCCGGGCTGCATACGGCTGCGATATTACCTATGTGACAAACAATGAGCTTGGTTTCGACTATCTGCGTGATAATATGGTTATTTACAAGGAGCAGTTGGTGCAGAGAGAGCTTCATTATGCGATCATCGACGAGGTAGACTCGGTTCTGATCGACGAGGCGCGGACTCCGCTGATTATCTCTGGACAGAGCGGAAAATCCACGAAGCTCTATGAGATCTGCGACGCTCTCGCAAAGACCATGAAGCGGGGCGAGGCCAGCGGAGAATTTTCCAAGATGAACGCGATCATGGGCGAGGAGATCACCGAGACGGGAGAGTTCATCGTCAATGAGAAGGATAAGATTGTAAACCTGACTGCCGACGGCGTGAAGCGGGTGGAGCAGTATTTCCATATCGAGAACCTTGCGGATCCGGAAAATCTGGAGATTCAGCATAACATCATCCTGGCTCTGCGCGCCAATTATCTGATGCACAGAGATCAGGACTATGTCGTGAAGGACGATCAGGTTCTGATAGTAGATGAATTTACGGGACGTATCATGCCGGGACGCCGTTATTCCGACGGTCTGCACCAGGCGATTGAGGCCAAGGAGCATGTGAAGGTGAAGCGCGAGAGCAAGACGCTGGCGAATATCACTTTCCAGAACTTCTTTAATAAATACGACAAGAAGGCTGGCATGACTGGTACGGCTCTGACTGAGGAGAAGGAATTTCGTGAGATCTATGGCATGGACGTTATAGAGATTCCCACGAACCGTCCGGTGATCCGTAAGGATCTGGATGACGCCGTATATAAGACAAAGAAGGAAAAATTCCATGCGGTCGTGGAGGCCATCAAGGAGGCTCACGCCAAAGGACAGCCTGTCCTGGTCGGCACGATCACCATTGAGACTTCCGAATATCTGAGCAGTCTTCTGCGCAAGCAGGGCATTCCTCATGAGGTGCTGAACGCGAAGTTCCATGAGCGCGAGGCTGAGATTGTGGCTCTGGCAGGACAGCACGGAGCGGTGACCATCGCTACGAATATGGCTGGCCGTGGTACGGACATCAAGCTGGACGATGAGGCGAGGGCGGTCGGAGGGCTGAAGATCATCGGTACGGAGCGTCATGAATCCAGACGTATTGATAATCAGCTCCGGGGACGTTCCGGACGTCAGGGAGATCCGGGCGAATCCCGTTTCTACATTTCCCTTGAAGATGATCTGATGCGTCTGTTTGGCTCCGAGCGTCTGATGGGAGTATTCAATGCCCTGGGCGTACCGGAAAATGAGCAGATCGAGCATAAGATGTTATCTGACGCCATTGAGAAGGCGCAGAAAAAGATAGAGAGCAATAACTTCGGTATTCGTAAGAATCTTCTGGAATATGACCAGGTGATGAACGAGCAGCGTGAGATTATCTATGCAGAACGCCGCCGGGTGCTGAATGGGGAGAGCATGCGCGACGCTATTTACAAGATGCTCACAGATACCGTGGAAAATGTGGTTGACAGTCTGATTGGAGACGATCAGGATAAGGCGGATTGGGATCTGCTTGGCCTGAATGAGACTCTTCTGCGGACGATTCCGCTGAAGCCCATCACGCCGGACCGTATCCAGGATAAGAAGAATAAGAATGAGCTGAAGCACATGCTCAAGGAGGAGGCTGTCAAGCTCTACGAACTCAAGGAAGCGGAATTCCCGAATCCGGAGATGCTGCGTGAGCTGGAGCGTGTCTTCCTGCTGAAGGTTATCGATAGGAAGTGGATGGATCACATTGACGATATGGATCAGCTCCGTCAGGGAATCGGTCTGCAGGCCTTCGCACAGAGGGATCCCCTGGTAGAGTATAAGCTGAGCGGTTATGAGATGTTTTCAGCCATGACTGCCAGCATTCAGGAGGAGACTGTTCGGATTCTGCTTCATGTACGCGTGGAGGAGAAGGCTGAACGCGAGCAGGTGGCTAAAGTCACGGGAACGAATAAGGACACTTCTCTGGCGAATGCCCCGAAGAAGCGGGAGGCCGCAAAGGTGTATCCGAACGATCCCTGCCCATGCGGAAGCGGAAAGAAATATAAGCAGTGCTGCGGAAGAAAAGCATAAAAAGACAGAGCCGGTGTGCCGGGATGATACCCGTTGCACACCGGCTCTGTCTTTTCAGATTCCCGCATTTTCCGCCTTTGTGGGAAGATTCAGATGGCTTACGCCGAGAAAATTCCGGATACATACGCAGGCGGCTCCCAGCAGGATGGAAGTATCCTGAAGCCCGGAGGGGACGAGGCGGCAGTAGGAACGCATGCGGTTTCTGAGACTGCTCTCGATTCTTTTCAGAACCTCCGGAAAATAAATGGTGAAAGAGCTGTTTATTACAATAATATCAGGATTAAAGATGTTCAGAAGATTATTGATGCCCACGGCCATATACCGGACAAATTCATCCAGCAGCGAGAGCGCGGTCGGTTCCTGGCGGTTGCAGGCAGCCACGAAGGAATCGATGTCTGCTCTGTCCAGATTCATCCTGGCAGCGTACTGGTGGAGAATGGCCCGCTCGGAGGCATACTGTTCCAGACAGCCCAGGTTGCCGCAGGGGCAGGGGCGGCCATCCGGTTCAATAATGGTATGGCCGAATTCACCGGCGCTGCCGTTGGCCCCGGTGTAAAGCGTATTCTGCACGACTACGCCGATGCCGACACCTGAATGGACGCTGACGCCGATCAGATTTGGCACATGATAATAAAAGGCATGTTCTCCCAGCACAGAGAGATTCGCCTCGTTGTCCAGAAATACAGGGACATGAAACTCCTGTTCCAGCCTTTCCCGGAAAGGAAGTCCCGCGTAGGAGGTGTAAGGGGCGAAAAGCACCTCGTTCTGCCATACCATACCGTGAATGCCAAGACAGATTCCCACGACGCCGCAGGGAGCGGGGGAAAGGGGGTCTATCATTTCACGGATAATAGAAATCAGAAGCGGCAGGATAGAATCCCGTTCTGAGGTGTTGGGATACTGCTTCAAATGACAGTTTTCTCCCAGCAGATTCGATGTCATGGCCGCGATGGTATCCACGTTCAGATCGATGGACAGAACATGGCCGCAGGAGGCGTTGAACGTCAGAAGAATCGGTTTTCTTCCCATGGAAGTATCGTCGCTTCCCACTTCGATAACCAGCTTTTTTTCTATTAATTCCAATACGATCGCGGAGACGGTGGCCTTGGTAAGCCCTGATTTTTTTGCCAGGGCTGCCCGTGAAATTCTGCCTTCCTGAAGGATAATTTCCAGAATTAAATGGCTGTTGATGTCTCTGATTAGTTCTTTGCTTCCGGTTCTCATATTTTCTGCCGCCTTTTTCTGTCTGTGCCAGAGATTTTCTCGTCAGCCCGTACAGTTATATCTGAAACGTGCCGGGTTGATTTCAGTATAATACGGTTTACCCTGAATTGACAAGGGCATTTGGAAAGCAAACAAAATACTTGCATTCCTATAGGTCGGATGTTACTATATTTGTAATTAATTTAGTAAACAAACTAAGGAAGCAAAAGATGAAGAAAGAAAAAATCGGATGGGCAGCGGCGGTCTGTTTTCTGCTGCTGCTTTTTGGCGTTACGGTTTATATGCTCAGAGCTTTTCAGAGGATGACCGGTACGGTCTCTCAGGAGGAAAGCATGGAGACGGAGTATTATGACGCTTATTACGCGCTGATCGCGGAAAATGACGACACGGTACTCTGGAATTCCGTTTACGAAGGGGCAAAGCAGGAGGGCAGCTCCGGCTGCGACGCCTGTGTGGAATTTTTCGGGGGCCGTCTTGCGTCGGATTATACTTTGGCGGAAAAGCTGCGTATGGCCATAGATGCCGGAGTGGACGGCATTATTCTGAACGGAGACGGAAGCCCTGAGACGGAGCGACTGGTGAGCGAGGCCAGAGATAAGGGAATCCCGGTAGTGACGGTCCTCAACGACAGCGCGGAGGATATACGTCAGTGCTTCGTGGGCGTAAACAGTTACAATCTGGGAAAGGAATATGCGGATCGGATCTGGAAGTTGCTGCAGGAGATCGGAAGGGATTGTCAGGTTCAGGTACTTGTAAGCTCCGGGGATGCAGATCCGGGAAAAAACACCTTGTTCCTTGGCCTCCGTGACACTCTTGAGGACAGAATAGAAGAGGAAAAATGGGAGTTTGAGGCTCCGGTCAGCGCTATAGCGGTGGATAGCGGCGACGCGTTTCAGACGGAAGAAACGATACGGAAACTGATGATTGAAGGGACGACGCAGACGGAGATTCTGGTGTGTCTAAGCGAGGCGGATACGAGAAGGGCGTGCGAGGCTGCCGTGGACTACAACCGGGTAGGAGAGGTAAGGATTCTTGGATATTATGAGTCGAGACAGGTGCTGGAAGGGATAGAAAAGGATATTATAGATTCCACGATTACGGTGGAGGGCGACCAGGTGGGAAGCCTGTGCGTGCAGGCTCTTACGGAGTATAGGAAAACGGGGTACGTAAATGGATACCAGCCTGTGGACACCTATCTGATCGACAGGGAAAACGTATCGGCTTATCTGGAACAGTATCCGGAGTAGGAGGGAGCTTATGGGAAAATGGAAATCCTTGTCCATTCGCGTCAAGCTGACTTCAGCCTTCTTATTCACTCTTTTGATCCTTTTTTTCATCAATCTTTTTTTGTACACAAGCGTGAATTCCATGATGGGGAGGATCAATGAGGTCTACCGGAGCAACAGCAGGCTGAACGAGCTTTCGGCAGCTTTGGAGAGTGTGCAGAACAGCATGACGGAATATCTGAGTGTGAAAAGCTCAGACACTCTGGATACCTATTACCAGAGCTGCCAGGAGCTGAACCGGCAGATTCAGCGGCTGAACGAGGAGATCTGCAGCAATGAAATGCTGATGATGGAGCGGAATATCCGCAATATGACGCTGGAATATCTGGATGTGACAGACGAGGCCATGCAGGCCAAGCGGGGGCGCAATATTGAGCGTTACGGGCAGCGGTATGAAGAGGCGGAGCTGAAATTTGAATATATCAACGAATGGATTTACAGTCTGAATAATCTCAGATTTGAAGCGAATACGGAGAGCTACCGTACATTGGTAAGCGCCCTGCAGACCTTTGAAAGCTTCAGCCTGGCGGTACTGATTCTGGCAGGAATCGCGAACGGCTTTCTTATCTATGTGCTGGCGAGAAACATCACGGGACCGCTGACAGTTCTGGCCCGGACGGCCGACGAGGTAGCCAGGGGGAAGCTGGATGTGGAGACTGTAGAAGTGGGCAGCCAGGATGAGGTAGGCATTGTGGCCAAAGCCTTTAACCAGATGATAGAGAGCATCCGGATCAACCTGGAACGCACAAAAGAAAATATGGAAAAGGAAGCGGCCATGAAGGAGAAGCAGTTGATGATGGAGAGCCATCTGAAGGATGTTCAGCTCAAATACCTTCAGGCCCAGATCAATCCGCATTTCCTCTTTAATACGCTGAACGCGGGAGCCCAGCTCGCGATGCTGGAGGGCGCGGAAAAGACCTGTCTGTTCGTGGAAAACATGGCTGATTTTTTCCGTTATAACGTAAAAAAGATTAATCAGGAGGCTACGCTTAAGGAAGAACTGGAGCTGGTAGACAGCTATCTTTATATTATGAATGTTCGCTTCGGAGGAGAGATACACTTTGGCAGCAGCGTGGAGGAGGAACTTTTGGGTATCAAGGTTCCCAGCATGATTCTGCAGCCCATCGTGGAAAACGCCGTAAGCTACGGCATCCGCGGCATCGAGTGGGAAGGCTGGATACTGCTGACCGCGAAGCTGGAGGATGAGCGGATTCGCATTTCCATTCGGGATAATGGAAACGGCATGAGCAGGGAAAAGATCCGTGAGATCATGGAAGGCGGGACAAGGGAGGCCGATTTGTCCAGAAATTCCACAGGAATCGGTCTTGGAAATGTCATCAGCAGGCTGCGCCTGTATTACAATACAGAGCATGTGCTGGAAATACGAAGCGAAGGGCAGGACAAGGGTACGGAAGTGATTCTGTATCTGCCTGTTTTGGAGACGGGGGGTAAAATGGACGATGTATAAAATAATGCTGGCAGACGACGAGGGAATCGTCATTGATTCTCTGACGTATATTATTCATCAGAATTTCGGAGAAAGCTGTGAGATCGCCTCTGCTAAAACAGGGCGGAGCGTAATAGAGCTGGCGGAGAGCTTTCGTCCTGACATCGCCTTTATGGATATTCAGATGCCGGGAATCAACGGGATCGAGGCCATGAAAGAGATCAAGAAGAATAACGCAAATATGATCTTCATCGTAATGTCGGCTTACGATAAATTCGACTACGCCAAGGAAGCTATCAATCTGGGAGTTTTGGACTATCTGAATAAGCCGGTAAACCAGAAGAAAATCGTGGCTGTGGTGCAGAAGGCCATGGACATTATCGATGCCAGGCGTGAGAAGCGCAGCAAAGATCTGGAGATACGGGAAAAACTGGAGATAGTGGTTCCGATGATCGAACAGGGCTTTATTATGGCAGGACTCCTTCAGGATGGAGAGACGTCGGGAATTGGAAATTACCGGGAGCTTCTCGGCATGACTGAGGACAATATGTTCACGCTGGTATTGGAATTTGGAGAGGAGCTGAAGGATGAGCGGATGACGAATCCGGTGGGTACCGGAGTGCGTCTGCAGAGCTTCTATTCCCGCGTCTGCGATATTATCAAAGATTTTTACCCGTGCTATATAGGACCTTTGATGACAAACCGTATTGTTTGCTGCGTGCCCACGGAAATGGAACAGGGCGATTATGACAGCAGGGTACAGGACGTGGAAAAATGCCGCCAGATGCAGAGAAAGATTTCCGAGTATACGGGACTTACCTGCCGTGTGGGAATCGGGAGTATCCTCCCGCCGGAAAAGATGGCCGAATCCTACCGGGACGCCAGGAAGGCTTTGGAGACAGGAAGGGGAAGCGTGGCTCATTGCCGGGATCTTCCGGTGTTCTGTGAATATGAGGCGGATTATCCTCTTCATCTGGAAAACAGACTGTTCGACAGTATCAAGGCCGGAAATGTCCAGGAGACGAAGGAGGCGGCCAGGGACTATTTTGACTGGATGGAGGAGACCCAAAAAGAATTTGAACCCAATATCCGCCTGAAGGCTCTGGAATTTGTTTTGTTTATGGAATATTTAGCTTATCAGAGCGGAGGCCTTCTGTACCGGTTCCGGGATCGGGCGGAATATCTGGAAATGATCGAGAAGGAGGATCTGGGAAAGATACGTGTCTGGTTTCTGCAGAAGGCTGAAGCAGCCGCAGGCAATGTGGCGGGACAGAAGAAGGAATACTCCAACGAGGCCATTGAAAAGGCAAAGGAATATATTCGCCAGAATTACCGGAAGGATCTGTCCCTGGAGGAAATGTCCCGCCAGATGGATATGAGTCCTTATTACTTCAGTAAACTGTTCAAGGAGGTCACAGGTTCCAACTTTGTGGAATACGTGACCGGAGTGCGTATGGATCAGGCCAAAAAACTGCTGCTGCAGGGCAAGAACAGTATCAAACAGATTTGCGCGGAAATCGGATACAGCGATCCGAATTATTTCAGCCGTATTTTCAAAAGGTATGAGGGCTGCACGCCGACAGAATTTAAGGAGGGAAGGAGATGAAAAAGAGGCTTCTGTCTTTACTGGTCTGTCTTGGGCTTATGGCGGGCTGTTCGGCTGCGGAGCCGCAGGAAGCTCCCTCAGAGCCGCAGCCAGAGAAAAAGATTCAGATTGGACTCTCCTTTGATTCCTTTGTCATCGAGAGATGGCAGAGAGATCGGGACGCTTTTGTGGCAAGAGCGCGGGAGCTGGGGGCTGAGGTGAATGTTCAGAATGCCAACGGGGATGTGGAAGAACAGATCGCTCAGATCGAGTATCTCATAGAGAAAGATATGGATGTGATTGTTATTGTAGCCGTAGATTCCCAGAGGCTTGCCGACACGGTGAAGCAGGCCAAGCGGGAAGGAATCCGTGTCATCGCTTACGATCGCCTGATTCGGGACGCCGGCGTGGATCTTTACATCAGCTTTGACAATGAACGGATCGGGGAGATGATGGGAGAGAGCATCGTGGCGAATACACCGGAGGATGGGAAAGTCTTTATGATGTGCGGTTCGCCGGAGGACAACAATGTATCTCTCGTAGAAAAAGGCTTTCACAGTGTCGTTGATCGGACAGATCTGGAAATCGTGGAGACGGCCTACGCGGATAACTGGCTGGCAGAGATTGGCTTTACGACGATAGGGGATTATCTCGACAGCGGAGGAGAGCTGGATGCCGTCATGTGCGGCAACGACGACATTGCAAGTCAGGTGATACGTGCTTTGTCGGAGAGAAGACTTGCCGGGGAGGTCTGCGTGGTGGGACAGGATGCGGATCTGGGAGGCTGCCAGAGGATCGTGGAGGGAACGCAGACCATGACGGTCTACAAATCCATCGAGAAGCTGGCTATGCGGGCCGCCGAGAACGCGGTGGCGCTGGCCAGAGACGGAGAGATAAAGACTGGCGGGACCTATTTTGATGGAACTCAGGAGGTTCCTTATATTGGGCTGGAACCTATAGCGGTGACGGCAAGCAACATGCAGGTCATTATTGATGACGGGTACCATCTGGAGGAAGATATATATCTGAACGTAAACCGGGCGGGGGTACCATAAGCGATTAGCCGGAGTATGGGAATTGTTTCAGGACAGGACAAATTTGTTCTGTCCTGTATTTTTTGCAAAAAAATGCTAGTAGTTTGTTTAGTAAATAAACTAATAGACAAGAATATCAAGTATCTGGACAACTATTTGCTAGGGAGGTCATGCTATAGTTTTCTTATCAAAAAACATCTTCAAAGGGAGGAAAAAACATGAAAAGAAGATTACTTAGCGTGCTTCTTGCAGGCGTACTGGCAGTTTCCATGCTGGCAGGCTGCGGCGGAGGAACAGACGACGCGGCAGAGACCACGACGACAGAGGAAAGCACAGATACGGCAGAGACCGACGCGGCAGAGGCTGATACAGCAGAGACTGATACGGCTGACGCTGCATCCGGAAGCGGCGGACTCGTCGGCGTATCCATGCCGACGCAGGATCTGCAGAGATGGAACCAGGACGGCTCCAACATGAAGGCTGAGCTGGAAGCTGCAGGCTATACCGTAGAGCTTCAGTATGCTTCCAACGATATTGCAACCCAGGTATCTCAGATTGAGACCATGATTACCAACGGATGCGAGCTTCTCGTTATCGCTTCCATCGACGGAGATTCCCTTGGAACCGTTCTGGCTCAGGCAAAGGAGCAGGGCATTCCGGTTATCGCTTACGACCGTCTGATCATGAATTCTGACGCAGTCAGCTACTACGCTACATTCGACAACTATCTGGTAGGACAGACACAGGGACAGTACATCGTAGACGCCCTTGATCTGGACAACGCAGAGGGACCGTTCAACATGGAAATCGTAACCGGTGATCCGGGCGACAACAATGTAAACTACTTCTACGGCGGCGCTATGGACGTTCTGCAGCCCTACATCGACGCAGGCAAGCTGGTAGTTCCTTCCGGACAGATTGCAAAGGAAGAAGTTGCAACTGCCAACTGGGCTACAGAGACTGCTCAGTCCAGATTTGAGAACATTCTGTCTTCCTACTATGCAGACGGAACACAGCTCGACGTAGTTCTGGCTTCCAACGACTCCACAGCTCTGGGCGTTGCAAATGCTCTGGCATCCAATTACACCGGCGAGTATCCGATCCTGACCGGTCAGGACTGCGATATTGCAAATGTGAAAAATATCGTTGACGGAAAGCAGTCCATGTCCGTATTCAAGGATACGAGAACTCTGGCAAGCCAGGTGGTAAAGATGGTAGAAGCCGTTATGCAGGGCGGCGAGGCTGAGGTAAACGATACCGAGACCTACGACAACGGAACAGGCGTTATTCCGTCCTATCTGTGCGAGCCGGTTATCGTGGATTCTTCCAACTATCAGGAACTGCTGATTGATTCCGGATACTATACAGAGGCAGATCTTCAGTAATTATCATGGAACAGT
>DVLE01000007.1 GCA_018715645.1 Candidatus Merdisoma merdipullorum
GACCTAACAGTAAATGGGTAACGGATATTTCTTACATTCACACAAAGCAAGGCGAGGGTATGAAGAAAAGTCTGTAAATAAGATTCTTCTATGATAAGACTGGGTGAAAGGCTTAAAAAATAAGCTTTTCACCTATGTTTTATATATACCATCTGGCTGATGGCATGTCAACAACAGGCGGTTTTTCCGCCTGTCTTAACCTAAATATTTTTAGTCCGGCAGCCTACCTTCATACATGATACTCAGCTCGCCATATACCTGGCCCCAATTCCGGATGGTAGTAGTCCATTTTTTGGTGGCTTCGAAGGTGGCAAGATACAGGGCTTTCAGCAGCGCCGTATCACTCGGAAAAACGCTTCTCTGCTGGTTCAGTCTCCGATAGGTGGAGTTTAACGATTCTATCGCATTTGTTGTATATATGACCTTCCGTACATCCGCTGAAAACTTGAAAATCGGAGAAATCGCATCCCTGTTATCCTTCCAACGTTTCATGGAATTCGGGTATTTTGGCGCCCATTTTTCTGTTACCCGGTCAAGGGCTGCCAGGGCTTTCTTTTCGTCTGGCGCCTGATAGATTGTTTTCAAATCTGTTGCGAAGGCTTTCCTATCTTTATCAGGAACATACTTCAGAGTGTTCCTTACCTGATGGACAATACAGCGTTGATACTCTGTTTTCGGAAAGGCAGCTGCAATGGCTTCTTTGATCCCGGTCAGACCATCAGCACAGAGAATCAAGATATCTTTTACACCACGGTTTTTCAGCTCATTCAGGACGGACAGCCAGTATTTAGAGCTTTCGTTATCTCCAACCTGAATGGTAAGAACTTCCTTCTTTCCTTCCGTATTGATCCCTAAGATTACATATGCCGCCAGTTTGCGGATCACTCCATTATCCCGGACTGAATAGTGGATCGCGTCGATAAAGAGAATCGGATATACTTCATCCAAAGGGCGGTTCTGCCAGTCCTCTATCTGTGGAAGGATCTTATCCGTCACATCAGAGATAAAGCCCTCTGAAGTTTCAAAACCATAAATATCCTCTATGGTTTCAGAAATCTGTCTGGTCGTCATTCCTTTGGCATACATGGATATGATATGATCTTCTGATCAATATCAGAAATGTCTTTCTGGCGCTTTTTAACCACCTGCGGCTGGAAAGTTGATTTACGGTCTTGTGGAACTTCAATCTCCATAGAGCCATAACTGCTGTTCACACGTTTGCGTTTATAACCATTCCGGTAATCATCATTGTCAGAACGTTCCGATTTTTCATATCCTAGATGATCATCCATTTCAGCTTCCATCATTTCTTTAATAGTTCCGCCAAGCAAGTCTTTTAAAGCTTCCTGAATGTCATCTGTCGTCTGGATATCGTATTCTTCCAGTAACTGATGGATGATGTTGCGTTTACCCTCTGTCATTTGTACTCGATGTACAGGTTTCTTCTGTTTTGCCATAATAAAAGGCCCTCCTATGAATTAGATTTTATCATAGAAGAACCTTTGATGACATATTTACAGAAAAAGTTTCACACTGCCGGAGGGTTTTGACTATGAAAAAGAAAGTTTTATCCGTTCTCTTAGCTGCGGCTATGATCACAGCTATGTTTGCCGGATGTGGTTCCAGCGATACGTCTACCACAACAGCGACAGACGACAGCGCTGCAGAGACAGAGACCACAGAAGATGCCGCTGCAGAGGATACCGCTGCGACAGGCGATGAAACAGCAGCCGCAGACAGCGACTATACAATCGCAGTAGTTAATCCATAGCCCTCCAACATAATTCTTTCTTTTTCTGGTCATCCATATTTCAAAACTTCTCCTGAAACTGCCCAACGGCAGGACACAGACAAAATCCCCATAGCAATACATACAGGCGGCAAGCCTCCGGAAAACTTCCTGACAAACAGGATTTCACAGAGACTTGCCGCCCGTTTTTTATGCACTTTTTTAATTTTTATTCATTTGTGTTTCGTACTACATACCTCTGTGAACCCGGTTCGCCTTTTCTCTTACTGTCTTTTCCGGCAAAATTCTTCTACCGAACTGCACTTGGCCGCAAGCTTATGCCAAGTCTTCAGTCTGTCCAAATCCTTCTCCGCAAAAATCTCTCTTTGAAGCGTCTCCGGCACTGCGCCCAGTTCCTCCAAAAGCTCTATAACCGCTTCCGCTTTTCCTTCTGCCTTCCCTTCTGCTTTTCCTGCCAGTCTTTCAAGTGCTTTTTCTTCCCACGCCTGCATATACTTCACTCCCATTTCCTCGCTGGCTCTTATCCTTTGCACGCAGCTATGAATTGTCCAGATTCTTTCACTGTCCGCCATTTCAGCCAGGCGGCTGTCTGTACATTCCATATAATGCAAGAAGTCTTTCAGCTCTTTACTTACCTCATCATCATTCTTTCCTCTGGTATTCAGAAAAATTCGCGTTGCGCCGATTAAAATCCAGGCTTCCAGGCTCCAAAAGCGATGAATCAATCAAAGACTGGTAATACCTGCTTCTCTTTGCCAGATCCGACCGGTACTCCTTCTGCATCTCTGTGTTATACACAGCAGCCCTCTCATCCAATGCAAATACGTCCAGGCGGATAGAGCGAAGCCACGGCGCTGTCCGAAGTTCTTTCTCCGTCTGCGCAGGTGTCAAAAGGCGAATCGAAGGATCATTCAAAATAATTTGCAGAGCTGCTTCATGAGCTTCCGGACAATCCATAGTCTGGTCAAACAGGAATCTGTCCAGCAAGGTTAACTCTTTTAAAGTTTTCACGGTTTTCTTCCTCCTTGTATTTTACTGGACTTTTCAAAGAATTTCAATAAATTCTTCCGTCTTCTCCGTACTACGGCCAACAGCCATATAAGCGCCGCTCCTGATACGCACACTGCGGCAAGGCAGACCAGCACATTGCTGGCGTCTCCGGTAGGAACATCCTCTGTTTTTACCGGATTCCCGCCAGAGCCGCTCCCCGGCGGCTGCGGCTTAACCAGCAAAGTGACCGTTTCATCCTCTTTTGTATGGGTGATTCCCAGTTTCTCCCCTGAAAGCCGGATATGATTCCTGATTTCTTCTCCATCCGATAACCCCTTCCCTACCTGGACAAGATAAGCCGGGGAGTCCACTTCTGTAAAGCCCTTGCGTACCGTTCCAAACCGATACTGAAAAGCCGTCACCTTCTCATCCTCAGCAAGATTCAGTTCACGGACTGTCAGATGGGTATTCACGCCTGTCGGAAGGCTCTCCTTCCATAAGCGATAAGTACTGCTCCTATTCGTCTGATACCAAATGCTGTAGCTGTCCGCATCCTTCAATCCGTCAAAGGTACCGGTCCACAGTTCAATGAGCTTTACCTGTGAAGGCAGCCTGTCCGTCAGTGCGAAGTTGTCCACCGTGCAGTTTCCGGCATTTCGCACCTTCTCTATGGTATAACGGATTGTCTCATTCTCATTTGCCTGCTCTGGAGCAGATTTCTCCACTTCGATCTGCACATCATTCGGCTGGTTTTCAATGGTCAGGTTCATTTGTACGGTTTCCGTATCATCTCCCATATATACAAAATCAAATTCCTGCTTCTGCTCAGACTTCAAATATCCCTCCGGCGCTGAAATCTCCTGTACTGCGTAACGGTATCCTATCGGAAGATCCGATTCAAAATGTGCCAGGCCGTCTGTTTCTGTCATACTGCTCTCCAGAAGCGTTCCGTGGCCTACAATTACGTTTCCTTTCGCATTTCGGATGTCTTCCTCTGCATACAAACCAATCACAGCTCCCGGAAGCGGTTCACCCGTCTCCAGATCTGTCTTTAAAACTTCCAGATTTATCTTCTGACGCGGATTCGTCCATGCAAAATCTCCTTCCACCGCCGGAACCGGATCAGTATAACCGTCCACATAAGCTAAAGTGAAGCTCCTTGGCTCCGTATCCAGGACATAACCCTCCACAGTCTCCAATTCTCTAATCTCATAGCTGCCAAGATACATACCCGCAAAACTTATGACGCCGGATTTCTCTGTTCTTCCGGCGGCCATGGTCCGGATTTCTCTGACATCCGTGAATGCAAGCTCCCCTTTTCGGAGTACAATTCCTGTCACACCATCGGGATGCACGACGTCCTCCGCCGCATATACGGCAAACTCTGTTCCCTCCAAGGGTTCCCTGCCATAGCTGAAAAGAGATTTCACAAGCCTCGCAAGTCTTTCAAGCAGCGTCCAGCTCTCCAGGACTTCTCCGTCTTTTGTAAGCCGGACCTCTCCAGTTACAAACGGATTTTCCAGAGTAATCTGCGTCAGCTCTGGTATCGTAGTCTTATCGATCTTTCCATCACTTGTGACGCCTGTCTGTACATCAGTAATCATAAAGCTGACCTGCGCGCCATGCGGCTTTGCAATCACGCCATTCTCTGAAGTCATGGATACCCCTGTGAATTCCACAAGATAGCCGTCCCTGGGCATTATCTCTGTGATCGTGTACTGCGTATCCGGATTCAGTCCCTTAATGGTATAGCCATCACTGGTCTTTGTCATCCAGGCTTCCACCGGATTTCCTTCCGGATCTGTTATCTGCAGGGATGCTCCAGCTAACTCGTTTCCGGTCATGTCATCTATCAGCTTTACATTGACTACTGTTATGGCATTCTCCACGTAATCCCTGAATGACAGGTAGTGTATATTGTCATTATGCTGTGCTTTATTTACTTCAAATACAATCTCTTTTCCGCTGCTGTAATGGCCTGCCGGAGCTTTTGTCTCCACAATCCGGTATACGCCAGTCGGCACATCTGTGATAAAATGCGCGATGCCGTCTTCTCCGGAAATGGCTGTCTCAATCTCCTGCTCCGCGGCATAAATCACTGTGCCATGCAGATTCTTTACGTTTTCAGCCGCATACAGGGTAAACTCCGCGCCTGCCTGTTCTGTCCGGACGCCTTCATCCACGCTGTACTTGGCGACTGCCATGCCTGCAGGCACTGTTTCCACATAAACCACTTCATCATCGCTGTCTGATACGGTCTCGTCCGGCAGATAATTCGGCGTTCCATCCGGAAGCTCCGGCACCACCGGATCTATGACAGGCTCTGATGTTCCGCTTGTGGCCACGATATTATAGATTGCTGTACGGTTTCCGGTATCCTCCGGAATCGGATATGTAAAATCCAGAATGACGCTCTCTCCTACAGCCAGCTCTCCAATCACTGCATGGGTTCCGTTGAAGGTTCCCTTTGTACTGCCTGTAAAACTGCCTTCTGTAAGAAGCTGCTCCTCTACGGTTACATCCACCAGATTGCAGTCTCCGGTGTTGGTGACAGCAATCCTGTAATGAGCTGTCTCGCCAGGCTGATACACCTGCTTATCTGCTTTCTTGGTAATGCTGATCTTAGGCTCCTGAACAACGATGATTTCATCATCTTCATCCTCCACAGGATGCTCCGGGTCCGTACCTTCGCCGGTTGCAGTTACCAGATTTTCTATCTGCCCGGCCTCCGTGTCTTCCGGTATCTGATATTCATATCTAAGGCTTATCTTGCCTCCTTCCGGCAGTACCGCAATACTTACTGTTCCGTCTTCATTTAACGTAATTCCGTCTGTTTCTTCCTGCGCTGCAGTCAGTTTAAAGCTGCCGCCCAGAGAATCCCTGACCAGAACATTCTTAAGCTCATAAGCGTATGGATTGATTACTTCTATCGTGTAAAATGCCTTATCGCCAGGCCTATACATCCGCTTGTCCGCAGTCTTCTTTACGATGATAGCCGCGCCGCGCACGAATACTTTTTCCAGATCGGAATCTTCCGGCTCCTCATAGGAAAAAGGATCAACAACTATCGGCTGACCGTATTCATCTGTTCCCGGATCCGGGATCACGGGCGTTCCAATCACATGGACTGTGTTGTCAATTCTGCTTCCCGCTTCCGCATTTTCCGGCACCGTGTACTCGTATTCAAACGCATAGGTTTCTCCCACGGCCAGATAGTTAATTACTTCGATCTCTCCGCCAGCCAGACTGTCATCCACGCGCAAATTTTCCAGATCCACATCACCAGTGTTTGACACGACGATATGATATGTCACAATATCACCGGGATCATAGACATCCTTATCTGCCTTCTTAGTAATTGCCACATCCGGATGATACACAACTTCTGTGGGTTTCGGTGTCTCCAGCGTCTCCGGCGGAGTCTCTATCTCCTGTTTCTCGTTCTCATATTGCACTTCAACTGTAATGAGTTCTTCCGGACGCCCGGACATATCTTCCGGCGCTGCCACAGTAACGGTCTGGATACACTCAGTTTTATCACGGTAATAGCCCGTCGGAGCCTTCACCTCTATGACCTCATATTCACCAAGAGGCAGGCCGCTCAGCCTTACCAGTCCGTCTTCGTTCGTCCGCAGTACCCAGCTTACCGGTGTGCCCGCGAAACGTGTCTCGTTGTCCGCAATCTCCTCTGCAGAAGGAATCTGCCGTTCCACATCGGAACCATTCTCTTTGTAAAATGCTTCGATTTCTTCGTCGGACGCATCTGCACCGTACTTTACGCCGAGATATGCACTGACGTCCGCCAATTCGCCGACGTTATCCACAATCTCCAGCTTATAATTTCTCAGAAGTGTATTCTTAGAATCCTGAATAGCCGCATACGCATCAAGCACCACGGAACCGGCTTCAAACAGCGTTCCTGTATATCCATCCGGATATGCAATATCTTCCTTCGCCCGCAGTACATACTCTGCGCCTGGCAAACCCTTAATTTCATAAACTGGAGTTTCCAGAAGATTTCCGTTATCGTCTGTGGTACTCGTCGTGCCTGTAGCTTCTTCTCCCGTCTTCTCAATGACCAGTTCGCCAAGAAGAGGCTTATTGAACACGCTGACAATCTGCAGTTCTTCTTCGTCCAGAACGGTAAATTTTACAGAGTCTGTCACTGCTCCGCTCTCGTCCGCGTAAGCCTTTTCCAGCTCAATCCCGTCTTTGGAAATCTCGTAATCCTCCCGGATATACAGGTGATAGTGATAACCTTCCGGGCTTACCAGTTCTTTCAGTGTATAGGTCTTTCCGATTTCCAGACCGGGAATCACAGGATTGTCCTCATGAATCGTCAGGAAAGTGTTAAACGCATTCCCGTCCTCGTCCAGCACTGTCATCTGCGCTCCATTAAGCTCCACTTCCGTATAATAGTCCATCAGGTTCACCTGCACCCGGACAGGCGCGTTTTTGACAATCCCTGTCAGGGAAATCACTTCCCTCTGGTCGTCCCGGTAGGAGGCATCCACATTGATTCTTGTGCCACTCGTCGCATAACCATAGGGAGCTTTCAGCTCTTTTACATAATACTGACCAAGAGGAAGATCCGGTTCAAAGACGGCGCTGCTCACCTTGTTGGTTCCGTCTGTATCTGTCTCTGCCGTTGTCTCTGCTGTCGCAATCAGAGTTCCTGCCTTCACGACAGTTCTTCCTCTGTAATTCTGAATATCTTCCGCAGCATACAGACCAAATACCGCTCCGGCCAAAGCCTCTCCGGTTTCCTGATCCTGCTTTTCAATCGCAATCTGCACCTTCTGGCGCGGGTTCGTATAAGAAGTATCCCGGTAAATCACAGGAACTTCCTGGCCTGCGTAAGAGATTTCGATTTCACGCGGTTCCGCGTTTTCTTCAGAGAGCGCGAAGCCTTCTCCGGCCACGGTCTGCGTTACCGTATACTTCCCTAAAGGTAGACCCTTGGCAATATCCGTGCCTTCCCAATCCTCCTGCCCGGTCCAGGTCTGTCCATCCGCGTCTGTGGTCAGCGTTGCCACCAGTTCCCCGGCGCTGTACAGAAGCTCCGCATTCGCTCCGCCCTCCGGACTGTAAATATCCTCTGCGGCTCGGATTTCAAATTCTGCGCCTTCAATCGGCCGCATCCCATAGGTAAATACATAGTCTTTGTATTCACTCAGCTCCGCCTCGGTCATTCCGTTGTCATCCGGCACGTCAAGCCCAATCAGGCCCTTCACATAGCCAAAGAAACGCTCCAGAGCGTCTCCCAAGCGGGTGAGAATCGTACTGCCTTCCTGCTTTGCAGACACCAGTTTTTCGCCTTCCGCATAAACAGAAATCTTGCCAATGGCCGGATCATTCTGCTGTCTGGCTGTCACAATATAAGCGCCGATGCTGCTGTCATAGACAGCTTCTGAGGAAGATACAATGAAACGCGTCACACCCTGGGGTGTCGCTTCCCAGGCTCCATCTTCTTCCGTCTCATAATAAGTCTGGTTGCCTTCTGCAATGGATTCATCTTTTGCAATCACACCTTCATGCCCCTGCAGCACATAACCATCCGGCGCGGACAGTTCTTCCAGCTCATAAGTTCCCGCCGGAAGCTCCTGCGGCGTCTCAATATACACATTTGCCGTTTCGTCCGTCTCCGACTGAATCAGTTTCGTGGTATAAGGATTTTCTTCTGTACCCAGATACACGCCCTGGCTGTACTGCACCACCAGATCGCCGTACTGCTCTTTATAGGCGTTCTTCTGAGCTGTGGTCATCTCGGCTGTGTAGTAGTCAAACCACGCCCCGTCCACATCATGAATCAGATAGGAAGCCCCTTCCTTCAGTACAGGCTTTTTGCTCTGGCTGTCCACCTTTTCAATCCGAACCAGCGCCATCACAGGGCGATCCATCAGAATCACCAGATCATCAAGCGGTGTCCCCTGTCCGTCACCGTCCACTGTGCCGTCCTCATCATCCGCCTGCACGTTGATGACAAAGGGCCGTGTGGCGATCGTATTCTCCGGCGTGGTCGTTTCGATTACCACATATCGGCCATAGGGCAGGCCGGGCGTGGTCACGATTCCTCTGTCGTCGCTCTCAAGTTCCGCCACAAAGTACGCGTTTTCATTGTCCGTGTAATCGGATATTCGGTAAGCCATGCCGTCGCTGTATCTGACAGACTTCACCAGCTTCCCGCCGGTTACATCCGGACTGTCCGCTTCGTCATAGACGATTGCCGGGCGGATCTGCCGGAACGCAGAATAATCCAGGGTAGTCGGATCGCGGAAGTCGTCGATAATCGCCTGCGGCAGCTCCGCATCCGGCACATCCACATACTTTCCTCCTGCCAGCTCGGATACCAGGTAAACAGAGAAGCCGGCCCCTTCCATCGGATCGAGCTGATCAGAATTATCTGAACCGGTCACCTTATAGAAGGACAGTGCCTGCTTTTTCACCTGCTCATAGACCTGATAATCTGAAACCTCAACGACCGGTGTCTTCTCATCCTTATAAACAATCTCGAATTTATACTGAGCCGGATCTGCCAGATAGCCTTCGCCAGCTTCCTTCTCCTGCAGATAATAGCTGCCCAGCTCCAGCTCTTCGATGATAATGCTATATCCGGCCCCGACCGTCATGACCGCTGTTCCATCTTCATCATACCGGTACGCACGTACACCGTTCTCCGCGCCCACATAGCTGACTTTGATTTCTTCGCCTTTCCGGTACAGCACCGTGCCGCTCTGATCCTGACGCACAATATCTTCAGCAGCATAGAGCCCGTACTGCGCCCCCGCAAGAGAGGCATCTCCCTGGGGTACGGCATCCTGCGCTTCCAGATCATTTTTTATAAAGGAAAACTTTCCTTTGACTCTCTGATCCCCAAAGGTCCCATCCTGGTTATTGGTGATCGTAATCATGGACTGATTCTGCGCAGCATCCGGAGAAATCACAAAGTCATACACGTTCTTGTCCGCATCCGTGGAATCCTCAGACACCTCGGTATCGTCCTTCCAGTCTCCATAATAGCCTTCCGGGGCAGAAGTCTCGATAATCCGGTACTTTCCCTGATTGTCCGGTGAATAATAGAGCCAGGAAGGTGTCAGATAAGTCCCTTTTTCCGTCTCCACCAGTGTCATTCCTTCCGCAGCTCCGGTCATAGTTCCCGTCTCATAAGGCTTCGAGGATGAGTCTGTTGTTCCCCGATAAAGCACATAGCCGCCAGCTCTCTCACTCCAGGTGTAGACTGTAAAGACCGCCCCGCTTAAAGGATTTCCTGTCTCCTCGTCCACCTTTTTTAACTGTGCCTTTACTTTGAAAGGCTCATTGTAAAGCTGAACATCCGTCACACTGCCGCCATTCCCATTGGTTTCTCCGTTCGTGACCACGTTATCCAGCTTCGTATAATACGCCGGCACGGTTTCCGTTACTTCGTACCGCACCGCCCGGCCAAGCTCGTCGTACTTAATCAGCGGCTTTGTACTGCCGTCCGGCAGAACACGCACGTCAAACGCATACGCCCAGCTGCGGCTTGCGTTGGTAACTGCATTATTCACCTGTGTAGCCACCGTCTGCGAAGGCAGTGTGCGCATCAGACGTACAGTCACTCCATCGGTCCGGGAACCGCTGACCGTCCAGTTTTTCTTTCCGGTAAACTGCACCGTGCCGTATTTTAGCTTTGGCGTCAGAACGCCTGTTTTCCGGGATTCCCCGTTATAGATTCCTCCTTCTATCGTATAGCTTATAACCGCTCCGGCTTTTGTCAGATCCGATGCCGCCGTGGCCGCATCCCGGTTCGTGGGGTATGAAGTATCTGAAAGAAGATACCGGTACTCATCTCTCAGTTTCAGCCGGACTGTACAGGAATATGTCTGTCCGGCTCCCTCCGGCACGTTCCAGGTGAGTTTTCCGGTAGTTTTGTCCAGCGTAACAGCGGATGTTCCGCCGTCCGCGCTGACTACTTCCACCGGCTCCCAGTATTTCGTTTCTATCTGATCAGTCAGGACTTTATCTGAAGCCTGAATTTCTCCGGCTTTTTCATGAATGCGAAATAAGGTCTTGGCCAGGGCCGAATTGTCCTCTCCCGAAAAGGAAAGATCCTGCCAGAGGCTTGCCGTATAGGTTCCATCGGCTTTCTGCGTCGCCAGCTCTGCCAGAAATCTAGCTCCGTCCGAACCGGAAGGCATTCCAATCGCTATCGTGAAAAGCTCCGTATTCGGCAAACTTTTTATCTGGTTTGCCATGGCCCGCACCGTATCCATGCTCTGTCCGTTTCCGCCCGGATAATCCCCACACAAGCCATCAGATAAAAAAATCACCTTGGTATACACATTGTTATGTTCCTGATCTGTCCGATTGCGCTCCATAATCATGTCGCGAATCAGCTTTAAAGATTCCCAGTAATAGGTCCCCGCATAAGTCTTCACATTGCTTACCGCCGTCTTTACAGAGGCATAGTTTTCCGTCCAGGGCGTATAATTGTACAGGCCTCGCTTCCGGTAGTAATCATCCTCATTGATTCCGCCCGCGAAAGACCAGAACGCGATTCTTGACTTTATTTTATCTGAGGGAACATTTGCGTTATCCGCCGCAATCTGATCTACCAGCTCATTGATAGCTCTCTTGGCCATGGTCAGTCTGTCCTGGCATCCGTTTGCGTAACTGGTGTCAATTTCGTCCCCTGCCGCGTTGTAATGTCTTTTTATCCAACTGTTCGCGCCGCCCGGCAGATTTCCATTAAACCAGCTTCCGCTTGTATAATCAAATCCCGTATAATAGTCCAGCAGCCAGAGTCGAATGCCTCCCTTATAATAAAAATGATTTCGATTGATACAGGGAGAGTTTTCGTTGGTGATACCCGCATAGCTTCCTTCTTCCCAGGTTGCATTGCTAAGAGACATGGTCCGCGTTCGATCCAGAACCACAATATAGTCAACCGGAATATTCGCATAATCCGAGGTATCCTTTTCCACGATGGTCAATTCCGCATACCCATCCTCGATGTCCGTCCAGCGCGCTGATTTGGAAAGCTCCACGTCCGGTTCATGCTCCCTTTTTGTGGACGAGGTACTGCCCTGCCAGTCTCCTGTGATGCTGCTGTCTTCTGCTGACAGATCTCCCATGTTCTGCCCTTCCCTCTCTGAAATTACCACATCCACGTTTGCTGCCGGCATCGTAAAGGTGACGGCAGAAGAAGACGCCGTAAAATCAAGATCCGCACTGTTCTCCCCATAGGTCACGGTGGCCGACCAGATGTTTTGGCCTGTATAAGTTACCGATACCACAGCCTCCGCTCCCTCATACAGATCCGCAGAATTTAAAGCCGCAGAAAAGACCGAAGCCTCCGCTTCCAAAGACTGTGTGGTTACGGTAACACTGTAGCGCGGCTTTGCAACCGCTTCAGCCGTCACGAGCATGTCCGTACCGGCAGCCTGAAACGTCAGAGTAACCGCGCCGATTTCATCGGCTTCTCCTGCCTGGAACCCGATTTCCTCTGCATTTTGGTCTGTGACGGTAATGCTGTCCGGATCAAGATCATAGCCTTCCTCCGGCGTCAAAACCGCTGTCACGGTATCCCCCGGATGGTATGCTTCCTGATCAAAGACAAAGTAAATACCTTCCCCCTCTCCAGTCACAGTCACTTCATCTGAAAGGATTTTCTCCATGACTGCCGCCGCCGTGACCGTACCCTGCGGCATCTGAAAGAAATACTGCATCCCTTTGTCCTGATCCGACTCTTGTGGTTCCTCGAAAGTGTATGTTACCTCCGTACCATCTTCCATGGTTATGGAAAAATCCCCCACCTGATAACCTTCTTCCGGTGTAACGGTAATAAGAACCTCCTCGCCCTCAGCCGCTCTGTCTGTACTTGCAGAAATTTCTCCATGTTCGACTTCCGACAGATTTACCGCATAAAAAGTCTGCGTATCAGGCTCTGTTTCCAGAGTTTCTTCCGGCGCTGAATATGTAACTGATTCAGAAGCATACACAGAATCTATTCCGTTCAAAGACAATGTCAATGCCAGTACGAGCAGCATTGCTAAGATCCGTATGCCCGCTTTTTTCCTTCCTTTCATAAATTTGATTCCTTTCAACATAAATCGGAAGTTAACTGATATGGTTGTTCTCATACAGAAAATCTTTCACTGCCTCTGCCATGAGGAACAGCCTGTAGTCATCTTCCTCGTTCTCCCAATGCTCCAGCTCCTCCTTGTAATAGTCGTCATCTTCTGTATACCCCATTTCCAGAACACCCTCCATGTGTTCTTTCTTTGCCGCTTCCAGCTCTGCTTCGGAAGGCTGCAAGTCCTCTGCTTCCGCAATCGCTTCTGTCACATAATCAATTTTCAATGACTGCAGCGTGTACTCCTCTACCATATTCTGGTATTCCTCCTCTGACAGCTCCAGGCTTTTTACCATTTCTTCCTCGCTCGCAAAACCATTTCCGTAGATAAGCTGTCCGATTACAGAAGCCTCCATATCCGCATAATCCAACTCGTTATATCCGAGCAGTTCAGATTCCGACACAATCTCTGAGAGAATCATCCGCGCAGTGTCATCCTTTGCATACTGCTTCTCTATTTCCGCGTACTTTTCCTGCAGATAAGCCCTCCAATCCGCTTCTTTCATATACATCCCCTGGGTTGTGTACTTGACCTGCTCGTCTGTCCAGACGTCATAACCGGTGCCTCGAATCTCGTTATACGCTGTCAGCATCTCAGACATGAGATTGTCCATATACGCCTCGTCAACCGCCTGAGATTTTATGCCGGTGAAATTCCGTCCGGTATAATTCGGCACAGCTACATATTTTGCCGCGATAACTGTCCTTTCGGCAGAAAGCTGTCCGGTTCTTATAGACAACAAGCCTCCGGTCACTGCCAAAAAGAGAGTCATCCCCACAGCGCTCCAATACCTTTTCTTCATTTTCCCTCCACAAAAGCGCCGCACACGGACAGAGAGCCTCACAAATACAACCTCCCCGCCCGCCGTGCTGTTTTAAGGTGCAACATTCTCATAAAAAGTTTCTCTGTCACAGTTCCCGCGCTTGTCCAACGCTTTTCCGCATTTCTGCAGTATTTCGCATACACGGAACCGCCGCGTATTTCTGTTCTTATTTATCTCTGAAAATTTTGTGGAATACTTTGAGGAGACACTCCTCCGTGATACAACAGATCTGTCTGATATTTGAAGAATACCAGATATTGGAAGATAAGTCAATATCTTTTTCGTTTTATCATATGCCCTTGTCCATTAAAAGTAACGCCAGTATACCAAAGGACAATACGAGCAAAATGAAAGAGCCAGGTCATTGGAAGTCCTGGCTCTTATCCGCAGTTCGAGGCTTTGTTGAATTTCCCTCTCTGCACAAAACTTTTATTTTCTTCTCGTTACAGCTTTTTAATGCGCTCCAGCGCCGCTGCCGTGTTCTCATAGGATCCGAAAGCCGTCAGCCGGAAATACCCCTCTCCGCTGGGGCCGAAACCGGACCCCGGCGTTCCCACAACTCCTGCCTGCTCCAGAAGATAATCGAAAAACTCCCAGGAGTTCATTTTATCCGGTGTCTTCAGCCAGATATAGGGCGCGTTAACCCCGCCGGATACCGTATATCCTGCCTCTTTCAATCCTTCCAGAATCGTCTTCGCATTGTTCATATAGTATGCAACCTGCTCTTTTAACTGCGCCTTCCCCTCCGGAGAATACACAGCCTCGCCGGCCCGCTGGACAATATAGGGCGCTCCATTATACTTGGTTCCATGCCTTCTGGCCCAAAGCGCGTGCAGGGAGACATCCCCGCATTTCAGCTCTTTCGGGATCACCGTATAGCCCAGGCGCACGCCTGTAAAGCCCGCATTCTTGGAAAAGCTTTTCAGCTCAATCGCACAGGTCCTTGCACCTTCACATTCATAGATCGTATGCGGCACATTTTTCTCAGAAATGTATGCCTCATAAGCCGCGTCATAGATGATGACCGCTCCCACCTTATTCGCATAATCTACCCATTCCTGAAGCTGCTCCTTTGTAATCGTGGATCCTGTAGGATTGTTCGGAAAGCAGAGGTAAATCAGATCCGGCGTTTCCTTTGGAAGCTCCGGGACAAACCCGTTTTCCGCAGTACACGGCATATAGATCACATCGCTCCAGGTCTCCGTTTTCGGATCGTAAGTTCCGGTTCTGCCCGCCATGACGTTGGTGTCCACGTACACAGGATAGACCGGATCGCAGACCGCTATCCGATTATCTGTACTGAAAATCTCCTGGATATTCCCGGCGTCGCACTTTGCTCCGTCGCTGACAAAGATTTCATCTGCCGAAATCTCAGCGCCCCGATCCTGATAATCGTTTTTCGCAATGGCATTTCTTAAAAATTCGTACCCCAGATCCGGCGCATAGCCGTGAAAGGTCTCCGCATTTCCCATTTCATCTACTGCCTTATGCAGCGCCTCTATAATGGCCGGCGCCAACGGCTGCGTCACATCTCCGATCCCCAGACGTATGATCTTTTTCTCCGGATGCTCCGCGGAATAGGCTGCCACCTTCTTCCCGATTGTGGAAAACAGATAGCTTCCCGGCAGTTTCAGGTAATTGTCATTGATCTTATACATGATGGATACTCCCTTCTATCTCTGCTTTACGCTCTTTCTCAGTTCCTCCGGATCAAATTCACCGGTAAATACGGTAGCTGCAGGCCCTGTCATATAGACGCAGTTGTCCGTTTCATCCCAGCAGATTTCCAGATCGCCGCCCAGCAAATGCACGGTTACCTCCCGCTCCGCAATGCCGTTCAGCGCTGCTGCCACTGCCACCGCACAGGCTCCCGTCCCGCAGGCCATGGTCTCGCCGGAGCCGCGTTCCCATACGCGCATCTGAAGATTCCTGCGGTCGAGTCTGCGGACAAACTCTGTATTGATTCGATCCGGAAACCGCTCATGATTTTCAAATTTGGGGCCTATTTCTTCCAGCTTAAGCTGCTCCACATCCTCCAGAAACACCACCGCATGAGGATTGCCCATAGAAACGCAGGTCATCTCATAAACCTCGTTATCCACCACGATTGTCTCTCCCACCAGGGTTTCTCCTTTTCCGGTCACGGGAATCTTCTCCGGATCGAGTATCGGCTCTCCCATATTTACACGAACCTTTTCCACGCGCCCATCCTGAACCGTAAGTCTCAGATATTTTACGGAACCGCCGGAAACGACGCTCAGTTCCGTCTTATCCGTCAGCCCGTTGTCATACACATATTTCGCCACACAGCGGATCCCGTTCCCGCACATCTTTCCATAAGATCCATCGGCATTATACATGGCCATCTCAAAATCAGCCTGATCCGACCCCTTGATCAAAATCAGTCCGTCGCCTCCGATTCCCTTATGCCGGTCGCTGACCAGGGGGGCAAGTTCTTCCGGATTTTCTATTGTTTCCTTTGTACAGTCTATGTAGATATAATCATTTCCAATTCCGTGCATCTTTGTAAACTTCATACTCTGTCACCTTTCCCTCTTTTCCTGGGCTTAAGCCCTTTTTAGCCAGTCCGGACCACAGCCTGCCATATACGCCTAAAACCGCATCATGCTCAGCACCATTTCCGCCGTCTCCACCATATTGGTTCCGCTGTCCATACTGCATTTCTGAATATAACGGTGGGCCTCCTCCTCTGTCATCCCATTACGCTCCATCAGCAAAGCCTTTGCATCCTGAATCACCTGTTTATCCTCGGTGGAGCGCTCCCTGGGCATCTGCCTGCGCTTTTTTCTCTTCCGCTCAATTCCCGCCGCCATCATTTCCAGCGTATTCAGCAGATCGTGAACCTTCAAAGGCATCGTTACACAGACGACTCCCGTCCCGCTGCATTCGCTCCACACCCGCTGGGATGCCACCAGCAGCATCTCAAAGTGTGACGGCAGACAGGACTGAAGCTCCGAATAGATCATATCCGGATATTTATATCCGCAGACCACAATGCCATCTCCCAGACCGTTGGCCGAGGCCAGCGCCTGCGCCCCGGTGGTGCAGACAGCCGGAACCTGAAAGCCATGCCGTACCAGCAGATTTCGGATATTTTTCGCATCTTCTATTTTGGGAAACAGTACAATGATATTCGTCACACCTTCACCTCCCCCGGATTGCGTCTGTACGCAAGCTATTCTACGCTATCCTGAGGAGCGTCTTAGAAACGATACAAGTACTGTTCCGTCTCCCATTCGGACACCTGAGCGCAGTATTCTTCCCATTCCCGGCGTTTTGCCTGAATGTAGCTACGGCTGATGTCCTCTCCAAGAACCTCCCGAACCAATCCATCCGCCTCTAAAGCCTGCAGGGCTTCCTCCAGATTTCTCGGCAAAGGCTCTATACCAGAAGCCAGTCTTTCTTCTTCCGTCATTTTACGTACGTCTCTGTCCGCAGGAGCGGGCGGCATCATCTGATTTTTTATCCCGTCCAGCCCTGCTTCCAGGCAAACAGCCAGAGCAAGATAAGGATTGCAGGAGGGATCCGGAAGTCTTAGCTCAATCCGCGCGTTGTCTCCCCGGAGAGCCGGAATGCGAATAAGCTGACTGCGGTTTACGGCCGACCAGGATACATAGGAAGGAGCCGTATATCCAGCCATAGTCTGAGCCGGGAAAATCCGTTTGTAAGAATTGACCAGCGGATTGGTCACCGCCGTCATCCCCCTGGCATGCTTCAGCAGTCCTCCGATAAACCAGTAGGCTTCTTTGCTGAGGCCATTGGGATCCGCCGGGTCCTGGAAAATATTTTTTCCATCTTTGGAAAGAGACATATTCGTATGCATACTGGAACCGTTCATTCCCGTACGGGGCTTCGGCATAAAAGTGGCGTGAAGTCCAAACCGCTTCGCAATGGTCTTGACCGCAAGCTTAAAGGTCATGATATTGTCCGCCGTCAGCAAAGCCTCCCCATAACGGAAATCTATCTGATGCTGAGCCGGGGCCACTTCATGATAGGACGACTCCACCTCAAAGCCCATTTCCTCCAGCGTTAAAATAATGTCCCTTCTTGTATTTTCTCCCAAATCTATCGGACTCATATCAAAGAAGCCGGCCCGCTCATGACTGAATGTCGTTGGATTACCCTCGTCGTTCGTATGAAACAGGAAAAACTCGCATTCCGGTCCCACGTCAAACTGATACCCCAGCTCTTCGGCATGCTTCACCGCCCGCTTCAGGATTCCACGGGGGTCGCCGCTGTAAACCGTACCATCCGGCCGCCGGATGTCGCAGATCAGACGGGCCACCTTGCCCTGCTGGGGACGCCAGGGAAAAATCGCCAGCGTGTCCAGATCCGGCCACAGAAACATATCCATATCATTGTCGTGCAGAAAGCCTTCCACGCAGGAACCGTCAAATACATAACCCTGATCGAGCACCCTTTTCAACTGTCCTGCTGTCACAGCCACATTTTTCAGATTTCCAAACAAATCCGCAAACTGCAGGCGGATAAACTCCACATCTTCTTCTTCCACCAGCCTGAGAATATCTTTCTTTGTATAATGGCTCATGATTACTCTCCTCTTTCTCTAAAATAGAATACTGCCCGAAGGTCTTTCCTGTAGACGAAAAAAGGCGTTCTTTCCCCTTGAAGAACGCCTTTGTTCTGATAAAAAATATAGCAGTTAGCAGAGATTTTGTCAACCTAAAGTCGCCCGGAAAGCTCACCGTCTCACAACAACTCCTCCATCAGCCTTTCCCTCTCGTCCTCCTCTTTCCGGATCTTTTCTTTCATCTCCTTCTTTTTCTTTGTCATCAGTCCTCCGATGCGTCCTGTCTCCTTGGCTGACAGAGATTTCCACCCCTCAGACATTACTTTGTCAAGTAGTCCCAGCTCCTCTGCGATTTCATATTTTAACTGTTCCTCTGGTTCCAGATTTTTCAGATCGATCTTTTTCTTTTTCGCCATAAAAAAACCATACCCCTTTCTGTGTTTTTTCCGGGAGCCGCAGCAGCGGCTCCCGGAAAAAACAAGTGTTACCAGGAGTATGGCCATTTTACATAAAACTATACAATCATCCAAATTTATACATTCAGGTTTTCGTTTCGCTGTTACATAGGAAACAAAGCCTTCACCGCCGGATAGATCTGGCGGAATTTCCGGTACTGTTCTTCGTAGCGGGCCGCCGTCTCAGGATTGGGCTCCACAGTGTCTACGACGCGCACAATCTTTGCGGCCGCTTCCTCCACGCTCGCATATTCTCCGCAGGCTACGGCTGCCAGCATGGCTCCGCCCATGGCTGGGCCTTCCTCGCTTTCCGGAATATCTACCTTGATATTCAGGATGTCAGCCACCATCTGACGCCAGAGCGGACTCTTTGCTCCGCCGCCGCAGATCTTCGTGCGTTCAATCTTAATCCCCAGAGACTTGGCCACCTCAAAGGAATCACGAAGACCAAAAACCACGCCTTCCAGCACGGCCTGAGTCATGTCCTCTCTGGTCGTGTCCATGCTCATGCCGATAAAAGTGCCGCGCACATTCGGATCGTTGTGGGGGCTCCTCTCTCCCATGAGATAAGGCAAAAAGAATACGTGATTTTTTCCAAGCTCTTTGATGTCTTTTTGCTCTCCCGCATAGTCTTTTGTGCGAAGGATCTCGTCCATCCACCATTTGTTGCAGGAGGCTGCGCTCAGCATACAGCCCATCAGATGGAAATGCCCATCCGCATGAGCGAAGGAATGGAGAGCGTTATTTTCATCCACGCCGAATTTCTCGCTGGAAATAAAGATAGTTCCTGAAGTTCCCAGGGAGATGTTGCAGGCCCCGTCTCCTACGGTTCCTGTGCCGACGGCCGCAGCCGCGTTGTCTCCGGCTCCTGCTGCAATCTTTACCGTCTCAGAAAGGCCAAGTTCCTTTGCAAGCTCCGGTTTCAGAGTTCCCACTGCCTCATAGCTCTCAAAAATCTTCGCGAGCTGGCTTTCCTTTACGCCGCAGATGTCCATCATTTCCTTAGACCAGCATTTATGCTCCACGTCAAAGAGCAGCATTCCGGAAGCGTCGGATACGTCCGTGCAGAAGGTACCGCTTAAACGGTAAGCCAGATAATCCTTGGGAAGCATGATTTTCTCGATCTTCGCGAAATTTTCCGGCTCATGTTTCTTCACCCAGAGAATCTTCGGCGCCGTAAAGCCTGCAAAGGCAATGTTTGCCGTATACGCAGACAGTTTATCTTTGCCAATGACATGGTTCAGATAATCCGTCTCCTCGCCGGTCCGTCCATCGTTCCAGAGAATGGCCGGACGGATTACCTGATCTTCCTTATCAAGAATCACAAGACCGTGCATCTGGCCGCCGAAGCTGATTCCGGCCACCTGGGATTTATCACAGTCGGCAAGCAGCTCCTTTAAGCCTTCCATGCTCTTTTCGTACCAGTCCTCCGGATTCTGCTCAGACCAGCCGGGATTGGGGAAGTACAAAGGGTATTCTTTCGATACGATTTTCTGAATCTTCCCTGCTCCATCCATAAGAAGCAGCTTCACGGCGGAAGTACCCAGATCAATTCCTACATACAGCATATTCTTTCCTCCTATAAACGCTCATGAAACTCAAACAGGTCTGTGCAGATGTACAGACCATGGCGCAGGTCCGCCAGGGAACCAGGTCAGTCCCCTGGCAGGCCAACTCTATGAAAACATAACGCTGCATTTACGCAAAGGGATTCTCCGTCGGATACCGCATTCCCTTTGGCTGGTTAAAGCCAATCTCCTCCGGCTCTACGCCCAGATACTTGAACACTTCGTAAAGAGCCTTTCCATAGTGGCCGAAAGCTACGGCTCCGTGATGCGGATAGTTCTTCTCTACCAGCACATGACGGTAGAAGCGTCCCATCTCAGGAATCGCGAAGATACCGATAGCTCCGAAGGAGCGTGTCGCCACCGGAAGCACCTCTCCCTGTGCCACATAAGCGCGAAGCTTGCAGTCTGCCGTGCTCTGCAGGCGGAAGAAGGTGATGTCGCCCGGAACGATGTCGCCCTCCAGGGTTCCCTGGGTTACTTCTTCCGGCAGGCTTCTCGCCATAATAAGCTGATACTTCATGGAGCAGGAAGTCAGCTTTCCGGAGCAGGTGTTGCCGCAGTGGAAGCCCATGAAGGTATCTTTCTGCGTATAGTCATAGTTCGGCTTAATATCCTCATTGTAGATGTCAGCCGGAACTGTGTTGTTGATGTCAAGCAGCGTCACCGCATCCTGGCTTACGCAGGTTCCGATAAACTCGCTCAAAGCTCCGTAGATGTCCACTTCGCAGGATACGGGAATTCCGCGGCCTGTGAGACGGCTGTTCACATAGCAGGGTACGAATCCGAACTGTGTCTGGAAGGCAGGCCAGCACTTTCCGGCGATAGCCACATACTTGCGATAGCCCTTGTGCTCCTCCACCCAGTCGAGAAGGGTTAACTCATACTGCGCCAGCTTCGTGAGAATCTGGGGCTTCTGATTGCCCTCGCCAAGCTCTGCTTCCATATCCTTCACCACATCCGGGATTCTCGGATCACCCTCATGCTTATTGAAAGCCTCAAAGAGGTCAAGCTCTGAGTTTTCCTCGATCTCCACGCCGAGATTGTAAAGCTGCTTGATCGGGGCGTTGCAGGCCAGGAAGTTGAGCGGCCGGGGGCCGAAGCTGATGATCTTGAGACTGGACAGTCCTACAAGAGCTCTTGCAATCGGAAGGAACTCGTGAATCATATCCGCGCACTCCTCTGCGGTTCCCACCGGATACTCCGGAATATAGGCGCGCACATTGCGAAGCTTCAGGTTGTAGCTGGCGTTCAGCATACCGCAGTAAGCGTCGCCGCGTCCCTGGATCAGATCGTTTCCGGTCTCCTCGGCCGCCGCCACGAACATCACAGGACCGTCGAAATGCTTTGCCAGAAGTGTCTCAGAGATCTCCGGACCAAAGTTTCCAAGATAAACCACAAGGGCGTCGCAGCCTGCCTTTTTCACGTCCTCAAGAGCCTGAACCATGTGGATCTCGCTCTCTACGATGCAGACCGGACACTCATAGATGTCCGCCGCATCATATTTTTTTGTATAAGCCTCCACCAGAGCCTTTCTGCGGTTTACCGAAAGGGATTCCGGGAAACAGTCGCGGCTTACGGCCACGATTCCCACTTTTACAGATGGTATGTTAATCATAGTAAGTCCTCCTTATATATTAGTTTTCAAATTTTCTCCTGTCAAGCCGATAAACGCTCCGTCAGCCGAGAGGCCAGACTCCTCATGGGCAATCAGCCATTTATTCCGGGCCGTCATCAAGCGGTCCTCAGCAATCGCTCCCGTAACCTTCGGCATCTCCTCATTCGTTCCCTTCACAAGGATGATCGCTACCTGGAAGCCCTCCTGCACGAGACTGCAGGGTGCATAGTGGAGCGTCGTCGCGTAGAGCTCCACAGCACAGCCGGCCGGAACCTCGAAAAGCTCCATTTTCCCTGTATCATAGGTAAAGTCGTCTGCAATATCCTGCTGGCTTCCCACCATTAGCACGGCTCCCTGAAAGGCTACGTTAATCTCGGAGCAGCGGTGATATTCTACAGCGTTCAGCGTATCATTGTGTCCGTTGCAGTAGCCGATCTGAATCGGCAGGCCGCCAAACACACTGTCCTGAATCGCGTCAAATTCCGCGCAGGCCTCCAGCTCAGGCTCCGAAGCCACATAGACCACGCCCTCCGTCACAGGCGTCTTTCCGAGACGCTCCAGCAGATCGGGCAGCTTTATATCGAGAACCCTTCCGTATTTTTTAAATTCCGGATCGGTCACTTTTTTCATTGTGCTTTCTCCTTTCACTGACTTACTGGTTCTTTCTCTTGGAAACTACGTCGAAGATGACGGCTGCCAAAAGTACAAGACCTTTTACGACTCTCTGGTAGTTGGCGTCCACACCCATGATAGACATGCCCAGGTTGATAACGCCCATCAGCACGGCACCTACGATAACGCCGGGAACCGTTCCGATTCCGCCGTAAGCGGAAGCTCCGCCGATGAAGCAGGAACCGATAGCATCCATCTCGTAGTTCTGTCCGTAGGTGGGCTGCGCGGAGGTCATACGTGCAATCGTCAGCATACCTGCCAGAGCCGCCAGCAGTCCCATATTTGTATAAGCAATGAAATATACCTTATCTGTATTGATACCGGAAAGCTTGGTGGCCTTCTCGTTGCCTCCTACCGCATAGAAGTAACGTCCCGTAGTCGTCATAGAGGTAATGTAGCCGTAAATCAGCACTACGATGATTACCCAGATCAGGGCTGCCGGGATACCTTTATGCAGAGACAGGTTGTAGGAGAACCACAGAAGAACGGCGCAGAGGACAATCACCTTTGCAAGCATTGCTTTAAAGGAGCCTGTCTCATAGCCTTTCTTCTTTCTGGCGAAATAACCGCGGAAGGTAAGCAGAGCGTAAATCGCACAGGCGATAACGCCGGCCAGCATACAGGTAATGTTGAAGCCGTTTCCGCCGAAAAAGTCCGGCACATAGCAGTCCGCGCCGCCGCCGAAGATCCGGACAAAAGTCTGGTTCGTGATGGAGACCGTCATACCATTCAGCACCACGTTGGAGAGACCTCGGAATACCAGCATGCCGGACAGAGTGGTGATGAACGGAGGGATACGCACAAACGCAATCCAGAATCCCTGCCATGCGCCGATAGCAAGACCTACCAGCAGCATCACCAGAATGGATACCCACATATTCATTTCATAGGTTTCCATCATGGTAGCGCCTACCGCGCCTACAAAACACACTACAGAACCAACCGACAGGTCGATATTTCCTCCTGTCAGGATACAGAGCAGCATACCAGTCGCCAGTACGAATACGTACGCGTTCTGCGCAATCAGGTTGTTGATGTTCTGGGGAAGAAGGATCTTTCCGTCTGTCTGCCATGCAAAGAAGGCAGTTACCAGAATCAGTACCAGAATCATCGTATATTTTTTCACAAATTCCATAACACTTGTCTTACTCATTGTCTACTCTCCTTTGCTCGACTTCAAAATACAGGACATGATAACCTCCTGAGTAGCTTCCTCGTGAGACAGTTCTCCCACAATTCTGCCCTCGTTCATAACATAGATCCGGTCGCTCATGCCGAGAACCTCCGGCAGCTCCGAGGAAATCATAATCACGGACTTTCCGGCCGCCGCCAGCTCGTTGATGATGCAGTAAATCTCGTATTTAGCGCCTACGTCGATGCCTCGCGTCGGCTCGTCGAGAATCAGTACGTCCGGATCCGCGAACATCCACTTGGCCAGCAATACCTTCTGCTGGTTTCCTCCGGAAAGATTTCCTACATTCTGCTCCACTGTCGGGCATTTTGTCTTCAGCTTTTCCCTGTATTCCTCCGCTACGGCATACTCTTTATCCTTGTCGATGATGCCGTGGCTGGACACGCCAGCCATATTCGCAAGCGTTGTGTTCGTCTTGATCGGATTAGAGAGAATCAGTCCGTTGCCCTTCCGGTCCTCGGTCACATAGGCCAGCTTATGGTTGATGGCGTCTCTCTCATTTTTCAGATGAACTTCCTCGCCGTTGATAAACAGCTTTCCGGAAATATTCGTTCCGTAGCTCTTTCCGAAAATACTCATGGCAAGCTCGGTACGGCCCGCGCCCATCAGCCCGGAGATTCCTACCACCTCTCCCTTATGTACCTTGATGGAAACATTGTCTACTACCTTACGCTCCGAGTACAGCGGATGGTATACGGTCCAGTCCTGAACCTCCAGGTTGACCTCTCCGATCTGTACCCCTGGTCTTTTCGGGAAACGATCGGCAATTTCACGTCCTACCATGCCCTTGATGATACGTTCCTCCGAAAATTCATCCACGCCCTTTACCAGCGTCTCGATAGTCGCTCCGTCACGGATAACCGTGATCTTATCGGCCACATAAGCCACCTCGTTCAGCTTATGGGAGATAATGATGCAGGTCATGCCCTCCTTCTTAAATTTCAGAAGCAGATCCAGCAAAGCCTGTGAGTCTGTCTCGTTCAAGGAGGCTGTCGGCTCATCCAGAATCAGAAGCCTTGCGTTCTTTGCCAGGGCCTTCGCGATCTCCACAAGCTGCTGCTTGCCTACGCCTATATCCTTAATCAGTGTTCTGGAGGATTCTTTCAGTCCTACCGTCTTTAAATGCACATCCGCCTGACCGTACGTCTCGTTCCAGTCAATAGCGGCCTTTTTTCCACGTTCATTGCCGAGGAACATATTTTCCCCGATGGTCATATAGGGAATCAGCGCCAGCTCCTGATGGATGATGACGATTCCCTTCTCCTCACTGTCCTTGATTTTAGAAAACTTGCATACTTCGCCGTTATAAATAATATCGCCCTCATAAGTGCCGTACGGATAGATACCGCTTAAGACATTCATCAG
>DVLE01000078.1 GCA_018715645.1 Candidatus Merdisoma merdipullorum
AAAAAGATACAAGAGTATATTCAAAATCAATTAAAAGAAGATTTAGAATATGATCAAATGACACTAAAGGAGTATATAGACCCGTTTACGGGTGAGCCAGTAAAGCCAAAGAAGTAAGGAAGAGCCTTCAAGGGCTCTCTAAGTAAATGATGTTGCGGCTGGTGAACCTTTCGATGAGTCTTTAGACTCCAGTGCCGGTAATGGGCCCTTATAGGGCCAGAACAAACCACCGGCTAAGCCGGTGGTTGTGATTACGCGATAAGCCCGGAGGACGGACGCTGTGTCCGCGCGGGCGAACATAAGAAAGCAGACAGGAGGAATAGAAGTGAAAGACCTGATTGAGACTTTACCTGTAGTGGCACTTCGCGGGATGACCATTCTTCCCGATATGGTGATACATTTTGATGTCAGCAGGGAACGCTCGGTGAAAGCCATTGAGCAGGCCATGCTGAGAGAACAGAGAATCTTCCTGGTGACGCAAAAAGACGTCCAGGTGGAGCAGCCGGGGCCTGACGATCTTTACCGGATCGGTACGATTGCGGCTGTAAAGCAGGTAATTAAGCTGCCTCATAACGTAATACGGGTGCTTGCGGAGGGGCTGGAGCGCGCTGAATTATCCCACTTTTCTCAGGAGGGAGATTTCCTGGAAGCAGAGATTATCCGTTTTGAGGAGGACAATGAACTGGAAGAGCTGGCTCCTGGCATGAGGGACGCTATGGTGCGGAACCTGACAGAGACGTTTCATCTCTACTGCAAAGAGAGCGGAAAGGTCGGTAAGGAGCTGGAACGGCAGATCACGGAGAGCGTGGATCTGGCGAAGCTGATGAGCCAGATTATGATTAACCTTCCTCTCTACTATGAGGAGAAGCAGAAGCTTCTGGAAGCGGTTTCCCTTTCCGAACGCTATGAGCTGCTCTGCGTCCAGATGAATAAAGAGATCGAAGTCATGCGTTTTAAGCGGGAGCTTCAGGAAAAGGTAAAGGCGCGTGTGGACAAGAATCAGCGGGAATACCTGCTGCGGGAGCAGCTCAAGGTGATCCGGGAAGAGCTGGGAGAGGATACGTCAGGCTCCGACGCCGATCACTTCCGGGAAGAGCTGAAGAAACTGAAGGCTTCCAAAGAAGTGAAGGAGAAGATAGAGAAGGAGATCACCCGGTTTAAAAATATCGGAAACAATTCTTCCGAGAGCGCGGTGATTCGGGGGTATATCGAGACGCTTCTGGAACTGCCCTGGGACAAGGCGTCGAAGGACAGCACCGATTTAAAACGGGCGGAGGAGATTTTAGACGAGGATCATTACGGGATGGAGAAGGTCAAGCAGCGGGTGCTGGAATTTCTGGCTGTCCGCATTTTGACCAAGAAGGGCAGAAGCCCGATTATCTGTCTGGTGGGACCGCCGGGAACCGGCAAGACGTCCATCGCCCGCTCCATTGCCAGAGCTTTGAACAAGAAGTACGTGCGTATTTCCCTGGGCGGAATCCGGGATGAGGCGGAGATCCGGGGACACCGCCGGACTTATGTGGGCGCGATGCCCGGACGTATCGCTGCCGGAATGCGGCAGGCGGGCGTGAAAAATCCGCTGATGCTCTTGGACGAGATCGATAAGGTCAGCAGCGACTACAAGGGCGATACGGCGTCGGCCCTTCTGGAGGTTCTGGACTCAGAGCAGAATAATCGTTTCCATGATCACTATGTGGAAATTCCGCTGGATCTGTCGGAGGTGCTGTTTATCGCGACGGCCAATGACGTACATACCATACCGCGGCCGCTGCTGGACCGCATGGAGCTGATCGAGGTCAGCAGCTATACGGAAAACGAGAAGGTTCATATTGCCAGAGAACATCTGATCGCAAAGCAGATGGAAAAGAACGGCCTGAAGGAAGGACAGCTCACCATCAGCGCGAAGGCCCTGGAACAGCTGATTCACAGCTATACGAGAGAGGCCGGCGTGCGTCAGCTTGAGCGTAAGCTTGGGGAGGTTTGCCGGAAAGCGGCCAGAGAAATTCTGGAACACGACAAGAAATCCGTGAAACTTACGGAAAATAACCTGGAGAAATATCTGGGCAAGGCTCGTTATATTTATGACATGGCTGGTGAAACCGACGAGGTGGGAATCGTCCGTGGTCTGGCGTGGACCAGCGTGGGAGGAGACACCCTTCAGATTGAGGTCAATATTATGCCCGGCAAGGGAGAGATTTCCCTGACCGGACAGCTTGGCGACGTTATGAAGGAGTCGGCCCGTACAGGACTAAGCTATATCCGTTCTGTCAGTGAGAATTATGGAATCGGAAAGAAGTTCTTCCGGGAAAACGATATTCATATTCATATACCAGAGGGAGCAGTTCCGAAGGACGGGCCTTCGGCGGGAATCACGATGGCGACGGCCATGCTTTCAGCGATTACGGGAATCCCGGTATACGCCTCGGTGGCCATGACGGGTGAGATTACTCTGCGGGGCAGGGTGCTTCCTATCGGCGGTCTCAAGGAAAAGATTCTGGCTGCAAAGAGCGCAGGGATCAAAACGGTGATCGTGCCTGCCAGAAATAAGCGTGATGTGGAGGACATTTCTCCGGAGATTAAAAAAGGACTGCGCATTGTATATGCGGAGCAGATGAAGGATGTAATAGAGGTAGCCTTTCATGAACATTAAAAATGTAAATCTGGAGACGGTATGCGGAATCACCAGCCGTCTCCCGGAAAACACCCTTCCGGAAATCGCCTTTGCGGGAAAGTCAAACGTAGGGAAATCATCTCTGATCAACGCGCTGCTTTGCCGCAAGTCGCTGGCCAGGACTTCGTCCCAGCCAGGAAAAACGCAGACCATAAATTTTTACAATGTGAATGATGTTCTGTATCTGGTGGATCTGCCGGGGTACGGCTATGCCAAGGTGGCTCAGGAAATCCGTGAAAAATGGGGAAAGCTCATCGAACGCTATCTCCATGGCTCGAAGCAGCTTAAGGCGGTCTTCCTTTTGATTGACATCCGGCACGAACCCTCGGAAAATGACCGTCGGATGTATGAATGGATCGTATGGAACGGTTACGATCCGATTATTATAGCCACAAAGCTTGACAAGATCAAACGAAGCCAGATACAGAAGCAGCTCAAAATACTTCGTACCGGGCTGAACGTAAAGCCGGGAACGCGGATTCTTCCCTTTTCTGCCCTTACCAAACAGGGCAGAGAGGAGATCTGGGCCGTTATGGAGGAATTTCTGGATGAAAATCCGGAGAAAGCGAGGTCGTGAAAGTGGACAGCAAATATCTGAGAAGTCTGGTCAATATTTTGATTTTTTTAGCGGCAGTGCTTTTACTGTGTCTTTTGGTGCCGCGGCTTCTGGTGTTTTTCATGCCCTTTGTGGTAGGCTGGATCATAGCGATGATCGCCAATCCGCTTGTCCGTTTTATGGAGAGGCGCTTGAAGATCGTACGCAGACACAGCTCCATGCTCATTATTATCGGAGCCATTGCTTTGGTTATATTTGGCGGCTATTTTGCGATCTCCTGCATTGTAAGGGAGCTTTACGGCTTTATCAGCACGCTGCCGGATCTATACAATTCCCTGCTTCGCGATTTGGCTGACACGGAAACCAATCTGCAGGGCGTATTATCGCGCTTTCCTTCTGATTTAACAGAGAGTCTGTCCAATCTGATCAATTCGCTGACCAGTTCCATTGGAGATCTGATAGGAACGATTGGTGCGCCTACGGTGGCGGCGGCCGGCAGCATAGCCAGAAATATTCCGAACGCGCTGATAAACGTGATTTTTGCTATTCTTTCATCTTACTTTTTCATCGCGGAAAGGGACAAGATCATCCAGTGGATTCGGGAGCATACGCCGGAATCTCTTCGTCTTCGCTGGAACTTTGTCACGGAAAATTTCCGGAAGGCAGTGGGGGGCTATTTTAAAGCTCAGTTTAAGATCATGGGTGTGGTAGCTTTGATTTTGCTGATAGGATTCGCTTTCCTTCGTATCAATTACGCGGTGCTTTTTGCAATTCTGATTGCAATCCTGGATTTTCTTCCATTTCTGGGAACAGGAACGGCCCTGATACCCTGGGCGGTGCTGAAGGTATTGAGCGGAGATTATGAATTTGCGGTTGGACTCATCATCATCTATCTGGTGAGTCAGCTTGTGCGGCAGCTTATCCAGCCCAAGATTGTAGGAGACACCATTGGTCTGAATCCGCTCGCTACTTTGTTCTGCATGTTTGTCGGGTATAAAGTCGGCGGTATCCTGGCCATGATCCTGGCGGTTCCCATAGGAATGATCGTGTTCAGCCTTTTTCACGCAGGAGCTTTCGACAGCATTATCCAGGATGTGAAAGAGCTGGCTGCCGGGGTGAATCGTTACCGGAAGGGGAAACAGTGAATAGGCGTTACAGGAGTTCTTTCATAATAGAGGCATAGAGCTCCTGGCTTTTGTCACGCCAGTGACCGCATATGGCTTCTGCCTGTTCTTTGACGGGAACTGTTAAAGTCAGATCGATCAGCACGGAATCCTTCTCCAGAACGCGGCAGCGCGCAGCGTATTCGCCGGATTCCGTCCGGTAATAATCGGCAGGCGTGGAGATCTCGTTGCGGAGCTCATAGCCGTGTTCAGAAAGAAAAGAATCGATTTCCTCCCGGATTGCGGAGGAAATTTTTTTGGAAAAATAGGACAGGGTTTTTCGCCCTTCCTCTGTAATATAGTATAAGGAAGTATTCCGCACGGTCCTGACCTTCAGAAAGCCGGTTTCGCTCAGCTCGGACAAAGCTGACTGGACGGTAAAATAGTCTGTATATTCCTTTTCCAGAATAAATTCGGAAAGCTGGGCGTTGCTTAGGGGAAAGCTTATTTTGTCCAGCATATAGAGTATAATCAGCTTGTAAAGGGTAAAGGTATCTGCCATATCAGTGCTCCTTTCGCTTATTGCTGCGGGGGATTTGACTTGCTTTCATACAGCCGTCCCTGATAAGTCTCCCGTTTCTTCATTTCTTTATGAATCGCGTTCAGGACCTGCCGTTTTGCCCGGCTCCATTCAGGAGCGATCAGCAGATCGCCCGGTCCGTCTCCGGTGAGCCTGTGGATCACCAGATCAGGGCGGCAGATTTCCAGACAGCGAATCACAAGATCTACATATTCTTCCATGGAAAGCACGGAAAAGCCTGTCCGCACATAGTAGTCGGCCAGATCCGTATTTTTTAATATATGCAGGAGCTGAAGCTTTATGCCTGACGCTGATGTGAGATTTACATAGCGGACGGTATCAAGCATCATCTCCGGCGTTTCTCCGGGAAGTCCCAAAATCGTGTGAACGATCGTTTCGATTCCGCGCTGTGTAAGCGCCTTCACAGCCTGGTCAAAAACTGAAAGAGGGTATCCGCGCCGGATAAAAGCGGCAGTCTTCTCATGGATTGTCTGGAGTCCCAGTTCCACCCAGACAGGTTTTATCCGGTTCAGCTCCTCTAAAAGAGAAAGGACCTCATCTCCAAGGCAGTCGGGACGGGTGGCTATGGACAGAACAGCGATCTCCGGATGAGAGATCGCTTCCGTAAACATGCGGCGCAGCCGTTCCTCAGGCCCGTAGGTATTCGTATAGGCCTGAAAATAGGCGATATAACGCCGTACAGGACGCTTTCCTGCCAGACGGCGTTTTCCCTCCTCGATCTGTTCCGAAACGGAGAGCTCCGGGCTGCCCGCAAATTCGCCCGATCCCCCTTCGCTGCAGAAAATACATCCCCGCGCGCCAAGGGTGCCGTCCCGGTTCGGACAGGTGCAGCCCCCGTTTAGAGTAAGCTTGTACAATTTTTCTCCAAAGCGTTCTCTGAGAGCATCGTTCAGAGAATAGAAACGGGATTTTGTCAATCAATGTTCTCCTTGTATTTTTGTGTTTTCCGTTATATTATCGGCAATACTGAATTTATTATAGGTGGAAAGAAGGGGACTGTCAAGAAACGTCAGACAGCGGGACGACCGCCGTCTGACGTCCGCGCGTTCACGAAGCGACCGCCGCGGGAGACAGTGATGAATAAGCCTGCGAAAGATAAAAAATCAGTTCTCTGGGATAAAGAGTTTCAAAATCCTGGCGTTGGAACCCAAGCAGCCGGGCGAAGGCTTCCGGATCATAATGCTTCAGCACAACATCCCGAACTGTGCGCAGATTCTTTTCCACACTTTCCAGACTGACCTGATGGCGTACGGCTATGGGAAGATAAATCTGCCTGCGGATGTGTCTGATTCTGTCCGGGTCTTCAGCGGCCATGAGAACAGCTTCCTTCAGGTAGCAATAACCAAGATAATGGGGAGTGATTCCAAGGGACTGCAAAAGGCAGTCAAGTTCTGTCGGTTTCATTTTAAAAACTCCTTCCTGTTTGACAATATTCGACATTTAAAGTTACGATAAGAGTACTTTTGTCAATTAAGGGTACGAGTCAGAAGATAGAATATCTGAATCACGGCAGGGGGAAAATTTATATTATTTATTGCCATTTCCGAATAAATGAGCTATAATAAAGCGACTATGTAAAGAAAATACAGGTGAAGTATTATGAATCTGGAAAAATTTGTTGAGAAAAATGCGCCCAGAAACCGGATTGCCTTGCTTGTGATTGTGGATATTTTTCTGATCACGCTGTCCGGTTTCCTGTCTTTGTATATACGTTATGATTTCCGGTTCAGCAATATGGACATGCGGTATGTGGATTATGAGATCTGGTATCTCCCGGTGAATCTCGCCGTTACTCTGCTGCTGTTCGTACTGTTTAAGCTGTACCGGAGCGTATGGCGTTTTGCCAGCTCGACGGAGCTTCTGAATGTGATTGGAGCCTGCTCGGCCAGCATCGTGCTGCAGATTGTGGGGATGAGTATCCTGAATATGAGGATGCCTGTCAGCTATTATCTGATGAAGTATGTGCTCCTGATCGTAGGCGTGGGTATGGTGCGTTTCGCTTACCGTATCTTGCGGATGCTTCAGGAAAAGCGGCTGTTCGGCGAAAGAGATACGATGAAGAATACAATGATCATCGGCGGCGGAGAGGCCGGAGCCATGATTATCAAGGAGTTTCAGAACAGTCAGTATCTGAATCAGCGTATCTGCTGCGTCATTGACGATAATGCGGCCAAGCAGGGAAAATATCTGCGCGGCATCAAAATCATGGGAGGCAGAGAGGACATCTGCCGTCTTGCTCAGGAGCTGAAGATCGACGAGATCATTGTGGCCATGCCGTCCGCGCCCCAGTCGGAGGTGCGCGATATTCTGAATATCTGTAAGGAGACGGACTGCGAGCTTAAGGTACTGCCTGGTCTATACCAGATGATCAAGGGCGAGGTAAGCATATCCAAGCTCCGCAAGGTAGAGATCGAGGACTTGCTCGGCCGCGAGCCTATTCGGGTGCAGCTTGACGAGATTATGGGCTACGTGGCAGGCAAGGTTGTCCTTGTGACAGGCGGAGGCGGTTCTATCGGAAGCGAGCTTTGCAGACAGGTGGCAGCTCATGAGCCGAAGCAGTTAATTATTTTTGATATTTATGAAAATAATGCCTATGATATTCAGCAGGAACTTAAGGACAGATTTCCGGAGCTGAATCTGGTGGTTCTGATCGGCTCTGTGCGCAATACGCACCGCATTAACGGCATTTTTGAAAAATACAGGCCGGACATTGTCTACCACGCGGCAGCTCATAAGCATGTTCCTCTTATGGAAGACAGTCCCAATGAGGCGATCAAAAACAACGTGTTCGGAACTTATAAGACAGCCATGGCTGCGGACAAGTACGGCGTAAAGCGTTTCGTACTGATTTCCACAGATAAGGCGGTCAATCCCACGAACATCATGGGAGCTTCCAAGCGTATCTGCGAGATGATTATTCAGATGATGAACCAGCATTCTTCCACGGATTTTGTGGCTGTGCGGTTCGGTAATGTACTTGGAAGCAACGGCAGCGTAATCCCGCTTTTCAAAAAACAGATAGAAAAGGGCGGACCTGTAACGGTCACGCATCCGGATATTATCCGGTATTTTATGACTATTCCGGAGGCCGTGTCCCTGGTGCTCCAGGCCGGAGCGCTGGCCAAGGGCGGAGAGATTTTTGTCCTGGATATGGGAGAGCCGGTCAAGATTCTCGATCTGGCGACAAACCTCATCCGGCTGTCGGGGTACAAGCCCTATGAGGATATTGATATTGAGTTTACAGGACTGCGTCCTGGGGAAAAATTATATGAGGAACTTCTGATGAGCGAGGAAGGACTTCAGGAGACGCCCAATAAGCTGATCCATATCGGAAAGCCGATTGTCTTTGATGAGGAGAAATTCCGCAGGCAGCTTGCGGAGCTGAAGGAGACAGCGGATCACGATTCAGATGCTATCAAGCAGTTGGTGCAGAAAATTGTGCCTACCTACACAATAAAAGAGTAAATGCAGGAGGAGAAAAGGATGAACGAATACCAGGAGCCTTACGAGAAGGAAATCAGTCTCATGGAGCTTTTGTTTTTCTGCCTGAAGAAATGGCGCTGGATTGTGGCAGCCATGCTGGTGGTAGCGGTTCTGGCCGGAGTCTATAAGTTCCAGTCTACTGTGAGCGACAACCAGGCGAAGCAGGAAGCGCAGCTGCTGGAAGACGGAGAGGAAGAGAAGGGAACAGAGGTTATCTCCAATCCCAATGTGGAATATTATGAGATGGCCATTGAGAACTGGCAGCAGGAACTGGATGATTTGAGAACTTACATTGACAGTTCTGTAATCATGCAGCTTGAACCCTATCATCTGGACACTGGAAACCTGAGCTTTTATGTCAATGCAGGCGATGTCAGAGAGAAAGTATGGGATACACTGCTGAGCGCTTATGAGGAATTTGCAACCGACGGACGTCTGGCGGCAGCGCTGGTAGAAGCGAACGACAGCATTTCGGAATCGGAAATGCAGTATCTGGTTAGTTTTGAGGGTGTGAAACTTCCGGTTTCGGGAGAAAATTATGAAATAGAGGACGGAAGCGATCCTTCTACTATCCGGGTGACAAATCTGGGAGCGGACAAGCCGAATGTGTTCCGAATCCAGATCACAGCGGACAATGAAGAAAACTGCGTGGAATACATGGAAGCCGCGAAGGAAGCCCTGACGGCTTATTCTGCTGAGCTTGGCAGTCGGCTGGGCGTGTCCCATGAGCTTTTGATCTTATCTGAGTCTCAGACAGAGCGGATCGATCAGGAGATTCAGACCTATCAGAATGGAATCTTAAACGCATATTCCTCTGCTTTCACACAGGTCAAGAACCTTCAGACAGAGCTTGACACCGTACTGGAGGAGGAAGGCGCGACCATCGAAGTAGGTACAACTGTTACCTATGAGAATCCGGTCAGCGAAGCAGTGAAGTTTGCCATCATTGGTCTTGTGCTTGGTGCATTCCTGGCGGCTTTTGTCCTGGTAGTCGTCTATCTGATGAGCGGAAAGCTGCAGAGTACGGACAGCTTCCGGGAAGAGTTCGGCATGCCGCTGCTGGGACAGATTACAAAGCATCCGCATAAAAAGCGCCTGTTTGGTTTTATCGACAACTGGTTCCAGCGTATAGAGGAAGGGGCTTACGCGGATATTACCTATGAGGAACAGCTTAAGATCGCGGCGGCTAACCTGAAAACGGCTGCGTCGAAAGAACAGGGCTTGAAAAAAGTCATGCTTGCTGGTACAATGTCGAAGGATGAGGCAGAGGCCTTCCGTTCCATGCTTGCAGCTGAGCTGGATGGAATCGAGCTTTCCTCCTATGAGCGTATCGTATTCCAGGCTTCCGCACTGGAGGAGCTGGACAGCTATGATGGAGTCGTGTTCCTGGAGAAGAAGGGCGCGTCTTACGCAAAGCTCATTAAGAAGGAAAGAGACCTGGTGGCTGACAGAGACGTCAGGATTCTGGGCGTGGTAGTGCTGTAAAAAGGCAAATGGAAAATACGCTGCGCGGACGCAGCAGGCGTCCGCGCAGATTTCTAAAAGCATTAGTTAACTATAGAATATTTAATATAACCGCAATCACTGATTGCGCATCGTTTAAGAAGTCATCGCTTTGGAATCGTCGCTTTGCCGCGTTCTGAAGAAAGACGGTCATCATGTAACAGACAAAGAATCCGGCGGTTCCAGTCCGGAGTGGCGAAGCCTGCCCTTTTATTTCATAGGAAAGACCGTGTTACGTTAATATGTGAAAACAAAGCAGAAAAAGGTCTTTCCTATGAAACAAAATGCACTTCGTGCAGGGATGCGCAGCTCGCGGAGAGGAAATTGCTGCTTTGCAGCCCGCTCGCGCGCGGAGAATTTCGCAAGCGAAATTCTTTTTTACGCTGTGGGCAGCCTCCTGTATCAGCGCAGGAGAAGTCAACATTCAGGAAAGGAGGCTGACAGCCGTGTGGTATGTGATTCAGGTCCAGACGGGCCGTGAGGAACAGATCATGGAGGAAGCCAAATGCTATCAGGTCCAGGAATATTTCGATGAAATCTTCGCTCCTCATAGCGAGAGAAAGAAGAAGTATCTGGGGAAATGGCATCTGGAGACGGAGCTTTTATTTCCGGGCTATCTCTTTGTTATTACCTCAAGACCGGGGGAACTCTACCAGGCATTGAAGCGCATCCCCAGGCTCACGAAGCTTCTGGGAACAGGCGAGAAATGGACGCCGATGACGAAGGAAGATATAGAAATCGTCGAGCTTCTCTCCGGGCGGGAACGCCTCGTGAAATTTTCTAAAGGGTATATACAGGGTGACAGAGTGACTGTGACAAGCGGTCCTTTAAAGGGACTGGAAGGAAAGATCAGCCGGATAGACCGGCATAAAAGACTGGCCTGGCTTAAGGTGGAACTGTTCGGAAGGACGGTGGAGCTGCAGGCAGGGCTGGAGATTATAAGGAAAGAGTAGCATGGTATATTTAAAAATCAAAAGGATGGCGGATTCCTTTTTATCCGCATTGGGGCTGATTTTACTGTCGCCCCTTTTTTGTGTGCTGATTCTCTGGATTAAGCTGGATTCCAGAGGACCGGTCCTTTTCAAACAGAAACGAATCGGGCTTCATAAGAAGCCCTTTTATATTTTGAAATTCCGTACCATGCGGACGGACACGCCCAAAGATATGCCGACGCATCTCCTTGAGAATCCGGACCAGTATATCACAAAGGCAGG
>DVLE01000079.1 GCA_018715645.1 Candidatus Merdisoma merdipullorum
GGCAATGGTTTCTTCCGGAAGGATTCCCATACCGGAAAGTATCTGTTCCATTCCCTTCTCTTTTCCTCCATCCTTTGCGATTATATCGACGCCATAAGCGTTCCAGCGTGTCATCTTGCAATGAGGCATCCGGCTCAGAATCTTTTCTGCCGCCTCATCATCGTCATAGACGTTGACCAGATAGACTCTGTCTCCCTTCCAGTCGCCCAGCTTCGGAAGTTCGGAAGAAATGGCCTGCTGAGCTGTCCTGACCCGGTCGTCAATAAAATTAAGATAGATCCGCCCCTGTTCTACAAAAGACATGGGGACTACCTTTTCTCTGAAGATCGGAAGAATGCTTTGAATATCCTCCTCATACACCGGCCACTGCGCCAGTACCCGTCCTTTCCCATCCAGACAGAGCTGCCCGTTCAAAAGCACATGGCCGTCAAATCCCAGTTCAGTGATTCCAAGTTCGTTCAGCTCCAGAATATGGCGTCCTGTGCAGGTAAACACACGGACGCCCCGTTCTTTCAGGCGCGCCAGAGCACATTTCGTATCCTCAGGCACGCCCCCTATGCTGTGTGCAAGCAGCGTATCGTCTATATCAAAAAAAGCTGCCCGTATCATTTGCAGTCGTCTCCCTCCGCATCCGCTTACTCTGCGTCTGTCTGTGTTTCCGTCGCCTCTGCGTTCTGTGTTTCCGTTTCCAGAAGCACAACCTTTGAGACCGTCCCGTTTTCATCCAGCCAGAGCAGAGACGCCCTGCCTTCCGTGAGATCCGCAAGGGTTACAATATTTCTTGTGCGGAAGGGAGAAATCTCCACATCCTCTGGAATTGTATAAGTCCTTCCATCCGTAGCTTCCAGCGTATAAACCCCGTTTTCCAGAACCGGAGTTCCCGCCGCCACCGCATACTGCGGCGCCGTTCCATCCTCCGGAATATTGGCGACCACCACATAGGGCGTCGTATGAGGCGGAATGGACATAGTCATAACCGGTCCGAGATAAGCTTCAAAGCTTCCCACCTGAACGTCAGAAAGAAGAAGCGGAAGACCGGACTGGGCATCTGCCAGTATCGTGTTTTCCGGATCAATATTCAGAATGATTTCCCCGGAGGTGGAGGCATCAGACTGATTGTCAACTGTCAGCGTATCCTCTCCCACTTCCGTTATTGTACCATATATTCTTACCGGAGCCTCGCTTACCGCTTCGCCAGGATCTTCCTGCGTACTTTCTTCAGCCGCATCTTCCTGCTGCGCATCTTCAGAAACTTCTGTGTCCTGCGTATCCTCCAGAGCCTCATTTTCCTGTGTCTGCTGATTCCCTGCATTTCCCGTGCAAGCCGCCGCCATGGTCAGAGTCATGCCAATACCGAAAATGCAGATAAGCTTCTTTAAATTCATAATCTCCTCCTTTTCTGCCGGAATTCTCCGGTGCTGATATTCTATCAAAAACAGCATTCCCCTGTCCAGTAAATTGTATCCTTTTAAGAAATATTAAGAAAGTCTTTAAATTCTCTGCCAATGCAGTACTACGCCCCTTTCTTCCAGCCTTCTCTGAAGCATTTTTATATCCAGTCTGGAAAAATCATCCGTCATGGCCGCTGCCGTACCTGCAGCCTGTCCTGTCACTGCACAACAGGGAATGACACGCATAATCTCCCACATGCCTTCGGTAACCGAAATGCAACGCCCTGCAGTAATCAAATTTTTACATTGTGAAGAATATAAGGTCCTGAACGGAACCTCATAGACAGGTCCCCGCTTTCTCCAATCCGGAATCATTCCCACGGAGTCTGCAAAAAAGGTGTGGGCATCGCACTCACTCAACTCATACTCCCCAACAATACGCCTTGTCATACGAAGCTGCGGAATGGATGGGATACTTACCGGAATGTAATCCTTATCATAAGCACGCTGTTCCTGGATATGGCATAGTATTGCTTCATGAGAAAGAATCATAAAATCTGAAAGTTCTTCCTCTGTGAGACCCACAAATATGCGGTCTGCTTTTAGCTCCACGCTTCCTTCTTCTTTCTTCATCTCGTCCGAAATGTCTGCCGTTCCAAGAGGATTCAATCGATACCCTGTCTGACCACACGAATAATACCAGGCTGCAAGCACATTTCCTTTGGAAAAAACCTTTACAGGTACACCCGCAAAATGTGCAATATCACAGTCTCCTGTAGCGTCTACCACACTATGAGCCCGAATTCCTCGTCTCCCTGTCTTATTTTCTACTATAACAGAATGAATCTTATCTTCTTCAACATAAGCTCCCACCGCATATGTTCCATAAAGTATCTGCACTCCGGACGCACACAGCAGTCGCTCTGCATGAATTGCAAATAACTGTGGATTGAAACTGGTACGATACCTGGGCGTCTTTGGTCCGCGCTCCGCAGCTCTGCCTCTATCCAGCCATATAGCTGGGAAATCTCTTTCTGCTCCCATGCAGATAGAAAGACGCAACAGTTCTTCTGCAATTCCAAAAGAAACCTGATGGCCAAGCCCATCACAAATAGGCAGATAAATAGTCACTAAGCCTGCCGTTCCAAGTCCTCCAAGTATATATTGTCTTTCCAGCAAAATTACCCGTTTCTTTTCTCTCACCGCAGCTAATGCGGCGGCGATTCCTCCGAAACCGCCGCCGCAAACCAGTACATCACATTCTTTATCAACCAGAGTCTGCAGATATTCTGTAATTATCATAAATGTCCTCTCCTCTACAGTTTTCTCTTCAATGAACCTCCTTTGATGGCATCAATGGAAATAGAGACCACCAATACCGCACCGATGATAATGTCCTGCCAGTAAGAACCCACGCTATTCATAGTCATGCCATTCTGCAGAACAGCGATTACCATGGAACCCAGAAATGTTCCAAAGATAGTACCCTTTCCACCGGTCAATGCGGCGCCGCCCAGGATAACTGCAGAAAGCGCCGTCATGTTATAGTTAGCTGCTGCAGCAGGAATGCCAGCCCCCGTCTGTGCAGACATTAAAATACCAGACACGCCTGCCATCAGGCCATTTAGAAGATATATCTGAAACCGGAGCCGATTTACTTTGATGCCAGACAAAAAACTAGCCTGGGGATTTCCACCAATCAGATATATATTTCTTCCAAACACTGTATATTGAGAAATTAAGTGGAATACAATGAAGGAAATCGCCATAATCAGCAAGGACATGGGAATTCCACCCACATAACCACGACCGATAAATTTATATGCCGTGTCTGTAATGGTGATGGACATACCATCAGATACCAGATAAGCGACACCTCGTAGCATCTGCATGGTAGCTATAGATGTAATAAATGCATTCAGCTTTAATACAGTAATAAAAAATCCGTTTAAAGCTCCGCAAAGCATACCTGCAAACAGTGCCGCGAGTACAACCACCAGCCAATGGTTTCCCTTTAAAGAAACCAAGGCGGCCACCATGCCCACCACTGCAATCTGGGAGCCAACGGAAATATCGATCATACCTGAAATGTTGATAAAGGTTACAGAACATGAAATACATCCTACGATTGCTGCATACAAGCCAATACTCAGGAAATTGTTTATTTTTAAAAAGTTCGGATTACCAAAAGAGAAGAAAACGATCTCCACCACCAGCACACCAACTACCGTCAGCAGAGATGACTTATCTCCAAATTTTTCTTTTAAAGAATCTATTCCCTTCATAAATTAACCTCCTATTGCATATTGTACAACCATTTCCTGATTGGCTTCTTCTCTATTCAAAATGCCTGAGGCTTTTCCCTCAAACATAATCATAATCCGGTCCGACATCATTAAAAGTTCCGGCATTTCGGAGGTAATAAGGATAATGCACTTTCCTTCTGCAACGAGATTTTCCATAATCTTGTAAATCTCCGTCTTGGCACCCACATCAATACCTCTGGTCGGTTCATTGAGAATCAAAATCTCCGGCTCAAGCTCCAGCCATTTTGCAAGAATCACCTTCTGCTGATTTCCTCCTGATAAAGACTCTACTATCGTTTTATAGGAAGGTGTCTTTACAGATAGAATATCGATCCATTTATCCGCAATCTCTTTGTCTCGTTTTCGATCGGTAAATAATGATTTATGTCTGGTATAATAAGCAGACATAGTATTAATAGCTACACTTTGATTCAGTACCAGCCCCTCCGTCTTTCTCTCTGCTGGAACATAGGCAAGCCCCAGTCGAATAGCGTCAGTAGGATTTTTGATATGTACCGTTTTTCCATGAATCTGAATCTTTCCCCCTAACAGATTGTCTTGGCCAAAAATTGCAGGGCCGATCTCCTGATGCCCAGAACCCATCAATCCGTAAATACCAAAAATTTCCCCCTTTTTCGCTGTAAAGCTAACATCCTTCAGAACACTAGTCCGCAGACCCTTTACAGAAATAATCTCATCCCCGGCTACAGTCTCTTTTTTAGGATACATATCCGTCAAATCCCGTCCCACCATCTTGGAAATCAACATCTGCTTAGTTGCATCTTTGATTAGAAATTCTCCTGTCACATAACCGTCACGTACAACCACCACACGATCCGCCACCTCAAACAGTTCATCCAACTTATGGGAAATATAAAAGATCGCAATTCCTGCTGCTGCCGCCTTATGGATAAAGCGAAACAGATTTTCTGTCTCTACATCGTTCAGGGCAGATGTTGGTTCATCCATAATCAATACCTTTACGTCATCAGAAATAACTTTCGCAAGTTCGATGAGCTGTTTTTGTGCCACTGAACAGTTCCCAATATTCATCTTTGGGTTCAAATCCAAGCCTACCTGCTTCATAATTTCTTTGGATTTCTCATACATGGTTTTATAATCAACAAAGCCATGTTTTTTCGGAATGTTTCCCATAAAAATATTCTCTGCGATAGACACGCTTGGAACATAATTTAATTCCTGATGAATCACGCCAATCCCCGCATTACGCGCCTGCTTTGGCACATCAAAACGTACTTCCTTTCCATACATTTTGATCTGTCCGCTGTCCGGCTGATACACTCCGGACAGTACCTTTATCAGCGTGGATTTTCCCGCACCATTCTCTCCCAAAAGAGCTACTACTTCTCCCTTACGGATGGTAATGGAAACATCAGACAATGCTTTTACGCCAGGAAAAGATTTGTTAATCCCAGACGCCTCCATGATAATTTCATCAGAAGCAATTCTGTCATTTCTGGTATATATCTTTGTCATCTCCGCCATCTCCTTACACTAAATACCAGCCTTGCAGCCCTGCAATAATATGAGAACAGATAAGAGCCAAGAGAGCCACTCTTATCTGTTTCTCATTATATGGACAGTACAACAACCTGACTATTTACAAGCTGCTGTTACTGAACCTTCAGCCACGGATATTCGCCTTCCGGGTAGTATTCCTGGATATTAGACCAATCAATGATGGCAAGGAATCCGTCATTCTGCTGTTCCAGAACACCAGTCTCATAATAATTTTCAATCAGAGTGCAAACCTGCTCACCATATGTTTCTGCAAACGCAGCGTTGCTAGAGATCCAGGGCTGATTTCCCTGGGACTCATACATCGGAGTTACAAACTGATCGCCCACACCTACGCTGAAAATACGAATATCCCAAAGACGATCTGCAGTCTCGGCTGCAGCCATCGCACCTGTCGCTGGATTTTCATTAATTGTGAATATCGCGATCTTATGCGAATCTGGGTGGGCAGTCAGGAAACTTGCAAACATACTCTGTGCAATAGCGGTATCACCCTGTGGTTCGATCTCCACTACCTCTCCAATCTCAACACCCGCATCTTCCAGTGCATCCACAGCACTTCGACAACGCTCATTGACCGTATCACCTGAAGCTATCTGCGTCATCAGCACCACATAATCAACCTGATTGTCCCAGTGTTCTTTTATATAAGCAGCCGCATATTCGCCATTCATATATCCCATTTTCGGAGAATTTACGCCAAAGAAGGGCGCATCAGCCAAGGGAATATCTACTGCCAGCACAGGAATATCCGCTTCCTCAAAAATATCCACAATCGTCTCTCCTACGGTCTCATCCTGACTTAACTCCACTACAAAATCGCATCCTGCATTCGCAAGGATCTCCGCATTCGCTACTGCGGTAGCTCCATCCGCGTTGTTGTCCGCATAGGTCAGTGTCCAGCCACGAGCTGCGGTAGCTTCCTCAAACCCCATTTTTACCAACTTTCCAAAAGCTGCTCTTTCGTGTATGTTTCCAAGTCCAATATTCAGATGTTCGGGAACGCCTTCGCCTGGAACCGGCTTTTCTGTGGAAGCTTCCTCTGAATCCGTATTCTCCGCATCTGATGCAGTCGTTTCTGCTGCAGTACTGGTATCGGATGTCGTCTCCTGACCGCTACATCCTGCCATAGCTGCCACAACCAATGCCACACATAAAAGCACACATAAATGTTTCTTTTTCATTCTTTTACCTCCATTTTTTAATTATTCTGCAGGTTTCTCTGCTCTCTTTCAGAATTCCCTGCCAGTTTACTTATAAACTCCATTCTATCATAGACAGAATGTTACTATAGAAACCAAAATATTCCTTTGCATCTGCTAAAAATCCGGACACAAATACTGCAAGCCATATACTGCTCCAGCCAGCATATCTTTTCCGGAACCGCTTCCCACCTTTAGAAGCTGATCCATATCCTCCTCCTGAAGTGGTTCTTCCGTCCAAAGGAGCTTGTCCAGAAGAGAAAAGTGTCCGCCTTCAACTGCAGCCAAAAGATAAGCTGCACTGTAACGATTGGTCCGAAGCGGTGCCAGTTCCCGAAGTGCCTCCGCTAAAAGCTTTCGCTCCGGAATATCATATCCAAATGCACGTTCTGCTGTTAAAAGAAGATATAAAAATCCCAGCAAAAAATCATCCATGGAAGGTGTAAGCCCTCTCCCCAGACCCAAAAGTCCTAACAAAGCCTTTCGGATTGTATTACTGTTTTTTTCCATCATCCCTATCCGAAATTTTGTCAACGGTTCTCTCGCCGCAGCTATAAAAGGATCTTTTTCCAACTCTCCGGAAGGCTGAGAGGAAATCAGTGTGCAGATGTCCCCTCTGTCTGCTGCCTCCAGCTTCTCTATTCCTCTGTGTATTGTCTCTGCCAATATCTTTTGAGAAAGCACCAATCTCCTGTCCGGCTCCTGCCAACTGAGCTTTAGGCGAATGCCTATATGATTATCAAAGGAAAGGCTGTATCTATCTAAATATCCGTCGATACCCTCCCATGCTCTTGTCTTGCAGCACAAGATTGTAATATCTGCTACGCCAATACCAAATGGTAAAAACCCATATTTGTTATCATGAAGCAGCAATACTCTTCCGCTTTCTCCTTCCAGATAAAGAGCAGAAGAAAAAACTCCACTTACCCTCACCCTCTGTCCCTTTTGTCCGAAAAGTGAAAGAAATTCCGATGAAACTCTGCCCTCAGTCCACATGCACACAGCCGCCTTTTTGCTTACTCATATGCCAGTTTTCTTTTTCCTGCAAATACACTGATATGTTTCTCGTGCCACCCCCAGTTCTTCGTTTGCTGCAATTACCTGTACCTTAACGGCTGACCCAGCTGCAGAAATATATCCCTCTCCTTTCAGATCCTGATTCGCTTTTGTATCCAAAATAATCCCTATATGTGACAGTGCTTTGCAGATACGGGCACGAATATGGGCTGAATTTTCTCCGATTCCTCCTGTAAATACCAGCTTGTCCAGACCACCCAGTTCTACATAGAAGGAGCCGATATAACGAAGAACGGAAACCACGAACACATCAATGGCAAGTTGGGCCCTCTCATTTCCTTCTGCCGCTGCCGCCTCCACCTCGCGCAGATCATTTCCAACACCAGAGATTCCGAGAAGTCCGCCCCGTTTGCTCAAGCCTTCCAGAATTTCTTCCTGGCTTAATCCCTCGTTCATCAAAAATGGAATCAGGTATGCGTCCGTATCTCCGCAACGATTGGCATGGGGAATCCCCGACTGAAGGGAAAATCCAAAGCTTGAATCATAGCTTCTGCCATCTTTGATAGCACAGACGGAACAGCTTCCGCCCAGGTGACAACCAATAACTTTTGAGTAGCTTCCATCCTCCTGAGACTGCTGCGCTATGTAAGAAAAAGAGGCTCCATGATACCCCATTCGGGCAACCTGATACTTTTCATACCACTCGTAAGGAATCGCATACATCCTGTGCTTCAAAGGAATCGTTGCATGAAAAGCCGTCTCAAACACTCCAACCATGGAAACATCCGGCATGATGTTCCGAAATTCCTCAATAGCCGAGAGATAAGGGGTGTTATGTGCAGGAGCAATGAAGAGAAAATCCCGCATAGCCTTAAGCACAGGAGCTTCCAGTTCATATACTCCGTTGTACCCTTTTGCCAGAACAGTCTTAAACCCTACTCCCTTCACTGCCGATACAGACTGTGCGGCACCATGGCTCTCGTCTGTCATATCCTTTAAAAACAATCTGATGCCCGCTGCATAGGATCTCACCTGAAGTCCTTCCTGTTTTACACTCCACCCGGTCAAGGTGTTTTTGTACTGGTATATGGCAGTATTCGAGCCTACTCTCTCGATCCTTGCCTCACACAGCACTTGATCCTCCGGCATAGAAAATAGCTTGAATTTCAACGAGGTGCTTCCCACATTACTGACCAGTACCTGCATAAAAACCTCCCGCAAAATGGTATCTTACTTACAGAATATTTTTAAATACAATATTTTTGATTTGAGTCATAGCCAGAAGCGTCGCTGTCTGCCCTTCTCTGCCTACGCCGCTCTCCTTGTAGCCGCCAAAGGGAGTAAGAAGATTTCGGTAAAAGGTCTGTCCGTTTATCACCACGTTTCCTGCCTGCAGTTCCACAGCGGCTTTCATAGCAATCTTCATATTATTAGTGATGATGCCGGATCCCAAGCCGTACTTGGTGTCGTTTGCAAGAGCAATGGCTTCTTCCACCGTATCAAAGGTAATAATAGGAAATACAGGGCCAAACACTTCCACATCATGAGCAATGTCCATGGAGCTATCCACTCCATCCAGTACCGTTGGTCCATAAAAGGCTCCCTTTCGCACTCCGCCCAGCAGCAGCTTTGCACCCTGACTGACCGTAAGGTTTACCTGTTCCTCTACCCGCTTTGCCGCTTTCTCGCTGATAAGCGTACCCATCTGCGTCTCAGGATCCAAAGGATCTCCCACGCGGATAGAAGAAAGTCTCTCCACCAGCTTTTCTGTAAAAGCATCATGGATAGAGCGATGTACCAAAAAGCGCTTCGCTACCGTGCAAATCTGTCCGCTGATAAAGGTGGCTCTCCCCGCTATCGCCTCATTTACAGCGTAGTCTACATCTGCGTCTTCACAGATGATCAACGGCGCGTTTCCTCCCAGCTCCAGACTCTGGAACTTGAGATTTCGTCCTGCATTTGCCGCCACCTTCGCGCCCGCCTCTGTGGAGCCCGTAAAAGAAACGCCCGCGATCCGTTTGTCCGCTGTAAGCCAGTCTCCAATCTGCTCTCCCCTGCCTGTCACTATCTGAAAGGCTTTCCCCGGTACTCCGCACTGTAAAAGCAGCTCTCCAAGCATGAGGATTGTCAGAGGATCGTCACTGGCCGGCTTCACAATCACGGAGTTCCCGGTCAGAAGCGCCGGAGCCACTTTTTTCGCGAATAAGGTCATGGGAGCATTGAAGGGAATGATACAGACAATCGGGCCAAGAGATTGACGAATGGTTACGTCAAAATCATGCTCCTTTCCTGCCTCCCCTCCAAAGGGCAGCACGGTTCCCGTCAGATTATTCCTGGCCGCGGAAATAAAGCCTTCTATGTGATTTTTGAGAATCATGAAATCCCCATAGCACTCTTTCCGCGGACGCCCCATCTCCCTATACAAGGTATCCGTCAGGCGGTTTCTCGTATCCTCCTGCATAACCTTTTCAACAAATTCCGAAAGGATCGCCATCCTCCTGTGAAGCGGTACCGCATCCCACTCCCGATGCCCTTCCACAGAGAAAGCAAGCGCCCGCTCCACATCCTCATGCGTCGCTACGGGGACCGTATCTATCACCTCTCCTGTCACCGGGTATGTGACATTCAAGATTCCGCCGTCTGATGCGTCGCACGCCTTTCCTCCTATGTACATTTTCATATGCGTCCACCTCCATTTTCTGCACAGCCTGTCTGTACAATATACTAAGTTTTATAAAGGAGCCATAAGCAGCGGGAATGCAAATTCTCTATGGCGTCCCTTCTCAGCAATACATTCCTCTCCGTTTGCCACCCGGACGACTGTTTCAAACAGCAGCTTTCCGGCTTCCTCGACAGTCATTTCTCCCCTGACGATTCCTGTAATATCCACATCATTGTGATAGCCGAACACCGCCTGGGCGCTGGGAGAGCCTGTCAGCTTAATTGCCGGCGCTACCGGCGTCCCAACCGGCGTTCCCCTGCCTGTACTGTATAAAAGCACATTCGCGGAAGAACAGGTCAGCGTCAGCAGCGAAATGGGATCAAGACCGGGATTGTCAGACACGTAGAAACCCGGAGTCCCAGGCGCCTCTCCCACCCGCAGCACGCCTTCGATAGGAGCGGTTCCGCCTTTTTTCACATTTCCAAGGGCCTTTTCCGTCAGGGTTGTGATTCCTCCGGAATGATTTCCAGGCGTCGGATTGCCTTCCTCAATCCGGCGTCCGACAGCCAACGCCCTCTGATAAATATCCTGCATCAGCTCCAGAATATCCTCGGCAATTTTTCTGCTGCGTGCCTGATGTACCAAAATTTCCTCTCCGCCAAACCAGCCCGTCGTTTCTCCGATGATAGAAATTCCACCGTTTTTCACCACCAGATCGGAACAATACCCAATGGCCGGATTACTGGCTGCCGCTGTTGTCCAGTCGGATGCCCCGCATTTAGAGCCCAGACGAATATCTGCAACAGAAGCCTCCTGACGTTTTTCCTTTCTAAGATTTTCCAACATATTCAAAGCGATCCGTTCCAGCTCCTCATAAGCTGCAGCAGTAGAGCCTTCCGACTGACAGCGAATATAAGCCGCCGGCTTTTCTTCCTTCATTTCTTCATAAAACCACTGACTCTCCACGCTCTCGCAACCAAGCCCTACGAAGACAACGGCACCCACATTAGGATTGCGGGACAAGCCCAGCAGAATAGCCTTAAGACGTTCCACCTCGTTAGGTAAAATCACACAGCCAGAGGGATTTGTCACACAGACAATTTCCGGATATTTCGCTCCCAACATCTCCACAGGCTGGTTGGCACACACAGTGGTGGACAGCACTAAAAGATGATTTCGGAAACCAACCATACCATTCTTTCTTCGATACCCGGTAAGTTTTGGCAGCTCTGAAAGACGAAGGTCTTCAGAAATTTCTGTCACAGTGGCCGGATTGTAATCTGTCAGCTTCCCACTCCAGTCGGCCACGCTGTCCCTGACATTGTGAATATGTACGTAGCTTCCTTCCGGAATATCACAAACAGCCGTTCCTATCACATGCCCGTATTTAATGACCGGCTCTCCTTTCAGGATATTCCTGTCCGCCACCTTATGTCCTTCCGGAATGGCTTCTTTTACGGTATAGGGACGTTTCTCCCCTCCAATCTCCAGGGAAGCTCCAGGAAAGAGTCCCTCTAACGCCACCGCAACCGTATCCTCTGGCGTAAACCGGATCGCTTTTTTCATGACATTTTTCCTCCTAGTAATTTCCTCTGAACACCTCTTGTCTCACAGGCGGGCGGTAATCGCCGAAATAGTATGAGAAATCCAACTTAAGATATTCGCACAGCTCCAAAAGCTCCCGCATGGTATTGTCGTTGACCGGGATACCATTCGTCTTCCGATCGGAAATGGCTTCCATCTCCTTTTCTCCATGAATATAGATACGCTCTGCTCCCTCCGCCCTGGGAGATTCCCGCAACTCCTCCATATAACGGGACAGATGCTCACAAATCGCCCTGGCATCCCCGAAAATCCCCGGATCGATCGCCATAAAGCCATGACAGATATTCCCGCGCCCGCCAGTCATGCAGTAATTAGAAGTTCCTCCCAGTGAAAGAATAGAAGAAAAAATCTCACAAAGCATACCGAAACCATATCCCTTATGGCCGCCAAGCTTCTCTGTACTGCCTCCTAGAGGCATAATCCCGCCGCCTTTCTTCGCCACGATATTAGCAAGTACATCCGGCGCGTTCACAGAAGGATGTCCGTCCTTATCCAAGGCCCAGCCTTCCGGTAGCAGTTTTTCCGCCTTGTTATACATCTCAAGCTTTCCGCGGGTTACAACGGTCGTAGACGCGTCGAATAAAAAATCGTAGGGTTTCGCCGGCATAGCACAGGCGATGGGATTGGAACCCAGCATAGCAAGCCTCCCGTTGGTGGGAACCATGATCGCCTCACTGTTGGTGCAGCTGAATCCGATCAGTCCCTCTTTGCAGGCCAGCTTTGCGTAATACCCGGCAATGCCATAATGATTAGAATTGCGAACAGCTACAATACCCACGCCAGTTTTCTTCGCCTTATCAATTGCCAGCCGCATAGCCGTATATCCGATAAGCTGTCCCATACCGTCATGCCCGTCCAGAACTGCCGACACGGGAGTCTCCGTTACCACTTCTGTCCTGGCAGCTATCTGAATCATTCCCTTTTCAATGCATTTGTGATAGCGCACCATACGCTGCATTCCATGAGATTCGATGCCGAATAAATCGCTGGTTAAAAGTACATCCTGAATGATCTCCGCTTCCTTCAGAGAAAACCCAAATTTCGCAAACACATCCATACAGAATGCCTTCAGAGTCTCATAGGTCCAATACTGATACCCCATGTGAATACCTCCTCCCCTATGCTTGTTCTCTGTGCAGGATCTCTCCATTTTTTTGCCAGAATACCAGATTTTTTTTCCAGTTCTTGTCATCCTGCTTTGGAAAATCTGTTCTGGAAAACACGCCCCGGCTCTCCTGACGCAGAAGGGATGCCTGAATCTGAATTTCAGCCAGCAGCACCATATTTCGCAGCCTGTACAGACCTGCCGTACCTTCTTCACCTCCGAAAGCATTTCCAAGCTCCCCGGAAATCTGCCGGATCCTTTCTAATGCCGTATTCAAGCCCTCCTCATCCCGGAGGATGCCTACATACTGCGTCATCACTTCTTCCATTCTTCCACGAAGTTCGGCTACGGAGACTCCTGTCTTCCGTCTGGATAGTTCTTCATACTCTTTTTTCAGCACTTCCGTGGATAGAGGTCTCCTATCCGTACATCCCGACGCATATTTTCCTGCCGTCTCACCTGCCAGTCTGCCAAACACCAAGGTTTCGGCTCCTGCACAGCCGCCTATCCGATCCGCTCCATGTACGCCGCCTGTCACCTCCCCGGCCGCAAACAGCCCCGGTACTGATGTGGCTCCTGCTGCATCGATGCGGACACCGCCCAGATAGGTATGACCTGCCGGCGCCATCTCTGCCGGAACCTTCGTAATATCAAGTCCAGCGGCTTTTGCCGGCTTATAAAAAATGGAATGTCCTTCTATAATGAGTTCTGCAGGCAGCATCGTCATATCATAATATACTCCCCCATGCGGCGTACAGCTTCCTCTCTGGATTTCTGCCGCGATCGCTTTGGACAACGCCCCTTTTCTGGCATTTTCGCGTGTCAAGCCATAACGCTCCATAAATTCTTCTCCCAGACCATTGAGAAGCTTCGCGCCGGAACGAAGCAGCGTAGTGGGTACAATCTTCCCCTGCAGCGCTTTGGGGTACACGAAGGAACATGGCTCAAACTGCTGAAACTCCATATCTATTAGCTCCGCACCTGCCCGAAAAGCCAGCATATAACCATCGCCGGCACAGCTTGCCGGGTAGGTCGTAATCCTATGAAGCGCTCCTGCGCCTCCTGTCGCCAGCACTACAGCCTTACAGCCATATTCTATGAAGGACTCTGTTTCCATGCAGATACCTACGGCGCCTGCCACGCTGCGTTCGCACAAAACCAAATCTGTTATCCGAACATTCTCCTGAAATTCCACACCCTGTTCTCTGCAGAAGGATTTCATTTTTGCCATTGCCCGGCTGCCTGTAACGGCTCCGATATGTACCAGTCTCGGATACGTACATCCCAAAGTATGAAGGGTATGATAACTCCCATCCCTTTTCCTGTCGAAATCAAGTCCAAGTCTTTCCAAGAAAGAAATTTCCTTTCGGGAACCTTCTGCCAGAGTACGTGCCAGAGACACATCACTGATCTCACAGCCTGCGGCATATAGATCCTGGTAAAAGCATTCAGCAGAATCTTCCGTCTCCACCACAGCATTAAACCCCATTATCTCCGGTGAAGCACAGGCGCCTTCACTGACAACCCGTACGCTGACTCCCATCTCTGCTGCCGCGCAGGCGGCCCGCAGTCCTGCCGCCCCCGCTCCAATAATCAATACATCACATTGTTCTTTTATTGTTTTCATAGCCTCCTGACCGTAAATCACCAGACTGAGACAATCTCATCCATGTCACGCAACCGCTCCTCGGAGGTCCCCACCTTGTCCTCCCATGGAATAAAGCTTGGAGAGATTCCTGCATCCGCCCAATTTTGGGGAACCACCTTAGTACGAAGCTTCGGTGCAAGAACTGGCTCTTCTTGAACTTCCGGCATTTCCATGTAGGCAAACAGTATATTTTCATTGATGCCAATAATCTGGTATTTGTCGCCGCCAAATGCACGTTCTTCCTGCAGTGCATAATGATAAAAAATGTAATTCTGAATACTTTCCGGCTTTAGCATGCCAATCTTTCCTAAATGTCTTTCCACAGGAGTCTTTCGTTTCCAGTGTTCCAAACCTGCTGGAGCGTTGAAATGGAAAATGTCCATCAACGGAACCCATTTCCTGCTTTTTCTTCCCGCCGGCCAGTCTGCCAGGCAGGCACTTGTTAAAGGAAGAAGTTCTTCCGGCCGCTTCATACAATCTACAGTTTCATAGTATAAAAACACCTGCTGCTCCCATATATACAGAGAAAGTCCTAGCACTTTTCCCGCTCCAACTGCTTTCTGCACATTCTGTGCATCCTCCGCCGCCGCTTTTTTAAAGTCTTCAAGCTTCACTGTATCGCAAGCGCCTCGGTACAAATTTCTCGTAATCTGTTCCATCCTTCTCTCCTTTCGGCCCTCTGCTGACAGTCTAATCTATCGCCAGCGGATGATTGCTGAACACATAATCGGCTGCATGCGCTCCATTCTCCAGCTGTGCAATGCTCTTAAAACCTGGTATGCATGCGCCGACTGCAGGATGTGCTACACTCCATGCCATCGCCCAGTCAGCTGGCGCAACGCCCGCAGGCACATTCTTTTCAATAAATTCCAGGGCAGAGGCAATACGCTTCTGTGTCACTTCCTCGCTGTAGTAATAGCTTCGCACATCGCTCTTGTCAAATTTTGCACCAGGCTTATATTTCCCTGAAAGATACCCCTGTGCCAGAGGTACGCGAGCCAAAACTCCCAGCTCCTTCTGCATACAATAGTCCAATGTTCCATCCAGGCCGGACTGATTATCAAGACCGTTGTAGATCATTTCCACTACTGTGCAGCCAAAGGTCTCAGCCATCCTGCAATGCAGCAGCGTCTTTTCGGCTGTTAAAGACAGACCATAGTTTTTGATTTTTCCAGCCTGCTTTGCCTTGTCCAACATAGTCCACAACTCATCATTATCAATCGCTTCCGTAGGCGCAGAATGCATCAGATAAATGTCGATGGAGTCTGTACGAAATGCCCTCAGCGAATCCTCCAGCTGTCCTTTTACTGCCTCAGCAGAGAAGTCGCATACCACTGTATCCTCACCCTGTCCTGTACGATAACGTCCAAATTTGGTGGAAAGTACCCACTTGTCACGGTTTCCTTCAATCGCTGCGCCGATCATGCTTTCTGAGAGATGATTCGGACCATATCCGGCCGCACTGTCAATCAGATTAAGACCCAGTTCAGAAGCCCGATCCAGAATTTCTTTCACTTCTTCGCCTGTAAACGCCTTTCCCCAGTCACCACAATACTGCCAGGTTCCCAAACCAATTACAGATACACAAAGGTTTGTTTTTCCAAGTTTTCGATATTTCACAGTTTTTCACATCCTCTCTTTTAATCTTTCAAAAGCAAATCTTCCACAAAAGCTCTGCATCCGGCCACATAATGCTCGATGGGGAATCGCGCCGCGCCGGCACCGATCTGCCCTCCCTCTTTGGAAATAATTCCGCCATGACAAATGGGAGTAATTCCTGTTTCTACCACCTTACGAATATCAATGCCTATGCCAGGTCCGGTAAAGTCGAGAAGCGGAATGGGATAATTACTGTTGATACCGGCTGTGATGTGTTTCATTTCCTCGCTCTGTGCAATTGCTTCCCGGTATCCGCCTCCACGCAGCCGCATTACTACAGGAGCCGCCGCTGCCGCAAAAGCGCCCATTCCCACCACCTCGGTTACTGTAGAGTCTCCCATATAAGGGACTGCATCCTCCGGCCCCCATTCGCTGGAAAAATAAGAGCCTACAAAACGCGGTGCCGGAGCAGTAAACCACTGCTCTCCAAAATGACTGATCTTAATGCCTGTCTTCACACCATTCTGTGCAATGGAAGTTACCAGTGAACAATTTGAAATCCCCTTAATACCGCGGGCTATTGCCATGCCGCTCGACATACCCAGAGGATGGAACCAGCGCTCCGTAGCCGTAAACTGAGCAATACACTTGTTGATAAGACTATGCTTAAGACCTGTTTCCAGAAGCTTTGGAACAATCTCAGAGACAAGGATCAGGCCTGCTGCTGTCTGACGGGTGTGAATTTCGTCTCCCATCTGCATACTTCGCGCGATAATGCTCCGTACATCAATAGAGCCGAACTTTTCCAAAGCCAGAGTGACAGCCGGTGCAAATTCCTCCTCGATTTCCTTTAAATTACGTTCTACTTCCTCATTGTACACGCCCCACACGCCCAGGCCCACTCGCCCCTCAAAGGGGATACAGTATCCTTCGAGCCCTGTTTTCAAATCCCGGCTTACATTAACAACCATATTAGGCGTCACAATGCCTGCTCCGGCGCCGACGCAAAAATGATCATTACAGGAACCAAGCTCGATCTCACCTGACCGGATCTTCCGTATGGCTTCTTCCTCCGTCTTCGCAAGCCCTGCATGCAAAGCACCCCCCACAACTCCCTTTTTCTGGGTGGAAATCAGATGTTCCCAGTCATTGGGCGGACCGGAATGAAGAATCATATTAGGCTTCATACCAGGGACAACGTCGATGGCTCTCTTAATCCCTATCCAGTGCGGTTCTGCCGCCAGCATGATAGCAAGAGCCTTCTGATTTGCCTCCTCTATGGCTTTTTGCTTCTCTGCACTTAAATGACTAAGCGCTTTCAAGAGCTTCACATCTACAGGCGGCTTCCACTGAATCTGGGCCACAGAAACTCCCTGCCCGCGCAGGCCCTCGCCGAAGCCCTCCAAGCCTAAGTTTATTGCTTTGATCTTACCTATCATTTCACTCATTGCCTGCAGCCTCCTTTACAATAAGACCTGCCAGCAGCGCAGCACGGCCGTTGCTTTCCAATACCAGAACCCCCAGATCCTCCAGGCGCTTCTTTTGCTGCGCGTAATTCTGAGGATCCAAATCCGTACCACAGACAGATGCCACCATACTCACATATCTGCCTGCTTCTGTATTTTTGTTCCGTATTTCCTGCAGGGTATCTACAAAGGTTCCCACCGGATCCTCATGTACGCCATATCCCAGAAGAACATCAAAAAGTAATACTGCCGTTTCCGGATCTGTTCCTTCCTGCAGCAGGCGTTCCTTTAAGATAGAGGGATCCATTACTGGGTGAGGACGTCCTACGGTAAATTCTTCATCTCCCATGTCAACCAGACAATTTTTTACGCTGATATGACGGTTTTCCAACATCCTCACTTTTCCAAACCGCAAGTTGGAATACAAATCAGGTAAAAAATCCTGCAGCAACAGTACCGCTTCCTCACTATGTGTTCCGCCGCAGAAAAGACCACGCAAATATTTCTGTTCCCCGCTTTTGTTTAAAAGTGCTGCTTCCCGTTTTGCCACAGGCTCAAGCTCCCTGCATAGGGTAGCGGTAAAATCGCCCTGCTCCACAGCTTCCCCCCGCACCAGCGCTACTGCCAGCTTTGCCGCTTCTTCCAGTGTGGACGCATACCATGCTCCGCTTTCTCTTATCTGCTCCGGAGCTCCACCCAAAAAGAAGATAACACAGGGCTTACCCAACACCTTAACAGCCTCGAACATCTTTGCCATGGTATCCGGGTGCGGTGGCTTGGAAATCAGTACGATTACATCGGTATCCGGATCCTTTTTCAGAAAGTCCATTCCCATCAGCATCGTGCTTCCGCCCACCTCTTTGGACAGATCTCTGCCTCCTGTACCGATAGCCTGAGAAATTCCTTCTCCCCAGTTATGTACCAGCATTGCTACTTCCTGCAGACCGCTTCCGCTGGCTGCTACGATACCGATTCTTCCTCGGCGTACCTTGCTCATAAGACCGATCGAAATATTGTCAATTACTGCCGTTCCAGCGCCCGGTCCCATTACCAGCAGCCCTTTTTCTCTGCCGATACGCTTCATCTCCAATTCGTCTTCCAGCGGTACATTATCGCTGAACATAAAGACATGCATTCCCAGCTTCAACGCCTTAATGCCTTCATAGGCTGCAAACTCGCCGGGCAAAGAAATCACTGCCAGATTCAAATCAGGATCAGCCTCCGCCGCATCCTGTACAGATACATAAGCCTCAGCCTTATCTTCCTCTGCCGGTTTTACCTTCGCCGCCAAAAGCTCCTCCAGACAGACCTCCACCGCATCCAGAACTTCCTCGTCGGCATCTACGGCTACGATAAGATCGTTTGTCCCTGCTCTCTTTGTCCTGTCATCCAAAGCTCCGAACTCTGCCAGAACCGTTTTATTCAGCTCGGTCCCCATGACTACCACAGCCTTTTTGATTCCTGCAAGCTGTCCGATTTCCTTTCCGGCTCTCATCAAAAAGATGGAATCCATGTAATTGTTCTGTTTAATCAGCGTTTGAATCACGTTTCCATTCCTTCCTTTCTCTGCATTCCTTTTGAACGCCGGACTTATTTCAGGCTCTCCAGAGTCTCATAATAAGCATTGACAAAGCTGCTGCTGACAGACTGAAGCGGCGGATATTCCATAATATTGGCATCATTCAATCCTTCAAATTCAAAAGCCTGCCGGAAAATTTTGCTTTTCTTAAGAATTTCCACCTTTGTTTCATCCAGGGGTTTGCGAATCACATCTTCACAGGGACGTTTTTCCTCGTCATACACAGAAATCATAGACGCCATGCTGGTAATCGCCACAGGATGCTCTGCGTCAGAACAGAGTACTGCCTCGATTGACCATGCGCCTCTGGCCGAGCCGCCCATGATAATAGGATCGATTCCCTTTCTGCGGTTATTTGCATAAGAACGATTCAGAATCGCCGTAGCCGCATAATGCGAAATCTCCACAGCCTCCTTTTCATCCATTCCCTCTGCTACCAGTTCCTTTTTCACAAAATCATCCACGATACCGCCCATCAATACCAGAAAATCTCCATATTCTCCATAACCCAAAAGATCGCCGAAAGTATCATGCTGGAATACAGAAAAGTTCAAGGTCATGCAAAGGCGTAAGCCATCCTTTTTTAATTTCTTTACGGTTTCCCGCGCCGCCGGAACAGCAGGTACTTTGTACACAATATTAGGATCGCAGGTATCAAATATCTGACGAAACGCTGTCTCAAAGAAACGAATCTCGTCAATCATTGCCTGGCTGTCCTCAAGCTTTGTGGGATTCGGCTGAATACATACAAACCCGTATTTGCCATTGCTCACGTCATAAATAGGACGTAATTCCTTCGCGATCCGTGCCACACACTCTACCCAACACCAGGAAACTCGTTCCTCCGGGGTAAGTCCCGGATGCTCTGTGCGTACTTTCTGAACAATCGCCCTCCATTCCTCCGGATAATCCTTTCGGAACACATTGATTTTAGCCGGGTTGCTGGTGACAAACCTTGCGCCTCTGCGAAGCGACCAGATATAGCCGGTGCAAAGATCATGTCCCCAGATAAAGCCCATCTTTCCTTCATCCTGCAGTTTGCATAGCTGCGCGCTGTTGCAGTCAGCTATGTTTTCCACTTCATCCTTGGCTGCCTTCAGTTCTTCCGCCGGTATTTTTTCCTTCAAAATGGCTTCGCACGCTTCTGCCGCCGCCGCTATCTCCTGCCGCGGAAGGAGCTTTGCCAACGACCACTCGACCAGGCGGGAGTTCAAGTCGATATATATCTCCTTAATGACTTCCGCATTCTTTTCCTCCAGCAGAACACGCATGGCATTATGAAAGCCCTTGGGTGAAGCCGCAAACAAAATGTTTTTTCTTGCCTCAATATTTGTCATAATCCATAGCCTCCTATCTCAAACTCTATGTATTCTCCCTATTCCGAAAATGAGGAACCTCTGCGAACTCAAACACTGTCCTCAGCACAGGATCGTAAGCATAACCGCATCTTCTGTATCCCCGGATCTCATCTTCCATCTCCGCCTCGAAGATCAGCTCGCAGCCTCTGTCCAAAAACCGCTTTAAATACGTTTCGTAATCCTTTACCGTGTGGCAGACATGGTTGACAGCATTGGGATCTTTGCGGAAAAAATCCATATGCATTCCTTCGGATACCGGCTGAATCAGTTCGATCCCGCAGCCGCCCACAGGCGGATGAATCGCTGCTTTGACATAATATCCTTGGAAAGGTTTCCCATAACAGCTTGCCTTCATAGGCTTATACTCCACCATGGTCCACGGAGTCAGGCCATACATTTCTTCCATCCGTCTGCATGCCGCCTCCCTGTCCGCGACCAGGTAGCCTACATGCTGAAATGGAATTTTCTGCAGCAAACTCACGTCTCTGTCCCCTCCTTTTTGAAATATGGGATTTCCGCGATCTCTATATAACTGTTCCACACCTTATCATACACATAGTGACAGCGGCGAAATCCCCGAATCTCATCTGTATACTCCGACTCCATAATCAGTTCGCATCCCGCATCCAGAAACTGCTGCAGGGCTTTATCGAAATCCTTCACCACATGACAAATATGATTGATGGTCTGTCTCCCGCACTTCAGCACATCCATATGAAACCCTTCCGTCCGCGGTTCCAGTATTTCCACACGCGTGCCCTCATTTGGCAAAGATATGGCAATCCGCACATAAGTATCCGTATAGATTTTCCCGTTATATACGATTTTGGAGGGGCGCCATTCTACCATCTGCCAATCCTCAATCTCGTAAAGCTCGTTAAAGCGCTCCATGGCTTTCTCCAGATTTTCAACAACGAAGCCCACATGGGCAATCTGATACTCCTGCAACCGATTTTCCATTATATCCGTCCACCTTCTCCCGAAAAACAGTCTCTGTCCATCCTGAGCAAGTCCTGATATTGACCTGTAAGATACGCCACTCTCTCCAGAGATTCTCCCTGGGCAAAAACTGTGTTTAAAAAAGTATCCATAATCATCTCCGCCTGTCCCGGACCAACCACATAACCGCCCATAGTCAGTACATTGGCCCCCAGAAACTGCTTGGCAAGCCGGGCTGTATACGGGCTTTCACAGGCTACGGCAAAAATGCCCTCATGCTTGTTCGCAAGCAAAGCCATGCCAGCCCCTGAGCCGCAGATTAAAACTGCATTCTCCGCCTCTTTGCTCTGTATCAGCTTCACTGCTTTTCTGCATCCTTCATGCCACCAAACCGGAACATCTGCCTCCTTCATTCCCACATCCAAAACGGTATGTCCCTGGGCTTTCAGATGCTCCGCCATTTTTTCCTTGAGAGCAAAGCCTCCTTTGTCAGCCGCGATCGCAACTCTCATGCATCTCCTCCTGTCACTTCACAGTCCAGCAGCACCTTCACCTGTTTTCCTTCCGGATCCATAGCTTTCATATAGGCGTCATAGGCTTTCTCCAGCGGATATACATGGGTAACGAAAGGCTTCAGGTCATCATACAGAACTCCTTCATTGATGAGCTGGGTTGCCCGGTAATAATCTCTGGTTTCATACATATTGACGCCTATGATGGTAATCTGATAAACCAGCACATGCCGGACGTACAGCTCCCGCATATCCGTCGTCACGCCCACAAACAGAAAGGTTCCGCCCCGGCGGGTTGTCTTCAGGCAAAGATCGTAGCTTGCCTGTGCGCCGCAGCATTCAAAGGTTGCGTCAAAAAGCCTTCCCCCGTTCCATGCGCTGGCCTTTGCCGCCACATCCTCTTTCATGGGATTGAATACCTGAAAGCCCAGCTTTTCCAAAAACGCGATACGATTTTCATTCGGCTCACTGATTACTACCTTTACTCCCAAATAGCGGCAGTAAACGGCAATCATAGCTCCGATGACTCCGCCACCGGAGATCAGCGCCGACTGTCCCGGTTTCAGACCGCTTCTTCGCACGTCATAGACAGCCACCGCCAGCGGCTCTGTTAATGCTGCCACCTGCAGATCAATTCCTTCCTTCAATGGGAAGACAACCTTAGCCGGAAGCTTGCAGTATTCCGCATAAGCGCCGTTTCCTTCATCCGCCAGTGTCATCAGCTTGATACCGCCTTCACAAATGCTCTCATGACCTTCTCTGCAGTTATCACAGACGCCGCAGTTAAAATAAGGTCTTCCTGTCACCCAGTCTCCCACCTTGTAGAGCACTTCACTGTCGCAATTAATCTCTACGACCTGACCTACCAATTCATGTCCAATAATGTACGGTTTCCCGCCGCTCTGAAGCTGAATCCCAGTCCGGTACTGATGGGTGTCGCTGCCGCAGATCCCGCAGTATTTGATCTTGATCAGTACTTCGTTCATATGCAGTTTAGGCATAGGAACATCATAGCGAAGTCTTACATCTTCCTTTCCTCGGATTTCAAAACCAATCATTTTCTTCCTCCTCATATTATTAATTTTATTATTTAAATTCCCTTCAATAATTTTCTATTTATTTTTCTTTTCTTTTGTTTTTTTCAGTATATATGATTAATACCAAAAAAGCTATTGATTATAGTGACCTGTTTCTGTACTATATTGACACGCCACAGTGAAAATAAATTCTCAAAAAATGAAATAGAGCGAAAGAGATCTGTTATCATATACAAAGGTATCACCGTCGCAACCAAAACATCTTGCAACAGTAATCTTTTGTATATAAGCTCCAAAAAATTGTAAAATATTGACCTATGCTAGCGTCGATGTACCAAGGGACAATACGGTCAAAAATGGCTGAATTTGCGCCCCTGCTGTGTTACTTTCTCTCCGCGTACGTCCTGTACGCGTCGTTCAAGTGCCTTGCAGGGACGCAAATCAGCTCATTTTTGACTCTGCGACCTCAGCCC
>DVLE01000008.1 GCA_018715645.1 Candidatus Merdisoma merdipullorum
ATGGAACGGGGAAAAGGTGGTTGTCGTTAGCCATCTTTTTCTCTTTTTAGGGGATAAATTTTAGGAGCAGGCGTGACTCATGTAAGTCACGCCTGCTCCCGTTTAGGGTTATCTATTTCCCGACGACCCCATTTTTCAACGGCCTTGGGCCGAATTTTGATTCGCAAATTCTGCATAATATTCCAGCTAAAATGTAGGTAAAATCAATAGAGTATTGCAAATCTTTTTCTCTCGGTTCGTAGAAATATCTTATTTCTTCAAACATTCTTTCATGTCTTATGAAATCCTCCCTAAAATCCTTTTCGCTATAAGAAGGTTTCGTTAACCTTTTTCTCAAAAACACAATACAGGCAAATTGTATTAATAAAGCTGTTGTTCCATCTTGCTGTTCCAATTCTTGATATAACTTGTATAGGCGATGCCCTCTAACAGGTTGTTCCAATAGGGATTTTAAAAACAACTCTATAGCAAACGCTCCATTTGTCATAGACGGAATCAACAATGTAAGATCTGCATAGTTTCCTGTTGTTCGCGCCTCATCATGTATTTTCATAAGTGTTATGAAACCATGATAAAACATACGCCCTGTATCATACGCGGTAAAAGCGTTTTGTTCCGCCATCTCATCACTCCCATCTTCCGTGTAACGAACTGATTATAGCACAAATAATCTGGAAATAATACTATGCTGCATATACATATTTTGCCCATTCAGCCTTAGCCCGCGCCCCGGTCTTAGCAATATAATGCTTGAGCGTTGTACTGGGATCGGCGTGTCCCATCAACTCCTGCAGCACCTCAATCGGGCAGCCCCGCTCCGCCAGTCGGGTGGCGAATGTCCGGCGGAAGACATGCACTGTGCCAATGGTCTCAACTCCTGCCTTTTTGACTACAGCTTTCGTAATTTTTTCGATCGCTGCGTTTCCCAGTCGCCGGGGTTCCCCGTCATATACTCTCTCTGAAACAAACAGCGCCGGATTACTGTCAGTCCTGGACAGTAAATACTTTCCTAGGTACCGTCGCGCCCACTGGTCCAGATACACGGTTCGGAATTTTCCCGTCCGCCCCTTTTCGCCTCGGAAGGTAACAGAGGCATTGAGCAAGTCCACATTGCTCCGGTCCATTGCCGCCAGCTCCCCAACACGTACACCAGTACTAAAGCAAAAGGCAATGATAGCTTTATCCCGGAGACTGCACTGTACTTCCCGGATCGCGATTTCTTCGTCCACAGAAAAGAAGATTACCTCTACATCCTGTCCCCTGACCTTAATGGTCTTGACTGGATTTCTCGGTATATGGCCTTCGTCGTGTAACCACCCGAAGAAAGAGGACAAGTTCCGCCGCTCATTGACGAGAGTGTTCGGTCCGATTTGCGGCGCTCTGACGGCAAGATAATACCTCACATCATCCTTTGTGATCTCGCGGTATCCTTTGCCTATCAGGACAAACAACCGCTTGGCCGTCCGTAGATATTGGTCAAGAGTGCTGTCCTTGCACCCTTCCAGCCTTTTGCACGCCGCGAAGCAATCAATCATGTGCAGCGTGGTATCCAGGTCCGTAGACAGCTCTGTGCATTCTAGTTCCAGTTTTACTCCTCTCAAAGCCCCACGGACAGCCCCCTCAAGCATCTGCAAGCGCATCGTATCCATTAGCGGAGACATAGCCGTAACTACATCATTTATCACATTTTCCCGAATATCTGGCATAAAATTCCTCCTTGCTCCTGGGGTGACTCTATGCTATAATATCCCCAGGCAGTGAGAGCAGCGGGAAAGCTTTGGTCGGTAATTCCGCTGCTCGTGTCATTTTTCGAATATATGTTCTTTCAAAGTTTCAAATATTGGGGAGCTTTTGGCTCCCCTGTTTTATTTTATGAGCTTGTCCAGCAGTCCCTCATACAGTCCTTTGTATACTTCTTTTTCCCGGCGTTCTCCTTCAAGTCTGATCTGCAATTCTGTATTATCCGGATATTCGATATTTCCAGGAGGTAAAATCGGCCCGGTCTCTCCTGGATTATCATAGCCACGAGATTCTTCGCTTTCCGGCAGATTAGATTCAGCAGCCCATATCACATCAGAATACACCTCAGAAAACATATTCATAATATCGTTTACGGATTCTTCGGGTACATCCTGCACATAGCTGATCAGCTTTGATTCTACCACGTGCGCCATGCGGACCGGATGAACAAATCTTACTCCCTGGACTGTGGTAATCTCAATTCCGTCCGCGAAAGGCTTTTCAAACAGCGGAAGGACTGAGACGATGTTCCTATCCTGTGCCATAACAATTCCCATCTTCTCGCCTGTGCTTATCTCATATTTCCAAATTTCAAACGGTTTTGTCTCCATATTCTTTTTCTCCATATTCACATTTACTATTGCCTTATACGCTGTGGGATCCACGTATTCAGATCCATTCCTAAACAATTCCCGATCCATTCAGCCCTCCCGAAGATTCAATCAATTTCCTCATCTCCTCCACGGCCTTCCGGTTACTTTTTTCCACCCGGTAGGCATAATCAGCGAAATATGTATGCAGATCGCCGAATTCGCTGTCCTGGTTCATCTGGCAGAAAGCCTCCAAGGCACCATCCAGTTCCGAATAATAGCCACAGCCTTTCTCCCGCGTGACCTTTTCACCGGTTTTCTTCTCGCTGATATATCTTTTTTTCAAGGTATAACCCGTTGGCGTCACATCTATATAATAATCATGTAATAGCTCTATTTTCATCTCGTTCTCCCTTCTTGTAATATGCTAAATTTCAGTTATCCGAACAAATTTATCTGCTGCACTGGTTCAAAGTTCATCCACAATATTTCTTTTTTTCTGCTACATACTTGCGAATAGCTTATTTTTTCTTTCCTCCACCATCCCCGCAGCCTGCTATTATACAGATCGTTGTCATATCCCGAAAGGACTACCGGTCCACAATGCGCCTTTAGCGCATCCAGCAAATCAGCGTGATCATCATCATTCATTTCATAACGATATTGCTTCCCATGCCGTGTATTCAGTACATACGGAGGATCAGCATATATAAGCACGTTTGAAAAATTAAATCGTCCTATCAAATCTACTGCCGGTAGATTCTCAATTTGTACTCCCCGAAGTCGCTCCGCCGCCTGCATAATCTTATCTGGCAAGCTACACCATTCTTTCGTAGCATATGCCTTTTCTCTGCCCTGTACATCGTTTTTCCAGCCTACTTTTTCTCCTGTTGTCCGGAACCCATGCCCCATATTTAACTTGACATAGAAATTTACTGCTTTTTCAAGGCTATCTTCAGGATTTAAGCCAAAGGCAGCATCGTATATCTGACGGGCATAAGGTGTATAATATATTTCTCTGGCCAGACGTTCAGGATCTTTTTTAATCCACTCGAAAAGATTTACGATGTTTCCATCCAGATCATTCACCGTTTCAATATCGCTTCTTGGCTTATTAAAAAGTATAGCCCCGCTTCCAAAAAACGGTTCCAAATAGCTATGATGTTCAGGGAAAAAACTTATAATCCATTTTGCAATCCTCCATTTACTTCCTGGGTATTTCATTGTTGCTTTCATATTTTAATCACCTAAATCCTAATCTATTCTTCTGTTTTACAGCATTTCTTGCTCATTCAATCCCGCCTTTCTCGACGATCTCGATTGCCCTGTCCATATCAATAATTTCAGAATCGCAATAATCGTCTATACATCCATCACTATCCGCTGGTTCTGATGCTTTCCAGTATGCGGCTTGTTTTAATTCCTCAATCACCTTTTCCTTGTCAAAGGCTACAGGTTGTTCAGCAATAATCCCTATAAAAGTTACTACTTGCGGTGTCCGCTCAAAATTTTTATTCATGTATTCAATAAATGCTTTCCGGCTGATTAAATCATCACTCATTCTGTTCTTCCTCCATTATCTTTTCGACGCATTCAGAACAATAGCAGCCCTCATATCCTTCTATTCTGTAAAGAAAGCACATCCAGCTCCTATTCCACTTACCATTGTCCGAACACATCTTGCAACTCCCTTGCCCTTCTCCCTTGCATTGCGTAATTTTAAGGTTGCTCATTTGGTGTCCTCCTGTTTCTGATATTCTTCCGGCAAAATATCTTTAAGTATACTTTTGTCACAGTATTCACAGAACGTATCTTCTCCTAACTCATCAATAATGTCTCCATAATATTTCCTGCATTCATCACAATTCATCTTCCATTCCCTCCAAATTCTCCCACTGAATGGCCTGCCCGCAATTTATACAGTAATCATATTCAAAAATACAATCATCATAAACCGTATAGCACTTAGGGCAACAATATTCTCCTTCTCGTATTTTTTCAATATTTTTCGGTTTCTGTTTCCCTACCGCTTCCCGACACTCTTCCACGGTTCCGATCTCTTGGTAATGGCGTAGTATCCTCTTGGTGGCACTACCTTCAAAAATCAGTTCTTTAAGTTGTTCTGGAGAGGCACCGATCTCCCGGTATTGCTGTACCTCTTTGAGGGCTTCGATTGCCATATCCAGCGATTCCCTTAACATCTGATACCCACTTGTAGGCATATTTGATTTTATGGTTTCGATTGCTTCTTCCGGTGTTTTAATTAAAACTTCATTTTCCGTCATGATTATTGCTCCTTTCCGGCTTGTACGGCTCCGGCAGGGGATACCAGGCGAGAACATTAAACATTTCATAGCCATCGCCTTCGCAGTCATACCCTCCGTTGGCATTTCCGCATATATATCCAATCATCATTTCACCATATTTATCACAGGCCAATGCTTTCCCTTCTGGCAGAGCATCTTCCACCGGAATCCAGCCGTCATTATCTCTTTTATATTTCTCTGCAACTTTCTTACAATCTTGTAAATATTCTTCACTTGCAGGAGAAATGGATTCTATATTTTCTGAGGTTATGTAAGGGTAATTAGCGCCATTCATGTGCTTGCGGATGATGTCTTCTGCTTCACGAAGTCCGACGCATATATCCACATAATCAAGCATGGCATGTTCTTTGTAGTAATTCACTCTCTGTTCTATCTCTTCCAGAATCTTCTCTAATTCTCTCATGCCTTTCCCTCCATTTCTTTCAATGCTTTCTCAGCTTCTTCTTTACTAAAGAAAATTTTTTTATTTAAAGCTCCAAGTCGTTCAAATTCAAGTATTTGTTCTGCTGTTACATCTGGGCAAGGCACAATATAATAAAATAAGCGACTGTCACATTCATCTTCGCACCCACAACATGAGGATTCATCAAATTCTTCGTTATGCTTTGAGCACTTCGTATATTTTTTGCGTAATATATATAAAGTTATTCCTGGGTTACACGGCAAAACCACCAATCTTCCCTCATCCTCTGCGGTTTCGTATTCTGCCAGTTTCTTTACGCACTCACTTTTCCAATCATAAGGCTTATTGCACCCGTCACACTCGCATTCCCATCTATTCGGGTTTCCTATCTGACGATCAACCTTGCAACTACTGCATGGATTTTTATTTGATAACCGTTCTGTCACTTGCTCCACCTCCCGTAAATTGCTATCTTCTCTAATTCCTGCATATACTTTCCTCCTCAATCTACCCAAAATCCCATATACTCCAACACATCAACACCCGTCTCGTCCTTCAGAGCTTCATTCAGCAGTCCGAAATCATATTCGCTGTCATCCGCAACATACTTCATCTGCTCTTTCACATGGTCTAGAAAACGCTTCATCCGCTTAGCCTTGTATCCTTGCCGGGAGAGGAAATCTGCTGAAATCAGACAGTACACGCAAAACACTTTCATATCGTGTTTCTGCTGCGCTTTCTTGTAACGCGGATCTTTCATGGCATTATCAATCTGTTTTTGCAGATTATTTTTCTTCAGTGCTTTATCCGCCCAGCCCATGCCATCACCTTTCCTTTCAAACAATCCTCTATGCCAATCTGCGTATATTCTGGAAAAACCAGCATCTCGTTTTTAGCCCTTGTGTAAAATGTACGGTCAATCTCAAACCCAAACGCACTCCGCCCCAGCTCTACCGCCGCCCGCAGCGTCGATCCGCTCCCGGCGCATGGATCAATCACTACATCACCCGGATCTGTGAATATCTCGATCAGTTTTTTCAGAACTGCCACAGGTTTCTGTGCTGGGTGGATTTTCGGGATCTCCCTACCGTCCTTTTCCCAGGGAAACCAGTTAAAAACCATATGCCCGGTTCCCCGGATTGTCTTTCCGTTTTCATCCACCTGGGCGCCGTTCCGAAACTTCGGCAGCCTGTCCCGATAAAGTACCAGGGCATATTCCGTCGCCCCGACAATCCGCATATTCGCTTTCAAAACTTGCGGACTGTAGTTTTTGCAGAATACCAGCGGTATGTAGTGTACAAATCCATGCTTGGCAGCCGCATTGATAAGCGTCTGGATCTGCTCAAAAGAGCAAAACACAATCATGCAGGGGCTTTCACTGCTCCGACCTCTGGAAACCGGACGTTTATCTTCTTTTTTCAGCATCTTTGAGCAAAAATGAAAATACTCAAAAAGGTTGAAATTAAAGTCAGAATTGAATGCCGCTTTCCCGGCCAGACTACTCGCACCATTCATCCTATCTCCGCCCTTGTACCACATGGGATTGCTGCCATAAAAATTGTTCCCGACGTTATACGGTACGTCAGCAATAATAAGCTGCGCCGGTGGGATTGCATATTTTTTATAATTTTGCATTGAATCCCTATAAATCTCACATTTAATCGCCATTCTTACACCTCATGTCCTTCATCCTTGATTCTCCGAATCTGACGCTCCAGCTTCTTTTCAATCTCCTGCTCGACTTCTTCATCAGCGCACAGAAAATATTTTAGCTGGGACATCATGATTTCTACATCTGCGATTTCCTCTATGATGTGATCACGTTCTGGACAATCGAACATATTTGATAGTGGCTGACGAGAATACCTGCGCCGATGCTTACAAATTGCCTGGATCAGCTCACTGCATTCTTCAATGGCAACTTGGCATTGATCATCCCACCCATATGTATTTGCTATTTGCTCAATTTTCTTTTTGTCCATTTTCTTAACTCCTTTGACTGGCGGCCCACCCGCAGGCAGGCCGCCGACAGCATTATGAAATCACGGTAAACTGCGGGAACTCCACAAGCTCATACTGAAGATATTCCTTGATGTTCTTCATGGCTGCGTTTTTCCAGGCTCCGCCGTCTGCCTCGAACAGTGCGCACTCCACGCCGTCACGTTCGTTCTGGCGCATTCGGAAAATAAAAGCGCTTTCCGGCTGTTCAACCTCAACAAAGGTGCGGAAGGGGCGGAGCTTCACCGGGGAAGGAACGATTGCTTCACCTTTTGATGCGATTCCCGTCTTGATTGTAGCTTTCTGCGTTACCCCGTCGTCACCATACTGCGCCACGGTTCCATTTTCTACTGTTCCGGCAAATTTCAAAAGAAGTTCACGGTCCTCTCCCGGAATAAACTGTGACTGGAGTGCAATCAGGAAATTCTCATGCCCCATATATTGGCCATACCGGAAGTACGGTATGGACGCTTCTACAGCGATCAGGCACTCCCGAACTCTATCTTCATCCAGCGGTGAAGTCAACTGAACCCGTGTCGGCGATACTACATGAATGAGCATCTTTTCCGGCATAGAGTCAATCCCGGATTTGATGTATTCCACAAGGCTTGTCAGTGTGGAAAGCTCCACAGGTGACGCTTTGGGATTATAGGAAACACGCCGCAATGATTTATCACTGTACGTCTGGTTTCCAATCTCCAGAATCTCCGGTTTATTCAGTCCTACGATATACTCCAATGCTGCTTTAATCATAATTTCATATCCTCCTTATGCCTGTTTTGCTCTAAAATCTAAAACCTTTTCTGTCTCTTTGATTTCCCCGGTTTCCGTATCAACGGTTTTTCCGTCAACTTCCTGCATCTGGTAGTCGTCAATGCTCATCTGTCCACGGATCTGCTTGCCATACTCCTCGGCAAAGACTTCTCCGGTCTTTAAATTTTTTCCGATGACCATTCTGGTTTCCACAGGTTTCACGGGAGCCAGCTTCATCACCACGGACACATTAACCGCCGTGTCGCTTCTGTCCTCATTCTGTTCAAGCGTGATCTCCACGGTGATCTTCCGCTTATTCTTCCAGGGAGTATTGGGATCCAGCATATTTTGTACTGTCTTTTCAAATGCTTCGTCAAATTTCTCCTGCAGAGCGCCGCCTGCAAATTCCTCAAGATTAATTTTGCTCATAACAATCTCCTTTTCGTTTTTATCCTCCCGCCCGCGCGCCAGACGGATTTATATCAACTCATCCGGATAAGATTACTTTTCTTCACTTCTTCTTTTCAGCTCTGTAAGCACTGCTGCACTCAAGCCTACACCAAAAGGACCGTATTTACTTGCAAACGCCTCGACAGCCTTCCTTACGCCCTCCCAGTATTCTTCTGTGTTCTCAATGCCCCAAACGTCTTGTACAAGCGCATACAAGTCTGTAAACAACATCCACTCCTCAGAGCCTTTTGCAAATTTCACTCTCATATCATATAAACGGGTTTTCGTCCTCCTGGCAGTCTGTTCCTGGAGCTTCGTCTGTCTCCTCGAACTTCATCAAGTCTCCCCTAAACCTAAAAACAAGCTTTCCAGTCCGACCTTGCCTTTGCTTCTCAACTTTGATACCCTTTCGACTACTATCATTCTTCGCAGTATTCCACATCAGCAAAATCACGGATGCGTCCTGTTCAATATCGCCCGCCTCACGGAGTTCTGCCATCGTCGGCTCTTTATTCTCGCGGGCTTCAGAAACACGATTAAGCTGTGACAAGGCAATGATCGGGATATTCAATTCCATAGCCAGTGCTTTGATTGCCTTTGATATTGCTCCAACTTCTGCATACCGGTTTCCACGATAGGTTCTGTCCGACTTTAAAAGCTGCAAATAGTCGATGACTATAATGTCATACCCCATGTGTCGGCTTTCATTCCGAATCTCACTCACGGACTTGCTCCCTGTGGTAATAATTATCTGTTCTTCCTTTTCAAGAACTTCATTCGCCCGCCGGAAGCGTTCCTCCTCATCACCCAGGAACCGGACTGCTCGCCGCAGCCTCGTAAGGCCGATTCCGCTCTCTGCGACTACAAATCGTTCGTATACCTGCTTCTCCTGCATTTCCAGATTGTAGAATCCTACTCTCTTTCCGCTGCGGGCAAGGGATGTCGTTACCTGAGTAACAAACGCTGACTTTCCAACTCCCGGCCGGGCGCCGATCACAATCATGTCTCCACCTTCCAACCCTCCTAAAAGGTCATCCAGCTTCGGAAATCCTATGTACATCCGCTGCGCTTCATTGTCCCGGAAATATTTGTCCTTATTCTCCTGCGTAATTTCTGCCAGAGTTTTTGACTGATTTTCACGGTTATCCAGTAGCGCCTCCATGTCATTTATTAGTCTGCCGATCTGCTCATCCACGCTTTCCGGATCTGGTTTCACACTCTGCAAGATACGATTTAATCGGGCTGCCCGGTATTCTCGGATGACAATATCTGCATAACTTTCCACTCCAACACTAGCGATAGTATTTTCAAGGCATGTCCGAATTTCTTTCTGCACCATATCCGCCGGAAAATCTGTAATTTTTGCCGCCAATACCACGGCATTTACTTGATAGCCAGCTTCATATCCCCGCAGAAATTCCAGATACATCCGCCCATATAGTTCGCTGCCGAACATATCCGGTTCAAGATCTTGTATCTTTCCAATACTTTCCGAGTCAAGGAGCAGGGAGCCAATCACATTTTGTTCTGCCAACATACTCATAGCTTTATCCTCCCCAAAAACTCATGCAGCGGCGGAATGTGTTTCTCTCCCGACAACTCCCAACCAAGGACAATATTACGTGTAATCGCCAATGCCCTCTGAGAATTATCCAAATCGCCACCCGTAAGCCGGGCAAAAGCCTCTTTTTCTCTTTCCCCTCCTGTGGCACATGGGTAAGCCGCCACAATCGCCCAGAAAATCGTGTCCACCTCGGACGCCTTTTGAAGAATTTCACCTTGAATGTTTTTATATTCCTCAATCAATTCTGAGACTGTAGGTGGAAAGGCTGATTTCTTTACGTGTCGGCTCACAGCTTCGTGAATGTCCGTAGCATCATACTCGCCCAAATAATGATTCCAGATCTCCAAAGTCTGAGCCGTCAGAGGAAATTTTCGTTCGCCATAGATAATATTCAATTCCTGCATAATTCCTAAAAATTCATTTTTCTTCATTCACCCACGCCTCCAGTTCACGATTCTTTGCCTGCTGTACAGCCGCCCGTTCTTCTCGCCGTGCCTGTTCCCTGGACAACCAGCCATTGATAAAGCGCTTCACACCCCGCATGGTCTTTTTCTTCCGGGGATTGTCAATACACCAGCGACGCATTGAGCGAATCTCCTGTTCAACATTGACCAATGGATAAGATTTTTTATAATCCTCTACATCATCAGTGGTCACAATATAACTATTTCCGTCCTTCAGCGGTATGCTCAAAAATTCCCGCTCCGGACAAGAGTACATAGCACTCTGCATATTATTCTCCATTTCTTTCTTCCCTTCTTTTTCTTTTTCTCTTTCTTCTATTGTTGGGAATAGCTTGGGAATAGTTTGGGGACTGACAGGGGATTGATCGGCATCTTGATTGGGACTATCTTGATATAAATCGTAGTTTTTTACCGTAAATACGGTAAATTTATTTGTGCTTTGCTTGGTGATTTCCCCGGTATTAACAAGATGCAAAATTGCAGTTCTAACTTCATCGTTCGTGAGTTTCGTTTCTTCTGACAATTTTGCTATTGAAGAAACAAATGAACCACGTGGCACCGTTGTGCCTCTAAATCTCCCCTCACGCCAATTTGCTTTTAGTAGCATATGTATAAAAAGCCGGCATGTATTTATATCTCCATACCATTCCCATGACAGGATGGAGCGGTTGATTTTTATATAATTCCCCTCCATACCTCACCATCCTAAAAACTCCGCTAACTTTAATTGCTCTGGCCTTGTCGCTTCCAGAGTCTTTTCCATGTGTGACACCTTCTCTAAAAGCTGAAAAGCACGGGATCTTTCTTTTGCAATATACTCCTCGCATTCCTTCCGTTCTTCTGGCTCCCAGGGACGGGCAACATAGATTCCGCCGCCGACATTAATAATCAGCGCCCCTTTCGTATTTGCCTTTGAAATAAGATCTCGCAGTTCCCGATCCACGCTCTTATTGTCTGGCCGTTGAATCGCTTTTTCTTTTCCTAAAGGGATGTTTCGGAAGATAGTCTCTGCCTGTTCTTTCGATGTCATAGTTCCCTCCTTTCTCCGGCCCCGAAGGGCCGGCCTGACAATCGTGTCAGAAGGTAACAGCCATTTGTTACATTGTGATATATTATTGCAATCCCAAGTAGGAATTAGCCTCAAATCTCTACTATCTCAATCTCAATACGAGGCATCCCCTTTGTATAACAAAAAGTATGCCGAATCTGGCTGCCGTCCACATATTCAGGTGAATCATCCCGGATTACCTGACATTTCTGCAAAGCATCCTGAATCACTTTATCGGCAAAAGAAAATACATTCATGTGATCACGTTTCTGGCCTGCATCCGGCTCATAAAAGGTGTAATGGATACTTATAGGACCATGCGCCTTAAAGCCCTTACCGCAAGCTCTCACAGCGTCACAGGCTATCTTTTCATATTTCCGCTTCATAGCCCCGCCCGCTTTCGGATTTCGTCCCAGCTCATGGATGTAGTCATTCAGGCCCGGAAACGTCTTTTCATTCTTCCAATACTTTCCCCGAATCTCAAACTTCATCACAAGTAACTCCTTTTATACCTTTTTCGGAAAGCTTCCCGTGCTTCATCTTCTGTCATTCCTTCTGCAACTTTCCGCTTTTCCCAAGCCAACTGTCCCAGCATCTTTGATAATTTTTCAGCCAGCGTATTATCGTGGATTCTGTCTGAAACCTTCTGCGCCATATTGTGACATTCATCACAAACGGGGCCTTTTATCCCATCTTCTTCGGCAAGGGGACGCATCCCCCGACCGAAAAGGAAATGATGTTGTGTCAGCGTAGGCCGTCCGCAGAACATACAGTAATCATTGTATTTTGTGATGATACCTTGCATATCAGGCCCCCGGAATCAACTCCGTGTAATGGATCGGAGCTGTCAGAATTTTTGTGTGCTTGCAGTAATCACAAGTTTCGCACCGAATAGGAAGATACACCCCACTTTTCAGGTTCAAAACCTTCTGTACATTACTTTCAATTTCTGTCAAACACTGCTGTAAATGAGCATCGTCAATCTGAATTATCTCAATATCGGTTTCCGGTTCCTTACTGGCTGCCGCTATGTAGAAAGGAAGAACCTGTCCGGTATTCTGTCTCACAATTTCCTGATAAACGGCTCCCTGCAGGTCATATCCCCAAAACTCCACGAATCCCATATATTCGGCATCATGCGTCCGGAATACATCCCGAAGGGCTTTCATGATTTTCAGGTCTACGATGCAAATTCCATCAACGAGGCTGTCGATCTTAACTTTCCACTTTGCCCCGCCAATGTCGCCGATCATGATAACCTGTTTCCTCCCAGACATATATTTCATGAAAAGCGGATCTCTTTCGATTCTGGCGATAATATCCTCAGCCTTTTTATACTCAGCACGAAGGGCGCCTTTCTGTGTGAAAATTTCCGGATGTTTTGCCTTGAAAATATCAAGCGTTCCTTCAAAGTGAGCATCCACATATGAGCCTACCAGCATAGAGACCGACGTAGGCTGCTCCCACTCACCATTCAGCTCTGCCATAGCTCGCGCCTCACATGCTGGCCGTCCAAATGTTCCGCAGAATGTCTTGTATTGAGATACACTCAGGTACTCCCGGTTTGCTTCCTCGGAGTAATAATTCTCAGCCGTCAAAATCATTTAAAAATATCCTCCGTTTCTTCGATCGTTTTCTGATCCGGTGACGAGAAAGCATCCACAGCTTTCGGCGCTTCCAGCTTCTGAATATCTTCAATTTCTCCCTCAACAGCACATCCCATCAATCTTTCAGGAATATGTAGCCTTGCGAAAAACGCAGCGGCTCTATAGCCAAGCATCAACTCCGGCATGGTTTTCCACTTAGAGCCTGTTTTGTCATACCAACCTTCTTCTTTTGCCATCTTGATAGATACATCCGGCCCAATAACTTCCTCGCCTGTACTTTTTTTGATGGCAGAAACATAGCATCCGCGCGAATCCTTCCCCTTTTCACCAAAATACACATAGTGTACGTTTCTGAAATTTCCAGAAGCACGAATTAATGTCATGCACGCCTGTCCGTTCCAACTCGGATTCCCTCTGATAACGCCTAAATTCTGCATGACCATCATTGGCGATACTCCCATCCGGTTCGCCATATCAATCGCAATCGTACAATCCATAGGCTTTCCCCGGTATGAAGACGGAACCAGCTCAGAACTGGCCCACATTTTTCCGATATTAAATAGTTTTTGAAAGCTTTCAGAATCCGCAAACGGGGAAATAATCCCCTGCCGTTCCTGCTGAATCATTACTTCATTTTCCATGCTCATACCTCCTATAAAGTGATCACTGTCAAATCTTCATCATCCGTGGTTCTTGTTGCAATAAACTGCAGTCCCTTGTCCTTGCATTTCTTGTAAAGTGCTTCCCGGACAGGCGTTGACAGCTTTTCCACGCCATCAATCAGAATAATTTGCAGGCCGTTAGGCTTCTGAATTGCTACATCAATGCAAAGATCCAGTTTTTCTCCATCTGACAGGTTCGACACCGGCAGTCCATTGATAAGAGGAATACCATCTTTTATAGTCAGTCCCGCAATCGGAATTTTTGCTGTCTCAAGAATTTCCCCCGGAAGTGTTCGGGCTTTCTCAATGCGTTCTGTCAGTAAATCGGATTCCTCTTTCAGAGATTCAACATCCATTTGAAGGATCTGCATCCGGCGAAACTCGTTGATATGAGCCTTCATGGACTCAATCATAGCAGCTTCCTCCTCCAACTCTTTCGTGCTTTGCAATTCCTTATCACGATACTCTGCATATGCTTCTACTTCAGCGTCATATTTGGTCACTGAAACCTCATATTCTTTTTCTATAACTGCCAATTTATCCTGCATTTTCTCTGACAAGGATGCTTTTTCAAGTTTTAAATTCCGGATCTGGTCCTCCATGCGAGAAATCTCATTCTCTATCTGCGTTCTTCGATGTCCGATTTCACGCAAAAGAGAAGTCTTTGCAATCTCCCTATCGGCTTCAAATTTACGAACTTTATTATCGCGGCTCTCCAAAAGGGATTTTGCTTTCTGAATTTCCTCATTCTCCCTACGGATCCTCTCGATCTTCTGATATACCGGACCTGCACTGGCTTTTTCCCACTTCTCAGCCTCGTATCCTGACGGTATAGTCCGGGCGATTTCCTCGATAAACGCCCGTTTGTTCCTCACTTCCCGATTGATGTCCTGCCGTTTCTGAAAATATTCTCCGTTTTCACTTTGAATATCATTCAGGACTGCAAGAATATTCTGGTCATAGTCAACCCAAGAAGGAATCTCCCCAAACCACTCCTTAATTTTTTGCATATCCCAAGGGTATTCAATCATATCCAGGATGATAGCGTTCTGCTGCTTCTCCGGCAGACCGATAAACTCAACCGGATTCAACTGAAGCGTGGTAAAGATGTCCCGCAGGAAGCTCTCCGGGCTACCGACTTCCCGGCCATCCTTTTTCACACTCTTATAATCTGCCTGCGTGGTCCGGGCCTTCCGGTTTATCCTCAGGCCGTTGTCGGTCTCAATCAGAATTTCGCCTTCGGTTTCGCCCCGACGAACGATATATTTCCGGTCGCTCTTATTCGTCAGCGCATACCGGATAGCATCAATCACGGAAGTCTTACCGGCCCCATTCTTTCCGGCCAGCTCGACAGAACTGCCGTCCGCCTCATATTCTGAAATTCCGAAAAGGTTTTTAATCTTGATTTTCGTTATATTCATGTCTTACTCCTCCACTTCCACAAATTCGCCATTCTCAAGTCTATACCACGTATCCGCCTTGATTTTCTCGCCATCTACAACAGCCGCTTTCCATTCGCGGATGTTATAATTGCATTTATTTTCTTCTGCAATTACGAGGATCGCTCCAAGTCCACCCTTTACACGCACACCATTTCCTCTCGCCACGGAAAGGCCGTTTTTGCCGGAAGCAGATTTTCCTCTGCCGTGGCCGCTCCGCTGTCTCCGGCTGTGGCCGCTCCGCTGTCTCCGGCTGTGGCACGATCAGGATCTGTATGCTCCATTGTCGTGTGCGCCTTTGTGTATTCAATTTGCGCCTTTACCAGTCCTGCAATATCCAGGCGCGCTCCAATCTTGATTTTTGACGATGCCACCTTGCTATCATCATCGCACCTGCTGATTTCCCCGCTCTGCTCTACTTCGTGGTATACCGATTTGGATGGCTCATAATATTTGAACACATCCAGCGGTCTCTCGCAGGCGTGGAAGCCGTGATCACAAGCCTGCGCGCTGTCTTCCTCATACTCTTTGCCTTCTTCATACTGGAAAGGCTTTGTGCCCGGACAGCAGGTCATGTCTTTGTTAAAACCCTTAAAAGCCTTAATTATCTCCATTGTTTTCCTCCCGAAAGTCTATTTTTGTCTGGTATCTTGAATTTTTACTCAGTTTTTGCTATGCTTTTATTGTGTGAAAAGCAGGCGGCCCTGAAGGAGTGGAACTCCCGATGGGCCAAATTCATTTCATAGCCATGCTGCAGAGCAATACCATAATGTATATGTAGCTGAAAAATATGAATCCCATTGGAAGCAATTCTCTGAAAAACTGCTTAACGATTCTCTTCTTTTTTCTCCTGTTTATCCTCATCTATCATTCACGCTCCTGAAATTATCTTTCATATTGGCTATTGCATCGGATTCCCTGATAAGCATTTCTCCATCAATGTCACAGAGGATTCCGAACCATTGACTCCTAAAAAACCGCTCGCAAGATCTTTTCAGATAAACCATGTCATAGCAGTATTTGCTCCCGTTCATGCCATGCTTCTTGAAATATCGTAAAGTGCGCTTATAATCTCGCAGCGCCATACGGACTATCTCAACGGCAAGCTCAAGCCAGCCGTCACGGCTCCTCTCGTTCATCGGAAACAATCTCCTTGACAATCTCGCGGGCAACCTTATCAAGAAATTCATCCATCTTTTTATGGATTCCTTCTCCTTTTTCCTTTGTTTTCTCTCCGCTTTCACTGTTGCTATCTACCTCATCATCTTTGGCTTTAAGTCCCGCATCAACGGCCATCCGAATATCTTCTTCAGACAGTGCATTTCTCGCCGCAGCGACGATACATGCCGAATCTGCGTAAATAATAGGACTGATTCCTACGATTTTTGTATTTCCAAACTCTGTCTTAATCATTGAATATCCTCCTTTGATATGTTTAATTTCTCTGCCAGGGCCGCCGCCATGAACCGGTTCCAATCTCCGGACAGGAAGTTATACACGCTCTGCCGGCTGTACCCTATCAGGGAGGCCAGCTCTGAAACCGTCATATCTTCCTGCGCCATTCTCACCCGGACGGCCCGGCGAAATTTCTGCGCGTCGATTCCGTCAAGCTCGTACATCATGACGGCACTCCTCTCAGGGCTGCATCCCCGCCCGGAAGCTGATGCAAAACCATTGTCAGAATCTGATTCATAGTGTTCACCGACTGAACCAGTTTCTTGACTTCTTCGCTCTCGCCGCCCTTCACGAAACGCTCAACCTTCGACCGGAAAAAGAAATATGTGTTCCGCTCTGGCGCCCTGACCACCACACCGAGATCCGCTTGTCCTGAATCCATCAGGTTATAAATCGTCTGCTTGCTTATCCCGGTAAGCTCGACTACTTCCTGAATGCTCATTGCTTCGCTCATGGGATTTCCCCCTTTCTTAAACTTTCTCAGACAACCCACAGCTACCCGTCGGCCATTTTCAAGAGGAGAGTAACTGACTATTTATGAAAGGATCACGTCCCGCCAGGGATTTAGGGGTTCGGCGTGTATGTACCCACGCCATTTATGCCGGCGGGTAGCTGTAGGCTGTCTGTTGTAATGTTTTTCCTGTCGTGCTATCCTTTTCTTACAGGCTCCGACAAGCCGAGTAAACAGAAAGGAGAGTACCTATGATCTGTCCTTTTATGACACAAGATCCTGTAAAAGATCCAAAGCCCTGTGTGGAATCTTGCGCTTTACGCTTTAAAAACGCCTGTTCGCTAAATGTAGCTGCGCAAAGCATATACCACCAGGCCGTAGTATCTAATCGTCAGGAAAAATCTTCGGAGAAGGCTTGATTTCCTCAAGTACTTCTCTAACAGCTCTTTTCACCTCTTGAAGCGTCGTGGATGTGACTTTCTCTCTTTCAAGTTCATCCACTCGCTTTTCAAGAGATTCCAACCTTTTCTTAGATACGAACATCCCCTACTCCTCCAGAAAATACTTGATGTCTACGCCGAAGTAATCAGCAAGGATCTGTAGCTTGTCTACCTTCGGTTTACTGCGTCCATCGCGCCAGTCGTATAAAGTAGCCGTTGCGATACCAGTATCTAATGCAACTTTATAAATGGTTTTGTTGCTTTTCTCCAATAACTGGGCGAATTTTTTGTACATTTTTACACCGCCTTTCCGACATAAAATATTGAAATTATATCGGAAACATGATATAGTCATGGTGTCAACAGTTTATATCATATTTCCGAGCTACGAAAGACTTTATATCACGGTTTTCTTTCGTATCTCTACTGTATCACGGTTTTCTTTAATAGTCAATATATATTATAAAATTTTTCCGTGATATTTTCAGGAGGGATTACATGTATGAAAAATTTGAGAAGCTTTTAGCTGCAAAAGGTGTTACCCCATATCGAGTTCATAAAGATACGGGAATTTCTTCTGCTACATTATCTGATTGGAAAAACGGAAAAAGTGAGCCTAAAAAAGATAAGATTGAAAAAATATGTAAGTATTTTGATGTTCCACTATCTTACTTTTATGGGGATGATGATGAAAAAGAAAGTGGTGAAAAATATTATCTGAATGATGAAACCGCCAAAGCAGCACAAGAAATTTTTGAAAACAAGGAACTGCGAGCCCTGTTTGATGTCGCGAGAAACGCAGATCCGGAAGATCTGAAAGCACTACATAGCATGGCGCTCGCCCTGAGACGTAAAGAGCGAGGTGATCAGGATGACACCGGATGTTAATGTCCAAATTATAAATTTCCCTGTTCCTGGTTCTGAACTTGTTGTTCCCAACGAAGATGGAAGCTTTACAATAATGATAAATGCCCGTCTTTCATATGAAGACCAGATGAAGGCTTATGCCCACGCTATGCGGCATATCACAGAGGACGATTTCCAGAAAGAAAATGTTCAGGAAATAGAGGCGCATGCTCACGAAATGGTCAAAGCGGCCAAGTCTTCCAGAAAGATTCCCGCAAAGCAGTTTGAAGCACAGTTGCGACGGCTCCAAAAAGAACGCCGGCAGCTCCAGCAGGCACTCCAAAAACGAGAACGTGAAATCAGATTTCTTCAGGAAATTGGGGTGACAAATGATAATTTTTTCGACGCAGCGGAAAGGCGTTGGTTTTATGGAGAGTAAAAAAACGATATGCCGAGAATGAGATTCACATATCAAAAAGATAAGAAGCAACCTATTTTAAGCACGATAAGTTATATTTGTGGGTTTATATATGCGTTATGTCTTCTTTTCGCATTATCCAGTCTAATTGCTGGAGCAAATTTAATTACTGGCAATAGGTGGATTGATACCTTAATATTTCTTGCCATTGCTTTGATTTTCGCAATCCTTCAGCTTATTATTAACACATTGATGAATAAACGCACCACAGTAGAGCAGTCTGTTTCTAACCCATTAGAAACACCAGCAATTTCACAATCTACTTTTGCAACTTCCACTGAAGCGGAGTCTTTAAAGAAAAAACGATACTGCAAATTATGCGGAAGCGAACTAGATTTAAACACAAAAAAATGTACCGGATGTGGAAAACAATACTTCTCCATTCGGCACAAAGCCCCTATAATTTTACTAATTATGTCTTTGATAGGGAACATTGCTTTGGGCTATCTTGCTTTTCATAACCATACATTGTACACTCAGACATATTCTAAGTGGATTGATGCGGAAACAAATAATTTTAATGTTGCAAACGATTACCAAAGCAAAGCTCTCTTTTTTGATTTACATGTGGTATTCACTACGCAATCAGGCTCTGCTTACCACAAATATAATTGCTATCATTTAGAAGGGCGGGATACCTATTACTGGTTTAAAGAAGACGCCATTGCAGAAGGTTATACCCCCTGTCAAGACTGTTACTAAATGTAAGAACTATAAAAATCGGCCCCCTGCGCCAACAGGGAGCCGCCACACATCCGAAGATGCTTATGTGGATTCTCAGAACAAATCCATTGTATCATTTTCGGAGCAGCCCTGCAAGGGAACAGCAGTTCTCTGGCTGTATTTTTTATACCCTAAAGGAGGATGATACAATGCCAAGGAAGAAGAAAAAACCATTCAATCGGCTGCCGAATGGATTCGGAAGCATCAAGAAACTGTCTGGGAACCGCAGAAAGCCCTATTACGTCTGCGGACCAGAGAGCCGCGTTCACGGGGTAAGAGTTCCCGGAGAGAAAATTGGATCAGCGCAGTCATGGGAAGAAGCATATCAGATGTTGTCCCTGTGGTGGGCCGAAAAGGAGGATATGTCCTTACCAAAAAACCAGAAAGCAAACGTGCCGCCAGAACGGACTTATACGTTTGCGCAGGTATATGAGATGTATTACAAGGATAAGTACGAGCTATCGCTGCGGAAGTATAGTAAATCATCTCAGATTTCTACCCGTGCAGCATTTAAAAACTGCTCTGCTATCCACAATGTTCCCTTTTATCAGATTGGGTACAAGGAACTTCAAGAAAATCTGGATTCTCTGACTATACGGGAGAAGCCTCTGAAGCATTCATCTTTGGAACTCGTTAAAAATCTCTACCGGGATATGTACCGATACGCAATGAAATTTGATATGGCGGAAAAAGACTATTCTCAATTTGTGGAGATTCGGATACCGGACGATGATGAAAAGGGGGAGCCACTGGCACCGGAAGAATTGGAGATTCTCTGGCGGAATAAAGATGTGCCAGAGATCCAGGTCGCCTTGATTATCTGTTACAGTGGATGGCGCATTTCAGAGTTTGCAAATATCGAAGTAGACTTGAATAGCATGACATTTCATGGTGGAATGAAAACAGCCGCAGGAAAGGGGCGAATCGTCCCAATTCATCCGCGTATTTTGCCCGTATTGCACGATTATATGACGCACCCTATAAAATCCACAGAGTCTTACAGAAAAGAGCTATACAAGGCATTGGCAGCCCTGAATGTGCTATATTATAATAAGGATAATAAACGAAAAAAACATACGCCACACGACTTCCGACATACTTTTTCATGGTTGTGCGATACATATGGCGTAGATCCGTTCGCAAAGAAAATTATGATAGGACATTCTCTTGGAAAAGATGTAACTGATAAAGTATACGGACATAGAACTGTTGAGCAGCTCCGGACAGAAATTGAAAAGATACAATAATTTGTTACTATTTTGTTCCGTGCGCGCACTTTTTATCACGTTTTTACGTCTTTTTATAGGAACGAAAAGCCCGAAAATACGGCATTTTCCCCGATTTTCGTGTTTTTGTATATTAAGATTTTGTTAATTTCACTCAGAAAGACTTGCTCCTTTTCCCTTTCCCTCGTATAATGACACTGTCGTTTTATTGTCGCGGACGTCAAAGCAGGACAGCAGTATATTCTGCATGTCGCACGCCGCGCCATGGAAGGGAGAAAATAAAGGACTTATGAAACGCATTGTTGAATTTTTCAGGAACCAGCCACCAGGGCGTCTGATCACCCTGGGCTTTTTTCTGGTAATCATGACAGGGACGTGTCTTCTGCTCCTGCCCGTGTCTATAAGGCCAGGCGCTGAAGTCACCTTTGTGGACGCTCTGTTTACTTCTACCAGCGCCGTCTGTGTCACCGGTCTTATCGCCATCGACACTGCCGACCACTTTACGGTATTCGGACGGGCTGTGGTTGCTCTCTTGATTCAGGTGGGCGGCCTGGGCGTCACCAGCGTAGGCGCGGGACTGATTCTCGCTACCCGGAAAAAGTTTAGCTTTAAAAGCCGTCTTCTGATCAAAGAAGGACTGAATGTGGACAGCTTCAAAGGGATTGTGAGACTGGTCAAATCAGTTCTGCTTTTGACCTTCTGCTTCGAGCTGGTAGGGGTGATCCTGAGTTTTATCGTTTTTGTGCAGGACTATCCGCCGCTTCACGCCCTTGGAATCAGCGTTTTTCATTCCATTGCCGCCTTCAATAATTCCGGCTTCGACGTATTGGGAGGTTTGCAGAATCTGATTCCCTACCGGAATGATGTGCTGCTGAACCTTACCACCTGCGGTCTTATCATTTTCGGTGGTATCGGCTTCTTCGTTATTCTGGACGTCCTGAAGAACCGCTTCCGGTTCAAAAAGCTGGCTCTGCACTCTAAAGTGGTTATCACCACCAGTGCATTCCTGATCATTGCCGGAACTTTGATTTTAAAATGTACGGATGAAGTAACCTGGATGGGCGCCTTTTTCCACAGCGTGTCGGCCCGTACGGCAGGCTTTTCCACCTATCCTCTGGGTACGTTCTCCAACGCCGGTTTGTTTGCGTTGACCATTCTGATGTTTATAGGAGCGTCTCCGGGATCTACCGGCGGCGGTATCAAGACAAGTACCTTTTTTACACTGGTGCAGTCTATGCGCAGCGCGCTGACCAAAAGGCACTTCGGCGCCTTCCGCCGGAGCCTTTCCAAGGAAACCCTTTCCAAGGCTTACCTGATCACGCTGCTTTCCCTCTGCGTTGTCCTCACGGGTACCTTTGTGCTGTGTATCCTGGAACCGCATTTATCTTTGATGCAGCTTTTATTTGAAGTCACTTCAGCTTTCGGCACTGTAGGGCTTTCCACAGGCATCACGCCGGATCTCTGCGATGCCAGCAAACTTGTAGTCACACTCATTATGTTTATCGGCCGTCTGGGAGCTTTGACCATGATAACCATATGGATCAACCGTCCAGAACAGCAGGCACGTTATACAGAGGAATCAATTACCATCGGATAGGAGAGAATTACAATGAAAAAAACAAAATCCAATTTATTCGGAGTTATCGGCCTTGGACGTTTTGGAACCGCGCTGGCCATTACCCTTGCAGAGGCCGGCAAAGACGTCATCGTAGTGGACCGCAATGAAGATAAGGTCAAAAATCTTCGTCAGTACACAGAATACGCCTTTGTCACAGAAAATCTGTCAAAGGAAGCATTAAAAGAAGTCGGCATACACAATTGCGATACCGTTATCATCTGTATCGGCGAGAGAATCGATACCAGTATTCTGACCACCCTGAACGTGGTCAGTCTGGGAGTTCCTCACGTAATCGCGAAAGCCACAAGCCAGGAGCAGGGCGCGGTTCTTGAAAAGATAGGAGCTGAAGTCGTCTACCCGGAATGGGATATGGCCTTACGTCTCGGCAAACAGCTTGCCTACAACAATTTCCTGGATTTTATCTTCCTGGACAATCAGGTAGAGATCCAGCAGGTTCCTGTCGGCAGACGCATGGTGGGCGTCAGTGTTCAGGATTTTAATATCCGCCGGAAATACAGCCTGAATATCATTGCCATTGAGCATAATAAGGCCACGGACATCGAAGTGTCGCCAGACTATCGCTTCGGAGCCGACGACATCGTGGTCGTCATCGGCAAAGCCGAGAATGTGAAGCGTTTCGAGCGCGATATGACCGAATAGAAAAGCTTTTATATAGCTCATACAGGGCGGCCCAGGAAGCCAAAAATCGCTTCCTGGGCCGCCCCTCTTTTGGGAGTGTCGCAAAATCATCAATAACGGATGATTGAGCGGCACTTCCGCTCGTTACATTCAAAAATCCGGCGCCTTCTCTGTTTTCAGAGTAGAACTCCGGTTTTTTTCCGTACTTTAATAAAACCTCCCGGTTTTTTGCCTTTTCTATGCACTTTTTACTTCAAACAGATGACTCCCTGTCCGCCCATTTTGGATCTTGGCATGCAGTTTATTCAGATTATATCCCAGGCACAGCAAAAGAATCTCCAGTTTTACTTTCGTTTTTCCTCTTAAGAGAAATCTCTGAAACTCGTAATTATTTTTCAACACGCCAAAGGCTCCTTCTACCTGGATCGAGCGGTTCAGACGGTACTGGATCCCTCTTTCGCTCCGGATGTTTTTATAGGACTCCTGCCGCCTTTTTAAAAAGTTCTTTGAGAGATACGGTCTCTTGTTTCCCTTGGCTTTTGTGCAGCGTTCTTTATACGGACAGCCGCTGCAGTCTTCACATTCATAGATCGTTACTTCTGATTGATAGCCGCTTTTACTTTTCTGTTTTTTCACAGAAACTGCCCTCAGCTTTTTCTCCCCGTAGCAGGTATAGGTGTCAGCTGCCTCGTCATATCTCATGTTCTCACGCTTGCTGATGTCCTTCTTAAAACTCCTCTTTTTCCACTTCTCATAGGTCTGGGGTTTGATGTATGCTTTCTGCCTGGCTTCGCTCAGGTATTCGTACGCTTCTTCGCTTTCATATCCCGAATCCGCGGTTACGCTTGGATAACGGAATCCCAGCTTCTTTTCCATATCTTTTAGGAATGGCACCAGGGTCCATACATCGTTCCGGTCCTGGAAAATATCTGTCGCTACAATGTATTCGCTGTCCACTGCGATCTGGACATTATATCCCGGTTTCAGCTGGGCATTTCTCATGTGGTCATCCTTCATGTGCATAAAGGTGGCGTCCGGATCCGTTTTACAATAATTGTTCCGCCCTTGAAAGCTGGCCGTATGCCAGTTATAGATCGTCTGGCGCTCCAGAAAACGGCGGAACAGTTCCTGATACCTTTGGTTCCTGCTTTTGCGTTTCCCCCTTCCATGGACGAAAACTGTCCCGTCCGCTTTACACCTCTCCTCCAGAAACTGGCAGATTTCCTGCAGATCCCGTGTACGGGTTTCCTCTCCAACGCGAAACTGACAGAGATACTCCTGGTTCAGAAGACGGACTGCTTCCTGAATCCGCTCATACATCTTTGCTTCCCATTTTCCTACGGATTTCTTCCAGACGAAGGTATATTTGTTGGCACAGGCTTCCAGCTTTGTCCCATCAAGGAATACGGTCTCTTTTGACAGCTCGCCGCTTTCCTCCAGACGGCGGACCATCTGATAAAAAAGATTTTCGCAGGCATCAGCCAGAAAGCCGGTACGGAAACGGGCAATCGTGCTGTGGTCGGGAGCTTTCTGTCCGGCAAGCAGCCACATAAAGTTAATGTCACGTCTGCATGCTGTTTCAATCTTTCTGGATGAATAAAT
>DVLE01000080.1 GCA_018715645.1 Candidatus Merdisoma merdipullorum
AAAAACCCCGGAAACCGCGTAGTTCCGGGGTTTTTGACCACTTTTGATAAAGTTTAGCGCTTGCTGAACTGCGGAGCGCGACGGGCAGCCTTGAGGCCGTATTTCTTACGCTCTTTCATTCTCGGATCACGTGTCAGGTAGCCTGCCTTCTTCAGAATCGGACGGTAATCCGGATCTGCCTGAAGCAGAGCTCTTGCAATGCCATGACGGATAGCGCCTGCCTGTCCGGTGTAGCCGCCGCCGCGTACATTTACCAGAACGTCGAATTTATCTGATGTCTCGGTCGCTGTCAGGGGCTGACGAACGATAACCTTCAGGGTTTCCAGACCGAGATACTCATCAATGTCTCTTTTATTAATCGTAATCTTTCCTGTGCCGGGTACCAGGTATACTCTGGCGATAGATTTCTTTCTTCTGCCTGTTCCGTAGAATTTTGAATTAGCCACTGTAAATTTCCTCCTTCAACTTTCTCTCAATTAAAACGTTAATACTTCCGGCTTCTGAGCCTGATGATTGTGCTCCGGACCAGCGTATACATGCAGCTTGGTGTACATCTGTCTTCCCAGCGGTCCCTTCGGAAGCATGCCCTTTACAGCGAGCTCTACAACCTTCTCAGGTTTCTTTGCCATCATCTCACGCAGGGTGGTCTCTTTCATGCCGCCTACGTACTCGGAATGGCGATAGTAAATCTTCTGATCCAGTTTCTTTCCGGTCACTTTGATCTTATCTGCGTTTACAATGATTACGTAGTCTCCGGTGTCGATGTGCGGTGTGAAGATCGCCTTATTCTTTCCTCTGAGCACCTTCGCCACTTCTGAAGCCAAACGTCCTAATGTATATCCCGTAGCGTCAACTACATACCATTTTCTCTCGATTGTTGCTGGACTAGCCATGTAACTTTTCATTGGTTTTCCTCCTGAAAAATGAATTGAAACTTCTATGGAAAAATGCCGTTACCGGGGCTATGGCTTAGACATTTTCGCACTACGTCACATTGAATCATTATATTATACTTGCCCGTGTGTGTCAACCATTTTTTGAGCAAAATTCCTGTCTTTAAAGCGGGAAATCCGGGTATTCCGGATACTGCATTCCCACAAGCGTCAGTCCCTTTGCCGGGGCCGTCGGTCCTGCCGCCTGCCTGTCGCGCGCCTCCAGCATAGCCTCCACATCTTCCGGCGCGTAAGCGCCAAGACCAACCTGTATCAGAGTTCCCGCCAGGATACGTACCATATTATAAAGAAAGCCATTTCCAGTAACACGGATACAAATCAGACTTCCCGGACCAGCCGGATACGCCGTCCTGTCCATCTGTGTGGGAAAGGGCTGCGTCTCGACGCTCAGACTGTAGATGGTCCGCACCGTCGTCTCCGCCTGGGTATGAATACTGCAGAAGCTCTTGAAATCATGCTCTCCGATCAGATAAGGACAAGCCGCCTTCATACGCTCCGCATCCAGCTTTCTTCGGAAAAAGTAAGAGTTCAGCCGCTCTGAAGGCAGCTCAAACTCCCGGTTCAAAATCCGGTACTCATAGGTTTTGACACAGGAAGTCCTTCTGGGATGAAAATCCGAAGGAACCTCAAAGGACCGCTGAATCCGTATATCATCCGGCAGCCGGCCATTCAGCGCATAAGCAACCTTTTCCGCAGGCATTCTCGCCTGTGTGTCAAAAACAGCTACATTTCCCAGCGCGTGAACGCCGGAGTCCGTACGGCTCGCGCCCGTAACCACGATGTCTTCCCCAAATAAAGCGGAAAGTTCCCGGTTCAGGACGCCTTCTATAGTCTCCCCGTTCTTCTGAACCTGCCAGCCGCAGTAGGCCGTGCCGTCATAGGCCGTCACCAGCAGAATCCGCTTCCTGTCCGTCCCGCTCCTTACCTCGCTCACAGCAATACCCTCACTGCTATGATCGCCGCCAGGAACACCAGAAGGATTCCATAAGCGCAGTAATCCCTGCTGGCGTAGACAAGAGGCTTCATCTTTGTACGCCCCTTGCCGCCGCGATAGCAGCGTGCCTCCATGGCCATAGCCAGATCATTCGCACGGCGGAAAGCCGAGATAAACAAAGGAACCAGCAGCGGAACCAGATTTTTGGCCCGCTGTACCAGATTGCCATGCTCAAAATCGGCCCCTCTCGCGATCTGCGCCTTCATGATCTTGTCAGTTTCCTCCAGAAGAATCGGGATGAATCGAAGAGCGATGGACATCATCATCGCCACCTCATGCACGGGTACGTGCAGCTTTTTCAGAGGATTTAAGAGTGTTTCCAGTCCATCCGTCAAATCATTCGGCGTCGTAGTCAACGTCATAATCGACGAACCGATAATCAGATAGATCAGACGAATCGCCATGAAAATGGCAGTGCGAAGTCCCTGATCGGTGATGCGGAACTTCCAGACCTGCAAAAGCACCCGGTCCCCCGGCGTCAGAAACAGATTGAACACAAGGGTAATCATCAGAATGATGAATATGGTCTTCAATCCGCGCACGATGAAGCGGAAAGGGACTTTGGACAGCCGTATGACCGCCGCCAGAAAAACCGTGGCCACCACGTAGCCGATCCAACCGTCAATCAGAAAGAGCGCCACCAGAAAAGAGAGCGTAGCCACCAGCTTCACCCGTGGATCTAACTTATGGAGAATGGAGTCTGCCGGATAATACTGTCCCAGCGTAATATCTCTAATCATGTCTTTGTTCCTTCTTCCGAAATGCGCTCAGGATCGCGTCCCGCGCTTCCTCTATCGTCGTTGCATTCTCGTCCACATCAAAGCCTCTGTCTTTCAGCGTATGCATAATATACGTAACCTGAGGCGCGGCCAGTCCCACACTTTCCAGCTCCTTATAATGGCGGAACACCTCTCTTGGCACATCGTCATACATGACCTCTCCCTGGTTCATCACGATAATGCGCTCCACGTATTTCGCCACGTCCTCCATGCTGTGAGAGACAAGAATTACGGTGATACCCCGCTCCTTGTGAAGAAGGCTGATCTGGTCCAGAATCTCATCCCGTCCCCTTGGATCAAGACCTGCCGTCGGTTCATCCAGGATCAAGATCTCCGGCTCCATGGCCAACACGCCTGCGATGGCTACCCGGCGCTTCTGACCTCCCGAAAGCTCAAAGGGCGACTGCTTCTCATATTCTTCAGAGATACCGACCATACGGAGGGCCTGTCTGGCCCGCTCCTCGGCTTCTTCCCTGGAAAGTCCCTGATTTTTTGGACCAAAGCAGACGTCGCTTAAGACGTCCACCTCAAAAAGCTGATGCTCCGGATACTGGAACACCAGTCCTACTTTGCTGCGGAGACGGCGCATATCATAATCCTGCGCATAAATATCTTCGCCGTTAAAATAGATATGACCCGACGTAGCTTTGACAAGTCCGTTCAAATGCTGTACAAGCGTAGATTTTCCGGAACCCGTATGGCCGATCAGTCCGATAAACTGCCCGTCACGGATTTCCAGATTAATATCCTTCAGCGCATGGATCTCATATGCCGTACCGGGACTGTAAGTATAGCTGATATTTTCTAATATAATTGACATAAGGCTTCCACCAGCTCCTCTCTTGTCAGTATCCCGTCGGGCAGCTTAAGCCCTGCCTTCTTAAGCTCCCAGGCCAGCAACGTCGCCTGCGGCACATCGAGACGGTAGGATTTCAGCGCCTCCACCTGAGAAAAGATCTCCCGCGGCGTCCCCTGCATGACGACTTTCCCATCGTCCATAACCAGGACCTTATTTGCATAGATGACTTCTTCCATATAATGTGTGATCAGAATCACGGTTATATCTTCCACCTGGTTCAGCGCGCGGACGGAACGGATGACCTCTTTGCGTCCGTTCGGATCCAGCATCGCCGTCGGCTCGTCCAGAACAATACATTTCGGATGCATGGCCACCACGCCGGCGATAGCTACCCTCTGCTTCTGGCCTCCCGAAAGCTTATTGGGGGAATGATGCCGGTATTTCAGCATATTGACTGCTTTGAGACTTTCCTCTACCCGTTCCCAGATCTCCTTTGTGGGCACACCCATATTTTCAGGGCCAAAGCCCACGTCCTCCTCCACGATGGTACCGATGATCTGGTTGTCCGGATTTTGAAACACCATGCCGGCGCTCTGTCTGACATCCCAGATATTATCTTCCTCGGAGGTGTCAAAGCCGTTTACCCAAAGCGTTCCCTCGCTGGGCGTAAGGAGAGCGTTGATATGCTTTGCCAGCGTAGACTTTCCGGAGCCGTTGTGTCCCAGAATCGCCACAAAGTCTCCCTTCTCCACCTCAAAGCTCACGCCGTCCACGGCACGGATCGTCTCCTTCTCCCTGCCTTCTTCGTCGTATTTTGTGTAATTATATACCAGCTTATCCGCTTTGATCATTTCCTGTCTGTTTTCCATCTATCCTTCACTTCCCGTTTTCCGGCTGGTTTACCTCTGCTTACTGGACATTTCAGCTTATTTTATACTATCTGCGGGGCTTTTGCAAGATCAAAGCAGACCGCAGCGCAAAAAAAGACGCCGCAGCGCAGCGTCTCTTTTTTTGTTTCCTATACTCAATCTATCTCAAGCGGCCCTTCCTCCGCGTCCTCTTTTCTTCGTAAGTTCTTCATATTCCTTCAGCTTCTGCCGCTCCTCAGGCGTGAGCTGCGTAGGAACCTGAATCTGTATCGTCACATACTGATCTCCGTGTACCTTGCTGTCCTTCATGGAAACAATGCCCTTTCCCCGCAGGCGGATCTTCCTGCCCGACTGCGTCCCGGCCGGAACCTTGCAGACCACATTGCCGTACAGCGTCGGGAAGCTGACCTCGCCGCCGAACACCGCCGTCGTAAACGGAATATCGGCCGTCGTGTAGACGTCCATGCCCTTGCGCTCATATCCGGCTTTCGGCGCGATATGCACCTTTAAAAGCAAATCTCCATTCTCTCCGCCCCCGGCTCCCGGATGGCCTTTACCCCGCAGACGAACGCTCTTGCCATCGTCGATGCCTGCCGGGATGTGTACGCTTAAGGACTGCACACCTCCGCTTCCATTTGCCGCCTGCAGATGAATCATCTTATCACATCCAAAGGCTGCCTCGTCAAAGCTGACCGTAATGTCCGCGTGCAAATCCTCACCCTTGTAGGAGGCGTTTCTCTGCCGAAAGCCTCCCCGGAACCCGGATCCCGAACCTCCAAATCCGCTCTGGAACCCGGAGCCGCTCTGACCCGCGCCCCCATGGAACATACTTCCGAACAGATCGCCGAACATATCGTCCATATTGCTGCCGTCAAAGTGAAACTCATGATAGGTCCCATCGCTGGAACGGTAGCTTCCCGTACCAAAGCCGCCATGGTAGCCTCCGTTTCCAAAGCCTCCGTAAAAGCCGGAACCGTCCGCTCCGGAGGCCCGTGCGCCGCCCGTCTCGTCGAAGGCCGCAAAGCCGAACTGATCATACAATTTCTTTTTCTCCGGATCACTCAGTACGTTGTAGGCTTCTGTCACTTCTTTAAATTTCTGCTCGGCCGTCTTATCTCCCGGATTCGTATCGGGATGATATTTCTTTGCCAGCTTCCGGTACGCTTTCTTAATCTCTTTCTCATCTGCCTGCTTTCCGATACCGAGCACCTCATAGTAATCTCTTTTCATGTACAATCACCTCCTCAAACCTGGCGCCCTGTTTTGACCATATATGCCTCTGTCCACTGAGGGCAGCTTCTCTTTCTCTTAAGGAAACGGGGATGCGAACCTTCCCGCATCCCCGTTTCCCTGTCCTCTATCTGAAAAGGCATCAGCCTTCTATTGTAATGTAGCTGTTCTTTTCCACAACGGGCTGTTCTTCCTTCTTCGGAACCGTAACCTTCAGAACGCCGTTCTCAAACTTCGCTTTGATGTCCTCCTGCTTGATGTCCTCGCCTACGTAGAAACTTCTGCTGCAGGTTCCCGCATATCTCTCTCTGCGGATATAGGTGCCGTTTTCCTGCTTTTCTTCCTTGCTGCTGTCAGTCGAAGCAGTAATCGTCAGGTAGCCGTCCTTCAGCTCAGCCTTTACATCCTCTTTCTTTACGCCCGGAAGCTCGATCTCCAGCTCATAGGCGGAAGCCGTATCCTTCACATCCGTGCGCATCAGATAGGCAGCTTCTTTACCGTAGGTTCTCTTTCCTGTACGCGGAAACGCGAAATCATTCATAAAATCATCCAGTAAACTTTCTCCAAAAATACTAGGCATTAACATAACTCATTCCTCCTTATTTTCTGCGGCCTTTCCGCCGCGTAACCAACTTTGTTGTCCGGAACGTCCGGAAGCTTTCTCAGGAATCCTTCTTTTCTATCCCTTTTCCTGTTCTTCCTTCGTTCTGAGTATGTTATACCACGTTTGTTAGCACTCGTCAAGTGCGAGTGCTAACATTTTATAAATTGTTTATATTTTAATATTTGTATAATATTTTCTGCCATTTTTACTCACAACCGTTTTACCGCGTCCATCGCAAGCATCGAGCGCTCGCATTCCTGCGCGGAAAGACTGATCTGCCAGCAGAGGGGACTGCCCTTCATATATTTTGCCGCATAAGTGAGGCCATTGGTCCTCTCATTGAGGAAGGGGCGGTCGATCTGCTGGGGATCGCCAAGCAGGATAATCTTCGTTCCCTGACCTGCGCGTGTAATGATTCCCTTGACCTGATTCGGCGTCATATTCTGGGCCTCGTCGATAATCAGATAAGTCTTTACTATGGAACGTCCCCGGATAAAGTTCAGCGCCTCCGTCTGAATCAGGCCGCGCTCAAAGATTTCGCTGACCTTGTCGCCAAGCAGCATTTCATTTTCATAGCGTCTCCCCTCGTCGGAATCGAGAAGCTGCTCCAGATTATCAATGACCGGGCGCATCATCGGAGCTATCTTCTCCTGCTCATCCCCTGGCAGAAAGCCAATATCATCATCAAACTGGGCATTCGGTCTGCTGATAATGATCCGGCGGTATTCTCCATTCGGGTTGTTGTACAGCTTTTCAAGTCCCACAGCCAGGGAGTAAAAGGTCTTTGCGGTCCCTGCCATTCCCTTGATGATGACAAGAGGCGCTTTATCGGCGCCCGTCATCAGGGCTTCCTGCATAAAGTACTGTCCCACGTTCCGGGGCGACACGCCATAGGGCTTACTCTTTTTATATAGAAGGGGAAGGATCCTATCCCCTTCCACCCGCCCCAGCAGCGTTTTCTTTGAGGACTGGTCCAGCTTCAGCACCAGAAATTCATTTTCCACAAGCAGAGGCTTTTTCTTCTCCCCATTTTCATCCGCCTCATAGACGGCGTCTGCAGGGACGCCGTTTTTCTTAAATTCTTTGGCAAGCTCCTCCGGCAGGTACACCTGCGCCCGGCCCGTATACAGGGCGTCGTCCGGGTTTACCTGCTCCCTCGTAAAGTCCTCCGCCTGAATGCCCAGAATATCCGCCTTGATGCGCAGCACCAGATCTTTCGTCACCAGAATCACCTTATCCTCCGGCGACTGTTCCAAAAGTCCCCTGCAAACCATAAGGATCCGGTTATCCGCCTTATCCTCCGGAAGATCCGGAGGCAGCTCCACATGAACAAAGTTCCTTTCAATGCGCAAAAGGCCGCCTCCCGGCAGCCTTGTTCCCTCAAATAAATCTCCTTTTAAGCGCAGTTCCTCCAGCACACGGATCGCCGCGCGTGCATTCGCCCCGCGTTCTCCCTCCGCTTTTTTCAGACCGTCCAGTTCTTCCAGAACTACCAGCGGCAGGACCACCGTATTGTCCTCAAAGCATTGCAGCGCGTAGGGCGCCTGAATCAGTACATTCGTATCCAGCACGTAAGTCTTCTTCATAGTACCTCCCCGGATGCTATTTTCTCCGGCCTGCAGAACTCACAGGTTCCGCAGGCTCCGGATACACTCACTATAACATCCGGGGAGTTCTCCTTCTACCAGCCTTTCTTTAAATTCCGGTAAACTCTCCGTAAAATCCCTAAGCCTGGCCTCTTATTCATCTACCGGCACTCTCTCCCGATCGGGATGCTCGCCGGACCAGCCGATCTGCGGCAGCGTCATCAGGCGATGCATATCGTCGTCCTCTATCGTAAAATCAAAGACATCCAGGTTTTGACGCATACGTTCCGGCGATGAGGATTTCGGAAGCGGAAGCACTCCGCACTGAAGGGCAAAACGGACGCAGATCTGGGCCTGGCTCACCTGATATTTATCCGCAAGCTCCAGAAGCAGCGGCTCCTTTAAGACGCGGGCGCGTCCAATCGGACTCCATGCTTCCACCTGAATGCCAAGCCTCTGAGAAAAGTCCACCGCCGCCTTCTGAATATAGCCGGGATGAAACTCTAGCTGATTGACCAGCGGAACAATCCCCGTCCGGTCCATCAGATTATTCAGATGATGGGGGAGAAAGTTGCTGACGCCGATAGCCCGAATCTTTCCCGCGCGGTAAAGTTCCTCCAGCGCTTTCCAGGTCTCTGCATCTAGATCCTTCCACTCCGCATTCATGTCCACAGGTCTGGGCCAGTGCATCAGGTAAAGGTCCAGATAATCCGTACCCAGCTTTTGTAAAGACGCCTCAAATTCCCTGTACGTGGATTCATATCCGAGATTGTCTCTCCAAACCTTCGAGGTAATAAAAAATTCTTCTCTCGGAATCCCGCTTTCCCGCACGGCCTTTCCCACAGCTTCCTCATTAAAATAGAAGGCAGCCGTATCCAGATGACGGTATCCCTGACGAATCGCCTCGCTGATGACGGCTTCATCCTGATTGTCGGCCGCCTTGTAAGTTCCAAAACCCACGGCCGGAATCTCCACGCCGTTTGCCAGTGTAAATGTATGACGCATCTTTTCGTTCCTCCCTTGTCAATCATAGGTATCCTCAGTTTACCATGATCGTTCGGTCTCAGCAAGACTTTTGCCGCAGGAGGATTGCCTTACAGCACCTTGCTGCCATTGGCCGTAAGCTTGAAGCGTGTATTCAAGACCTCCGCCGCCCTTCTGCACATCAGCATCCGCTCCAGAAAAATCTCGAAATAATCCAGCATGGAGCAGATTCCGTCATCCAGACTAATATCGAGATGAATCACTCTCTTTTCCACGTTGACCGTCAGTTCAGCGCTTTTCGCCGCGTAATTCACCCGGTCATGAATGTCGAAGGTGGACATATCCTTATTGCGCACACGATCCCGGCGCACATCCGTCTTATCTGCCAGAATCAGGGCCGCGGAAATCGGATCAAAGGCGGTTCCCGTATTCTCGTCATGGTTCCCCACGGCGCTGACGATGGCCGCCACCTCGGCAGGCTCCATTCCCAGATCTCTTAAGATCTGAAAGGTCAGGATCGCTCCCGAATGCGCATGGTCGTGGCGGTTTACCGCATTTCCCACATCGTGCATATAGCCTGCGATCCGCGCCAGTTCAATCTGCCGCTTCGGATAATCAAGCTGCTTTAAAATCTTTCCTGCCGCAGCCGACACCCTTCCCGCATGAATTTTCGAGTGTTCCGTGTAGCCCAGCGCTCCAAGCATTTCATTTCCTCTTTCGATCAGCTTTTCCACATATTCGTTTTTGATAATATCTTTGCATGTGATTTTTTCCATTGTCTTTTGCTCCTCATTTTAGCAGTATGAAAATTTTACTCTCTTTACCCTCAGTTGACAAGAGCACACACGGTCAGGACAGGGTTGTTTCAGTGTCCTGCTGTGTTGCTTTTCGCTCCGCGTACGTCCAGTACGCGTCGTT
>DVLE01000081.1 GCA_018715645.1 Candidatus Merdisoma merdipullorum
CGCTTTTCCGCGCCGGGGCGTGTGCATCCTCCGGTGAGACATGGCCGAAGGCTATGTCATAATGTCGCCAGACATTATAGCCGCGCCGCACCGGCGGCGGCCCCAGGCCGCTTTTTCCGCGCCGGGGCGTACAGACAGAAAGGATTCTCTACCATGAAATATATCGATCTTCACACACATTCCACCTGTTCCGACGGCACATTCACTCCCTCTGAACTTGCGGCCTACACTGCCAAAAAGGGGCTGGCCGCTTTTGCTTTGACCGACCACGACACCACGGACGGACTTTCGGAGGCTGCGGAAACCGCGCGGAAATATAATATAGAGTTTGTTCCCGGCATTGAATTTTCCACTGAATACCAGGGACATGACATCCATATCGTCGGCCTCGACATCGATCCTTTCCAGGAAGAACTCGCTGCAAAGCTGCGTTCCTTCCGGCAGAATCGCGACTCCCGCAACGAAGAAATGATCCGGCTTCTGCAAACCGTGGGGGGCTTTGACATTACGCTGGAAGACTTAAGATCTGCTTATGGAAAGGGAACTGTGCTGACACGGGCCCATTTCGGCCGCTGGCTTTTTGAGCATGGCTTTGTGAAATCCATCAGCGAAGCCTTCGACCGTTATCTGGGAGACGGCTGTCCCTGTTTTGTATCCAAAAAGCGAACGCGTCCTGAAACGGCAATCCGCCTGATTCTGGCTGCGGGAGGGATTCCCATTCTGGCCCACCCGCTTCTTTACCAGCTTTCCCCGGATGAGCTTGAAACGCTTGTCCGCCAGTTAAAAGAAGCCGGACTTCAGGGGATCGAAGCGATCTATTCATCCAATACCGGCATGGATGAAAGCAATATGCGCCGTCTTGCGAGGCGGCTGGATTTAAAAATATCAGGAGGCTCTGATTTCCATGGAAAAAACAAGCCGCTGATCGATCTTGGGAGCGGCCGCGGCAATCTGAAGATTCCATACGAGATACTCCAGAATCTGCGGCAATCTGATATTTCTAAAACAAGCGTATAAAACGGTCTTCTTACACCTGAGTAAAAAGGGGCGCTGCCGAAATAAATTCGGCAGCGCCCCTTTTTGAACTCTTATTCCTGCTATATTTTCGCGGCCAGCTCCGCCGCCTTTTCAATTTAATCCCTTAAATTTATCCTTTAGATATAAACTTTGATATTATTTTCCTTTACCGCGGCTCGCCCATAAAGAACAGAGCCACAGTTCCCGGACCAGAATGAGCTCCAATGGTCGGTCCCACGTGATTGATCACAAACTTATTGATGCCGAAGCGTTCCTGCACAAGCTTTTTCACATACTCTGCATCCTCGATGCAATCACCGTGACTGATGAACACCTCGTCATTCTCATAATTCTTGATCTGCTCCGCCATACGATCCACCAACGCAGCCAAAGATTTCCTGCGTCCGCGCACCTTTCCGATGGCAATCAGATGTCCCTCATCGTCTACGTGAAGCACCGGCTTGATATTGATCATGGTACCCAGAATAGCCGTCGCTTTGGAAACACGCCCTCCTCTGTGCAGATGAAACAAATCGTCTACCGTAAAGTTATGGCACAGATGAAGCTTGTTCTTTTCCACCCAATCCGCTACCTCATCCAAGGATTTTCCTGCTTCCTTGAGCATTACAGCTTTATGCACCAGAAGTCCTTCGCCCAAAGAAGCGCTGAGGGAATCAATCACAATAACCCTCCGTTCCGGATACAGGCCGCTTTCCTGAATCTCCTGAGCCGCGATCATACCGCTGCCGCAGGTACCGCTTAATCCAGAAGAAAACGCGATATACAGCACATCCTTTCCCTGAGCAAGGCAGGCCGAGAATGCTTCCTTCGCCTGTTCCGGATTCACCTGGGAGGTCGTAGGCATAGAGCCTTCGCGCATCTTCGCATAAAACTCACCCACATCCAGAGGATTCTCCCTGTCATAGGTCTTTCCTTCAATCGTATAGTTTAACGAAAGGATCGCAAGTTCATGTTCCTGAATATAGCTCTCCGGCAGGTCCGCTGTGGTGTCAGTCATAATTACATATGGATTCATTTCTGATTCCTCCTCAATAGTTTCCTAATATTTTTAAATTCAACGCCTCCTCACGAATGCCACGCAAAGCATTCTTGACAGCGCTGTCATTTAAATTCCCCTCAAAGTCCACAAAAAAATGGTACTCCCAGTTACGGTCCGGAATAGGCCGGGATTCTATCCGGCTCATATTCAGATTGTTATATATAAAGTGGGACAATACGTTATAAAGGCAGCCGCTTTCGTGAGTCACCTCAAAACAGATGCTCACTTTTTTCGCATCCCTGCAGAAAATCGGCTGGTTTGTTACAATCAGGAAACGGGTGGAATTCTGGCCGCTCCGGTTGATGCCTTCTTCCAAAACCTTCAAGCCATGCTGTCTGGCTGCAAGCGTGCTTGCAATGGCCGCCTGGGAATTATCCTGATCCTCAGCCACCTTCTGCGCGGCCATGGCCGTATTCAACAGGCTGATCTGCTGCCATTCCCTGTGCTCGTCCAGATATTTTGCACATTGCATCAGCCCCTGCGGATGAGAATAGACCGTCCGGATGTCGGAAAGCGTTGCGTCCGGCGTGCCAAGAAGGGCATGCTGAATGGAAAGAATCTGTTCGCCTACGATATAATTATCATATTCGCCCAGCAAATCATAATTGTCATTGACTATGCCCGCCGTGGAATTTTCAATCGGAAGCACCGCGTAATCCGCCATGCCCTCCGCAATGGCATCCATGGCGTCACGCCAGCGTTCCACATGGAAATGATTAACCTGATCGCCGAAAAACGCGAACATGGCCTGCTGAGCGTAGGCTCCGTCCACGCCCTGATAGACCACGCGGACATTTTCCTTTTCCAGCTTGTCCACCATGACAAAGGGAAGACGTCCAAGAGCCTGCTCCTCCATCTGCTGGTACTGAAGCTTACGGCTCATGGCCATGAGCTGCTTAAACAGCTCCTCCACCCCGTGACTGTTAAACGCATTGTGGGTCATCTTCTTGACCGCTTCCAGCTTCTGGTTCTCCCGCTCCTTATCCAGGATCCGCTTCCCTGTGGCCACCTTATATTCCGCCACCTCACGGGAAACGTCCATGCGCCTTTCAAACAGCTCCACCATCTGCTTGTCTATCTCGTCTATTTCAATTCTCAACTCCGCCAAATCTCTCATGCTAATCTCCGTTCTTCCTTTCCGTCCGCTTCCCTCCGGGGCTTACCAGCGCTTCTCTTTTCCCATTCGCACCTCGCGAATCAAATCCCCCAGATAGGACAGGGAACCGAAGGCCAGGATCAAATCGTCTTCCCCTGCATATGCCCAGGCTCTGCGTACCGCATCCTGGAGACTTTCGGCAGTCTCCACATATTCATTGTACTTCCGGACATCCTCCGCCAGCTTTTCCGCAGGAAGCGCCCGCGGATTGTCCGGCGTCATAATCGTGATAACTCTTGCCGCCAGAGGAGCAAGACGGCTCATGACGTAATCATATTCCTTGTCCGCCAGCACTCCGGCGATAAAGATTTTCCGTTTGTCCGGAAAATAAAGTTCCAGCGTCTCACGGAGCCTGTCCGCCGCGTCCCGGTTATGAGCTCCATCCGCCACAAAAAGCGGTCTTCTGTCTATGACCTGAAATCTTCCGGGCCAGATTGTCCTGGAAAGGCCCTTTCTGAGCTGCTCCTCCGTCACCGGAAAGCCCAATTTTTCCAAAGCAAGAACCGTCTCTACAGCCAGCGCCGCGTTGTCAATCTGCCAGCTTCCCGCAAGCCCCGGCTTCAGCCACTTCATTCCTCTGTAGGTAAAGCTCTGATCCTCAAAGCGGAAGCGGACGTCCTTGATTTCTTCCTTTCTGACTTCCAGAAATTCCGCCTGCTTTTCCCGGCATACATTCAAAAGGACTTCTCTGACCTCCGGTCTCTGAGACGTACTGACCACAACCGTACCCGGCTTTATAATTCCGGCCTTTACCCGCGCGATCTCCTGGATAGTGTCGCCCAGAAAGCCCATATGATCCATGCCGATTTCAGAGAATACAGAAACGAGGGTTGTCTTCACCACATTGGTAGCGTCCGTCAGGCCGCCCATCCCGCATTCGAGTACCACAATGTCACACTGCATTTCCCGAAACCAGAGAAAGGCCATGGCTGTCTCCACCTCGAACGTAGTCGGATGCGAAAAGCCATCCTCCACCATACGGGCAGCGGCCTCCTTGACCAGATCAGCCAGCCGCGCCACGCCTTCCTTCGTGATGTAGTCCTCATTCACCTGAATCCGTTCCCGGTAATCAAAAATCGTCGGGGAAATATAACGCCCCACCCGGAAACCCGCTTCCTTCAGAATCGTAGAAATATACGCCAAAGTAGAACCCTTGCCGTTCGTCCCGGCGATATGTACAAACTTCAGCTCATCCTGCGGATTTCCAAGGCGCGCCAGCAGCTCCGTCACTGTGTCCAGTCCCAGCACAGCCCCATATCTGGCCGTATCGTCTATAAAAGCCCTCGCTTCCCCGTATGTCATATACTCAGCCTCTTTCTGTCAAAATCCGTTTTTATTATAGTATACGAAAAGTCAGAATGCAAGTTATAAGCCCTTCATGGTCAGCGCGATCCGCTTCTTCTGAAGGTCCACGCTCAGCACCTTCACATCCACAATATCTCCTACGCTCACGGCTTCCAGCGGATGTTTTATATACCGATCGGTAATCTGGGAAATATGGACAAGGCCATCCTGGTGAACGCCTATATCTACAAACGCGCCAAAGTCGATTACATTCCGCACGGTTCCCTTCAAAACCATGCCCGGCGTCAAATCCTTCATTTCCAGCACATCCGTGCGAAGAATCGGACGCGGCATCTCGTCACGGGGATCCCTGCCCGGCTTCTCAAGCTCCTTCACAATATCCCGGAGCGTCGGCTCGCCAATTCCCAGCTTTTCCGCCAGTTTTCCATAGTCGCTGACCTTTTTGGAAAGTCCCGATATTCCTCCCTTGGAAAGCTCCTCGCAGGAAAGTCCCATGGACTCCAAAAGCTTCTGCGCGCCCTCATAGGATTCCGGATGGACGCTGGTCGCGTCCAGAGGATTATCCCCGCCTGCGATACGCAGGAAGCCCGCGCACTGCTCAAAAGCCTTCGGCCCCAGTTTCGCCACCTTCAAAAGTTGTCTGCGGTTTTGAAAACGGCCGTTTTCCTCCCTATAAGCCACAATATTTTTAGCCAGGGTCTTGCTGATTCCCGACACGTATTCCAGGAGAGAGGCGGAAGCCGTATTCAAATCGACGCCCACCCTGTTGACGCAGTCCTCCACAACGCCTGAGAGCGCCTCGCTCAGTTTTTTCTGATTCATATCATGCTGGTACTGCCCTACGCCGATAGACTTCGGATCAATCTTTACCAGCTCAGCCAGAGGATCCTGCAGCCTTCTCGCAATGGAAGCCGCGCTCCTCTGCCCCACGTCAAAATTCGGAAACTCCTCCGTCGCCAGCTTGCTTGCCGAATAAACCGAAGCGCCCGCCTCGTTGACAATCACATACTGCACAGGAACGGGAAGTTCTTTTATCAGTTCTACAATCACTCGCTCCGATTCCCTGGAAGCCGTTCCGTTTCCAAGGGAAATCAGCGTAATTCCATATTTCTGGATCAGCTTTTTCAGGACGGCTTTCGCCTCCGCCACCTTATTCTGCGGAGCGGTTGGATAGATGACGGTCGTATCCAGCACTTTTCCCGTGGCATCCACCACGGCCAGCTTACAGCCCGTCCGAAAAGCCGGATCCCAACCCAGCACGATCTGCCCCGCGATGGGGGGCTGCATCAGAAGCTGTTCCAGATTCTTTCCAAAGACACGGATCGCTCCGTCTTCCGCCTTCTCCGTCAGCTCACCACGAATCTCCCGCTCAATAGACGGCTCGATCAGGCGGTGATAGCTGTCCGCAATCACTTCCTTCAGTACCGGCGTAGTGTAGGGATTCTCCCTGACCAGAATCTTCTTTTCCAGATAGCGTAAGATGCGCTCCTCCGGCGCTTCGATCCGCACTGTCAGCACCTTTTCCGCCTCTCCCCTGTTCAGAGCAAGAATCCTGTGTCCGGCAGCCTTCTTCACGGGCTCCTCATAATGGTAATACATCTCATAGACCGTTTCAGCCTTTTCATCCTTGGCCTCCGAGCAGAGCTGTCCCTCGTCAAAAGTCGCTTTCCGGATATAAGCCCGGTAATCGGCCTCATCTGAAATAGCCTCTGCCAGAATATCTCCGGCCCCGGCGATGGCCTCCTCCGCCGTCAGCACTCCTTTTTCCTCCGAAAGATAGGCAAGCGCTTCCTCCTCCAGGGGCTTTTTCGTAAGCTGAAGCCGGATCAGATCCGCCAGGCCTTCCAGTCCTTTTTCCTTGGCTACCGTCGCCCTGGTCCTTCGCTTCGGGCGGTAAGGGCGGTATAAATCGTCCACGGCTACCAACGTCTCAGCCGCCAGAATCTGCGCCCGCAGTTCTTCTGTCAACGCCCCCTGTTCCTCGATACTTCCCAGTACCTGTGTCTTTTTATCTTCCAGGCCACGCAGATAGGCCAGACGTTCATGTAAGCTCCGAAGCACCTCGTCATTCAAAGAACCCGTCGCTTCTTTACGGTAACGGGAAATAAAAGGGATCGTATTGCCCTCGTCAATGAGCTTTACCGCCGCCTCCGTCTGCCAGAGCTTAATGCCAAGCTCTTCTGTCAGCTTCTTTAAAATGTCCATTGTCCTCTCTCCTTTGCCCTACTTTGAAACAGACTGCTTTATGATTCCCGCAGCCCTTCCATATCAAAAGGGCTGAAAACCTGATATACTCAAAGTTTTCAGCCCTTTTCACTGATGAAGCATCGGGGATTCGAACCCCGGACAACTTGATTAAAAGTCAAGTGCTCTACCGACTGAGCTAATGCTCCTTATCATTCATCTGCGGAAGGAATCTCACAGAAAAATTCTCTGCTGCATCCGCCCAAACTGGGCTAGCTGGATTCGAACCAGCGAATGCAGGAGTCAAAGTCCTGTGCCTTACCGCTTGGCGATAGCCCAAAATTGCTCTCGCAAGGGTGGATAAAGGGATTCGAACCCTTGGC
>DVLE01000082.1 GCA_018715645.1 Candidatus Merdisoma merdipullorum
GCAAAAAACACCAGAGAAATCCGGAGCAGAAACACATTCCCAGAGAATAAAGGAGAGCTTCTAAAAAAGCTGGTGAAGCTGCGAAAAACACCGGGGAATTGAGTAGAAACACCAAAAAAAGAAGGAGAGCCATTCTTCCGGCGAAAGCTCAGGAAGTACGACGAGCCGCACTGGGATCATGTCTATATGTATATCATATATTCCATTTGCGATTTTTTCAAGAACATCTGGAGTTTTTTGAGAAAATTTTTTTCTGAGAAATGCGGCGAAGCGTCGGGGAAAATGGTGAGTGACCAGCGTCAGAGTAAGCTCCTCAGCAGCCGATGTTTCGTGCAGAAGATCGGGAAGGCTGCAGGCGTAGGAGAGAGCTTTAAAGAAATTTAATGTATTCATAGACTCGCCAGGACCCTTGTAGTCTATGACGTTATACTGTCGAAAGTGCCGCGCGATCGGCGTATCGGGAGGCGGATTTTCCGGCGCTTTGATAATCAGAAGATCGGCCCGACGGATTCCCCTATTTAGCAGATACTCAGATTCAAAGGTGAGAATATCCTGCCAGGGTTCCAGTTCAATCTGCATGCCGGAAATAAAGGCGGAATGCCAGTTAATGTTATGTTTTCTCATAGGGGATGATAAGAAGCCTCCTTTTTGGTATTATTAATAGATAAAATGGGAGTTTTCTGCGTGAGTTCGCAGGCGAAAATGTTAATAAGGGAATATATACGGCCAGAATAGGGCTGAGATATATTGCCTTCTCAAATAGATGATATTTAGTATAACACGACGAAAAGTAAATAACAAGAAAAATACATAAAATTAAGGAAATAAATTAAAAGACAGCAAAACCATACATCACACCACCAGGAGCTTCAAGCTCCTTTTTTAATGTTCAATTTTAACCATTTAGATATAAACAAATTCAAAAATCCGGATTCCTGTCAGAATCCAAATCCAAAGGTTAAGGAGAGAATTATGATCGCTTCAAAATTTTTCAAGGACAAAACTCTGATGATTACCGGAGGTACAGGCTCCTTCGGGTCCACGGTATTAAAACATTTTTTAGATTCGGATTTGAAAGAAATCCGAATCTTTTCACGTGACGAAAAGAAGCAGGATGATATGCGCCACGATCTGCAGGCGAAGCATCCGAAGCTGGCGGGCAAGGTAAAATTTTATATCGGAGACGTAAGAAATATGCGCTCTGTACAGGATGCTGTGCAGGGCGTTGATTATATCTTTCATGCGGCGGCCCTGAAGCAGGTTCCATCCTGTGAATTTTTTCCGATGGAAGCGGTTCATACAAACGTGGAGGGAACAGATAATGTGCTTCATGCTGCTGTGGAAGCGGGAGTGCAGCGTATCGTATGTCTGTCTACGGATAAGGCGGCTTATCCAATCAATGCCATGGGAATTTCTAAGGCGATGATGGAGCATGTGATCTATGCGAACGCCCGTGTGGCGGCCGGAAAGACGACTATCTGCTGTACCCGGTACGGGAACGTCATGTGCAGCCGCGGCTCGGTCATTCCTCTTTTTATTGATCAGATAAAAGCTGGGAATCCAATTACTATCACGGATCCGAATATGACGCGGTTTCTTATGAATCTCGACGAGGCGGTGGCTCTTGTGATGTTCGCCTTTGAGCATGGAGAACCGGGTGATCTGTTTGTACAGAAATCAGATGCCAGTACGATAGGCGATTTAGCGAAGGCGGTCCAGCAGCTTTTTGGGGATACAGGCACGCATATCATTGGAACCCGTCATGGGGAAAAGCTGTTTGAGACGCTGATGACGAACGAGGAGTGTATGCGCAGCGTGGATATGGGTGATTATTACCGGGTGCTTCCGGATGGCCGGGACCTGAATTATGACAAATTCTTTGTAGAGGGACAGGTGCAGACCATGGCGAAGGAGGCCTATACCAGTCATAATACAAAGCGGCTGAACGTAGAGGAGACAATGCAGAAAATTCTGACTACAGATTATGTAAGAGAGGCGGTAGCTGTTCAGCACGGGCCGAATCACTTGCTGATGAGGCCGTAACTGGAAGAAGTAACCTTGCAAATGGAGGACAGGAAGAAATGAAGATATTGGTGACCGGGGCGGCAGGCTTTGTAGGGAAAAACTTGACGGTATCGCTGAAAAATATACAGGCTGGCAGAGACAGGACGAGGCCGGCTCTTGTGATAGAAGAAATCTATGAATATGATATTCATACGGATCCGTCTTTGTTGGATGAATACTGTGAAAAAGCAGACTTTGTATTTCATCTGGCGGGAGTAAACCGGCCGAAGGATCCGGAAGAATTTATGAAGGGAAACTTTGGATTTTCCACGACGCTTCTGGATACGCTGAGAAAATACGGGAATGCCTGTCCTGTGATGCTTTCATCCTCGATTCAGGCGACGCTTCTGGGACGTTATGCAGGTTCTGAATATGGAAAGTCCAAGTTGGCTGGGGAGGAGCTGTTTTTCCGGTATGGAGAGGAGACGGGAGCGAAGGTTCTGGTCTATCGTTTTCCCAATCTGTTCGGAAAATGGTGCCGTCCAAACTATAATTCAGCAGTCGCGACTTTCTGCCACAATCTGGCTCATGATCTTCCGATTCAGGTGAACGATCCGGCGGTGGAGCTGGAGCTTTTGTATATCGACGATCTGGTGACGGAGATGCTGGACGCATTGGAAGGAAAGGAGCATCACTGTGAATTTGAAGGCGTAGAGGCTGCGGAAAAGGCGGATGGGCGCTACTGCTTCGCGCCGGTTACCCATAAGGCTACGCTGGGAGAGATTGTTTGCTTGCTGGAAAGCTTTCAGGACCAGCCGAAAACCCTTGTGATGCCGGAGATTCCGGAGCATTCCTTTGCAAAGAAACTATATTCTACTTATTTGTCGTATCTTCCGAAAGAGAAGGCTATGTTTCCGCTGAAGATGAATACGGATGCCAGAGGCAGCTTCACGGAGCTTTTGAAAACGGAGAAGTGTGGACAGTTTTCGGTGAATATCAGTGGTCCGGGGATTACCAAGGGGGAACACTGGCATCACAGCAAATGGGAGTTTTTTATTGTGGTGGCCGGCCATGGGCTGATTCAGCAGCGCAAAATCGGGCTGGATGAAAACGGGGAGCCGTATCCGGTATTGAATTTTGAAGTGTCGGGAGAAAAGATAGAAGCAGTTCATATGCTGCCGGGTTATACTCATAACATTATCAATCTGTCGGACAGCGAAAATCTGGTAACGCTGATGTGGGCCAACGAGCTGTTTGATCCGGATCATCCGGATACTTTTTTTGAGAAAGTTGAGGAAAGTCAGAATGGAAAATGATACGAAAATCAAAACAGACTATTCAGAGATACATTTCAGGGAAGACGGTAAGCTGAAGCTTCTAATTATTGTGGGAACGAGACCGGAAATTATACGTCTGAGCGCGGTGATACAAAAATGCAGAAAATATTTTGATTGTATTCTGGCCCATACGGGGCAGAATTACGATTATAATCTGAACGGTGTATTCTTTCATGATTTAAAGCTGGACGCTCCGGAAGTCTATATGAATGCGGCGGGCGGCGATCTGGGCGAGACCGTCGGGAATATTATCGCCTGTTCCTATAAACTGATGAGCAGTATCAGACCGGATGCCTTGCTGATTCTTGGCGATACCAATTCCTGTCTGTCCGCGATAGCGGCCAAGCGCCTTCACATACCGATCTTTCATATGGAAGCAGGAAACCGTTGTAAGGATGAATGTCTGCCGGAGGAAACGAACCGCAGAATCGTGGATATTATTTCGGACGTGAATCTGGCGTACAGCGAACACGCACGGAAGTACCTCCATGAATGCGGACTGCCCAAGGAGCGTGTTTATGTGACGGGCTCCCCTATGGCGGAAGTCCTGCATCAGAATCTGAAGGAGATAGAAAGCTCGGACATTTTAGACAGGCTGGGGCTGAAGCCTGGAGGCTATATGCTGTTGTCAGCTCACAGAGAGGAAAATATTGATACGGAAAAGAATTTTCTGTCTCTGTTTACGGCGATTAACAGGCTGGCCAGGAGGTATGATATGCCGATTCTCTATTCCTGCCATCCGCGTTCCAGAAAACGGCTGGAAGCTTCTGGATTTGCATTGGACGAGCGGGTAATTCAGCATGAACCGCTGGGCTTTCATGACTATAATCATTTGCAGATGAATGCGTTTGCGGTGATTTCAGATTCCGGGACATTGCCGGAGGAATCCAGCTTTTTTACTTCTGTGGGACATCCATTTCCAGCCGTATGTATAAGGACGAGTACAGAGCGTCCGGAAGCATTGGATAAGGCGTGTTTCGTTCTGGCGGGGATCGACGAAAGGAGCCTTCTGCAGGCGGTGGATACGGCAGTGCAAATGAATCAAGCCGGAGATTATGGGCTCCCGGTCCCGGATTATGTGGAAGAAAATGTGAGTACAAAGGTGGTGAAGCTCATCCAGAGCTATACCGGAGTAGTAGACAAAATGGTGTGGAGAAAATTTTAGAAAATAAAATAGATTGTTCCAGGAAAAGCCCTCCGAATGCAGATCTTAACCTGTCTGCATTCGGAGGGCTTTTTGGTTGTCAGAAGCATAAATTCAAATATTCATTTTCTTCAGTTCAACAGCTTCCTGGATCAGATATTCCGAGAAGATAGCAATCAGATCCCTCGGATAGGGGATTTTGTGAGCCCATGCGGGACATCCGGTCATCTGGACCAGAAGCTGTTCCCCGCCGTTTTTCATCATAACATCCCGAATAGTCCGGATGTCTCTTTCTACACTGGTGATGCTGGTTTGAAATTCTGACGCGACAGTAATGTAGATTTCCTTCTGGATACTTTGCAGCCGCTCTGGATTTTGGACGGCCAGCTCTACGGAACGGATAAAATACTGATAGCCGTAGTAATAACTGAAGACGCCGGTCGTATGGAGCAGTAATTGAATCTTTTGCTTCATAGTGTAAAACACTCCCTCTTTTGTAAATGTGACGAAATGAAAGGCGTTCGTCTATATGCAATTATATCCTGAAAAGGATAAAATTAACATACAATCTGTGAGATTAGACAATAATCGACAAAAATAGACCTGCTATATTCAGATTTTTATAAGTACGGCAGGCTGTGGAGATGAATTTAAGGGATATAATTCAAATAATTCTATTTAGATATACAAGATACAAATATTTTAGATACAAAAAAGATACCTGGGCAGACTTTGCATATAGGCTTCGGCCTTCGGCCTTTTTACAGTCGGATAAAGGTGTCGGAAACGACATTTTTGTCCCCAATATACCCTCAATTGACAGGAGGTGTGTGTGCCCTTGTCAACTGAGGGTATATCTTTGTTGATTAAGGAGAGCTTGATATAGGAGGCTTTGTTGTGTATATTAGAAATAGCTGACAATACAGAGGGGATAGGAGGAAATGCCGTGAGTGTTACAGTGGAGGATATTTTGAAACTGCCGTCTCTCAGACAGGCGAAGGTTCTGGGAGGAGCCGGAGGACTGAAGAAGGTCGTTTCCTCCATCTCGGTGCTGGAGGCGGCGGATCCCAGTGTTCTGGTGAAGGAGATATTTCCTCAGGATAAGTATTTTGGCAGTGAGATTGTCATTACCGGCTTTCTGAACTGCATTCATGATGTGGAGCGGCAGTGTGCCAATATGATTCGGCTGGCGGACGGCGGCGAGGTCGGGCTGGTGCTTTATTATGTAGGAGTGTATCTGCCTTATGTGGATCAGAAGCTGATCGATATAGCCAATGAACGTGACTTTGTTCTCATCTGTATGCCGGAGGGACAAAGGCATCTTCGTTACAGTGATTTGATTGCGGATGTGACGGAGTGTATTTACCGGGACCGGATTACAAATATCTCGCTGGTGTCGGATATACTTGCGCGGGTATCCTCCGCTCCTTCGCATCAGCAGACGGTGGGGACGGCCCTTCAGATGCTATGCGCTGAGCTGAGCTGTTCCGTCGTTCTGTGTACGCCTGAATACAGGATTTTAAACCTCTCCACGTGGCCAAGCGGCGTGGAGGAACGCATACAGGCTGGGTTCAGGAATGGTCTTTCCCTGCCGTCAGGGGAAGTCCGGATTCCCTGTCCTTTTATGCCGGATGCGGAGCTTTACCGGGTTCCTATTCGGGCAGATTTGGCGCAGCCGCTGCAGCTTTTCCTGATTAAGGAGGGAGAACCGCTGAGCCGTGAGCTTGTGGAACAGGCTGCGGACACAACGCGAATTTGCGTAAATATCTGGGGACGCCAGAACGGGGTGGTGGCGATTCATGAGCTTCTGCGTGCGATTCTGCAGGATGAACCGCTGAAGATGCGGCGGCTGGCCGAGATTTTTCACATTGATATTGCTGCCATTCACGAATTGTGGATGCTCTGCGGGGCAGACGCGGATGCGGCTTCCGTCCAGATGGAACAGAATCTTGAACTGGCCCGGCAGTGCGCGGATATTACCTTTGGTTCTGTCTATGAAGGACAGCCTGTCATGTGTTTAAGTACTCCGCATTCCCTGCGGGATACGGAGAGAGTCATGGGTGAGCTGCTGGAATGCGCGGCGAAGTCAAGCCCGGATGCTGTGATTGTCCGCTGCAGCGGATTGTCCAATACGACAAATTGCCGGCGGGCATATCTGTTGACGCTGGAAAATCTGGAGGACGCGAAATGTATTTTTCCGCATAAGCGGATTTTCCTGCTGGGAGAGATGGAGCTTGCCGCCGCCTGCCGGAAGCGGATCAGCGAGGGCGAAGCCGCCGCCATTGACGAGACCATGCCGCTTTTCGCTTTGCAGTCTGCCGGGGAGGGGACCGAGCTTCTGAACACGGCGTGCGCCTATCTCCTGGACTGCGATGGCAGCGTCACTCGCACGGCGGAGCTGCTTCATCTGCATAAAAATACGATAAAATACCGTTTGCAGCGCATTTCAGATACGCTGGGGTTTCGGCTTGGGAAAATGCCGGAGACCATCGAATTGTATTACAGCGCCGCCATCTGCCGTCTGCTGTATAAAAAGCAGAGATAACGGTCAGCCAGACAGCCTTATGTCTTTGTCCAAAAGGACAATTCATAGGGCTTTTTTTCTGCTCTTTCGACAATATTTTTTATTGCTCTCAGGTGATATACTTTTTCCATTCTCAGACTGTCGCCTGAAAGAAAGTTGTGTAAAGCGAAAGCTGCGGCGTCTTGTGTCTGCAACCAAGGGACAAATATATGAGAACAGAAGGGAAACAATTATGCGAAAAATCGGTATTTCTGAAATTGAAGACATTGCTACCGGAGCCGCGCTGCTTGGAGCGGGAGGCGGAGGAGACCCTTATGTGGGAAAGCTGGTGGCGATAGGCGCCGTACAGGAATGCGGCCCTGTCACGCTCCTTGATCCGGAGGAGGTGCCGGACGACGCTTTGATTATTCCTATCGCCATGATGGGAGCGCCTACGGTTCTGGCGGAAAAGGCCATTGGCGGGATGGAATATAAGAGGCTTTACGATATGGTTTCCAAATTTTTTGGACAGGAGATCTATGCTTTTATGCCTATGGAAGCCGGAGGCGTCAATTCCATGCTTCCCATCGCGGCAGCCGCGAGGCTGGGCCTGCCCTTGGTAGATGTGGATGGTATGGGGCGCGCTTTTCCGGAGCTGCAGATGGTTACTTTTACGATTGGCGGGATAAAAGCCACTCCTATGGCCCTGACAGATGAGAAGGGAAATAGCTGTATCTTTGAAACGATCACCAATAAGTGGACGGAGGAGCTTGCGCGTGCCGTTACGATGAGCTGCGGGGCATCCGTATCGGTATCTCTGTATCCGATGAACGGAAAGCAGATGAAGGAGTTTGGCGTCCATGGTATCGTGACGCGCAGTGAGAAACTGGGCCGTGCGATACGTACTGTGAAGGATTGCCCTGATCGTGTTCCGGAGGAAGCATTTCTGGAATTTACGGAAGGGTTCAAACTGTTCAAGGGAAAGATTTCAGACGTACTTCGCGAGACGCGCGCCGGGTTCAATTTCGGCAAGGTAGTGCTGGATGGAATTGGGGAATACAAGGGACGCAGCGCTTACGTGGAGTTTCAGAATGAAAACCTGACAGCCGCCGTGGATGGCAGGATATTGGCCACTACGCCGGATCTCATTTCTCTGGTGGATACGGAAACCTTTATTCCCGTCACAACGGACGCTTTGAAATATGGCAAACGGGTGCTGGTGGTGGGACTCAAATGTTTCCACCTTTGGCGGACGGAAAAGGGACTTGAATTGGTAGGCCCCCGTTATTTTGGGGTAGACACGGACTATATTCCGGTGGAAGAACGCTGTAAGGGAGGAAACTGAACGATGTATAAGCTTGGAATTGACGTGGGCGGCACCAATACGGACGCCGTTCTGATTGATGAAGAACGCAGAGTGATCGCGGATATTAAGTATCCTACTTCGGCCGATATTTACGATGGTATTTTGGGAGCTTTGCGCAGGGTTCTGGAGGTATCCGGCGTGGAGCGTACGCAGATTCGCCAGGCTATGCTGGGGACAACCCAGTGTACCAACGCGATTGTGGAGCGCAAAAATCTGGCGCCAATCGGCATCCTGAGAATCGGGGCGCCTGCGACGACGGGGATTCGTTCTATGGTAGACTGGGAGGAAGATATTCAGAAGATAGCCGTAGGCAGCGTCATCATCGGCGGAGGATTTGAATATGACGGCAAGGAACTGGCGTCTCTGGACACAGACGCGGCCAGAGCGTTTTTCGAGGAAATGAAGGAGAAAAACGTGAAATCCATTGCCATCTCCTGTGTATTTTCTACGGTTCGCAATGAGCATGAGCTTGAGGCCGCGAGGCTTTGCCGTGAGATCATGGGAGAGGAGACGCATATCTCCATATCCAGCGAGATTGGATCCATGGGACTCATTGAACGGGAAAACGCGACGATCCTGAACGCGGCTCTGTGGAAGGTGGCGGAACGGTTTACAGAAGGCTTCGCCAGAAGTCTGGAAGACGAAGGCATCACCTGCGCCGACGTCTATCTCAGCCAGAATGACGGTACGCTGATGACAATGGAACACGCGCGGCGTTATCCGATTCTGACTGTGGCCTGCGGCCCTACCAATTCGATCCGGGGCGCCAGCTACCTTTCCCGGCTTAAAAATGCCGTTGTGATAGATGTGGGAGGGACGACGACGGATCTCGGAGTGATTCAGAACGGCTTTCCGCGTGAGTCCAGCGTAGCCGTCACCATCGGCGGCGTCCGCACAAATTTCCGTATGCCGGATGTGCTTTCTATTGGTCTGGGCGGCGGCTCTGTCGTGCGCGTCATGCCGGATGGTTCTGTAACGGTCGGCCCCGACAGCGTAGGTTATGAGATTACAGAGAAGGCCCTGGTCTTTGGCGGCGATGTTATGACCGCCACGGATGTGGCAGTGCGCCTTGGCATGACGGAACTGGGAGATAAGACAAAAGCGGAAGCGATCCCTATGGAGGTGGCGCAAAAGGCCATGGAGGTGATTCGCTCTATGGTAGAAGACAGCGTGGATGCCATGAAAGTTTCCAGCGCGGATGTGGATCTGATCCTTGTGGGAGGAGGATCCGTTATTCTGCCGGATAAGATTAACGGAGCGGCGTCTGTCCATAAGCCTCCTCATTTTGGCTGCGCCAATGCGATTGGCTCTGCGATCTCCAAGGTCAGCGGCGCTTATGAGGGACTGATGAACTACGATGAGCTGCCCCGTGAAGAATCCCTGGAAAAGGCGAAGCAGGAAGCGATAGAGCTGGCCGTGAGAGCCGGAGCAGTGCGGGAGACAGTGGAAATCATTGAAATGGAAGACGTTCCTTTGGCTTACTATCCTGGAAATACGAATCGGGTAAAGGTGAAGGCCGCAGGCGATCTGGAATGATATTTTGGATAACCATGCCGGAAAATCTGGCTGTAAAATTTGAAAAAACAAAAGCCGGGGCGAAATGCCTCGGCTTTCTCTTTCTAGCAGGGGATGAGAGAATCGAACTCCCACTAAGGGTTTTGGAGACCCCTGTCATGCCATTTGACCAATCCCCTATCTGAAACGTACTTATTATTTATATCATAAGAGCTGATGCTTTGTCAAGGGAACAATAGAGAAATTTGTCCAAAACAAGAAAAATTGACTGCTGCGATTGGCGGAAGCAAGTACGGAGCAGTATTTTTATTTATTTAGTACTTGACAATACATAGTAGTTGGTATAATCTGATATTAGAGATTAAAAAGTACATCGTCCATCAGCAGACACAAGCGCCGGGGAGCTTTTGCTTCCCGCGGCAGACGAGGAGGGATTGCATGAATCCACAGTTTAAAAAAGGGGTATTGGAGCTGATTGTGCTGGAATCCGTGCGGCGCAAAGACAGATACGGCTATGAACTGGTGGAAGAAGTATCAAAGGTCATAGACGTCAATGAAGGCACGATTTACCCGCTGCTGAAACGGTTGACGAACGAGCATTATTTTGAGACGTATCTGCGGGAGTCGTCGGAAGGACCGCCCAGGAAGTATTATCATCTGACGGCGGCAGGCATCCTTTACCGGGATTCCCTGGCGGCCGAATGGGAAGAATTTCAGCAGCAGGTCAGCAGATTTTTAGAGGAGGGCAAGGCATATGAGTAAGGAGACATTTCTCGGCGAGCTGCAAAAATATCTGGAAATTCTGGAGGACCGGGAGCAGCAGGATATTCTCCAGGAGTATGCACAGCATATTGACATCAAGATGCAGAACGGACAGAGCGAAGAAGACGCCATCCGCGATTTTGGGCCGGTGAAGGAACTGGCGGCGGAAATCCTGGAAGCCTATCATGTGAAGCCGGAATTTGGAGAAAGCAGAAGGAAACCAGGGCTTCCCCGGCTTGACAGCGCAGGCCTGGAAGAAGGAGGGAAAAAGCTTCGGACACTGGGCGGATTTCTGAAACGGAAAGCGGCGGCCTTTTTCGCCGGAGCAGGGAGGCTGTTTGCAAAGGCCGGCAGAGGAATCCGGCGCGCGCTGCTTGGAGCAGTCGGCTTGTTCAGAGGAAAACGCAGGCGGGAAGCCGCGCCGGAAGAAGGAGAAGCAAAAAGGCCATGGGAGAATGGCCTGGCGGCTATAAGAGGCCAGGAGAATCTGGAAACGGGAGGAATCAAGATGAAACCTGAAAGGAAGGAAAGCAGACAGAAAGAGACGGGCATGACAGCAATCCGCCGTTTTTTTGGAACTCTTGCACATGGGATTGCAGCCCTGATCTTATGGTGTCTGCGGCTTCTGTGGAACGTATTTTGGCTGTTTTGCGCCGTACTGGCAGGCTGTTTTGCGCTTCTTGCCCTGTTTGGCTTTGGAATGCTTTTGATTCTGGTGATGCAGGGGTATCCGCTTCTTGGAACTGTGCTGATATGCCTCGGAGTATTTTTTTGCGGCGGGACGGCTTCCTGGGGATGTTTCAGTCTGATTCGCCGTAAGAAACAGAGAAAAGAAGCGGATGGCTTACCAGAGAAGGGAGAACCGGAAGAAAAAGGGGAAAAGGAGACCGAGGAAGAACCGGAAGCAGAGACTGAGGATTTTGAGACAGAACAGGAGCCGCAGGATGAGACAATGCGGCAGGGAGGTGCGTTATGAGAAGGCTTCATAAGGTATTGCTGGGAGTTTTTTGCGGAGGAGTGCTGCTGAGCGGAATCGGGGCCGGAGTGGCGTTTGCGGAATTTTCTTCTCTGGCTTATGCGGGAGAGCGAATGATAGGCGAGACCAGAATGGAGACGGCCGTCTTGGAGGCGGAGATTGATCCGGAGCAGGGGCAGTGGTATATATCGGTGCCTTATCATGAGGCCATGGAGTCAGGAATAGAGACGGATGAGAGCGTGCCGGAGAATACAGTCCAATTCCATGTGAGCTACAATGCAGCCCGCGTCACACCGGAAGTGCATGAAACGGTTTGCAACTATACGGAGTGGCTGGATGACGAGCAGTATGTGGAGGAGGAGCTGCAGGTCCTGGAGTTATATACCTTCTGGGAGGACCAGGACGAAATGAAAATTTTTATGGAATTAAAGGATCAGTTCCTTGCGGATCTGAAGGAAGGAAAAATCGCCTCTTACCAGGAGCCTGTCTATGTGGAAAACGTAGAGATCCGGATAAATCCGGCCAATGAAGACGATGTAAGCTTTTTGTAAGAATTTCCACGAAGCTTTTGTAAGAAATATGGTTTATTCTGTATCCGTATCCGGGAAAGCGCGCAAAAACCGGACAGCAGCCGGAGGAAAGCAAAGCCTTTCTTCCGGCCGCCATATGGATACTGGAAAAGGAGACAGCGAAAGAGATGAACGAATGTGTGCTGGTAGTGGACGACGACCGGGAGATTGTGAAAGCGATTGCGCTTCTGCTGGAAAAAGAGGGATACCGGGTGCTGAAGGCCTATGATGGTATGGAAGCCCTGGAACTGGCGGCGGAGCAGCCTGTCAGGCTTATCATCATGGATGTGATGATGCCCAGATTGGATGGCCTGTCGGCTGTACTGAAAATCAGAGAGAAGAAAAATATCCCGATCATAGTTTTAAGCGCAAAGAGCGAGGAGACGGACAAGATTCTGGGACTTTCCATGGGGGCTGACGATTATGTGGCGAAACCATTTTCGCCTCAGGAGTTGGCCGCGCGGGTGAAAAGTCATCTGAGACGTTATACCATGCTTGGCGACATCCACGCACAGAACGGGGAGGATGAGATCCGAAACGGCAGATTATGCTACTGCGCGGCGGAACGTACCCTTTACGCGGATGGGGAGGCAGTGAAGCTGACGGCTACGGAGACGAAGATTGTAGAGCTTCTGATGCGCAATCTGGGACGAGTCTTTCCGGCTGAGGAAATTTACAGCCGCGTATGGGAGGAGGAAGCCTTTGCCCCGGAAAACACGGTTATGGTACATATCCGGCGCATTCGTGAAAAGATTGAGCTGAATCCGAAGAAACCGGAATATTTAAAGGTGGTGTGGGGAATTGGATACAAAATGGAAAAAATCGACGGCGGTTGTTAGCTTTGCAGTCTTCTTCCTTGGAATGACGCTGCTGCTTCAGAATTTCTTTTCTATGCTGAGCCTGCTTTCTCAGACGGATTTTCAGGCAGGGAACGATTATCAGAAAACAGAGGAATTTGCAGGCTTTATCTCCGGACGGCTGGAGGAACTTTTGGGTGCGGCCGTAGGAGGGGAGAGCTGGTACGATTACAGCTATGGTACAGCCTATGAAAACGTCTATATTTACAATGGTTCGGATACGTACAGCAGTTATACCGGTGATATTGTTGTGGAGGAAGCGGAAGAAGGCTTCGATTTTTCGGAATGGTGGCAGAGGATTTTTGGCGGAGGAACGCAGACCGTAGAGGTGATCGAGGATGTGGCGATTGACAGCGGAGAGGCGAATACGGTGTCTTCCGCATCTGCCAGAGAGGCATCTACGGAAGGCTCGGCGGATACCGGTCAGGGAAATGACGCGGAAAGCGGCCGGGATGCCTATATGAAATACCTGTCAGAAGACAAAAATATTTTGTATGCAGTGGTTTATCAGGAAAAGCTGCTGTATACCAATATTGAAGGACTGGATACGGAGACGTTTTCCGGAGCCGGAACGGCGGATTTTGCCTCCCTGATTCCGGAGGAAGACTATAATTTCCTGCTCTGGTTCAATCAAAACGGGGATGGCAAGGTGGAGATCACCAAGGATGGACAGCCGGTAGACGTCTACGGAGATGGAGTCTACACGCCGGACAGCCGTTGGTATGTGCCGGGCTATACGAATTTTGAGGCGGGAGATACGGAAAAAGAAGCGGTTATTTTCATGGCGGCTGCGAAGGAGCCGAAGCTTTATGTGACCGGAAATTATTCGGAAGGAACCGCGCAGAGAGGAGAACGGCTGTACTATATGAGGCTGAATCTGATAAACCAGAGAAACGGGTTGAGAGAAGATGCAGTCTTAATAGGAGCGGCTCTCCTTCTTTTGTTTGTGGCCTTTTGCATGAGAAAAAGCCTTGGAGAAGCCAGAGCATGGCTTGGAAGGCAGTTTGGAAAACTGTTGTATGAGGGAAAATTTCTGATTTTCTGGATTCTGCCGCTTTTGATTTTATTTCTTGGCATTCTTATGGGATTTGTACGGGAGATGCTTGCCAGCGGAAATGGGGTGGTCATCTGCTTCTGGCTGTTTTACTTTGGCTTCCTGGACAGGAGATATAATAAAGGAAAGCAGAGAAGTATTTTAAGACAGGTTCGGAAAAACCTGCGGACGGCAGATCTGGAGCGGCCGGTTCAGAAGCGGCTTGTTCGCAGACAATGGTTGATTTTTGCGCCTGGTATGGCACTGCTGCTGTTGCTGGGATATTTCTTTTTGATTCTCTGGGATGTGATGTACTGGAATGCGGTGATTGCACTGTTCCTGATCCTGGCATTCTGCGTGGCGCTGTTTCTGGGAGGCAGCATCATCTATCTGCGGAAGAACAGGCGGCTGGCGGAGGACATAGGAGCTCTTTCTGACAAAATCGCGGCAGTGCGGGCGGGAAAGCTTTCGGAGGATCTGGAACTTCCGGAGGATACGGATCTAAGGGAGGCTGCAGAGAATTTAAATGAGATCCGCCAGGGCATGGAGACGGCTCTGGAGGAGCGTACAAAAAGTGAGCGCATGAAAGTGGAGCTGGTGGCGAATGTTTCCCATGACTTAAAGACGCCTCTGACTTCGATTGTAAGCTATATCGAACTGCTGAAGCAGGAGGAAGATCTGCCGGAGCATGTGAAGGATTATATCCGGATTCTGGGCGAAAAATCAGAGCGTCTGGGAACGATGGTGCAGGATGTGTTTGAGGTAAGCAAGGCGGCTTCCGGCCAGCTTCCGGTCCATATGGAGGAGCTGGATTTCGGAAAGCTGCTGCGCCAGACTCTTGCGGATATGAGCAGCCAGATAGAAAAGAGCGGATTAAGCTTCCGTGTTCGCATTCCGGAGCAGCCGGTGAAGATCATGGCGGACGGACAGAGAATGTACCGGGTGTTCCAGAATCTTTTGCAGAACGCGCTGGCCTATTCCCTTACGGGTTCCCGTGTCTATCTGACACTGTCAGAGGAAGATGGAAAGGCGCAGGCTGTTTTGAAAAACACTTCGGCCGTGGAGCTGGAGAAAGACGTGGATTTTACGGAACGGTTTGTCCGGGGAGACAAAAGCCGTACAGACGGCGGGAGCGGTCTCGGACTTTCGATTGCGAGGAGCTTTACAGAGGCGTGCGAAGGGCAGTTTGAGATAGAGACAGACGCGGATCTCTTTACAGCTACTGTGACCTTTCCTCTGGATCCGGCATAATGATAATAGGAAAGATACGAGGGCCGGAATGCAGGAAAATCAGAGCGTCCCTCCGGCCGCTGTCTGATTCTTGGACCTGTGGCGGGTTATATGCTATGGTAAATTTGGAGTGAGTTAGGAGGAGTAAAATTGGAAGAGGTATTCCTGGAATGGGCAGAGATGATACATAGGGAAAATCCGGTTGTGGACGCGCATTTTGATCTGGCGGCGGAAGTGTACGAGAGACGGCTTGCCGGAGAGCGTGAGGTAACAAAAAGGCGTTATCTTAAGCATTTCCGGGAGGCTGGCCTGAATGTGCTGGTATCCTCCGTCTATGTATCCGACAGGGATCTGCCGGAGCTGGGACTTCGTAAGGCTCTGGGACAGATCACGGCTCTGAAAGAGGATTTGGAATCGATACGGGATGAGATCTGCATTGTGACTGGAAAAAGGGAACTGGATCAGGCTCTTTTGGAGAATCGAATCGCCGTACTGCTGTGCCTGGAAGGACTGGATCCGCTGGGAAACGATCTTTCTTTGCTGCGAACATTCTACGACCTGGGAGTGCGGGGAGCGGGGCTGACCTGGAGCCGGAGGAACGCGTTTGCAACCGGCTGCTGCAAGGCCGGAGAATATCAGGAGATTCCGGGCGGGATTACGGAGCTTGGAAAGGAAGCCATAGCCCGCATGGAGGAACTGGGGATGTATCTGGATGTAAGCCATCTGAACAACGCTGGGTTTGAGGATGTATGCGCGTGCGCCAGGCAGCCCTTCATCGCCAGCCATTCGGATGCCTGGGAGGTCTGGCCGAACTACAGGAATCTTACGGATTCACAAATCCGTGAACTTGCTAAGAGAGAAGGGGTTATCGGGCTGAATGCCTGTGCGCTTCTGGCCGGAAAACCAGATCCTGCGTCCGGAACAAAGCTTGTTCAGCTTTGCAGACAGGCGGAATACCTGGTAGGGAAGGCAGGAGAGGAACATGTGGGCTTCGGCTTTGATCTCTGCTGGGGACTTTCCGAGGCCACTCCGCGCATTCATTTTGAAACGGAAAACGACGATATTCTCGCGCATCACGGCGAGATGGTGAAGTTTACGGCCATGCTGCTTTCCCGCGGTATGCGGGAGGAGACGGTCGTCGGCCTGATTGGAGGTAATTTTCTGAGATATTTCAGAAGCCGCCTTTCCTGAAGAAAAATTTGGAAAAAGCCTTCTGCCGGCGTACTACTGAAGAAGTTTGCGGCAGAGGGCTTCTTTACGTCCTCTATACACCGGCGCTACAGGAGGGAAAGAAAGTATTTAAGGAGCAGGGCGCCATCCTCCGTGTCCCTTCGGGCATGGGAAAAGCACATACGCTCTGGATGCCACTGGACGCCAAGAATGGGAAGGTTTTCGTGATAAAGAGCTTCCACGACGAAATCATGGGCGTACTGCGCTACGCGCAGTCCCGCTCCCAAAGCTCCCACAGCTTGATGGTGGGCGCTGTTTACGATAGGACGGGAGCCGTAAAGCCGGAATGGGAAGGTACCGCAGGCGGCCTTGGTGGTATGGATATGATCCTGCTCATCCCAGGCATGAACAGAGAGGGATGCCGGATTCAGATTCTGGATGATTTTTCCGCCAAAGCCTGCGTTTATGATCTGGATGCCCTTGCAGATTCCGAGGACAGGCTTTCCGGCTGAGGCAAAGGCGTGCAGAAGGTCAAGCTGGAGGAGATCCAGGGGTTCGTCGATGTTTCGGGAACCCTGGTTTGTCTCGCCGAATAGCGCCGGAGAGATGTCGCCGCCGCCGGGCAGAACCAAGCCATCGTAGTTTTGAACCAAAGAATGCGGGGATTCCGACGTTTTTTGGACAAGCTGGCCGGGAGCGCCGCAGAGAGAACAGGGGAGGGCTCCAAGCAGGGAAAAGGCGTTTTGATAATTGAGGGTTTGGGCTTCATAGCCCGCAATCAGAATTTTTTTCATAAAACGGAATACTCTTTTTTATAAAATATATGGAAAAAATGAAGAAAAAGAAGCGGCTTACTCGTTATGAAACTGAGAGAAAAAAATTAAACTTTTTTTTAAGATTTTATGAAGATACTTGATCTTAAAACAAAATGTGTTATTGTATTATATGATTAATACAATAACACATTTTGGAAATGAAAATACGGCATATCAGCAGAGACAGCAGTCTGATGTCTGCCGAAGGGAGGAAACGAAAAATAGAATGAGCGCATTGGTGGAGGTGAAGGACATCTGCAAGGTCTATAATCCCGGAGAAAATGAAGTCCGGGCATTGGACCATGTAAGTCTTTCCATAGAAAAAGGTGAGTTCGTGGCGATCATCGGTCAGTCGGGCTCCGGAAAATCCACGCTGATGAATATGCTGGGCTGTCTGGATGTTCCCACATCCGGAAAGTATTACCTGAATGGCAAGGATGTGTCCACGCTGACAGACGACGAGCAGTCGGACATCCGGAACCGGGAGATAGGTTTTATTTTTCAGGGTTTTAATCTGATCAGCAATCTGACGGCGCAGGAAAATGTGGAGCTTCCGCTGATATACCGCGGAGTACCCAAAAAGGAGAGAGAACGGCTGGCAGTAGAATCTTTGAAAATCGTGGGATTGTCTCACCGCATGGATCATAAGCCCAATGAGATGTCGGGCGGACAGCAGCAGCGAGTGGCCATAGCAAGGGCAATCGCGGCGAAGCCGCCAGTGATTCTGGCTGACGAGCCCACCGGAAATCTGGATTCCGCATCCAGCAGAGAGATTCTTGAGATACTAAAGAAGCTGTACGTAGGGGGAAGAACAGTGATTTTGATTACCCATGACAACGGGATTGCGGCGCAGGCGAAGCGGGTGATCCGGATTATGGACGGTAAGATAGAGTCAGACACGATAAATCCTGACGTGACCTTCTGACAGGAGACAAAGCAGATGATTATGCTCCTGCAGATGTTTGGATATGCAGGGAGAAAGCGCAAATTCAGCCAGAGAAGTGTAAGACGAGGAGAATAAGTGATGTTTGGAAAAAAGAAAAAGTTTGAAGAAACGGAAACTATGGAAACTTTAGAGGGGGAATCTGAGGCAGCAGGAGCCTGGGAGGAGTCAGAGTCTTCAGACGCTGTGCGGTACCTGAAAACTGAACCGGCAGAGACGAAAAGTCTGATGGACGAATGGGAGGAGGATCAGGAGACAGCCGCAGAGGAAGAGAAGAAAAAAGGGATCTTTGGAAAGCGCAGAGAGAAGAAGCCCAGAGAAAAGAAAGTGAAAGAAAAGAAAGAAAAAATTCCGCTGACGCCGGAACAGAAAAAGAAGCGCCGTAAGCGGATTATTATAGGCAGTGTTGCCGCGGCTTTTTTGGCGCTTATCATCTTACCGCGCCTGTTTGCACCGGAGATCCTTCCTGTGGTTACAGTGACGGAAGCTTCTCTGGGAACTGTACAGCAGACTGTCGAGGGCAGCGGAACCGTACAGTCAGAGGAGGTCAAAGTCTATTTTTCGCCTGTGGCTGCTACGGTAGCCGATTTCCATCTGAAAGTCGGAGATACGGTAGAAGCAGGAGAGACGCTTTTAACCTATGACGCTGCAGAGCTGGATGAGCTTTACCGGCAGGCAGAGCTGACAGGCAGCGCGGCGAACTACAGTTACCAGGATTCCATTTCCAAGGACAATGAAAATGTGGCGGAATACAATCGTTCTACGGCGGCGCTTGATATTATCAATCGCCAGCTTGACGAGGAGGACGCGAATCTGGACCATTTAAATGACAGAGTCCGGGAATACACAGGCTATCAGGGAGATTCCGCGAACAAACTTGCTTCTCTGAGAGAGGAGCTGGCTGCGGCGCAGGCGGCTGTGACGGCTCTGGAGGAGAAGAATGCGGCGCTGGAAGCGGCGAAGACGGCTCTTTCCTCCTCAACTTTGGATCCGGCATCCGAAGAGTATAAGAAACTGCAGGATGCGGTTACCGTAGCGCAGGCCGAGGCAGACGCAGCCACAGCTCCGGCTCAGGAGGCTCAGGCAAAGATACCGGAGCTTCAAAAGAGCATTGACGAGGAGCAGACAAATTACAATAATATCGTCATCAAGCTTGATGAATATCAGGGACGTCTCTCAGACTCCCAGGAGAATAAGCAGAAGCTGGAGACCAGCAAGGCGGAGGAGGAAGGAATCCAGGATTCCACCGACGCGGCGATTCTGTCCTCGGCAGCCAGAAACGAGCTGGCGGCGAACAAGAACTTAAGCGAACTCAATGCGCAGATGACGAAGGATGACATTGAGGAAGGCAGAGAAGGCATCAAGGCTGAATTTTCAGGGGTAGTGACGAGCGTGTCGGCAGTTCCGGGCGGTCCCGCGGCGAAGGGAGGAGAACTCTTTACGGTAGCCAGCAATGAGGACGTGGTAGTGGAGATGAGCATTACCAAATATGATCTGGAGAAGCTGGCCGAGGGACAGTCGGCGACGATTACGCTGGCAGGTCACGAATACACGGGTACTGTCACAAGCTTAAGCCGTATCGCAGAGGCGAATACCCAGGGAACTCCGGTAGTCACGGCACAGGTCAAGATAGAAAATCCGGATGAAAACATTTATCTGGGACTGGAAGCCACAGTGACGGTACAGGGAAATTCTGTGACAGACGTGCTGGTAGTTCCCAACGAGTGCGTCAACTCCGGACAGGACGGCAGCTTCTGCTATGTGGTGCAGGAGGACGGAGTACTGGTAAGAAAGATTGTTGAGACAGGACTTTCCTCGGATGATTATATAGAAATCAAATCCGGCCTGGAGGCAGGAGACAAGGTCGTATCCGGCGGCATCACCACGGGAATTCAAGAGGGCGTACGTGTAACGGCGTTGGAGGGATAGAAATGGCACAATTATATGAATATATAAAAATGGCCATTGACAATATCCGGGCCAACAAAGGACGTTCTTTCCTGACGATGCTCGGCATTATCATCGGTATCTCCTCCGTCATTATGATTATGTCTGTAGGCGGCGGCGCAAAAACGGAGATGAGCGACGCTTTGAATGCTATCGCCGGAGGACAGATTTACATTTATTCCAACAGCGACGGCGGAAGCGGAGACTATATTACGCCGGAGGATATGGAGGCCATTAAAGAAAAGGTTCCCCATGTAAAGGGTGTTACGCCCTCAGACAGTCTGGTGGGCACGCTTCTCGCGCCCAAGGGGAATTTCGACGTAATAGCTTCTTCAGGAACGGCAGACCTGGAATACACTCATAATCCGGAGATGAAATATGGCCGTTATTTTACAGATTCCGATGTGGAAGCCATGAATCTGGTAGCGGTGATTGGCCAGTCTGACGCAGTCAAAATGTTCGGTACGGACGATGTAGTCGGAATGACTGTGGAGGCTACAATTTATAATATTACCCACGAGATCACCATCTGCGGCGTCATCAATGAAGAGCAGACAGATGGCGGTCTTGTAGATTCGATGATGTATTCCTCCAGCTATATCACGATGTATGTGCCATATACGATGAACTATGCGTTCGGCTATGAACTGGATGAATTTTATTCTATATATGTGATTTCAGAGGGAAGCGAGTATTCCCAGACCGTAGGCAGCGAGGTCATGCAGCTTCTGGAAAGCCGTCACCATACGCAGGGAGAGGATGCTTTTCTCCTGCAGGATGCCGACAGCCAGATTGCTCAGATCACAAGCGTGCTGGATATGATTACAGCCTTTATCGCCCTGGTGGCCGCGATTGCCCTGCTGGTAGGCGGAATCGGCGTCATGAATATCATGCTGGTATCCGTCACCGAACGGACCAGGGAGATCGGAATCCGCAAAGCCCTCGGAGCAAGAACAGGCTCCATCATGATGCAGTTCCTGGCGGAATCTGCGATTATTACCTGTATCGGCGGCGTCATCGGTATCATTCTGGGTCTTCTCGGAGCTTACGGGATCTGTTCCCTGCCGATGCTCGGCATCACGCCGGATCTCAGCGTAGGCACGATTATTCTGGCTACTTTGTTCTCGTCAGGCGTAGGTATCTTTTTCGGTATCTATCCGGCGAAAAAGGCTGCTAAGTTAAGTCCGATCGAGGCGTTGAGGAGAAATTAACAGAAATATAGAAATGTTGTAAGGATGTCTTCTTGGAAGGCATCCTTTTTGAATTTATAAGGAAAAGTTTGAGTTTTCCTATTCGTCTTATCCCCCCAAAAAAATGTTAAAAAATTCTAAATTCACAGTTTCATCTTGAAATCACCAGTATTTTGTAGTAGTATAAAAGCACTGAATTTCAGTTTTCACTGGCTGTCTGGCCAGTTTAGGTATCCGGCGTATCGCCACTATTTCACTTTTTTAATTTGAGGCAGGGATATTGGCTGCATGGCGTTCGTTTCCTTGCCTGTCGGGAAAGGAGGAACATGAGTTATCAGAGAAGAACTCTGGAAGAACTGAATGTATTGGATGACTTTTTGTTTCATGTGCTTGCTTCAGACAGAGAGGTTGGAGTGCCTTTTTGCCAGATTTTGCTTTCAACGCTTTTACAGCGCAGTATCGGACAGATTCGGATTGTGGCGCAGCATATGATACCAGCCTTTACCCCGGAACATCGCGGTATCCGTATGGATGTGGAGGTAGAGGAGTTTGGAGAGCTGCAGGCAGGAGGGGAGGAGTCTATCTTAAATATTTACGACTTGGAACCGCACCTGCAGCGGGGAGAAAATTTGGCTAGACATAACCGCTTTTATCAGGCTAAAATAGATAGTAGGTATATGAGCAGCGGTGAAGATGATTTTTCCAGATTGCCGAATCTGTATGTGATTACAATTACGAATTACGATCCGTTTGGCCGAGATTATATGATGTATACGATTCGGAATTGCTGTCAGGAGATTCCAGATCTGGAATATAAGGATGGCGTCCAGTTTATCTATTTTTATACTGGAGGGTGTAAGGGCGGCAGCCGGGAACTTCAGGAGCTGTTAAGATACCTGCAGAGCAGCACGGAGCGGAATGTGACGAATGATATAATTCGGAAGATTCACGGCTTTGTAAACCAGGTGAAGATCTTGCCGGAGGTGAAGCAGGAGTATATGACGTTCGAGCATTTTATAGCCATGAAGCAGAGGGCGGCGGCAGAAGAAGCGGCAAAAGAAGCAGCCGAGGAGACGGCGCGCACGGTCCGGGTGGAAGTGATTCTGGATTTCCTGCAGGAGCTGGGAGAGATTCCAGCAGCCCTTAAAGAACGGCTGCAGGAAGAAGCGGATCCGGAAAAACTGCGCGAGTGGTGCAGGCTTGCAGGGAAGGCCAGGAGCCTGAAGGAGTTTCAGGAGCAGATGGAGGAGTCGTAAGCCTGCGGTCAATTAGGGTACAAAAGAGAAAGCATCCCGGATCTGCAGTTTATTGTCTGAGGAGAGACGGAGACTTTGCCGGACATCCTTTGGCCAGGAACTGTGGATTCGGGTTAGTTCTATAATACCATATTTTAATCTTATTTCTTAATTTCAGATGACAGCATACTCCGGCTTCGGAACATGGATATTCTGACAGCCGGAGACAGTATCTGCTGTAAAATCCCATACAAAGAAAACAGAAGAAGGGAAGACCATGCTGAAAGTGGGTTCCGTCATTGACGGAAAATATAAGATCCTCAATGTCATAGGCAGGGGAGGCATGAGTGTCGTGTACCTGGCGATGAATGAGAGGGCGAACAAGTTCTGGGCAGTGAAGGAGATTGTAAAGAGCGACAGTCTAAGATTTTCACTGGACAGGAAAGAACTTGAGCTGATGAAGCGGCTGAGACATCCTTGCATTCCAGCGATAGCCGATGTCATAGACAGGCGGGAGGCCGTCCTGATTGTTATGGATTACGTGGAAGGACTGCCTTTGGATTCGCTGCTGGCCAGGCAGGGCGCGCAGTCTCAGGAAAAAGTGCTGGAATGGGCGAAGCAGCTTTGCGGAGCGCTCTCTTATCTGCATTCCAGAAGACCGCCGGTGATTTACCGGGATCTGAAGCCGGCCAACGTGATAGAAAGACCGGATGGGACCGTGGCGCTGATTGACTTTGGCGCAGCCAGGGAGTATAAGCCGGAGAGCCTGGGGGATACGGTTTCTCTTGGGACCTTTGGATATGCGGCTCCGGAGCAGTATGAAAGGACCGGACAGAGCGACGCCAGGACGGATATTTACTGTTTGGGCGTTATGATGTTTCAGCTTTTGACCGGGGAAAGTCCGCACAGGCTGCGTCCTATTCGGGAGTACAGGTCGTCGCTGTCCGCAGGTCTGGAAGCGGTTCTTGTAAAATGTACGCAGCTCAGAAAAGAGGAACGGTATCAGTCCTGCGCGGAACTTTTGTATGCCCTGGAACATTACCAGGAGCAGGACAGGACGTACAGAGAAAAGCAGAAGCGAAAGGTGGGAATATTTGCGGCCTGCTTTCTGGGTTCGGCGCTGTTGGGAGCCGCAGCAGGCTTGTTTCTGGGAAAGGAAACCCAGATCCGAAAAACGAATTATGAAGCATATATGCTTGCGGCACGAAACTCTGTGGATAAAAACGAGGAGATTGAAAATTACGGAAGGGCGGCATCGCTTGATCCGGCGCGTGAGGAGGCGTGGCTTGGACTTCTGCGGGAGGGCTTTCTGGACGACAGTTTTTTGACTGCGAAAGAAAGCAGAGAACTGCGGGCGGCGCTGATACGGTATACGGACGAAGGAAAAACATACGAGGCCGTATTTCAGGAAAATGAAAAAGGCTACGCCCGGTTTGCGTATGAGGCCGGGATTGCGTACTTCTATAAATTTGAGGAGAAAGAAAATAAAAAGAATGCGGCGGGCTATTTTCGGATCGCGGCGGAATCGGAGGCTTTGGAGGAGGGGCAGAGAAAGCGTGCCAGATGTCTCGGCCTGATTTCGGATTACTATTCCAGGATTGGTATGGTGGACGAGGCGGGAGACGCCTTTGTATCCTACCGGGATTACTGGGACGATCTGACGGAATTGCTGGAGGGAAATCTGGTGGAGGAGGATAACGAAAGAACGGCGCTCGTCATGTACAGGGAGATGGCAGGTCAGATTGTATCGAGAGGGGCGCGGTTTCGGGACGCAGGCGTAGAAAAAGAGGAGATGCTCGCACAGCTTGTGCGGATAGAGGAAAGTCTGGACAAGGATTTCACGCGTATGGACGAGGGAATGCAGGAGCTGGTGCGGCGCGAGACAGAGGAAGTAAGGCAGGCGGCTGCGCAGGCAAAGAGGATAGTGCAGTCAGTGTTTGCAGGGGAGGAAAATTAAATGGAGCAGATATGGGGGCAGCTTGATTTTTATCACAGCCTGTTTGTGCTTTGTCTGGCAGGCGCAGCGGTGCTGCTTACGGCATCGATCGTGTTGTTTATACGGCTGGACATTCGGAATGCCTTGGGGGTTTTAAGCGGATACCGGGAAAGACAGGAGATACGGAAGATAGAAAGGGAAAACCGCGGAGAAGAAGCGACGGAGTTTTTGACGGCGAACCTGGAAAAAGAGAGACGTTAAAAGGGAAAGGGGAGAACGGGGAAATGAAAAGAAATGGAATTCTGATTTTTTTGCTGCTTTGTTTGGTTTGGAGCGGACGGAAGCCCCTGGAGCTGCATGCACAGGAACCGTCGGCGCCTCCTCTGTGTCCGGAAAATATTATGATTGACCAGACGGCCAATGAAAGCGGCTGGATAAACTCCGACACGACCTTTACGGTTTCTTTGCCGGAGGAATGGGAGTATGGCGCAGACGTTCCAACTGTGGAATACAGAAAACAGGAAGCGGAGGAGTGGACGGCCATGGAAATGGTTTCCTCCTCTCCGTATCAGTTCGCATTTACGGAGACGGATTTGTTCTATGCCGGGAGTTATCAGTTCCGTTCAGGGGATGGCAGCGGAACTGTACTTCCGGAAGCGGAATGGGTGAGCGTGGCCTTTTGGAAGGACAGAGAGGCCCCCGTGGTACAGACGACGGTGCCGGAAGCAGACTTTTCGGAGCTGGACAGCCGGTATTATGGGGGAACGGCGGAAGAAGGCGAGACGGTGGTTTTGGCATTTACGGAGGAGGGGTATGAATTTCAAAGGGACGGAAACGAAGCGCCTGTGAAACCGGAACTCACGGTTTTGAGAGACGGGGAGGAGGTAGGCGCGGAGGAAAGCGCGGACTGGATTTCATGGGGAGATTTTGAAAACGGACAGCTTTCCGTAAGTGTAACGCTTCCCTATGAAAAGGAAAGGGAAGTGGTCTATCAGATTCAGGCTGTATACAGGGACGTGGCCGGCAATCCTCTTTCGGCGGCTCCAGGAAGCTTTGGAAAGATGACGGAGGAAGAAAACGGCGTATTTATGACGGGCAGCCTGATTCTTGACGCGAGGCCGCCAAGGCTTACAGAGCTTGACGTATCGGGAGAATGTGTGCAGTTTGTGGATGTGGAAGGCGAAAAAATTCCGCTGTATCAGAATGTGGAGGGAGCGGATGTGTCCCTTTCTTTTGCGATAGATGATCGGGAGGAGGACTGGTCGGAAAGCAGGGTGAGCGTGCGGATCGTAAACCTGCTGGAGGAAAGAACGGTTGTGGAGCTTAAAGGGGACGATGGCTCTCTTGTGTGGACTCATGAGGGCACGATCCACAGGGCCGTACTCGCCTTTGATGGGGAGACGGATGAGGAAGGCGTCTATCAGCTTTGGGTAAGCTACCAGGATCGGGCAGGCAATGTGCTGTCAGATCAAAGAGAGGGGACAGGACAGGAAGAATGCTGCAGCGAGTCTTTTATCCTGGATCATGCGGCTCCTTTGCTTCGCGTCTCTTATATGGAAGCTGTGAGAGTGGTAAAAGACGGAAAGGATCAGGAAGGCGTCCGCACTCCTGTGAGCGGCTGCATTTCCTATTATAATCAGGACATTACCGTGGAAATAACACTCACGGACTCTTTTGTGTCTCTATTTGGAGTACAAGCGGTTGGAGCTTCTATACCGGAAGGATTTGTGCTGGAACGGATAAGGCTTACAGACGGATCTGAAGATGTTTTGGAAAATGTGACCTCGGAGATCTGCTGGACGCAAACCGGAGAGGGAGTTTGGACCGGAACCTACAGCATTTCGGAGGAAGGGGATTTTCGCCTGTCGGCGGCGTATAGAGATATGGCAGGCAATCCCGTACAGGCGGAGGAAAATGCTGTGCAGGGTTCTCTGCAAAATGGTCGGTATGAGAGCCCTGTACTGGTGCTGGACCGGACGCCTCCAGTGATAGCGGCGCATTTTTCCGGAGAAGCAGTCAGGGTATACGGAGAACGGAAATTTTTTAACACGGAGACGGCTCTCTTTGTGACGGTGGCGGACAGGAATTTTCGGGTACAGGAGTTAAAGGAGGTACTCGAAGGCTTCCGGGCGGAGACAAGTGGAGGCGAGGCTGCAAAAGCCGCAGGATTTCAGAAAGCCCTGGCCGGACTGGAAGGAAGGACTGTGAGCAGGACGGTTTGGGAGACGGAGCTTCCTCTTTCGGAGGATGCCAATTATGAAATTCCCCTGGGCTGTACGGATCTGGCCGGCAATCAGGCCATCTGGCAGATACAGACGGATGCAAAAGACGGTGAAAATCATGGGGATGCGGAAATAGAAGCGCGGACTGCGAAAGAAATTCATACGGAATATGTTACGGTGGACACGAAGGCCCCGGAGGAACTGACGCTTACCTGCCCGACGGGCAATCCGGTCAATTATCTGCCTTCGGGCTGGGTGTTTTCCGGGGAACCTGTGACAGTCAGCGCTGACGCAGGGGACGGCACAGCCGGAATCCGGGCAATCCGGTTTACCCTCGTGGATGAGGAGGGTAAAGAAACCGTCAGCGAAAAGGTTTTCCAGCCGCTGGAAAGGTCTTCCTTTGCGGTAAAGATTCCGGATGAGGCGGAGAATTTTAAGGGAACGGCCAGGGTGGAGGCATATGACTGGGCCGGAAACTGCCGGGAGGAGATTCACAGCTTTGTGGCAGAAAGTCAGGCGAAGCATGAGCAGACGGGAAAGGCTGCCATTACGACGCTGACGAATCCTTCCCGGACGGTGGATGGGACAGACTATTATAATACGGATGTAACTGTGCGCCTTGCTATGGAAGACTCCTTTTCCGGCCTTTCCAGGGTCTGGTATCAGGCGGGAGATACGCTGTCGGGCAGCCGGGATTACGCGGCGGAAGCAGGGAGGGATCTGAGCGGAAAGGCAGAACAGGAAATTACCAGTGAATTTGTTCAGGAGCTGACGCTGGAGGCTTCAGAAAATAATGAAAATAACCGGAAGGTCAGCGCCGGATATACGGATCATGCAGGGCATGAGGGCTATGTGGAGGAGCTTTACCATATTGATGTCACGGCTCCGGAAATCAGGGTGGAGTACGATGTGAGTCATGACAGGGAAGGACAGTACTACAATCAGACGCGCACGGCGACGGTCACCATTCGGGAACGGAATTTTGACGAACGGGATGTGGAATTTCAGATAACAAATATAGATGGCGCTATGCCGTCTATCAGCGGCTGGAAGACGTCGGGAAGCGGGGACGATACCCTCCATACCTGCACAGTCGCTTTTCTGGAGGACGGAGATTATACGTTTACATTGAAATTTCAGGATTTGGCGGGAAACCGGGCGGCTTACGGACGGATAGATACCTTTACCATCGATCAGACGGAGCCGGAGCTGACTGTGACCTGGGACAATTACGACTGCCGCAATGGCCGGTATTATGCCGAGAGCCGGACGGCCGTGATTGAGATCCTGGAACATAATTTCAGCGGTGAGCTGATTCATGTTACAGTTACGGGAGACGACGCCGTGAAAGAATTACCATCCCTTTCTGACTGGGAGCGGGCTGGAGACCGCAGTACGGCGAGGGTTACCTTTTCCGGGGACGGAGAGTATACGCTTACGGTAGAAGGAGAAGATCGGGCGGGAAATCGTTTTCCTACCTATGAGACAGAACCTTTTGTCATAGATACGACGCCGCCGGAGCTTACGCTGTTCGGCATCGGGGACTGCTCTGCCAACCGCGGAGAGGTATGTCCGGGGATACGTTTTACGGATGCGAATTACGATCCGGCAGGATATGAAATTGTACTGACGGGATACCGCAATGGAGAGATGGAAACAAAAGGCTCCCGGACAGAGTTGGAAAACGGTGCGGAGTTCAGATTGGAGGATTTTGCATATGTTCAGGAAAAGGACGACCTGTATACGCTGAAAGCGGCGGCCGTTGATCTGGCCGGGAACAGAACGGAGCGAAGTATCCTGTTTTCTGTGAACCGGTTCGGCTCAGTATATACCTTTGATCGCAAGACGGAGGAACTCGTGGGAGAAAACGGGCGTTTCTACACGAATCAGGAACAGGACATCGTAATTATGGAGACGAATGTGGATACGCTGGAATTCCACGAGATTACCTGCAGCCGTGATGGGACGCTTTGGACCTTGGAGGAAGGAAAGGACTACACAGTGCGGGAGAGCGGCTCAGCCCTTACCTGGAAGCAGTACACCTATAGGATAGAAAAGGAATGCTTTTTGGAGGAAGGGACCTATCTTCTGACGATTTATTCGGAAGACAGGGCAAAAAATGCCTCTGACACCGGTTCCAAGGGGAAGACGATCGAGTTTGCAGTGGACAGGACCGTTCCGGACGTTCTGATCTCCGGCGTGGAGGATGGAGGACAGTACCGGGAAAGTATCAAAGAGGTGACGGTGGACGCGGCGGACAATATACGGCTTTCCGAAGTGAGGGTGAACCTGAACGGGGAGGAAACTATTTACAGCGCCGGAGAACTTGCAAAAGGCGGCGGGAGGATTCGGCTGCGTATAACCGGGGAGAATTACCGGCAGAAGCTCATGGTAACGGCATGGGACGCAGCAGGCAATATGACGCAGACGGAGGCTGTCTGCTTCCTTGTGACGCCGAATCTGCTGGTACAGTTTTTCATGAACAGGACAGCATGCTATGCGGCAGCGGGGGTTTTGGCTGCCCTTTCCCTGGGAGTTGTATGCTTTCTTCGGAGCAGAAGCAGGCGCAGAGAGGAATAAAAAGTTACGAAAGCAGGAAAAAATGAGAAAATTGATTGACAGAAGAAAAATGGTATGCTATGATACCTTAGTGACAGCAAGCAGAGTATCCGCTCTCACCTTAGCGCAGAAGGCGTCTTGGGTTTATAATTATCGGCATGACAGGTATATTTTATACCTTGTGGTTTGATATTTCAAGTGGATAGTCTGCGACTATTCACTTTTTCTTTTCTTAATAAGGAGGGTACTACAATTAGCGATTTAATGATTAACGAACAGATCCGGGATAAGGAGGTTCGCCTCATAGGGGTGAATGGTGAGCAGCTTGGCATCATGTCTGCCAGAGACGCGATGCGGATTGCAAGGGAAGCAGAACTTGATCTGGTGAAGATCGCGCCTACGGCAAAGCCGCCCGTATGTAAAATCATCGACTACGGAAAGTTCAAGTATGAGCAGGCGAGAAAAGAGAAGGAAGCCCGCAAAAAGCAGAAGACGATTGAGATTAAGGAAGTTCGTTTGTCACCGAATATCGAGGAGAACGACCTGAACACGAAGGTAAGCGCGGCCAGGAAGTTTATCCAGAAGGGCGATAAGGTCAAGGTGACCTTGCGTTTCCGCGGAAGAGAGATGGCGCATGTGCAGAAGACGAAGCAGATTCTGGATGTGTTTGCCGAAAAGCTGTCAGATATTGCGGTAGTGGAGAAAGCTCCGAAGCTGGAAGGCCGGCAGATGATGATGTTTCTTACAGAGAAGCGTCAGTAATTTTTGAGAATCAGCCACAGAGGTGGAATGATTTTAATAGAAATTGGAAAAGCAGATGTAACTATTCGGTGTAACTGTAAAGGTACTGAACAGTTGCAGGCAAACTAGGATAGGAGGAATATATAAAATGCCTAAAATTAAGACAAGCAGAGCTGCTGCAAAGCGTTTCAAAGTGACAGGAACCGGCAAACTCAAGAGAATGAAAGCTTATAAGAGCCATATCTTAACCAAGAAATCTCAGAAAAGAAAGAGAAATCTCAGAAAAGCGACGATTACAGATGCTACCAATGTAAAGAGCATGAAGAAGATTCTTCCGTATCTGTAAGCTATTGTTTCAGAGGGTATCGTAGAATCGGGAAATTTCAAGGAGGAAAGAAGAAATGGCAAGAATTAAAGGCGGTTTAGGCGCTAAAAAGAGACATAACAGAGTATTGAAGCTCGCTAAGGGCTATAGAGGAGCAAGAAGCAAGCAGTATCGTGTGGCAAAGCAGTCCGTAATGAGAGCTCTTGCTACTTCCTACGCAGGAAGAAAAGAGAGAAAGCGTCAGTTCCGTCAGCTCTGGATCGCACGTATCAACGCTGCGGCCCGTCTGAACGGTCTGTCCTACAGCAAGTTTATGTACGGCCTGAAGCTGGCTGAGGTTCAGCTCAACCGCAAGGTGCTGGCTGACATGGCTGTAAATGATCCGGCAGGCTTCGCTTCCCTGGCTGAGCTTGCAAAGAGCAAGATTGCATAAGAATGAGAACGAAAGACTGTCTGTATCCCTCCGGAGCAGACGGTCTTTTTGAATAGAGAAAGAAGGAAGAATCATGACAGAAATTACAATCATTTCCGGCTTCCTTGGAGCCGGTAAGACAACACTGATTAAAAAGCTTTTGGAAGAAGCCTTCCAGGGTGAGAAGATCGTACTGATTGAAAATGAATTTGGAGAAATAGGTATTGACGGCGGCTTTCTGAAGGAATCCGGCATTCAGGTCAATGAGATGAATTCCGGCTGCATCTGCTGTTCTCTGGTAGGTGATTTTGGAACGGCGCTTAAAGAGGTGCTGGATACCTACGCTCCGGACCGGATTCTGATTGAGCCCTCCGGCGTAGGAAAGCTCTCGGACGTGGTGAAGGCTGTGGAAAATGTGGCAGGTTCCATGGATGTCCGCATCGACAGCGCGATCGTCGTAGTAGACGGAAAGAAATGCAAAATGTATATGAAGAACTTCGGAGAGTTCTTTAATAATCAGGTGGAGCATGCGGGGACCATCGTACTGAGCCGTACCCAGAATATGACGGAGGAAAAGCTGCAGGAAGCTGTCTCCCTTCTGCGGGAACACAATGAAAAGGCGACCATGATCACGACGCCCTGGGATGAACTGAATGGCAAGCAGATTTTGGATGCGATGCACCATGCAGAGATTGACATGGGTACGCTTCACGAGCATCACCACGATCACGATCATGATCATGAGCATCACCACGATCACGATCATGATCATGAGCATCACCATGATCACGATCATGAGCATCATCATGATCACGGCGAGGGATGCACCTGCGGCTGCCATGATCACGATCATCATCACCATGATCATGAAGGTCATCATCATGCAGACGAAGTATTCACAAGCTGGGGCGTGGAGACTCCGCGCCGCTACGGAAAAGAGGAGCTGCAGCAGATGCTGGAGAAGCTGAGCGATTCCGGGGAGTACGGCGTCATTCTGCGCGCCAAGGGAATCCTTCAGAATACGGACGGAAGCTGGATGCAGTTTGACTTTGTGCCGGAGGAATACGAGGTGCGTGCTGGAAGTCCGGATTACACGGGACGTCTCTGCGTCATCGGTTCCGGACTTGACGAGGATGCGCTGAAGGCATTGTTTCAGGTATAGGGGATGATATACGATGAGTTTTGGAAATAAAGTGCCTGTATATATAGTGAACGGTTTTCTGGAAAGCGGGAAGACGACCTTCATTCAGGAAACACTGTCGGATCCTTATTTTTCGGACGGTGGGAAGACGCTTCTGATCGCCTGCGAGGAAGGGGAGGAGGAATATGATCTGCATATTCTGGAATCCTATGACACGGTGCTGGTAAATGTAGAGGGAAAGGCGGAGTTTACGCCGGAATTTCTGGAGGAGTGCAGAAAGAAATATAAGCCCACGCAGGTGATGATCGAGTACAACGGTATGTGGGGAATGCAGCTTTTCCGGGAGATTCAGCTCCCAAGGGGCTGGTTTCCGGCTCAGGGCATCACGCTGGTGGACGCGGGTACCTTCGACCTGTACATGCAGAATATGAAGTCGCTCTTTATGGATATGGTGCAGGATTCGGATCTGGTGATCTTCAACCGCTGCGTGGAGGGTACGAAGGCGGCCTCCTACAAGCGCAATATCCGTGCAGTGAATCCGAGAGCCCAGGTGGAGTTTGAGAAGGAGGGCGGAGAGCTTTTTGAGTATGAAGATGAGCTGCCCTTTGACCTGAATGCGGAGATTATCGACATCGGCGACATGGATTACGGCATCTGGTATGTGGATGCAATGGATCATCCGGAGCATTACGACGGAAAAACCATCCGGTTTAAGGCTCTGGTTATGAAGCCAAGAGGCATTACGCCGGGGTATTTTGTGCCGGGGCGCAGAGCCATGACCTGCTGCGCCGACGATACCGTGTTCCTGGGCTTTCTGTGCAGAAGCCATAACGTGGATAAGATCAAAAACGGACAGTGGCTTACCGTGACGGCTAAGGTGTATGTGGAAAAGCGGGAGGAGTATTCCGGAGAGGAAGGCCCCGTGCTTTATACAAAGGCCCTGAAGTCCGCGCCGAAGCCGGAGGAGGAAATGGTTTATTTCTGATGCTTAAGCCTGACCGGCATCCGGAGAGGACGGGGCTTCGTTCTGGTTTGAGCCGGGAAGAACGGCCGGCTTCTGGTACTGACCGAGCAGCTCTTTGAGGAGTAAAATCGAATCAGAAATAAATTTATCCTTGTGATAGACGAGATTAAAGGTACGGTTCCATGTGTTTTCCGGATCGCGGAGCATATGGATCGTGCCTTTTTTGATCTCCTCCTCAATTAGACGAACGGAGATGACAGCAAGGCAGTGATTGGACAGGACCGCGTGCTTCATGGCTTCCGGAAAAGGAGCTTCTATGCGGCAGTGGATGTGAATGTGATGATCGCGCAGATAGTTTTCAAACAGGGCTCTCGTGCCGCTTCCTTTTTCTCTCATGACAAAATCCAGTCCTTCCAGATCGGAGGGAGAAAAGGTGTCCAGGGAGGCAAAGGGATGTGTGGAACTGCAGGCCAGAACCAGGTAGTCTTCCATCATTGGAATGCTGATCAGGTCAGGGCTTTTGATGATGCCCTCCACGATACCCACGTCCAGCTCGGAGTGGAGCAGCTTATCTTCTATGGTCTGGGTATTGCCGATATAGGAAAAGGTATCTGTCTGGGGCTTTCGGCTGTGAAAATCTTCAAGAAGGGAGGGCAGCAGGCAGGAGCCGATGGTGATGGTGGCTCCGATCCGGAAATGTTCCGTTTTTGTCTCGCTCTGCATCTGCATTTCCAGTTCTTCAAAAGAACGGACGGCTGTTTTGGCCATTTGCAGGAGATGCCTGCCCTGCTCTGTGATATAGAGGCGTTTGGAAAGGCGGTCGAAAAGCCGGGTGTCATAGTGAGCTTCCAGCTCCCGGATAGCCTGACTGATGGTAGGCTGGGTCAGATAGAGTTTTTGGGCTGCCAGGCTCATTTTCCCGGTTTCAGCGACGGTGATGAAGATTTTCAGATGGCGGATAGTCATAGAAGTACCTCCTGCGCATATCAATAAAAGTTGTTGATAGAAATTACCTATGTTTTTGATAAAATAATATCATTTTTATTATTGATTATCAAGTGTTATAATGAAGTAACAGATAGGGCAAGACGCAGGTAAAAGAAAGGAGAAAATTACCGATGAAGGTACTGATTATTGGGGGCGTGGCAGCGGGAACCAAGGTTGCTGCAAAGCTGAAGCGGGAAGATCGCAGTCATGAGGTTACGATTTTGACAAAGGGAAAGGATATTTCCTACGCGGGCTGCGGCCTTCCTTATTATGTGGGCGGAATGATTCCCACAAGAGAACAGCTTATTGTCAATACGCCGGAGTCTTTTTCCAGGCTGACAGGGGCAAAGGTGCTGACGGAGACGGAAGTGACGGCCGTAGATACTGCGGCAAAGACCGTGACAGCCGTACATAACGGGGAAAGCAGAAACTATTCCTATGACAAGCTGGTGATTGCATCCGGAGCCTCTCCGTTCCGTCCGGATATAGAGGGACTGGATCTGGAAAATGTATTCTTTATGCGGACGCCGGACGATGCGATTGCGCTGCGTGAGGCTGTAGAGGCGGGAGGAATCAAGCGCGCAGTCGTGGCGGGAGGCGGTTTTATCGGCCTTGAGGTGGCGGAAAACCTGGCGGAGAAGGGCGTGCGTGTGAATGTCATTGACTTTGCTCCCCATGTGCTTCCCAATTTCCTGGACCCGGAGATGAGCGAGTATGTGGAGAACCGGATGTCCGAGGCGGGCGTGAACCCGATGACAGGCGTGGCTCTGGAAGCGATTCTCGGCGATGGAAAGGTGGAAAAGGTTCAGACCAGTAAGCGCGCGGTAAAGGCCGACGCCGTGGTGATTGCTATCGGAATCCGTCCCAACACAGCCTTTCTGGAGGGCAGCGGAATTAAGATGCAGAAGGGGACGATCCTGACGGACAAGTATCTGCGCACCAATGTGGAGGATGTGTACGCGGTAGGCGACTGCGCAATGGTCACAAACCGTGAGACAGGAGAAAAGACCTGGTCGCCTATGGGCTCTACGGCCAATATAGCAGGCCGTGTTCTGGCGGAAGACATCTGCGGAGCGGGCAAGGAATATGCGGGCGTGCTGGGAACGGGCGTCGCAAAGCTTCCGGGCGGCATCAATGCGGGGCGCACCGGACTTACGGAGACGGCGGCCAGAGCGGCGGGTTATGATGTCGTTACCGCGCTCTCTGTCGTGGACGACAAGGCTCATTATTATCCGGGAGCCGGCAGCTTTATTATCAAGATGGTTGCTGACAGGACTACGCGGAAATTCCTTGGTATTCAGGTTTTGGGAAAAGGAGCGGTAGACAAGGTGACGGACATTGCGGTGACGGCGATTTCTCTGGGAGCTACCGTAGACCAGCTTGAGAATCTGGATTTTGCCTATGCGCCGCCTTTCTCCACGGCGATTCATCCGTTCGCCCATGCCCTGAACGTGCTGCTGAACAAGATGAGCGGAGCCTTTGAAACCTTTACTCCGGCGGAATATCAGGCAGGAGCTGCCGAAGGCTACCGTCTGGTGGACGCGTCGCCCCAGCCTTCGATTCCCGGCGCACCGTATCTGGATCTGACAAAGATTGAAGGAGAGGTCGAGGGCTTTGGCAAAGACGAGAAGCTTCTGATTGTATGCGCGAAGGGAAAGCGCGCTTACATGACGCAGAACCGTCTGAAATACTATGGCTACACAAACACGCGGGTTCTGGAGGGAGGAACGACCTTTAACGAGCTCGCAGAGGACTAGGAGACCGATGGCGCAGTGCGGGGAGAATAGAGGATTTTGCTTCCCGTACGCCGCCGCCACAGACTGCAAACAACAGGAGGAGAAAACGTATGGCTACACTTACCATCAGCGCGGCAGACGAAAAGAAAGTAAAGGCACGCGGATTTTTAAGCAACAAGGGAACAGATAATTTTTCCGGTCGTATTATCACGGTGAACGGCCGGGTAACTGCCGAGCAGCAGAAGGTGATCGGAGAGGCGGCGGAAAAGTTCGGAAATGGAACAGTGACCTATACTACGAGATTGACGGTGGAGGTTCCGGGGATTCCTTATGAGAAGATTGACGAATTCTGCGATTATATCGCGAAGGCGGGACTGGTGACCGGCGGAACAGGCTCCAAGGTGCGCCCTGTGGTGGCCTGCAAGGGAACGACCTGTCAATACGGGCTTTTGGATTCCTTCGGTCTGTCCGAGGAAATTCATCACAGATTTTATGAAGGCTATCGTCAGGTGCAGCTTCCCCACAAGTTTAAGATTGCCGTGGGAGGCTGTCCGAACAACTGCGTAAAACCGGATCTCAATGACATCGGCATCATCGGCCAGCGGATTCCGAATTATGACGAGGACGAATGCAACGGCTGCAAAAAGTGCGCGGTGGAGAGAGTCTGTCCTGTCCATGCGGCGAAGCTTGTGGACGGCGTCATGGAGATCGATAAAGACGTCTGCAACAACTGCGGACGCTGTATTGGAAAATGTCCTTTTGACTGTATCGAGGACGGCGTATACGGCTACAAGATCTACATCGGCGGACGCTGGGGAAAGAATGTGGCTCAGGGAAGGGCGCTTTCAAAAGTCTTTACGGATAAAGAGGAAGCGTTGTCCGTGATTGAAAAGGCGATTCTTTTGTTCCGCGAGCAGGGACAGACCGGAGAAAGGTTCTCGTCCACGATTGAACGTCTGGGCTTTGAGAATGTGGAAGCCCAGCTTCTCTCCGACGATATTCTGGCGAGAAAGCAGGAGATTCTGGACGCCCAGCTTCATCTGACAGGAGGAGCCACCTGCTAAGCGTGAGAACAGAATTTTTTGTGTAATTTTGTTCTGGACAAAAAATATTTTATCTGTTATGATAAATCACAGAGTAAACAAAGGCAGTTTGCGAAAGCAGGCTGCCTTTTTGCATGTTTAAGAGCGGGCTGGACAGACGGTCCGTTTCAAAGGTTTTGCAAGGAGGAATGGAGACATGGACAGCATTGATCTGAGTATTCTGAAATGTCTGAAGAAAAATTCGCGGCAGACAGCCTCGATGATCAGTCAGACCATAAATCTGTCTGTATCGGCTGTGATAGAGCGGATACGGAAGATGGAAGCCAGGGGTATGATTCAGCAGTATACCGTAGTTCTGGATGAGAAGCAGCTTGGCAATGATCTGGCGGTATTTATGTCTGTACGATTGGAACATCCGAGGTTCGGAGAAGATTTTGCAAGGGAAGCTTCCTCCCATCCGAATATTACGGAGTGTTATCATATCGCCGGAGATGTGGACTATCTCCTGAAGATTGTGACGGATTCCTCCAGCAGCCTGGAGCTGATACACCAGGATATTAACAAAATGCCGGGAGTGTCCTGGACGAAGACGCTGTACGTGCTGTCAACTATCAAAAATGACGTTTCGGTTTTGCCGGATCAAATATGAGAACAAAGAGATTCAGAGGGCGTCCCAAAATGGAGAGTTTTGGAGCGCCCTCTGCCGCTGTTTTTGACAGTCGTTCTTTCGCGTGAACCCGGCAAAATTTTTCCCAGACACTTGACACTGCCCTAAAGGTGGATTATGCTCACTAGAGAGACAGTTTTATTGGGATAGAGGAGTGGGTGCATGAATCTCGACCGTGAAAATATGAAAAAACTGATGTTTCTGATCACCTTTACCATAATTCTTCTTGTGGGTGTTCAGCGGCTGGATGTGGTGCTGGGCACACTGGATGTGTTATGGACGATCTTCTTTCCCTTCGTATTGGGGGCGGCTATCGCCTTTCTTTTGAATGTTCCCATGTCTTTCATGGAAAAGAGGCTTTTTGGGGAAGAAAAGAAAGAAAAATGGAAAAGAAAACTGGCGCGGCCTTTGAGTCTGCTGCTTACGATTGTGCTTGTGATGGCAGTGATTGCGCTTGTGATTTTTGTGGTGGTTCCGGAACTCAGCTCCACGGTCTCCAGTCTGGCGGCGCAGATCGAAGCTGCGCTGCCAAAGGCCCAGAGCTGGCTGGAAAGTACTTTCCGGGATAACGAACAGGTGTCGGCCTGGATTGACAGTCAGGAAGTGAACTGGGAGGCCATGGTACAGACGGCGCTGAATATGCTTCAGACGGGCGCGGGAAGTGTGCTGGCTTCTACCGTAGTAGTGGCGCGTGGGATTATCAACGCGCTCTACACCTTTATTATTTCAGTTATCTTTGCCTGCTATGTGCTGGTCCAGAAGGAAAAACTGAGCGTACAGGCGCAGAAGCTTTTAAGAGCAGTGTTTCCGGAGAAGCATGCGGATCGAATTACCTATATCTTTTCCTTAAGCTACAGTACTTTTACGAATTTTATCACAGGACAGTGCCTGGAAGCGGCAATACTGGGAACCATGTTTTTTGTGGTGATGAGCGTTCTGAAGTTTCCCTATGCGCTTCTGGTGGGAGTTCTGGTTGCTTTTACGGCTTTGATTCCTATTTTTGGGGCATTTATCGGCTGTGCCATTGGAGCCTTTTTAATATTGGTGGTGAATCCCATGAGAGCTCTGGCCTTTATCATTCTGTTTCTGGTACTGCAGCAGATAGAAGGCAATCTGATTTATCCTCATGTGGTAGGAAATTCCGTTGGCCTGCCTTCCATTTGGGTGCTGGTAGCTGTCACAGTGGGCGGAAACCTGATGGGAATAGCCGGAATGCTGGTGTTTATTCCCATCACCTCTGTACTGTATACGCTTCTGCGCGAATGGGTATATCGGAGACTGAAGGAGAAAAAGACGGGAGCGGGCGGAATGTAGCCGCGCGTTAAATTTTCCGGCTGATATGCTCTTGTCAGTTAAAGGAAGTATTTTCCAAGAAAGAAGGGTTATGTGTGAGAGAAATAAAAGCAGGAGAATATTACCGCCATTTTCAGGGCGAATTTTATCAGGTCACGGGCATCGCAAAGAATGCCGGGACCGGAAGGCCGATGGTGCTCTATCAGGCGCTGGACGGAGACGGGGAGCTTTTGGCCAGGGATTATGAGGAGTTTGCAGGAGAGGTGGACAGGAAAGAATATCCGGAAGCTGAGCAGAGATACTGCTTTGAAAAAGTAGAAGCGCCGACTGAGACCAATCCCCTGCTGCTTCGTTTTCTGGATGCGGAAACTTATGAGGATAAGCTGGAGCTTTTCCAGTCCTGGGAGGCGTATGCGGACGATCAGCTTCTGGAAAGCATCGCGGTATCGCTGGATATTGTGCTTGACAAGGGGACGACTAAGGACAGGTACAGGCAGGTGCTGAATTGTCTGAAGACTATGGAGCATTTTGAGACGAATCGTTTTCGGTAAGAGACAGGGGGAGTAAAGGTGGACATAGTAATCATCGGAGACGGAAAAGTGGGGCATAAGCTGGCTATGCAGCTATCCGGAGAAAGCTACAATGTAACGCTGATCGATCAGTGTGAGAAAAAGCTTGCAGATACGGTAAATGAGATGGACGTGTCCTGCGTCGTGGGAGACGGCGCAAGCGCTGAGATCCAGAAGAAGGCGGACGTACCGGGCGCGGATCTGGTGATTGCCTGTACCTCAACGGATGAAATGAATATGTTCTGCTGTCTCCTGGCCAGAAGACTTGGCGCAAAGCAGACTATCGCAAGAGTGCGTAATCCTGTCTATTCGGAGCAGATTCATCTTCTGAAAGAAGATTTGAAGCTGAGTATGGCAGTTAACCCGGAGCTTGCCCTGGCAGGAGAGATTTCCCGTGTGTTGATTTTTCCGTCAGCAGCGAAGATAGAGACCTTCGTGAAGGGCCGCGTGGAGCTTGTGGAGGTTATGCTTACGGAGAAAAGCGTGATAAAAGGGATTCCTTTAAGCGGTCTTTATAAAAAGTACCAGATCAAGATGCTGATCTGTGCGGTTCAGCGCGGTTCAAAGGTGTATATCCCGGACGGAAGCTTTGTGCTGGAAGCCGGGGATAAGATCAATATCGCGGCTTCCCATAAGGAGATAGAAAAATTCTTCCGCCTGACAAATTCCATGAGAAATCAGGCGAAGAACGTAATGATCTGCGGCGGCGGCCGGGTGGCCTATTATCTGGCGCGTCAGCTTGTTACCCTGGGAATGCAGGTCAAGATTGTGGAGCAGAACGAGGCGCGCTGCACGGAACTTTGCGATCTTCTGCCAAAAGCTACGATTATTCACGGCAACGCCACCAATCACGAGCTTCTGGAAGAAGAAGGGATAAGCAAAGCGGATGCTTTTGTGACATTGACCGGCATGGATGAGGAGAATATCATTATGTCCATGTACGCCAAGATGCGTAATGTTCCGAAGATCGTTACAAAAGTCAACGACGAAGGACTGGAGAGCATGGTGGAGGAGCTTGGCATGGAAAGCGTGGTTTCTGCAAAAAATGTGACGGCCAACGCGATCACCGGCTATGTGCGCGCTATGAAAAACTCCATGGGAAGCTCCAATGTGGAAACAGTCTATAAGCTGATTGGCGGCAGAATTGAGGCTCTGGAATTTCTGATTCGGGAAAAGACCAGGTATACGGGAGTTCCTCTGAAAGATTTGACGTTAAAGGAAAATCATCTGGTGGCGGCCATCGTCAGAAAGAATCAGATCATCATACCGGGCGGAGACGATACCCTGGAGGTAGGCGACAGTGTCATTGTGGTTTCCATGGCGCAGGGACTTGAAGATTTGAAGGATATTCTGCGTTAAGAAAACGCGTTTCGCGGTATTTTTGTTTCAGAGGGACAGATATGAATTACGGAATGATAAGATATATTACGGGGAAAATGCTTCTTGTGGAGGCAATCCTGATGCTGCTTCCTGTTTTTGTGTCGCTGCTCTATCAGGAGGACAGCGGCGTATATTTTGTGATCGTTGCGGCGGAACTGGCGGCATTGTCGCTGATTCTTTCCAAAAAGAAGCCGGAGGACACTTCCCTGTATGCCAAGGAAGGCTTTGTGATTGTGGCTTTGGCATGGATTCTCTGGTCGGCGTTCGGGGCTTTGCCCTTTGTGCTTGGCGGCAGCATTCCGAGGTTTGTGGACGCTTTTTTTGAGACGGTGTCCGGCTTTACGACGACGGGGTCCACGATTCTGACGGATATTGAGAGTTTGCCTATGGGCATGAATTTCTGGCGCTGTTTTACGCACTGGATCGGAGGTATGGGCGTGCTGGTCTTTGTCATGACCATCCTTCCTTTAAGCTCGAAAAACTCCATGTTTCTTATGCGGGCGGAGATGCCGGGTCCTACCTGCGACAAACTGGTGCCGAAGGCGCGCTCCACAGCGCGGATTTTGTACGGGATCTATATTGTGCTTTCCGCAGCGGAGGTGATTTTCCTTCTGGCCGGAGGAATGAATCTTTATGACGCTCTTGTGCATACCTTCAGCACGGCGGGCACAGGAGGCTTTGACAACAGGAACGCGAACGTAGCTTTTTACGACAGCGCCTATATCGATGGCGTTATCACGGTGTTTATGCTGCTGTTTGGCATAAACTTCAGTCTGTATTATCTGATGCTGCTGAAGAATTTTAAGGCGGCGTTTAAAAGCGAGGAGCTGCGGGCATATCTGGGTATTGTGGCGGCATCTATCGCTCTGATTACGGTGAATATCGTACACATTTATGGAAATGTGCTGAAATCCTTCCGCTATGCAGCCTTCCAGGTGGCTTCTGTGATCACGACGACAGGCTTTGTGACGGTGAACTTTGATCTGTGGCCGGAGTTTTCCAAAACAATACTTCTGATTATTATGGCGATTGGAGCCTGCGCCGGAAGCACGGGAGGCGGCATGAAGGTGTCACGGATCATTATTCTGGCCAGAACCGTCACGAAAGAGATCCGGCAGGTGCTTCATCCAAAGTCTGTAAATGTGGTGAGACTCGATGGAAAACGGCTGACGGATGAAAACACCAGGGGCGTTTACGTCTATATGATCTGCTATATGGCAATTCTCGCCCTTTCGGTGCTGCTGATTTCTGTGGACAATTTTGATTTTACCACGAATTTTACAGCAGTTCTGACGACGCTCAATAATGTGGGACCAGGACTTGCAGGAGTAGGTCCTGTGGAGAATTTCTCCGCCTATTCCTGGTTTTCCAAGCTCGTTCTGAGTCTGGACATGCTGCTTGGGCGGCTGGAAATTCTGCCGCTTCTGATGCTGTTCACGCCCAGGACATGGAGAAAGAGATTTTAAAAGAAAGATGATAAAAGAAAGACGAGGTAGAAAAAATGAGTGAGAAAGCATGTAATAACAGCAGTTGTGATAAGACGAGCTGCGAGGGATGTCCAAGCCGGGAAAAGCCGGCAAGCTTTCAGGTGGATGCCAATGAATATAGCTGTATCCGCCGGGTGATTGGCGTTGTCAGCGGCAAGGGAGGCGTGGGGAAGTCTATGGTGACAGCCTCCATCGCCAATGAGCTTGCGGCGAAGGGGTACCAGGTGGGAATCCTCGACGCGGACATTACAGGTCCCTCGATTCCCCGCATGTACGGGATTCACGGTCCGGCAGCGGCCAGCGACATGGGAATTGAACCAAGGCTTACGAAAAACGGAATCAAGCTGATGTCTATGAATCTCCTGCTCCCTGCAGAGGATACGCCTGTGATCTGGCGCGGTCCCATTATCGCGAACATTGTCAAGCAGTTCTGGACGGACGTGATCTGGGGAGATCTGGATTATCTTCTGGTGGATATGCCTCCTGGAACGGGCGACGTACCCCTGACTGTGTTCCAGTCCCTGCCGGTGAGCGAGATTGTTCTGGTGACTTCCCCGCAGGATCTGGTCCAGATGATCGTAAAGAAGGCTCTGAGCATGGCGGAGCAGATGAAGATTCCGGTGAAAGGCGTGGTGGAGAATTATTCCTATCTTCAGTGTCCGGACTGCGGAAAGAAGCTCTATCCTTTCGGTAAAAGCCACCTGGATGAGATCGCCGGGGAGGAAAAGCTCCATATTCTTGGAAGGATTCCCTTTGACTCCGGCTTCGCGGAGGCCGCGGATGCGGGAGAGTTCGATAAGGTGAGAAATACCTGGATCGAGACGGAATTTGAATAAAGAAATCATGATTGGCTGTTTGGTACGAAACCAGACAGCCAAAATTTATGTCCGGCAGAAATAGACGTAAAAATGCGGTTGATCTTAAGCCTACATTATGTTAATATAAAATTAGCCTACAACATGTTAATATAGAAGGGAGGGAAGAAAGATGCAGCAGATCTCGGAATCAGAGCTGGTCCTGATGAGAATTATCTGGGGCAATGGAGGAACGGCTCTTTATTCTTTTCTTATGGAGGAGCTGGAAAAGGAAGAAAGTACATGGAAGAAAAATACGGTCCTTACTCTGCTTTCACGTTTGGTGGAAAAGGGGTATCTTAGAACGAACAAGATTGGCAGACGCAATGAATACGAAGCGTTGGTTACGGAGCAGGAGTATCAGGCCGCGCAGACGAACAGCTTTCTGGACCGGATTTTCGGAGGAAACGTACGGGGGCTTGTCTCCACGCTTTTGCAGGAAGATATGCTTTCGGCGGAGGAACTGAAGGAGATCGAAAAATATTGGGAGGAACAGAATGAGTGAGTTTGTGAAAACACTTCTGTCGCTGTCTGTTTCCGGTTCCTTGCTTACGGTGGCGCTTTTGTGCCTGAAGCCGCTTTACCGGGAGAGGTTCAGCAAACGCTGGCAGTATTATATCTGGCTTATTGTGGTCTTGCGCTTTCTCCTGCCGTTCACACCGGAGACGGCGCTTATGAATCGAATGTTTGTAAGCGCGGAAACGGCTGTGCAGTCAGAAGTTTCCGGGAACGGGGAGACGGCGGAAGACAGCGCTTTGGAGAACCCGGCTTATACCGGTGAGCTGGATAGCGCGGCCAGTACGGTATCTCCCAGGGGTTCAGTTGATACCGTATCCATAAGAGACGTAGCCGGACAGAGTGAAGCTTTGGGAAACTTTGAAGTATGGGCTGGCCCTGGGATGTTCGTGGTATGGGCGTTTGGTGCCGCACTGCTTTTTTGCCGGAAACTGGTGTCATACCGAAGGTTTACGTACTGTCTCTGGTCAGAGAGTACGGAAAGCGGAACAGAGGAAGAACAAAAGCTGCTGGATGCCTGCATGAAAACTATGTATATCAAGCGAAGAATCAAGCTTTGCCGCAGCACTTATATCAGCTCTCCTGTGCTTTTAGAGTTTGGAAAACCGGTTATTGTGCTTCCGCTGGGAGAGATCCCGGCGGAGACGCTGGAATTGGTATTCCGGCATGAGCTGATTCATTACCGCCGGAGAGATGCCCTGTACAAATGGCTGGTTCAGTTGGCTATGTGTATCCATTGGTTTAATCCTGTCGTGTATCTTGTGGGAAAGGAGGTCGGGCGCTCTTGCGAGCTGTCCTGCGATGAGGCTGTTCTTTCCGGACTCCCCAGGGGAGAAAAGCGAAAGTACGGCGATATGCTGCTGGCATTTGCGAAAGCAGGGAAAGGATGTCAGAACTCCTTTGTATCTGTAATTCTGACCGAAGGGGCAGAGCATTTGAAAGAAAGGCTGGGTGCGGTTATGAGATTTAAGAAAAGTACGAAAGCAGCCGTAATTGGTCCGGTATTTGCGCTCTGCGTGCTGCTTCTGGGCGCCGTATATACGGGAGCCTACATCGGCATGCCGGACGGTGAAAATACAGGGGAAGCGCCAGCGGAGGAATCGGATGCCAGGAAAAGCCGGATAGATGCGGAAATACAGGCCTCTCTGGCAGAAGATCAGGAAGGAGATCCGGCTGTAAGCGTTCCGGCAGAGACACATCTGGAGCTGGTGCATATGGAAGAAGCCTATCCATGGTTCCTTCTGGAATTTCAGATTCTTGAGGGAGGAACGAAAGAAGCACGCACCTTTGAGAATCCTTCCCCTCCCGATGTGACGCTGGAACAGGGAGGAGAGAGGCGGAGCGGATATTGGACGTATCTGCGGGAGACCACGGACACGGCTTTGATTGCTCAGAACAAATCAGACGGGTTTGTGATAAGCTTCTGGAGTACGGGGGACGAGAGCGCCACGATTTCTGCGGAAGGTCTGTCCTATACGGTGGAGCTGCCGACCGAGGAACTGGAAACGATCACAATGGATCAGAGGATGGAGTTTCTCAGCGAGAATGCCGCGATAGATACGGCTCTGGTTTATCCAAAAGGCTTTGTTCTGAATTTTTCGGGAATCAGCTATGAGACTATACAGAGGACGGCGTTCATTCTGGCGGAGGAGGGAAGCGAATACGACGAATATCTGGAAGGGTTTGTAGGAAACAATTCCTATGATGAAGGGACGGAGACGTATACGCAGTCTTTTGCGTTTCCTGAAGGTTTTCCAGAGGGGAAAAACCTGGTCCTGCGGGTTATAAAGCTTGACAGAAACGGGCAGGAGAGCAGGGATTATGCGGATTATCCGCTGCATTTCTTGTAAATTTATCTTGCAATTCCGGAAAGTGTGTGATACACTATTATCGAACAAATGTTCGATAATACGAATAAGAGAGTGGGAAATCAGAATGCAGGATAGGATGAAGCAGACGAAAAGGCAGGCAAGAGTGACGGAGTCCATGACGGTCATGGAGAAGCTGAAAATTTTATCCGACGCAGCCAAGTATGACGTGGCCTGTACTTCCAGCGGGACCTCGCGGGGAAATAACGGAAAGGGAATCGGAAACTGTTTTGACGCGGGAATCTGTCATAGCTTTGCGGCAGATGGACGCTGTATCTCTCTGCTGAAGATCCTGTTTACGAATGAATGTATTTTTAACTGCCGGTACTGCCTGAATCGTTCTTCCAATGATGTGCCGCGCGCTACCTTTACGCCGGATGAGGTCTGTGAGCTGGTTATCGGCTTTTACCGGAGAAATTATATCGAAGGACTGTTTTTAAGCTCTGGCATCGTGGGAAGCCCGGATTACACGATGGAACTTTTATACCAGACTCTTTACAAGCTGAGGAACCAGTATCATTTTGGAGGCTATATTCATGTGAAGGCGATACCGGGGGCGGATCCCCTTCTGATTGAGAAGACAGGCTTTCTGGCGGATCGTATGAGCGTGAATCTGGAACTGCCGACTGCGGAGGGGCTGAAAAAGCTGGCTCCGGCGAAGACCAGGGAGAAGATTTTAAGACCGATGCGCCAGGTACAGAATAGGAGAGAGGAGAACAGGCAGGAGCTTGTTTTGTACCGGAACGCGCCCCGGTTTGTTCCGGCCGGACAGTCTACGCAGATGATTGTAGGGGCTACGCCGGAAAATGATTTTCAGATTATGACGGTGGCGGAATCTCTCTACAAGAAGTTTGATCTGAAGCGGGTTTTCTATTCGGCCTTCGTGCGTGTCAATGATGACGCCGCCCTCCCGGCTTTGCCGGGAGGGCCTCCTCTCCTCCGGGAACATAGATTGTATCAGGCAGACTGGCTTTTGCGGTTTTACGGCTTTGAAGCCGGAGAGCTTCTGTCGGAGGAAAGGCCGAATTTTAACGTGCTTCTCGATCCCAAGTGCGATTGGGCGCTCCGGCATCTGGAGCAGTTTCCTGTGGAGATCAACCGCGCTTCCTATCAGACTCTGCTCAGAGTGCCGGGAATCGGCGTGAAGTCGGCTCAGCGCATTGTGAAGGCCAGGCGGCTTGGAAGTCTTGATTTTCCGGATCTGAAGCGGATGGGCGTGGTGCTGAAGCGGGCGCTTTACTTTGTTACCTGCAGGGGCAGAATGATGTATCCGACACGGATAGAAGAAGATTACATTACAAGAAATCTGCTGAATGTGAAGGAAAAGCTGCCGGCACAGCTTCGGGGAGAGATGTCTTACCGGCAGCTTTCGCTCTTTGACGACGGGATGCCGCTGTCCCGTGAAGAACAGATATGCCTCTTGGGAGGAGAACGATGATTACCGTATTTTTGTGTGAGGACAGTCTTGACGGGATCCTGACAGGGGTGTATGAAGCTTACGACAGCCGCCTGGGACACAGGAACATTAGACTTAAAACGGAAGAAATGGATACGATGGAGCTGTTCTGCGAGTACCGCACTGTGCGCACGGATTTGGAGAAGGCGGAAAAGGTGTTGCGGACGGTACGAAAGAGAATGGGTGAGAAGGCGAAGGAGGCGGTCTGCTATGCGGCAGCCTGTCCGGACGAGCGCAGAGCGGATGCCATCTACCGTTTGATTGTGCTGGGACTGTCCCTGCCTGACGGAAGGGAAGCTCTGAATTTTCTGCAGGATCCGTCTGTTCTGCTTGTGGAGAAGCTTCGTTATAAGGCCTGGCATGAGGCTGAGCGGATGCTGGGCTTTCTTCGCTTTGAGGAGCTTCCCGGCGGGATTCTTTACGCCTTCATGGAACCGCCTTATGCGGTGCTTCCTCTTATCGCCCCTCATTTTGCGGACCGGCTTCTTCAGGAGAACTGGATCATCCATGATAAAAAAAGGGAGCTTTTGGCCGTACACAGAAAATATGCGGGCTGGATGCTGGCGGATGCGAAGCTGCTGGAATTGCGGTATATAGAAGGGCGTTCTTCGGAGGAGGAGAACTTCCAGGCATTATGGCGGACTTTCTGCAAGAGTATCGCGATAGAGGAACGGCGCAATCCGCGCTGCCAGCAGAATCTTCTTCCCCTGCGGTTCCGCCCTTCCATGACGGAGTTTCGGATTTGACAGTCCTTGAAAATCATAGTACACTGGAACAGAAGACAGGGACAAAAATCAGGCAGATAAAGGCATTTTTCATCTGCCGTGATATAGAGAAAGCAGACAGGAGAATAGAAAATGGGTAATGTTCCGGTAATCAAGGCCGCTCTTTTGGGAGCGGGTACCGTAGGCGGAGGCGTATGTCAGATCCTGGAATGGCAGAAGGATGAGATGCCGAAAAAGCTGGGCGCTTCGGTGGAGCTTAAAAAGATTTTGGTGCGCGATACGAAGAAGGAAAGGGAGGGGATAGACAGTTCCCTTCTGACAGACAGTTGGCAGGAGATTCTTGAGGATCCTGAGATTCAGATCGTGATAGAAGTCATGGGAGGCATCGAGCCTGCCCGTACCTGTATTCTGGAAGCTCTGCGTGCAGGAAAGAACGTGGTGACGGCCAACAAGGACCTCCTTGCGGAATATGGCAGGGAGCTTCTAGACACAGCCGAGGATCAGGGAGTGGATCTGATGTTTGAGGCCGCTGTGGCCGGAGGAATCCCGATTATCCGGCCTTTGAAGCAGTGTCTGGCTGCCAATCATATTTCTGAGGTCATGGGAATCGTCAATGGAACCACCAATTATATTCTGACCCGGATGACGGCGGATCACATGGAATTTTCGGAGGCTCTCGCGCTGGCCACTGAACTTGGTTATGCGGAGGCCGATCCCACGGCGGATATTGAAGGCCACGACGCAGCCCGGAAGGTGGCGATTCTGGCTTCCATCGCTTTCAATTCCAGAGTGACCTTCCAGGATGTTTATACAGAGGGAATTACAAAGATCACGGCGGCCGACATCCGCTACGCGGCGGAACTGAATATGGTAATTAAGCTTCTGGGCGTCGCGAGAAATACGGAGGAAGGGATCGAGGTAGGCGTCTATCCGATGCTGATTCCCTCCGATCATCCTCTTGCGACGGTAAACGACGCGTTTAACGCGGTCTTTGTACACGGAGACGCGGTGGACGACGCCATGTTCCTTGGCAGAGGAGCCGGAAAGCTTCCGACGGGGAGCGCCGTAGCGGGCGATATTTTTGAGATAGTGAGAGATATTCAGGCAGGCTGTACAGGGCGCATCAATTGCACCTGCTACAAAAATCTTCCGGTGAAACCAAAAGAGGAGATGCAGAGCCGTTATTTTCTGCGGCTTCATGCGGAGGATCGCCCCGGCGTTCTGGCGGGAATCGCATCTGTCTTTGGAAATAACAATGTGAGCATTGCTCAGGTGATTCAGAAAAGCGCCGCGGAGGGCACGGCGGAGATGGTGATTATCACGGATCGCGTGGTGGAGCGTCATTTTCGTGACGCTTTGCTGATTATAAAGGAAATGTCAATCGTAAAGGAGATTCCTTCCGTGCTGCGTGTATACGGAAAGTAAAGGCCAGAGACGGCGGAAAAGGGGAGACAGATGGAGGAAAAGACATTGACGCTGCTGGATCATGCCATCATATTTGCCACAAAGGCGCATTCCGGGACCACCCGTAAGGGGACGAATGTTCCATATATTGTGCATCCTATTGAGGCGGCGGCTATTGTTTCAGCAATGACGGACGATGAGGAGATCATTGCGGCGGCTGTGCTTCATGATGTGTTGGAGGATACGGAGGCCACAAGAGAGGATTTGCTTGTCAGGTTTGGAAGAAGAATTACAGATCTTGTGATGAATGAAAGCGAGGATAAGAGAAGGAATCTGCCGGCTGCTCTGACCTGGAAGACACGCAAGCAGGAGACGATTACGTTTCTGGAAACCCGTGCGGATACTGATGCAAAGATGCTTGCCCTGGCGGACAAGCTGGCTAATCTGCGGGCGATTTTCCGGGATCAGTGTATTGTTGGAGATAAGGTATGGGAGAGGTTTAACGAGAAGGACAAAAATATGCATGCCTGGATGTATCGCTCCATTGCAAAGGCTTTGGAGGAGCTGAAGGAACATCCTACCTGGCAGGAATACAACCGGCTTGTGGAGGAGGTGTTCGGCAGGGCAGATGCCGCGTCTGAGGGGAAAAATGACGGGGATGCGGAAAATGAAGCTTGACAAACACCTTGCGAAAGGATAATCTGCTATAGAGATAATACAAAAAGCAGAGGAGGAATATTATGAAACCGTACCGCGAAATGAGTAAGGAAGAACTGCTGGAGCTGAAAGCGGAACTGGATGCAAAATACCGTGAGGTCCAGGCCATGGATCTGCATCTTGATATGTCCCGCGGAAAACCGAGCGCAGAGCAGCTTGACCTTTCCATGGGAATGATGGATGTGCTGAACAGCAGTACCGATCTGAAGGATTCCGAGGGTGTGGACTGCCGTAATTATGGTGTTCTGGACGGCGTGAAGGAGGCAAAAGAGCTTCTTGGCCAGATGTCTGAGGTGTCTCCCGATAAAATTATCATTTACGGAAATTCCAGCCTGAATGTGATGTATGATACAGTAGCCAGATCGATGACGCATGGTGTGATGGGAAGCACTCCCTGGTGTAAGCTGGATAAAGTAAAATTCCTGTGTCCGGTGCCGGGATATGACCGCCATTTTGCGATCACCGAGTATTTTGGAATTGAGATGATCAATGTTCCGATGACGCCGACGGGTCCGGATATGGATATGGTGGAGGAGCTGGTAAGCTCGGATCCGGCCATAAAGGGGATCTGGTGTGTACCGAAATACTCCAATCCTCAGGGCATTACTTATTCCGATGAGACGGTGCGGCGTTTTGCGCGGCTGAAGCCTGCGGCTCCTGATTTCCGGATTTACTGGGACAATGCATACTGCGTGCATCACCTCTACGACGACGATCAGGATTTCCTGATTGAGATTCTTGGAGAATGTGAGAAGGCTGGAAATCCGGATATAGTATATAAATTCTGCTCCACCTCCAAAATCAGCTTTCCGGGTTCGGGAGTGGCCTGCATCGCCGCTTCCCCGAATAATCTGAAGGACATCCGGAAGCAGCTTACGATTCAGACCATCGGACATGACAAGGTAAATCAGCTCCGTCACGTACGGTTTTTCAAGGATCTGGACGGCATTCACGCGCATATGCGCAAGCATGCGGCGATTATGCGTCCCAAGTTTGAGGCGGTCCTGGATACGCTGGACAAGGAACTTGGAGGATTGGAGATCGGAAGCTGGATTCGTCCCAAGGGCGGCTATTTCATCTCCTTTGACTCAATGGAAGGCTGCGCGAAGGCGATTGTGGCGAAGTGCAAAGCGGCGGGAGTGGTCCTGACCGGAGCCGGAGCCACCTACCCCTATGGAAAGGATCCGAAGGACAGCAATATCCGTATCGCTCCCTCTTATCCTACGACAGAGGAGCTGGCTAAGGCTACAGACCTGTTCGTTCTCTGCGTAAAGCTGGCAAGTGTGGAGAAGCTTCTGGAAGAAAAATAGAAAAGAAAAATAGAGAAGAAAAGGGAGGACCCCAGGAACATCAGACAGAAGATGCTTCCGGGGCCCTCTCTTTATGTTGCTGCGGACTGTATGCCCTTGTCAATCAGGGGTACTCTTGACAATGAATGGTTAGCTGAGAATAAAATAGACGAGAACAAGAATACCAAGCACGATTCGATAGTAACCGAAGGCTTTGAAATCATTTTTCCTTATGTAACCCAGCAGAAATTTGATCGCCAGAATAGAAACTACGAAGGCTGTCAGCATACCAACGAGCAGGATGGCGATTTCGGTTCCTGTAAAATGAAAGCCGAACTTGACAAGCTTTAAAAGACTGGCTCCGAACATGACGGGAATCGCCAGAAAAAAGCTGAACTCTGTGGCCACGTAACGGGAGGTACCCAAAAGGATGGCGCCCAGGATCGTGGCCCCGGACCGCGAGGTACCCGGTATCAGGGAAAGGACCTGAAAGACACCGATCAGAATCGCTGTGGGGTAGGTCAGTTCCTGGAAAGAATTGATAGACGGAGTACGAGTCCTGTTCCGGTTTTCAATGATGATAAAAAGCACACCATAGAGAATCAGCATCAGAGCGACAGTCTGATAATTGTAGAACAGGGCGTCGATCTGGTTGTCAAAGGGAATACCGATAAGGGCCGCGGGCAAAACAGCCACGATTACTTTGAACCAGAGCGACCAGGTGTCTTTTTTGATCCAGCCCTTGGAGGGGGAGGTGAAGGGCCACAGCTTCCAGAAATAGAGAACTACCACGGCCAGAATAGCACCGAGCTGGATAACGACCAGAAACATTTCCATGAAATCATCGCTGACATTAAGGTGGACGAATTCATCCACGAGAATCATGTGTCCCGTACTGCTGATAGGGAGCCATTCAGTCAGGCCTTCTACGATTCCAAGCAGCAGTACCTTTAACCATTCCAAAATATTCATGCGCAAACCTCATTTCTCCGGCGGCCGTCTTTTGCATAGAAGGCGGCGAAGCCGTTATTTCAGTCAGCCTTTCGCAGAAGCCCTCCGCAGGCTCCTGCAAAGCAATGTATTTGGCTACCGGCTTATAGTATACCATACCAGCCGCCCTGTCAATGTCGAAAGGAGAGAGCGACTGTAAAGATGAAACGAAAATTTATGCATATTTTTTTGAGATTTATGCGTCTTGTCTCTTGTTTTTTTCAGAAATGGTGTTAAAATGGAGCAGAGTGAGATTTATTTGCAGCTCACTTATTCTGAATATGGGAGGAACAACTATGAAAAAATTAGTAGCTGTATTACTGGCAGGCGTTATGTGCGCGTCACTTGCAGCCTGCGGTTCTGACGCGGCAGACGAGTCTGTGACTTCGGATGCAGAAGCAGTAGTGGAGGAGACCACGGAGGAGACAGAGGAGGCGGCAGCAGACGAGGCGGCTGCAGCAGATACAGAAGCGGCAGGTGAAGCTTCCGGAGAGGTGACAACTGTGACGGAAGGCGTTCTGACTATGGGAACGAACGCGGCATTCCCGCCGTATGAGTATTATGACGACAGCGACAACGTAGTAGGAATCGACGCGGAGATCGCGCAGGCGATTGCGGATAAGCTTGGTCTGACCCTTGAGATTCAGGACATGGATTTCAATTCCATTATCACTGCAATCCAGAGCGGAAAGGTTGACGTGGGCATCGCAGGAATGACGGTAAGCGAGGACAGACTTCAGAATGTGGACTTTACGGATTCCTACGCGACAGGCGTACAGGTGATCATTGTGCCGGAGGATTCTGAGATTGAGTCCGTTGATGATCTGGAAGGCAAGCTCATCGGCGTGCAGGAGGGTACGACCGGACACATTTACTGCTCTGACGACTACGGCGAGGAGAATGTACGTGCGTATACGAACGGAGCTACGGCGGTACAGGCCCTTTTAAGCAATCAGATCGACTGCGTTGTTATCGATCAGCAGCCGGCGCTCAGCTTCGTGGAGGCAAATGAAGGACTGAAGATTCTGGATACCGAGTATACGATCGAGGACTACGCCATTGCCGTATCCAAGGACAATCCGGCTCTGCGCGACGCTATCAACACAGCGCTCAACGAGCTGATCGAAGACGGTACGGTTCAGTCTATCCTGGATAAGTACATCACAGCGGAATAAGGCGGATGTAATGCAGCCGCAGCCGGATTTGGAGAACTCCGGCAAGCTGCGGAAACAAAAGAGCATCAACAGGGGTGTTCAGGCAGCGTTTTGAACACCCCCGTTTTTATCATGTCAGCGTACCTTCATTCGACAAGGATATACGGCGTGTACGCTTGTCAATTGAGATCACTGTCAGTTTACAAGAACACATACGCTCGAAGCAGGCATGTGTGTCCTTGTAAACTGAAGGTGCAAGAGACAAAAAGAAACTTTGCTCTTTGTACAGGGACGTTATTACGAAAGGAGTTATACGGCGTGGGAGAATTTATTGAAGAGTTAAAACTGGGCGTTTATCAGACCTTCATTCTGGACAATAACTATCAGTATTTCCTGGAAGGAATCAAAGTGACTTTGCTGGTGACCGTATTTGCCCTGATGTTAGGCCTGGTTCTGGGCGTCATTGTGGCAATCATCCGTTCCGCCCATGATCAGCAGCCGGAAAAAAAGAAAGGAATTGTTCTGCGGATTCTGAATGCGCTCTGTAAGCTGTATCTGACCGTAATCCGCGGAACGCCGATGCTGGTGCAGCTTTTGATCATGTGGTTTGTCATCTGGGCCGGCACCCGTGCTACCGATGGAAATCTGATCCGCTGCGCGGTTCTGGCTTTTGGAATCAATTCAGGAGCTTATGTGGCGGAGATTATCCGCTCTGGAATCATGTCTATTGATAAGGGACAGATGGAAGCGGGACGTTCTCTGGGACTGAATTATGCCGCTACCATGCGCTTCGTCATCATTCCCCAGGCTTTCAAGAATGTGCTGCCGGCCCTTGGAAACGAGCTGATTACGCTTTTGAAGGAGACCTCCGTTGTAACGGTGATCGGTCTTCGGGATCTGACCAAGGGAGCAATGATTATTCAGTCCAAAACCTATCAGGCTTTTGTTCCGTATATCGCGATTGCGCTGATTTACCTGATCATGGTGATTGTATTGTCCTGGATTCTGGGCAAGCTGGAGAGGAGGCTGAGACAGAGTGATTTACGTTAAGGATTTAAGAAAATCATTTGGCGATATGGAGGTAATCTCCGGCATCGATATGCATATCAGTCCGGGAGAAAAGGTGGTGATCGTGGGGCCGTCCGGTTCCGGAAAGTCAACCTTTCTTCGCTGCCTGAATCTTCTGGAACAGCCTACCGGAGGTTCTATCGTCTTTGACGGTCAGGAAATCACAGCTCCGGGCGTGGATGTGAACCTGGTCAGAAGGCGTATGGGAATGGTGTTCCAGCATTTCAACCTGTTCGCCAACCTGACTGTGAAGAAAAACATTATGCTGGCTCCCGTTCAGCTTAAGCTTAAGACGAAGGAAGAAGCAGAGGCAGAGGCCATGCGTCTTTTGAAGCTTGTAAACCTGGAGGATAAGGCGGACTCCTATCCTTCGCAGCTTTCCGGCGGCCAGAAACAGAGAATCGCGATTGTGCGTTCTCTTGCGATGAATCCGGAGGTTATGCTGTTTGACGAGCCTACGTCGGCGCTGGATCCTGAGATGGTAGGAGAGGTGCTGGAGCTGATGAAAAGGCTTGCGGACGACGGCATGACCATGGTGGTCGTCACCCACGAAATGGGTTTTGCCAGAGAGGTGGGAACCCGTGTGGTATTTATGGACGAGGGCGTAGTCAGAGAAGAGAACTCTCCAAAGGAATTTTTTGACAACCCGAAGGATCCGAGACTTCAGGACTTTTTATCAAAGGTGTTGTAATTTTTAGTCAGAATCGGGAATCTGTGTGGACAGATTCCCGATTTTTTATTATACTGAAACAGAAGGGAGGTTTTGCGAAAATGAAAGAAGAAGTACTGCAGAAGTTTCAGGAACTTTTCGGCGGAGAGGGAGACATCCGCACTTATTTTGCTCCGGGCCGCGTGAATCTGATAGGCGAGCATACGGATTACAATGGAGGCCATGTATTTCCCTGCGCGCTGACCATGGGAACCTACGCGGCGGCCAGAAAGCGTGATGACAGAGTGCTGCGTTTTTACTCGATGAATTTTCCGGAGGAGGGTGTGATCGAGTCAAGCCTTGACGATCTGGTATGCCGTCCGGAGGCTGGCTGGACCAATTATCCCAAGGGAGTGTTCTGGGCGTTTGGAGAGAAAGGATATACCGTTTCTTCCGGTATGGATATTGCGATTTACGGAGATATTCCCAATGGTTCAGGGCTTTCTTCATCAGCTTCCCTGGAGGTGCTGATCGGCGTCATGCTGCGCGATATGTTTGGTTTTGAGGTAAGCCAGATTGAGATTGCGCTGATCGGTCAGTTTTCTGAGAACAACTTCAACGGCATGAACTGCGGCATCATGGACCAGTTCGCGAGCGCCATGGGAAAGAAGGACTGTGCGATTTTCCTGAACACGGCGGATCTGTCCTATGAATATGCTTCCGTAAAACTTGAGAATGCAAAGATTGTGATTACGAACAGCAACGTGAAGCACAGTCTGGTGGGTTCTGAATACAATGTGCGCCGCAGCCAGTGCGAGTCTGCGTTAAAGCAGCTTCAGAAGGTTGTGGACATAAAGACTCTTGGGGATTTGGATATTGAACAGTTCGAGGCTCATAAGTCTGCTATCGCGGATCCGGTGGAGCAGAAAAGAGCAAAGCATGCGGTCTATGAGAATCAGAGAACTCTTGAGGCGGTAAAGGCTCTGAAGGAGAATGACATCGCGGCCTTTGGAAAACTGATGAACGAGTCTCATGTGTCCCTGCGGGATGACTATGAGGTATCCTGCCCGGAGATGGATATTCTGGCGGAGGAAGCCTGGAAGCTCCCCGGAGTGCTGGGTTCCCGTATGACAGGAGGCGGCTTCGGCGGCTGTACGGTCAGCATCGTAGAGAATGACGCAGTGGATGGATTTATGGAAAAGGTAGGCGCCGCTTATGAAAAGCGGACGGGAATCAAACCGGCCTTTTATGTAGTGGATATTGGACAGGGAGCGGGTGTTATCTAAGATTTTTGATTTCTTTCGGCTTTCGTAAGAATTTCTTAATCTACTTTATACATTTTTTAGAGAGAGTACATACATTCGTCACAATTCCTTGCTATATTAAGAATGTAGCAAGAACACATATCAGTATTTCATTCATAACACTCGGGGCTTCCGGGAGGAAGCCCCACTCCCTCGAATTTACGGACCTGGATAGCAGGTCCTTTTTTATTACGCAGGAAACTCAATTCGGGGTATCGATGTGGAAGTATTCCCGGCAGAAATCCAAAAACAGTTCGCAGGCATGGGACATATGCCGTTTGGTGTCGTAGGTCAGGCTGATGGTGCGTTCCAGCTTGGGAAAGGTCAGAGGGATACAGACAATGTCTTCCGGCAGCAGGGAGCCAAGGGTGGTTTCAGGGATCAGAGACGCCCCCACTCCGTTCTTCATCAGAGCCTCATAGGTGGTGCCGTTGTCGCACTCTGCGATGATATTGGGACGAAAGCCTGCTTTAAGACAGTACAGTTCAAGATCTTCCCGCCGGTTGGAGGCGACAAAGGGATAAGATGCGGCTTCCTTCAGATGTATGGAGCTTCGTCCGGCCAGCGGATGATCCTTGTGGACTGCCAGGACAAAGCGCTCATGGAGCAGAGGAATGACACAGTTTCCAGCCAGAGGCGTATAGGCGTCGTTTGAGGTGATACAGAAATCGCAGTCATACATGAACAGGTGCTGGTATTGGATATAATTGCTTAGCTGCAGACGGATATAGGGATAGCGTTTATGGAAGGCGATGTATAGCTGAGGAAGATAGGTGGAAGCCGCCAGGACCAGCAGGCGGACATTGCCGAAGGGTTCGTTGGAGAGCTCCTTAAGTTCCGCAATGGTATCGTCGATCATCTGGATGCTCTGATCGATTTTCTGGTAAAAGATTTCGCCGGCTCTGTTCAGATAAATAGAGCGGTTGCGCCGGTCGAAAAGAGGGATGCCGATCTCCTTCTCCAGAGCGCTGATGGTCTTGCTGAGCGCGGGCTGAGAGATCATCAGTTCGGCGGCGGCCTTGGTAATGTTTTCATGTTTGGCTGCTACGCAGAAATATCGAAGCTGCAGTAAATCCATAGGGCTTTCCTCCTTAAAAGCGCAGATTTCTTTCTGGGATTCGTGCCGCTGGCTTATTGTATGAAAGAAAAAAACCAGAAAGAAAATCATAGCATTACAATTTGGTTATGAAAAATATAAATAATCATATATTGGACTTCATTATAAAAATAGTATATACTATTCAACATAAATTGAAAAGCGGATTTGCAGTAACAATTCAGAATATTTGAGGCGTTGCAATTCGGGGAGAGACACGAGGACGTGGATCATCTTCCCTTTTTTATAATCTGCTGAGTTTAACACGGTAAAGTGTTGAAAAAAAACCAAGAAAGAGGAGAGCATATGGGTGTTGAGAATCTGCGCAGCGTAATGCACATTGATCCGAAGAAGAATGTATTGTATTCTATTCCGGACAGCGACAACCACGGAGACCTTCTGATACGTCCCCAGGGAAGCCGCATGATCAATGAACTGGGGGACACTATTTATGTAAAAGATGCTTTTGTTCCCTATCATGATCACACAAAAGGATATGAGACTTTTTTGATCGACGGAGGCTCTGCCGAGGTCTGTATCAACAAAAAGAAGTGTATTATCGAGAGGGGAGATATTGTACATATCCGGCCTTATGTCAATCACGGTTATCACTATCTTGAGGAAAATACTATCTGGCGCGAAATGTTTCAGGATATGGACATGTACAACTGTGTGGAGGATAAGCACGTGATCCGCACTTACAGTCCGGAATACTGGGGCGAGAAGGAATTTATGGACAGAAGGTACAGCCTTTTGGGTACCCTGTACCGTGACGATCCGGTTCCGGAGGAGGCGAGCAAATACGATATACCTGCCGTACGTCCGAAGGGCTGGGCCATTGCAGGTTTTGAGATGGGCGGTATGAAGCTGAATCTGAAGGTTGGACGCTGGGAGACAGAAGGAATGAAGGAAATCTGGGAGATTCTTCCTGAAAAGGGAGTCCAGATTGAGTGGAATTATCCTTATGCAGGAAACGACGTTTACCTGGTGATGGAAGGTTCTGTTCACGTTCAGGCGGATGGCCATGATTTTGTAGCGAAAAAGCGGGACATTATCAATGTGCCTCCATATTATAAGCATACCTTTACGGTGCTGGAAGAAGGAACACAGCTTTACGCCTATAATGTGCAGTCGTATCTGATGCACATCATGGAGCGCCTTCATGCGGACCAGGTGCGTACGCCGGAAAAACTGAAGGACTGGGACTACGTACAGGCGATCCTGCGTGAAAACAACTGCTGGGTAACAGGAATCAGAAAAGTAAACGTGTAAAGGATGGAAGGATATGTTTGACAATAAAATACATATTACGCCGGAAGATTATATTCATGATCTTACGGAGAAGGATTGCAAGGATTATCTGTTCATAGCCCCGGTAGGAGAGCTGCTGAACAATGAAATGAGCGACGTGTATTATCAGAAGGATGCGTTTGTACCATATCATGAGCATCAGAAGGGGTACGAGACTTTCTGTATCGACAGAGGAAGCGTAGAGGTAACCATCAATGGAAAGCGCGCCGTTGCTGAAGCCGGCGACATCGTTCATATCGAGCCTTATACCTCCCATGGTTTTCGCTATCTGGAGGAGGGAACCATCTGGAGAGAGCTGTTTCATGAGATGAATATGTACGGCGGTATCATGGAAAAGAGACTGATTGAGAGAAGCTGTCCGGAAAAGCTGGAGGACGACGTATTTATGGCTCAGTACCGCCGCAGACATCACACCATTCGTCTTGGAGAGCCTGAGCCTGAACTGGTGGACAAGCATCAGATGCCTCAGATCCGTCCGAAAGGAGAGGGGATCGCCCGGTTTGAGTTTGAGGGAATCCGCTGCAGCCAGAAGGTAGGAAGGCACGAGACCGGAGGAGTGAAGGAGATCTGGGAGTTTGAGGCAGATAAGGGAATCTGCGCTGAGTGGAGCTGCCTTCATCCGGGCTGGGATCTGTATGTGGTGAAGGAAGGAAGCATGGAGGTTACGGTCCTGGGCGAGACCTTTACTGCAAAGGCCAGGGATATTCTGCATTTCCCGCCTTATACGGGATATACAATGAAGGTTCTGGAAGCAGGAACCGTGATTCATGCAAATAACGTGGGAGCCATAGGACTTCGTCTGGCTGAGATTGTGGAGAAGAAGCTGCAGGGAGATCTGGATCTGGCAAAGAACTGGGAGCAGGTGAAAGAAATCTTTGAGCAGAATCACAGCTATCTTGTGAAAATTTGCAAAGCCTGAGGATGAAGAACCGGGGTGTTGTACTTCGGATACAGGGAAAGGAAAAGAGGAAGTTATATGGCGAAATATGTTACAAAACGGCTGTTGCTTTTGATCCCAATCCTGTTGGGTGTGAGCTTTATCATTTTTACGATTATGAATATGATACCAGGGGACGTAGCCTCCCTGATACTGGGAGACACGGCGCCTCAGTCCGCAAAGAACGAACTGATGGCGGAGCTGGGCTTAAACCGTCCGTTCTGGATCAGGTATATTGATTATGTCTGGGACGCCCTCCATGGGGATTTTGGTCTCTCCTACCGGACAAGAACTCCGGTGTTTGACGAAATTTTCGCCCGTTTTCCGACCACATTTAAACTGGCCGCGGGCGCGATGCTTCTGTCTGTGGCCATTGGCGTGCCGCTGGGAATCCTGTCTGCAGTGAAGCAGTATTCCGCTCTTGACGTGATCAATTCGGTTACGGCAATGTTTGTTTCTTCCATTCCTGCCTTTTGGCTGGGATTGCTGTCTATTCTTTTGTTTGCGCTGAAGCTGGGCTGGCTTCCTTCCAATGGAGCAGACACGGCGCAGAGTTTTATTCTGCCTATTGTGACGCTGTCGCTTCCAGGAGCGGCGGAGATCCTAAGGCTTACGCGATCGACGATGCTGGAAGTCATCCGGCAGGATTATATCCGCACAGCCAAAGCGAAGGGAGCTTCCAATGCGGCAGTGATCTGGAAGCATGCGCTGAAGAATGCCCTGCTTCCTGTCATCACAGTGGCAGGCATGCATTTTGGAGCGCTGCTTGGCGGTTCTGTGATTACGGAATCCGTATTTGCGATGCCGGGGGTGGGAACTTTGGCTATCGACGCGATTCGGAGCAAGGACACTCCTCAAGTAATGGCGGCGGTTCTTCTGCTTGCGACGCTGTTCTGTGTGATTATGCTGATCGTGGATTTGCTGTACGCGTTTATCGATCCGCGGATTCGTTCGAGATACAGTAAGTAAGGAGCAGAGAAAGATGAGTAGAAATACGGTGCAAACGACAGTGAAAAAGAAAAGCCAGGCCTATGAGATCTGGAGAAGATTCCGGAAAAACAAAGCTGCCATGCTGGGCCTTATCATCTTTAGCATCATGGTGCTTCTGGCTATTTTCGCAGACGTGATCTGCGACTATGACACCCAGGTAATCGCGCAGGATATGGAGATCAGACTTCAGCCTCCAAGCGCGGAGCACTGGTTCGGAACAGACCTGTACGGGCGGGACATTTTCGCCCGCGTCGTTCACGGAGCGAGAATTTCCATTATCATTGGACTTGTGGCGACGGCCGGCAGCGTGCTGATAAGCGGAATTCTGGGTTCCGTGGCAGGCTATTACGGCGGCCGCGTGGATAATATCATTATGCGTGTGCTGGATATGTTTCTGGCGATTCCCGGAGAGCTGCTTGCCATGGCAATCGTGGCTTCTCTTGGCTCCAGCATGACGAACCTTCTGATTGCTGTAACTATTGCCAGGATCCCGCCGTTTACGCGGGTGGTGCGTTCCTCAATTCTGACGGTGATCGATCAGGATTACATAGAATCCGCGGTGGCCAGCGGATCGAAGGATTCTTACATTATTCTGAAACATGTGCTTCCGAATGCCATGGGACCGATTATTATTCAGGCTACCATGGGTGTGGGAAGAATGATCCTGACGGCGGCAGGCATGAGCTTTATCGGAATGGGCGTACAGCCGCCGGTTCCGGAGTGGGGTTCCATGCTGGCGGAGGGAAGGGATTTCATGCGCTATTCCCCTTATATTACGCTGTTTCCGGGACTGGCAATTATCCTGACCTCTCTTTCGCTGAATCTGCTGGGCGATGGACTTCGGGATGCGCTTGATCCTAAGCTGAAGAATTAGGGGGGACGTGTATGTCTGACACATTACTGGAAATCAAAGATTTAAATATTGTATATAAGACGGATGAGGAGACTGTCCATGCGGTGAATGGAATCCGCCTCCGGGTAGGTACGAAGGAGACGCTGGGGCTGGTAGGCGAAACCGGAGCAGGAAAGACGACGACAGCTCTGGCAATCATGCGGCTTTTGCCGGACAGAATCGGCAAGATAGAAGGAGGAGAGATTCTCTTTGACGGAAAGAACCTTCTGGAATTGAAGGAGAATGAAATGCGGGGCATCCGCGGTCAGGAGATCGCGATGATCTTTCAGGATCCGATGACCAGCCTGAATCCTGTGCTGACTGTGGAAGATCAGATCCTTGAAGTTTTGAAGATCCACAATCACAGCAACCAGAGCAAGGAAGAGCTGGGAAAGCGTGTCGAGGAAATGCTTGAGCTTGTAGGAATCCCTGCCGTTCGTAAGAGCTGTTATCCTCATGAATTTTCAGGAGGAATGAAGCAGAGAGTGGTGATTGCCATGGCCCTGGCCTGCAATCCCAGACTGCTGATTGCGGCTGACCGACCAGACGCTGCCGAATCCGGGAGCAGACGCGGTGGATACTCCGGAATACGATCCGGAAGGAGCAAAGGCCCTTCTGGCGGAGGCTGGCTATCCTGACGGTTTCTCTACGACGATCTATGTAAGAGAGGACTACACGAAGAAGATCGGCAGCATCATTCAGAGCCAGTGGAAAGAGATTGGCGTGGACGCTGAGGTTCAGGTAATGGAGCGCGCGGCTCTGCTGTCTGACATTAAGGCAGGCAACCTTACCTGCTATACGGTTGGAAACGTAAGCATGACGCTGGATTCCACCTTCCTTCTTGGAACCCTGACTACCTCCAATATTCCGGATTCCAACATGACCTTCTACTCCAATCCGGAGTATGACGCGATTGTAGAGCAGCAGGCGAATACGGACGACGAGGCGGAGCGTCTGGAGCTGGTAACGCAGGCGCTGAATATCGAGGCCCGCGACGTGCCGAGAATCAATCTGTTCTACATGGTATCCAATATCGCGCACAACAAAGATCTGAACTGTAAGGTCTGTGCGGCCCTGGAGAGCTACAACTGGTCTGAATGGTCCTGGAACTAAGAAAACGGACAGACATGGACGTCTCTCTTGTAAGAGACGATGAAGGATAACAGAATACTGAAAATGAGATACGCCTTTTGGAATCCGAAAAATCCAAAAGGCGTATTTTTACAGCGCCAGCCGCCGCGTGTTCACGGGATAATTAAGTGTGAGACCGGACACCGGCGATACGGGCGAACCGCACTCCTCCCCGGAACTGGCGCTGCATTTATTATACTGCGCTTCCTCTTCGTTGACAAGGGGAGATGGCGCCTCTGCCGACGCAGAATGTGGATTATGTCTGATAAAAAATTGACTGAATTTCTGATCATTGGTATTATGTTAGAAGATGAATTTAGACGGCCGGAGGCAGTCATATCCCCACAGGAGAGCGTCCGGGCAGTAATTCCGAAAAAGCAGGAGGAAGAAGGAAAGCATGTATACAATAGTCATCGCAGATGATGAGACAGAGCTTCGGCAGGCGCTGATCCGAAGAATTGACTGGGAAAGCGTAGGCTTTCAGGTAGTCGGAGAGGCGGAGAACGGAATCGAGGCTCTGGAACTGGTCGGAAAGCTGGAGCCGGATCTGCTTTTGACAGATGTGCGGATGCCGTTTATGTCCGGGATTGAGCTGGCCAGAGAGGTAAGAGAGATACGTCCTACGATGCAGATCGCGTTTTTAAGCGGCTTTGATGACTTTACCTACGCGCAGCAGGCGATTCAGTATAATATTATCAGTTATATGCTGAAGCCGATTTCTTCGGAGGAGCTGACTGAGGAGCTTCGGAAGATAAAGAAAAAAATAGACGAGCGTTTTGAGGAATTTACGGAGCAGAGAGAGGAGAAGGAGCAGCAGAACCTCGCGCGTTTTCTGATGCCGCTCTTGCTGGACTCCTTCCAGAACGGAGCGGATGCCGCAAGAGAGAAGGCTCTGGAGGATGAAGCCGTGCGCCTGGGCTTTTTGAAAAATGCAGGGAGCGCTATTCATTATACGGTGCTTGTGACTAGCTTCATGGACAAAACTGGGAATAACTGTACGGATGAGACCAGCGCCGGGGCCGTACATCAGGTGGTGAGCCGGTATCTGCGTCACGCGGGTTTTTTCTGCAACGGCCGGGTGGTTTCCCTGTTGGCGGCCACTCAGGGAGCGTTGGATAAATACTTGCACATCATCGTAGAAGACATTGTACAAAGTGTGCAGAGAATCCTTGGCCTTTCGGCTGTGATCGGCGTCAGCAGGAGCGCCTCTGCACTGACGCACTGCCATGAGGCTTACGTGGAGGCTGTGAACGCCGCGAGCTATTCCAGGAGCAGTGGTGGCGGCGTGTACTTTATCTCCGACATCGAACGCGTGAAGACCTTTGATCAGGAGACGGTTCAGACGGCCGTCGGAGAGCTGGAGAATCTGGTCCGGAGCGGGACGGCAGAGGAGCTGGAGGATTGTCTGAAGAACTATTTTCGCAAAATGGAGCTGGAGGAGGCTTCGCCTGCCATCATACAGCTTTTTTCCGTGCAGTTATCCGCCGCCGTGTTCCGGGTGGTGTATGCGGTAGCCGACACGGAGGCTGCCAGAAGCTTTCAGCAGGAAATGCCGATGCAGAACCAGCAGCTTTTTGAGGATGTATATGCAATGGAAGGGGCTTATCTGGAATTTTGTCTGGCAGCCAGAGAGCTCGTTTCAGAGTACAGACAGAAAAGCGGTTCCATTATCTGCGATAAGGCTCTTGCGCTGATTGAGAGCCGTTATATGGATCCGGGTCTTTCTCTTTTGGCGATCAGCACGGAGATTTCCGTCAGTCCCAATTATCTGAGCGCGCTGATCAAGCGTTCTACAGGAAGCACCTTCGTGGATCTTCTGACACGCAAGCGGATCGAGACGGCCAAAAGGATGCTTCTTGGCACGCCGATGAAGATTCGGGAGATTGCCGAGAAATGCGGATACAACGATCAGCACTATTTCAGCTATTGTTTTAAGAAATACGAGGGAATTTCCCCGAATGCATGCAGGAGACAGCATGAAGAACAGAGGGCTTAAAAAGATAATTTCATTATCCGGAGTCATGACGGCCGTGGTGGTCGGTCTCGTACTGATTATTCTGGTTTCAGTTCTGATATTTTTTGTTCAGCTTTATGATGATTCCATCGAACAGAACTCGGTAATCAGCAGCGAGCAGGCGGCCCGGCAGGTTTTGAATACGGTAGAGAATTATACGGGCGACATGGCGGATACCATGGAACTCATCGCAGAGTATATTGTGAAGTCCGGAGAGGAAAAAGAGGATTTTTTTGAGAGTTTTCTGGAAATCCGTTCAGACGTGGCGGCGATCACCACGTATGACGCAGAGGGAAGACTTCTGGACTGCTGGGCGGGAGAGCGGGAGCTGAAGGAGAATTATCTGCGCAATCTGTCTTATGCGGAGATCCCGGAGGAGGCAGGACTGCATATTTCCAAACCGCATGTGGAATCCTTGCTGGAGGATTATTATCCCTGGGTGGTTACGATTTCTCAGAAAATGCGAAATGAAAACGGACAGGAGATACAGGTGTTCATGGACATCCGGTTTTCCAATATTGCAGACTATGTGGACGACGTGGGAATCGGCCAGCACGGCTACTGCTTTATCCAGGATACGGATGGTGATCTGGTCTATCATCCCCAGCAGCAGCTTATCTATGCGGGGCTTTCGGAGGAGGAGGAGAAGCTTCAGGAACTGGCAGATGGTTCCTATATCCGTTCCAATGTGATCTACACGATACAAAGTCTTGACAACTGCAACTGGCGCGTCGTGGCCGTGAGCTATGTGGATGAGCTGATCACCAGCAGGGTAGAGCGGATGATTCGGATCTGCGTGATCCTTCTGCTTCTGATGCTGTTAACGGCGATTGTGGCGGGAAGTCTGTTTTCCTGGGTATTTGCAAAGCCTGCGAAGCGTCTCACAAGCGCTATGGGAGACTTTGAGAAAAACGCGGCGAATTTCCGTTTTGAGCCGGTGGAAGGAACCAGTGAGATTACGGCTCTGTCTTCATCCTTCGGCCATATGGTGCTGCGGATTCAGCAGTTGATGGAGCAGGTGCGCCAGGAGGAGATTTCGCTGCGCAAAACGGAGCTGAAAGCGCTGCAGGCTCAGATTAATCCGCATTTTCTTTACAATACCCTGGATTCCATTGCCTGGATGTGCGAGGAGGAGAGGACGAAAGAGGCTGTGGAGATGATCAATGCCCTGGCCCGCCTTTTCCGTATCAGCATCAGCAAGGGGCATGAACTGATCCCTCTGGAAAAAGAGATCGAACACGCAAAAAGCTATCTGAAGATTCAGAATTATCGCTACAAGAACCAGTTTACCTATCATTTTGATGTGGAAGAAAGCTGTCTGCCGTATTTCTGCAATAAGATTACCCTGCAGCCAATCATTGAGAACGCCATCTATCACGGAATAGACCGCATGGTAGATGAAGGGCATATCGAGATACGGGTCCGAGAGGAAGAACAGGCGGTTGTCATGACGGTCGAGGACAACGGCATCGGCATGACGCAGGAGCAGTGCGTGGAGATTCTTCAGAAAGAGCCGGGAGATCGGACGGGCATCGGAATCAAAAATGTAAACGACAGGATTCAGATATATTTCGGAGAGAGCTATGGGCTTCGGATTACCAGTGAGCCGGATGTGGGCACCTGTGTGGAAATCCGGATTCCGAAGCTTAAGGAGGAGAGACAATGAGTGCGGACGGAAAAACTCACAGGTGGAAAAGGCGTATTCTGGGAGCCCTGGGGGTATTGCTTCTGGCTGCCTGTTATTTTGTGGGAATACGCTATATTGTCCGGAATCTGACGGTAAACGAGGCAGAGGCAGGAGAGAGCGGAAGACATTATGTGGCGCTGGTAGCCAAGTCCACGACCTCGGCCTTCTGGAAGTCCGTATTCGCCGGCGCAAACGCAGCGGGGACGGAGTATAATCTGGATCTGACGTTTTGCGGGCCGGAAAATGAAGAAGATTACGAGACACAGAACAAGATGATTGCTGAAGTGGTGGAAGATGGAGCGGAGGTCATAGTCTTCTCATCTGTGGATTATGAGGCGAACGCGGCGGCTATAGACGCGGCGGCAGCCCAGGGTGTAAAGATTGTGAGTATCGACAGCGATGTGGACAGTACGGCCGTGAGCTGCCGGATCAGTACGGATAATTACGAGGCGGGACAGATGGCCGGCCAGGTCATTCTGGACAGCGGACCGGAGGACATGAAAGTAGGAATCGTCAACTTTGATAAAAATTCCGCCAACGGACAGCAGAGAGAAGAAGGACTCCGCGAGGTCCTGGCCGGGGATTCCAGAGCGGAGATTGTGGCCGCCATAAACGTGCTTTCCACAACGGAGGACGCTTGGGAAGGTACGAAGCAGATGCTTCTTGAGCATCCGGAAATCAATGTGATCGCCACCTTCAACGAGTGGACCAGCCTCGGCGTAGGCTATGCCATCGAGGAGCTGGCGCTGGGAGAGGAGACCTTTGTGGTAGCCTTCGACAGCAATGTGGTCTCTGTGGGAATGCTGGAGACCGGAGAAGTAGACGCCCTGATTGTCCAGAATCCCTTTGCCATGGGGTATCTGGGGGTGGAGTGCGCCTACAATCTGATCAACGGAACAGATATTGGGGAGACCGAGGTGGATACGGCCACGACTGTGATTACGCGGGAAAATATGTTTGAGGAAGAAAGCCAGAAGGTGCTGTTTACCTTCGATTAAGCGGAGCGCTCCAGCCCGCCGGGTGCGGCGTATTAAGCCCTACGGGCTAAGACTGCTTATGCTCCGGGTGCGGCGTATTAAGCCGTGCGGACAGCCGCACGGCTCAGAGAATAGAAATTTATACAAAAAGAATAAAATTTTCCATGGAAATTCTTTTTCGTTGTGCTATACTAATAACAGCGTGAAAAACGCAAATATAGATAAGGGAGGAATTTCAACATGAAGAAGAAACTTATGGCAGTTCTGTTGTGCGTTGCTCTGACAGCTACGATGCTGGCGGGCTGCGGCGGAAGCGATGACGCTGCGACGACAGATACCACTACGACTGAGGAAGCGACAGACGATGCTGCGGCAGCGGATGACGCGGCAGAAGAAGTGACAGACACAGCCGAGGAAGCAGGTGCAGACCTGTCCAGCGCAAATGTTGCAGTATTCTATTATACATATGCAGATACCTACATTTCATCTGTACGTACCGCACTGGATGCTCAGCTTGACGCTCTTGGAGTAACCTATCAGGATTATGATGGAAACAACAACCAGACCACGCAGAATGAGCAGATCGACACAGCTCTGGCTCAGGGCGCAAATGTTCTGATCGTTAACATCGTAACATCCGGTTCCGTAGATGCTTCTCAGGCTATCGTGGACAAGGCTGCTGCGAAAGACGCTTACCTGATCTTCTTCAACCGTGCAGTTGAGGATGACAACACGGTAGGACAGGTTCTCGGCTCCTATGACAAGGTTGCTTTCGTAGGAACAGATGCTCCGGAAGCTGGCCATATGCAGGGCGAGATGATCGGAAACTATCTGGTAGAGAACTATGATACAGTGGATCTGAACGGCGACGGAACAATTTCCTACGCTATGATGATGGGACAGCTTGGAAACGCTGAGGCTATCTACCGTACACAGTATTCTGTAGAGGATGCGAATGCTATCCTTGTTGAGAATGGCTATCCGGAGCTTGAGTACTTCGATGCCAGCAACAGCGACAAGTATCAGGTAGACCAGGACGGCGCTTGGAGCGCTACCGCTGCAAATAACTACATGACCACGAACCTGTCTCAGTACAATGAGACCAACGGCAACATGATCGAACTGGTTATCTGCAACAACGACGGTATGGCTGAGGGCGTTATCTCCGCTCTGAACGTGGCAGGCTACAACCTGGGAACAGAGGATTCCACACTGATTCCTGTATTCGGTGTAGACGCGACAGACGCTGCTAAGCAGCTTATCGCTGACGGCAAGATGGTAGGAACCATTATGCAGGACGCAGAAGGAATGGCTAGCTGCATCAGCATCATGACGCAGAACGCAGCTACAGGCGCAGCCCTGACCGATGGAACGGATACCTGGAATGCTGATCCGGAAGTTAGCAACAAGATTTATATCCCCTATGGCACCTATACGGGAGAGGAGTAATTTGCCCGAATCAGGTGAGATAGAGAAGGACTAGAACGGAAAGGCGGTCGTGTTATGCGGTCGCCTTTCTGCTAAGAAGACAGGAGGAAGAGCATGGCGAATGAAGTTCTGTTACAAATGACTGATATATGTAAAGAATTTCCCGGCGTCAAGGCGCTGGATCATGTTTCTTTGACGGTGAAACGGGGGACGGTGCACGCGCTGATGGGAGAAAACGGCGCGGGAAAATCCACCTTGATGAAGTGTTTGTTTGGAATGTATGTGAAGAACAGCGGACACATTTTCCTGGAAGGAAAAGAGATCAACTTCAAAAGCTCGAAGGAAGCATTGGAAAACGGCGTTGCCATGGTGCATCAGGAGTTGAACCAGGCATTGAAGCGCAATGTTATGGACAATCTCTGGCTGGGACGTTATCCGAAGATCGGAGGCGTCATGGTCAACGAGAAGAAAATCTATGATGACACAAAAGCAGTATTTCAGGAGCTGGGCATTGATGTGGATCCGAAGCGGATCATGAGCACGATGCCGGTATCCCAGAGACAGATGGTGGAGATTGCGAAGGCAGTTTCCTACAATTCCAAGGTCATTGTATTCGACGAACCCACCTCCTCCCTGACAGAGGTAGAGGTAGAACACTTATTTAAGATTATAAATATGCTGCGTGACAGAGGATGCGGCATTATCTATATTTCCCACAAAATGGCAGAGATCCTGCGTATCTCAGACGAGGTTACCATCATGCGCGACGGCCAGTATGTGGCCACGAAGCCTGCCAAGGGTCTGACGAACGAGGAAATTATCCGGCTGATGGTAGGACGTGAGCTGACTGAACAGTTCCCGCCCAAGACGAATAAGCCGGGTGAAATAGCTCTGGAAGTGGAGCATCTTTCCGGAAAGTATTCCCTTCTGAACGATGTTTCCTTCAATGTGCGCAAGGGCGAGATTGTGGGACTTGCAGGCCTCGATGGCAGCGGACGTACGGAGACGCTGGAGAATATCTTCGGTATTGCCACCCGTAAGTCCGGTACGATCAAGCTGAACGGCAAAGTGACGAGAAACCGCAACGCAAGAGAGTCTATTCGGAACGGATTCGCGCTGCTGACAGAGGAAAGGCGTGCCACGGGTATCTTTGGTATCTTGAATATCCGGGAAAATACAGTTATTTCCAGCCTGAAAAAGCATTTGAAAATGGGCTTCTGGCTGGATGAGAAATCCATGCGTAAGGATACGCAGTGGTCGATAGACGCCATGCACACAAAGACGCCGACCCAGGAGACGAAGATTCGTTCCCTGTCCGGAGGCAACCAGCAGAAGGTAATCCTGGGACGCTGGCTTCTGACTGATCCGGAGGTGCTGCTCCTTGACGAGCCGACGCGAGGCATCGACGTAGGTGCAAAATATGAGATCTACCAGCTTATCATTGATCTGGCGAACAGAGGAAAGAGCGTTGTCATGGTGTCCTCAGAGATGCCTGAGCTTCTCGGTATCTGCGATCGGATTATCGTAATGTCCGGAGGACGGAAGGCAGGAGAGGTAAACGCAAAAGAAACGACGCAGGAAGAGATTATGACTCATGCTGCGAAATATGTATAAAGGAGGCAGCGTCGAATGAATTTCGTATCCAATATAAAATCCAATATAGCTGCAAAGCGTGCCAGCTACAAGGCGCTTGACAGCAAAGAAAAGGCTGCATACTGGAAAGATGCGCTGATTAATAACGCGATTTATATTCTGATTATTATTGCAATTATTTATACGCAGTCTCAGAACAGCTATTTTCTGAAGACCGATTCCATTGTGAACATTATTTCTCTTTCTGCGGCGAACCTGCCTATTGCCTGTGGTATCGCGGGCTGTATCGTACTGACGGGTACAGACCTTTCCGCAGGACGTGTGGTTGGTCTGACGGCATGTATTTCCGCGTCTCTGCTGCAGTCGGCGGATTATGCGACGAAGATGTTCCCGAATATGCCGGAGATCCCCATCGTCATCGTAATTCTGGCGGTGATTCTCGTAGGCGGTATCGTCGGCTGGGTGAATGGTTTCTTCGTAGCTAAGTTTTCTCTGCATCCGTTCATCGTAACCTTGGCTACACAGCTTATTGTATACGGCGTGCTGCTGATGTATATCATGATCAACGGCAACAACGGACAGCCGCTGTCTGGTCTGGATCAGAGATTTAAAGATTTCGTAACAGGAAGTATTCTGTCTGTAAACGGTGTGCCGATTCCCAATTATGTGTGGTACGGACTGATTGTGGTTGTCTTCATGTGGTTCATGTGGAATAAGACCACCTTCGGAAAGAATATGTTCGCGGTAGGTTCCAGCCCTGAGGCTGCCAACGTATCTGGTGTAAACGTAGCTATGACCACCATTCTGGTACATACGCTGGCTGGCTGTATGTACGGTATCACAGGATTCATTGAGTCCGCCCGTATCGGTTCCAACTCAGCGACCACAGGCTGGAACTATGAGTCTGACGCTATCGCGGCCTGCGTTATCGGAGGCGTATCCTTCGTAGGAGGTACCGGAAAGATCAGCGGCGTAGTACTCGGTGTATTCATGCTGAGAATCATCTTCGTAGCGCTGCAGTTCCTTTCTATCAACCAGAACCTTCAGTATATTATCAAAGGTCTTATCATTCTGATTGCCTGCTCGATTGATATGAGAAAGTATCTGGTGCGGAAGTAGGTATATGGAAGAAAAGAAAAAGTGGTTCGGACGGGGCATCTATGACAAAAAGGATGCCCCTATCCGCATCCTGGACAAGCTTATCCTGGGCGCGGTGGCGCTCGTTATTATTTTGATTTTCTGGTTTGCAGTTCACGGCGGTTATACGGTAAGCTTCGACACAGACGGAGGAAGCGAAGTGGCGGAGCAGAGACTGGAGTACGGCGATCTGGTGGCGGAACCGGAGACTCCGGTAAAGCCCGGCTATACCTTTGTGAGCTGGGTAACTTCCAGGGATGAGAGTCTGGCGGAGGAATGGAGCTTTGCAGAAACGAAGGTCACCAGTGATCAGACGCTTTACGCAGTCTGGGAGCCTGCACAGGTTACCGTAAAATTTGATCTGGACGGCGGCGCCTGCGAGGGTTCCGCTTCTGTCCCGGATAAAACTGTGGTTTACGGAGAGACATACGGCGAACTTCCGGTGCCGGAAAAGGAAGGCTGCCGGTTCGACGGCTGGGTTTACAGCGGCAATATAATAACGGCCGACACTCAGGTTACGATGACAGGCGAGCATGTGCTGACGGCACGCTGGGTAATGGAGGAAAATTGACATGAAACGTGACAACGCAAGAATGGCTGTCTACGCACTGGGCGGGGCATATCTGATATATCTGGCCTGGGAACTCTTTTCCGGGCTTGACACGGCGGGGTCGGAAAAGCCGCTGATGCTGGTATTTGGCATTCTTTTTGCTGTAATAGGAGTTGTGGCTGTGGCAGGCGGACTTTATTCCGGCTGGAAGCGTATGAAAGACATGCAGCAGCCGGCGTCCGGTTCTGCGCCGGAGTCTGAGAAAGAAAAGGATAGGGAAGAAGACGGGAAAGCGCCGGAGTCTGAGCCGCTGGCGGAGAATGGAGAAACACCAGAGGAAATCGAAGAGAAATAGGCGTTTTTATGGGAGCGTTTCAGAACATAGGGATTCTGGAGCGCTTTCTTTTTTTGTACTGCCCCAGGCTGCAAAGGGAAAGAGATTCTTTCGCGTGACAATCCATGGGAAATAGTCTATACTGAGAAGGAACTTTGAGTGCTATTTTTGGAGAGTGAAAGGATTATGACGAAAGAAAAACTGACGTTGGAGATCATTGACCGTCTGAAAAAGGAGTATCCGGACGCAGGCTGCACGCTTGATTATGATCAGGCGTGGAAGCTTTTGGTAAGCGTCCGTCTGGCGGCGCAGTGTACGGACGCCCGTGTCAATGTGGTAGTGGAGAAGCTTTATGAAAAATTTCCCGATGTGAAGGCTCTGGCAGAGGCTTCCGTGGAGGAGATAGAGGAGATCGTGAAGCCCTGCGGTCTGGGACACAGCAAGGCCAGGGACATCAGCGCCTGCATGAAAATTCTCTGGGAGCAGTACGGCGGAAAGGTGCCGGACTCCTTTGAGAAACTCTTGAAGCTGCCCGGAGTGGGACGCAAGAGCGCCAACCTGATCATGGGAGACGTATTCGGAAAGCCTGCCATTGTGACAGATACGCACTGTATCCGTCTTGTTAACCGCATGGGACTTGTGGACAATATCAAGGAGCCGAAGAAAGTGGAGATGGCGCTCTGGAAGCTGGTTCCTCCGGAGGAGGGCAGTGATTTCTGTCACAGGCTTGTGTATCATGGACGGGACGTCTGTACTGCGCGGACAAAGCCTCATTGCGATCGCTGCTGCTTAAGCGATATTTGCGCAAAAAACGGTGTGGAGTGAGAAAATGGAAACTGCGATTGTGACATTGAAAAAGGGAGAAGGGCGGTCGCTGAAAGCAGGCGGAGCCTGGATCTATGACAACGAGATAGAATCTGTGGCCGGAAGCTTTCTGGATGGAGATCTGGTCGTCGTTCATGATTTTGACGGATATGGGCTTGGAAAGGGATTTATCAACCGCCATTCCAAAATCCGCGTCCGTATGCTGACGAGAAATCCGGCGCAGGAGATTGACAGGGATTTCCTGAAAATGCGGGTGCGGACGTCCTGGGAATACAGAAAGAAAACCGTGGATACGTCGAGCTGCAGAGTGATTTTCGGAGAGGCCGATTTTCTGCCGGGGATTGTGGTGGACAAGTTTGCCGATGTGCTGGTCATCCAGTCCCTTGCCCTTGGGATGGATCGGTTTAAAGAAACGATTGTGGAGGAGCTGAAGGCAGCTCTTTTGGAGGATGGCATCTCTATCCGCGGCGTCTATGAGCGCAGCGACGCGAAGGAACGGGAAAAGGAAGGCATGGAACGGGTAAAGGGCTTTCTGGGCGGACCTTTTGATACGAATGTAGAGATTGTGGAAAATGGAGTTCGCTATCTGGTAGATGTGAAAGACGGGCAGAAGACGGGCTTTTTCCTCGATCAGAAATACAATCGCCTGGCCATTCAGAAGCTTTGCCGGGACGCGCGGGTGCTGGACTGCTTTACCCATACCGGATCCTTTGCGCTGAACGCCGGCCTTGCCGGGGCGCGGGAGGTGCTGGGCGTGGATGCCTCAGAGCTTGGCGTCCGGCAGGCGGAGCTGAACGCGAAGCTCAATCATCTGGAGGAGCGTGTACATTTTCAGTGCGCCGACGTCTTTGACCTGCTTCCGGAGCTTGAGAGGCAGGGAGAGGTTTACGATCTGGTGATTCTTGATCCGCCGGCCTTTACCAAATCCCGAAGTTCCGTGAAGAATGCGGTCAAAGGCTACCGGGAGATCAATATGCGGGGGATGAAGCTGGTGCGGGATGGAGGTTTTCTCGCCACATGCTCCTGCTCGCATTTCATGACCTATGAGCTTTTTACGCAGACTCTTAAGCAGGCTGCCAAAAGCGTGCATAAGAGGCTCAGACAGGTGGAATACCGGACGCAGGCTCCGGATCATCCGATTCTCTGGGCGGCTGACGAGTCCTATTATCTGAAGTTTTATATTTTCCAGGTTTGTGAGGAAAAATGAGTATGAGGCTTCCGGAAGAATTTGAAAAGAGAATGAAGGAGATGCTGGGCGACGAGTATCCGGCGTTCCTGGAGGGCTTCCAGCATGAGCCTTTTTTGGCCCTGCGGGTGAATACCTGCAAGCTTTCCACGCAGGAGTTTCAGAAAATGAGCCCTTTCTCTCTGCGTCCTGTATCCTGGGCGGCGGAGGGTTTCTACTATGAAAAAACGGACAGACCGGGAAAGCATCCCTGGCATGAGGCGGGACTTTATTATATTCAGGAGCCCAGCGCTATGGCGGTCGCCCCGCTGGCGGAGGCGCAGCCGGGCGAGAGGATCCTGGATCTCTGCGCCGCGCCGGGCGGAAAGACTACCCAGCTTGCCATGGCCATGAAAGGAAAAGGCCTTCTTGTCTCCAATGAGATACATCCGGCCAGAGCGCGGATTCTCTCCTCGAATGTGGAGCGTATGGGAATCACCCATGCGGTCGTGACCAATGAGACGCCAAAGAAGCTGGCGGAGCGGTTTCCGGCCTTTTTTGACCGGATCCTGGTGGACGCGCCCTGCTCCGGAGAGGGAATGTTCCGAAAGGAGGAGCAGGCCCTTCTCCAGTGGAGTGCGGAAAATGTGCGGATGTGCGTCAGGCGGCAGCAGGAAATCCTTGATCAGGCGGCGGAAATGCTCCGCCCCGGCGGAGTGCTGGTATACTCCACCTGTACCTTTGCTCCTGAGGAGGACGAGGGAAGCGTCGCTGCATTTTTATGCGGACATCCGGAGTTTTCCGTAAAAAAGATACAAGCCTGTGAGAGCTTTTCCTCAGGAAATCCAGCCTGGGCAGGCGAAGCCATTCCGGAGAATGTCAGCCAGGAGGAGAAGGAGCGGATTTTGCAGGAGCTTTCGTATACCTTCCGGCTCTGGCCCCAGAGACTGGAAGGGGAGGGACACTTTGCGGCCGTACTTCAAAAAGATGGAGAGGCCAGGCGTCTGCGAAAGCCTGAGGAAGATTTGTCTTTGGGACAGAGCCGGAAAAAGGGCGCGAGGACCGCAGGGGGAACTGCAGAGGCACAGGCTTTAAAGCTCTGGGAGGACTTTGCCAGGGATACGCTGACGCGTCTGCCGGAGGGGATTCCGGCGCTGTTTGGAGAACAGCTTTTTCTGCTGCCCTGCGTACTTCCCTTGTCCGGCCTGAAGGTTCTGCGGGCAGGACTGCATCTGGGAACCATAAAAAAGAATCGTTTTGAACCCTCCCATGCGCTGGCACTTGCACTGCGGGCAGAGGATGCAAAGCGCGTCCGGCCTCTTTTGGGGGATTCCACGGAAATCAAAAGCTATCTGAGGGGCGAAAGCCTTGAGGCGCCCTCGTCTCATACGCCGGAAAAGGGCTGGACTTTGGTTCTCGTGGACGGCTACCCTGCAGGCTGGGGAAAGCAGAGCGGGGGAACCCTGAAAAATCATTATCCAAAAGGGCTGCGTCTGAATTAAAAAGGGCTGGCACGAAAAGAAATACTTTACCCAACCGGAAAAATGTATTATGATAAAAGAGTTGAAAATAGCATCGTCCATGTGCGGAATCTTTCGGGTTTTGCGCGAACGTGGATAAAAATACGAGAGGAGAATTTACAACTATGGGAGAAAATTTAAGCGTTGCAGAGAGAAGCCTTAAGCTTCATGAAGAATGCCGTGGCAAGATCGAGATTAAGTCCAGGGTTCCGGTTAAAACGAAGGAGGATCTTTCTCTGGCGTATACGCCGGGAGTTGCGCAGCCCTGTCTTGAGATTCAGAAGGACATCAGCAAGTCCTATGTGTATACGAATCGCTGGAACACCTGTCTGGTAGTGACGGATGGCACGGCTGTTCTGGGACTGGGAGACATCGGTCCGGAGGCAGGAATGCCGGTTATGGAAGGCAAGTGCGTGCTTTTCAAAGAGTTTGGCAATGTGGATGCGTTCCCGCTCTGCATCAAGAGCAAGGACGTGGATGAGATCGTAAATACGATTTATCTGATTTCCGGAAGCTGCGGCGGAGTAAACCTGGAGGATATTGCCGCGCCCCGCTGCTTTGAGATTGAAAAGAAACTGAAAGAAAAATGCGATATTCCGATTTTCCATGACGACCAGCACGGAACAGCCGTTATCACGCTGGCAGGTCTGACCAATGCTCTTCGTCTGGTAGGAAAGAAGAAAGAGGACATCAAGGTGGCTGTAAATGGAGCCGGAGCGGCAGCTATCTCCATCACGAAGCTTCTGATCGCAGCCGGCGTCCGCAACGTAACCCTCTGCGACCGTACCGGAGCCATCTATGAAGGACGTGAGAAGGGCATGAATCCGATTAAGGAGGAAATGGCAAAGATCACGAATCCGGAAAAGATTCAGGGAAGCCTGGCTGATATTGTCAAGGGAGCGGACGTATTTATCGGCGTCAGCGCGCCGGGAAGTCTGACTGTCGATATGGTCAAGACCATGGCGAAGGATGCCATCATCTTTGCATGCGCGAACCCGACGCCGGAGATTTATCCGGACGAGGCGAAAGCAGGCGGAGCGAGAGTAATCGCTACAGGACGCAGCGATTTCCCGAACCAGATCAACAATGTGCTGGCGTTTCCGGGAATCTTCCGCGGAGCCTTCGATGTGCGTGCCAGCGACATCAACGATGAGATGAAGATGGCGGCAGCCGAGGCGCTGGCGAACCTGATTTCCGAGGATGAGCTGTCTGAGGATTACATTATTCCGGCAGCCTTCGATCCGAGAGTAGGAAAGGCTGTGGCTGAGGCTGTGGCTGAGGCGGCAAGAAAGTCCGGCGTAGCCCGCATCTGATTTTTTGAAAGCTTGTTTTAGAGACAAAACGCCGCTCCTGCGGACTGCGGGGAGCGGAGGACTGTCCGCATGAGAGAGAAACCCTCCGGTGCAGGGAAGCTGTGTGAGCTTAGCATCGGAGGGTTTTGTGCATTTCTTATAGTTTTGCGAAAGACTGACTGAAAAATATTGACAAAAATGACGAATAGTGGCACAATAAAATCAGGCAGAGCACGGATTTTGTAATCGGAGACGGGCGCTGTCAAAATGATATTTCCGCGGAGGTTTCCTTATGAACGAGTATGAAAAAATTCGTGACATCTTGGATAAGAGCAGCTATACGGTAGCTATGTGCGGCACCGATATGATGAAGGAATCAGGGATGCCGAGCTTACGGGCTCCGGAGATCGCCTACCAGGTAGAAAAGGAGTACGGATATTCTCCAGAAGAGATTTTTTCTTCCGTCTTCTATACGAACCGTACGGAGACATTTTTTAATTACTACAGAAAGTATATGCTGATGCCGCCCCTGGAGCCCAGCGCCGGATTTTACGCCCTGGCTGAGCTTGAAAAACAGGGAAAGCTTCAGTGCAGCATTGCGAATAATGTACATAATCTTCCCGGACGGGCAGGCTGTAAGAAGATACTGAATCTTCACGGGACGATTTATGACAACGAATGCCCCCGCTGCGGAAAGAAATATTCGATGGAATATATGAGGGATTCCAAGAAGGTTCCTCTTTGTGAGTCCTGCATGGTCCCGGTCAGACCAAAGGTGCTGCTTTTCGGGGAGCAGGTAGACAATCAGATGATGACGGCGGCAGTGAGCGAGATTTCCAAGGCGCAGGTCCTGCTGCTTCTGGGAACTTCGATCAATTCCGGACTTTGCGACGGCTATGTGCAGTATTTTAAGGGAGATACGATGATCATCATCAACGCCCAGGATCATTATACGGATGAGAAGGCGGATATTGTACTCCGGGAAGAAGTAAAGTCGGCCCTGCCGAAGATCGTATGGCCGGACGGAAAAGCGGAGAAAAGGACAGAAAAAGACTGACAGGAAAGGATTACAGACGAATGAAGCTGCTGGAAGAAAAGATACTTCAGGAAGGGGAAGTACTGGGAGAGGATATTTTAAAGGTAGATGGGTTTATCAATCATCAGATAGACGTGGCTCTTATGGAAGAGCTTGGAAGAGATATGGCGGAGCATTTTCGGGGCCAGGGTGTGACTAAGGTGTTTACCATTGAGTCGTCGGGAATCGCTCCGGCGCTCTTTACGGCCAGAGAGCTGGGACTGCCCCTTGTGATTCTGAAAAAGCAGAACGCGAAAAATCTGGGAACCAAGGTATGGCAGACGGAGGTAGTGTCTTATACCAAAGATATTTCCTATCAGCTTACCCTTGCGAAAAACTATATCTCGGACTCGGATCATGTGCTGATTGTGGATGATTTTCTTGCGAACGGAGAGGCGGCCACAGGGGCGGTCCGTCTGATCCGAAAAGCGCATGCCACGGTTGCCGGCCTTGGCGTTCTGATCGAAAAGGCTTTCCAGCCGGGACGAAAGAAGCTGGAAAGCCAGGGAATCCATGTGTATGCCCAGGCCAGTATCAAAGGCTTCCAAGGCGGAAAGGTGGTATTTTGAGCAGGAAGCAAAAGGGACAGGCATCCGGCGGCGGCGCGATGTTCTGGGAACTGGAAAAGAAGGACATTATCCGTCTTCTCACAGCCGTGGGCGGAATGCTTCTTTATTCTGTCGGAATTAATAATTTTATTGTGCCGGCCAATCTGTACAGCGGGGGCATGATGGGAATCAGTCAGATTCTTCGTACGCTGCTGATCCGCTATACAGATTTTCATATGGGAGGGACAGACATTGCCGGAATGATCAATTTCGTGTTAAATGTTCCTTTATTTTTTCTGGCCTATTATTCGATCAGCAAAGGTTTTTTCCTGAGGACGATAGTCTGCGTTCTGAGTCAGACAGCCTTTCTGACGCTGATTCCCATCCCTTCGGTGCCGATAGTGGAGGACACGCTGACTGCCAGCCTGATCGGAGGAATTCTGACGGGCGCCGGTATAGGCTTTTCCCTGCACGGAGGAGGCAGCAGCGGAGGCGTGGACATCCTGGGAATCTTTTTTACGAAACGCTTTCAGGATTTCAGTGTGGGCAGGCTGAATCTGAGCGTAAATATTGGAATATATCTGGTCTGCGCTCTGCTTTTTGATATTCAGGTCGTGATTTACTGCATTATCTACAGTTCTATCAACGCTCTGATTCTGGACCGTACGCATACCCAGAATATCAGTACGGAGGTCTTTATCTTCACAAAGGAGGATCCGCAGAAGGTTATGGACTATATTCTGAAGAATCTGGTCCGCGGAGCGACCTATTGGGAGGCCAAAGGAGGTTATACGCAGGAAAAGACAAACATTGTGTTTACCGTGATCTCCAAGCATGAGCTGACGGCTTTGAAGCGTCGGCTGAAGCAGATCGATCCGGCCGCCTTTCTTGTAAGTAAGGAAAATGTAGGAATAGAAGGCAAATACATGAAGCACCTATAGAGTTTCAGCCGGTATCGGAACAATGGAGGCTTCGGTTTTTCTGGAATGTCTGAAGCAGGAAAAGCCGAAGCCTTTTTGCGTGAAAAATTTTGCATATTTTGAAGACAATCGGAAATCGCCTTCGTTATAGTAGATGAACAGGGAAAGATAAGAAGATATAGAAATAAGAGGAGGGGAGGCGGATGAGATTAACAGGGATGAGAAGCTGGAAGAACTGATAGATCAGTATCAGAGTCTTGTGTTTTCTCTTTGCTACAAGATGACGGCGGATTATTTTGCGGCAGAGGATCTGGCTCAGGAGACATTTTTATCCGCTTATGAAAAGTATTCCTCTTTTGACGGACGTCATGAGAAGGCATGGATCTGTAAAATAGCCACGAACAAGTGCCTGGATTATCTGAAGGCAGCCGGAAGGCGAAATGTTCCCACAGAGGACGAGTGGTTTTCCTGGCAGGAGGATACGAAGGAATCGCCGGAGGAGAGCTGTCTGGAACAGGAGGTCAGGGAGGAGCTGTACAAAGCCTGTAAGGATCTGAAACCGCCCTATGACGAGATTGCCCTGGACTACTATTATTATGAAATGGACGTGGGCGAGATTGCCAAAAAGAGAGAACGCAATATCAAGACAGTTCAGACTCAGATTTACCGAGCGCGGGGCATGCTCCGCAAGAAATACAGGAAGAAGGAGGAAAGAAGCGCATGAGAATAGACAGGATGACAGAACAAGAGCTGAATGCCTACACGGAAGAGCTGATCCGTCAGGTGGAAGCGGAAGGATTGATTCCTGCCCCGGCTCACATGAAGCAGGAGATTTTAGGACGTTCTAAGAGCCTGGATTATCAAATTCGGGTACAGACGCGGCAGATTCCGAAGAAGCTTCAGTTCCTCTGCTACAGTCTGAAGGTAGGAGCGGCCGTGGCGCTGGCACTGTTCCTGGTGTTCATGGTTCCCCAAGAGATGCCGAAGCTGAACAGCGTATCTGCGGAAATCACAGTACAGAGGGAAGAATCCCTTGGAAATAAGCTGAATCAGGGGATGCGGTCGATGAACCGGATGCTGAACAGCATGAATCTATACTTAAACGGAAATAATCAAATGGAGGATTAAAGATATGACAAAGAAAAAAAGCGGGTTCTGGACTTTCATTTTTTCCCTTCTGCCCGGAGCGGCAGAGATGTATATGGGGTTTATGAAGATGGGCGTAAGCCTGATGGGGATGTTTTTTGCGCTCTTTATCATAGGAGGCTTTTTCGGGCAGAGTATTTTTGTTCTGGCGGATATTGTGGTATGGTTTTATGCGTTTTTCCATGCGCACAATCTGCGGGCTATGGACGACGAGGAGTTCTATGCTTTGGAGGATGATTACCTGTTTCATCTTGATGGTTCCGGGAAGGAATTCTGGAATAAAGCGGTGGCGTCCCGTTACCGGAAACTGGCTGCGGCCGTGCTGATTCTGGTGGGTATTTCGATTTTGTGGAATAATCTTCTGGATCTGCTGTGGTATATCCTGCCTGATTTCCTGGAGGATATTGTCTATACGATCAGCTATCGGATTCCGCAGACAGTGCTTGGCATTGCGATTATCGTGGCAGGCGTCTGGATGATTCGCGGAAAGAAAAAGGAGCTTCTTGACGGAGAGGAGAAGGAGGAGGAACATGGAGGAGAAACGGACGATACGAACGCATAGAGTAGGAACCGTGACCTTTGGACTGGTTCTGATTGTCATGGGAGGCCTGTTTTTACTAAAAATGATTTTTCCGGTTTTGGATTATGAACTGATTTTTCGCCTCTGGCCTCTGATCTTTATTTCTTTGGGAATCGAGGTGCTTGTGAGCAGCCGCAGGGTGGAGGAACGGATGGTTTATGATGGAGCCGCTATCTTTCTTCTGATTCTGCTCGTAATTTTCGCAATGTGTATGGCGGGAATGGACTGGGTATTCACTCATGCAGGACAGACGGTCTGCGAAACGGCTTATTGAGACGAAGAGTCTGTTTTGGCAAAGACGCGGGGGCTGCGTATACTATAAGGAAAGGGAGCGAAAGAAATGACCGCTCCTGTTCCCCCGCATATTCCGGAATATGTTTTTATAAGGAAAAAGCCTGCGGTCTGGAAAGTCAGACCGCGGGCTTTTTGCGCACAGCCACGTCCTGAAACTGAAAATGATCCGGACGATGGCGGGATTGGGTGTATTCAAACTGAATGCCGTCGGCGTTGAAGGTCTGACTGGTGATGACGGCCATACAGTTGTAATCTTTCATATCCAGGTAGGTTTCGTCGATCTGCGTTACTCTTTCTACGGTCATAGTCCGCTTGCTGGTGGAGATGGTAAAGCCAAGAGTCTGCTCCAGGTATTCGTAGACGGAACGCTCAGCAATTTCCGGAGTCAGCCCCGGCATCATTTCTTTGAGAAAATAATTATGGTCAAGGATCAGAGGGATGCCGTCCAGATACCTGAGGCGCTGCAGGTAATAAAGCTGAGAGCCGACAGGAAAGCCGGTTCTTCGGGATATTTTTTCTCCGGTTTCAAGCTCTGCAAACTGGAGCACCTTTGTCCTGGGCTTTTGCCGGTTACGGACGGCGGATTCCAGAAAGGACTCGATCCCCCCTACGGTAAAGGAGGTCTGCTCTATGGGCTGAAAGATATTGCGGACGCCCTTGCCCTGCATAGGCTGGACATAGCCGTCGGAAGCCAGCTCCGCCAGGGCACGGCGCACGGTGTTTCTGGAGCAGTCGTATTCCTGTATGAGTACGTGCTCAGAGGGAAGCAGCTCCTGGTAGGAAAAAGCTTCCGTCTCGATTTTTTCTTTTAAGTCTCTGTAGATATAGTCGTATTTTGCTTTCGGCATTCAGCTTTTCCTTCTTTCCTTTTGTAGATACCTCCATTATACAGGAAATGCCGAACATGTTCAAACAAATTTTCAAGAATTTTAACATGTTTAAACAAATTTGAAGAAAACCTCTTGACATGTTTAAACAAGAGTGCTATGCTTTAGTTGTTCAAACATGTAACGGAAGCCAGGCATTCGGAAGGAGAGAGTTCCGAAATGGATTTGGCGGATGGTGGATAAACAAGGAGAGGAAGAAAGCGGATGAAAAGGCGATTGAGAACATTCCCAGCGTAAAGGGAACTTTTACGCAGGCAGGACAGTATCAGGTCATTATCGGAAACGACGTGGCTGTGTTTTACAATGAATTTACGGCTTACGCCGGAATCGAGGGAGTCAGCAAGGATGCGGTAAAGGCCGCGGCAAAGTCGGGACAGAATCCGGCGCAGCGGATCATGGGCGCTCTGGGAGAGATTTTTGCCCCGCTGATCCCGGCTCTTATCTGCGGCGGTTTGATTCTGGGCTTCCGCAATGTTATCGGTGAAATTAATTTCTTTGCGGATGGGACCAAGAGCCTGGCGGATATTTCCCAGTTCTGGTCAGGTATGTATAATTTTCTCTGGCTTATCGGAGAAGCGGTATTCCATATGCTCCCGGTTGGTATCGTATGGTCTATCACGAAGAAGATGGGGACCACGCAGATTCTCGGTATTATCCTCGGATTAACTCTTGTATCTCCCCAGCTTCTGAACGGATTTTCCGTGGCATCCACCCCGGCAGCCGACATTCCGATATGGGATTTCGGTTTTGCGCAGGTGCAGATGATCGGCTATCAGGGCCAGGTGATTTCAGCGATGCTGGCGGGCTTTGTGCTGGTATTTCTGGAGAAGTTCTTTAAAAAGCACTGCCCGGAAGTAGTCAGCATGATTGTTGTGCCGTTCTGCTCCCTGGTTCCGGCCGTGGTGATCGCACACACAGTGGTGGGCCCTATTGGCTGGAAGATTGGAGATGCTCTGGCAAATGTGGTGTACAACGGGCTGTTCTCAAGTTTTGGCTGGCTGTTTGCGGGAATCTTCGGACTTTTGTACGCGCCGCTTGTGATGACAGGACTTCATCATATGACGAATGCTATTGATTCCCAGCTTGTAAGTATGTATGAGGGTACGATTCTGTGGCCTATGATTGCGCTTTCCAATATCGCGCAGGGTTCCAGCGTGCTTGCCATGTCCCTGCTTCAGAAGAAAAATGAACGCGCGCAGCAGGTAAACGTGCCGGCCTGTATCTCCTGTTACCTGGGCGTCACGGAACCGGCTCTGTTTGGTGTAAACCTGAAATATGGCTTTCCGCTTGTCTGCGGTATGATTGGCTCATGCATCGCCGCAATGGTTTCCGTAGGCTTTGGCGTAGAGGCTTTCAGTATCGGCGTAGGCGGTCTGCCGGGAATCCTGTCGATTAAGACAGAGTTTTATCTGCCATTCCTGGCTGCCATGGCGATTGCAGTGATCGTACCTTTCATTTTGACCCTTCTTGTGGGCGGCAGGAAGCTGACCACAGAGGAAAAAGGAGTTCACGCGGCCCCGGCTGATTTTCAGGCAGGAGAGACGGCCTCCTCTGAATCAGATGGAGAAAATGCCGGAGAAATCAAGGCTGTTTTGAGCGGCCACGTGATCCCGATTGAGGAAGTGAATGACAATGTATTTTCCCAGAAGATCATGGGCGACGGCGTAGCTATAGAACCCAGTGACACGGTAGTAAAGGCTCCTGCGGACGCTAAGGTGACGGTGGTTATGAAAGAGAGCGGCCATGCCTGCGGACTGACGCTGAAAAACGGACTGGAGCTTTTGATTCATGTAGGAATCGATACAGTAGATATGGGAGGAGACGGCTTCCAGCTCTTTGTAGACGAGGGACAGGAAGTACGCTGCGGACAGCCGTTGATTCAGTTTGATCCGGATAAGATCAGGGCCGCCGGACATCCCCTTACGACCATGCTGATCGTAACAGGCGAAGGAGAGGCAAAGAACGTAACTATGCATACCGGCGCGGAGACAGAAGCAGGAAAGACCACGGTTATCACTTTTGAATAGTCTGGAAGACGGAAAGGAAAAGAGCAGATGGCACAGGATTTTAAGAAAAGCACAGTATATCAGATTTATCCCAAATCATTCTGCGACAGCAATGGAGATGGCCTCGGAGATCTGAAAGGTGTTACCGGAAAACTGGATTATCTTCAGAAACTGGGCGTAGATTATATCTGGCTGACACCGTTTTTCGTATCTCCTCAGAATGACAATGGGTATGATGTGGAGGATTATTACCATATTGATCCCAGATACGGTACCATGGAGGAGCTGGAGGAGCTGATCGCGGAAGCAAAAAAACGCGGCATTCGTCTGATGTTTGATATGGTGTTCAATCATGTGTCCAGCCATCATGAGTGGTTTAAAAAGGCGCTGGAGGGAGACCCCTATTATAAAGATTTCTTCTTTTTCCGCAAGGGAAAGGAAAACGGAGAGCCTCCTACAAACTGGGAAAGCAAGTTCGGCGGAAACGCCTGGGAGTATGTGGAAAAGTTTGACGAGTATTATCTTCACCTCTTTCATGTAACCCAGCCGGATCTGAACTGGGACAATGAGAATGTGAGAAAAGAGCTTCAGAAAGTAATCAGATTTTGGATGGAGAAGGGGGTGAAAGGCTTCCGCTTTGATGTGGTCAATTTGATCAGCAAGAGCTGTTTCGCGGATGACGAGACAGGCGATGGCAGGAAATACTATACGGATGGCCCTAAAGTTCACCAGTATCTCCACGAGTTGAATCAGGCCACCTTCGGTACGGATACGGAGATTATTACGGTGGGAGAGATGTCCAGCACCTCTATTGAGAACTGCTATTCTTATGCGGGAGCGGATACGCAGGAGCTTTCCATGGTGTTCAGCTTCCATCACCTGAAAGTGGATTTTATGGGAAATGAGAAGTGGGTTCTGGTTCCGGCGGACTTTGGAAAGCTGAAGGATATTCTTTTTACCTGGCAGACGAAGATGGAGGAGCACGATGCATGGAATGCTGTGTTCTGGTGCAATCACGATCAGCCCCGCGTCGTGTCCCGTTTTGGAAACGAGGGAATGTTCTGGAGAGAGTCTGCGAAGATGCTGGGAACCGTGATCCACTGTATGCGCGGTACACCCTATATTTATCAGGGCGAAGAAATCGGAATGACCAATACGGATTTCACGGAGATTGGCCAGTTTAAGGATGTGGAAAGCCTGAACCATTACCGGATTCTGCAGGATAAAGGGCTGTCGGCCTCCGACGCCCTGCGTATCGTTCAGATCCATTCCCGCGACAACGGCCGCACGCCCATGCAGTGGGATGAGAGCAGATACGCGGGCTTCACCGATGAAACCTGCGCGCGGAAGCCCTGGATCGGCGTCAACTCCAACCATGTCAGGATCAACGCGGCTTCCCAGATAAATGATGAGGATTCCATCTTCAGTCACTACCGTAAGCTGATAAAGCTGCGCAAGGATTTGGATGTGATCGCTTATGGCTCTTTTGTTCCTCTGGCCCGGAAACATCCTTCTGTACTGGCTTATAAACGGATCTATGGAAACCAGGAGCTGCTGGTGGTCAATAATTTTTATGGCAGAGAATGTGTCTGGAAATCCGGTATGGATATGGGGGAATACCGCTGTATTTTAAGCAATTATGCAGATGAAAATCCGGCCGCAGAGGACGGCACATGGAGCTTAAGGCCTTACGAATCTATGGTGTGGTACCGCGGCGGGAGGGCATGACAAAACGGGGTCTGTTCCACAGCGCCATGCCGCACAGAAACCAGACGAGGCTTCGGAATACGGAGGAGCCGAAAAGGCCACTCATATAGAAGAATACGAAGTTTTCGGATTGCAGCCGAATAAATTCAGGAAACAGGTTCCCAATGAGGGAGGAATCGACAGAGTTTCCCGCGCGTACCTGTATGAGGAAAGAAACGAAAAAGTGCATCATTTCTATACAGAAGGGAAGGACGCAGATAAAATAAAAAATAATTACAGCCAGCACAGGATAAAAGAGAAGGGCGGCCGCCCTGCCCGTCAGCGGCTTCAGCTTCATGAAGATTTTTAAAAGCTGCATCAGAAGCCAGCCCCCAAGAAGGAGAATTACAGGGAGCAGAAGAAGCTGTACGCAGTATTCAGGCTCATAAAGGAAATAATTCTTCAGAAGGTATTCCCGCCATTGGGACGTGAAGATACAAAAAGCTGTCAGGACGATCAGGATGACGCCTGCAGGAATAAGCCGCCGTATGTTTTTTCCTATAGCCGCCATATACATTCTCCTCTCTTTGTCAGGCTGAAATCTTCCTGCATACAGTGTACCGCAGGCAGGAAAAAATGTCACGCAAAGAATCTTTGCGGGGGTAACGAAGGATTGACATTCTGAAAAAGTAAGGGTACGATAAAAACTAATAGAAGGAACAGGGAGGAATCTATATGGTAATCATTGATCAGGAACTGTGCGTTGGCTGCGGAGCCTGCGCGAAAGACTGTCCGGGACATGCGATTCGCATGGAGGAGGGAAAAGCGAAGGTCATTCGTCCCTGTATCCAGTGCGGTCACTGCGTGGCGGTCTGTCCGGTAAAGGCGGCGGCCATACCGGAGTACGATATGGCGGACGTGGAGGAATACGATGAGGAGAGCTTTAAGATTTTACCGGAGAATTTCCTTCATGCGGTAAAATTCAGAAGAAGCATCCGGAATTTTCAGGAGAAGCCGTTAGAAAAGGAAAAGCTGGAGAGAATTCTGGACGCCGGCCGCTATACGGCGACAGCAAAGAACGCGCAGGCATGTACCTTCGTACTGGTACAGGAAAGACTGGCGGAATTTAAAGCCTTGCTGTGGGAAGAACTGCCGTCTGTTCTGGAAGAACTGAAAGAGAGCGCGCCTGCCTACGCGAAGGCATTTACTGTTTTCTATGAAAAATGGAAGAAGAATCAAGAGAATGACAACTTTTTCTTCAACTGCACGGCTTTTCTGATGATTGCCGCAGAGAATCCGCTGGATGGGGGACTGGCTGCCGCCAATATAGAGAATCAGGCTGTGGCCGAAGGCGGAGGAGCGCTTTACAGCGGCTATCTGGTGCGTGCGGTTTCCGCCAGCGCGAGACTTCGGGAATGGCTGGGAACGGGGGACAAGCCTGTGGCCTGCTGTATGCTTCTCGGCTATCCGGCTGTTTCTTACAGGAGAACGGCTCCCCGCAAGAAAGCGGATATTATCTGGAGATAAAAATTGCGAAAAAAGTTTATTGCTATTTTTTTTATTTTGGAATATAATCGCTATAGATATAGAAAACACCGGACCGCGGGATAACTCCCGCGGTCCGGTTTAAGCTGGAAAGCTTCCTCTCCGCTCACGGCGGGAAGAAGCTGACACAAGACGACGAGTAATGTTTATCGTGTTATAAGATAAACACTACTTTTTTCTTTGCAGAAAAGGAGGAGTAAAAAGGACATGATTAAGGAACTGTTAAAGAGTGTCCGGGAATACAAAAAAGCATCCCTCATGACTCCCTTCTGGGTGGCTCTTGAGGTAGTGCTGGAATGTATCATCCCGTTCATTACGGCGCGGCTGGTCAATGAGATCAAGGCAGGCTGCAGCATGGCAGTGATTTTCCAGTACGGAGGGCTGCTTGTGGCTATGGCGCTTCTGTCTCTTTTATTCGGTACGCTGTCTGGTTTCAGCTGCGCGGAAGCTTCCTGCGGATTGGCAAAGAATCTCCGCAAGGATATGTTCTACAGCGTTCAGAAGTATTCGTTTGAGAATATCGATAAATTTCTGGTATCTTCTCTGGTAACCCGTATGACTACGGATGTAACCAACGTACAGCTTGCTTATATGATGATTATCCGGGTGGCGGTCCGTGCTCCGCTGATGCTTATTTTCGCGTTTACCATGGCATTTATCATGGGAGGAAGGATGGCCTGGATCTTCCTGCTGACCGTGCCGCTTCTGGGATTCGGCTTAAGTATGGTTATCCGGAAAACGGTGCCGCTGTTCCGCAAGGTATTTAAAAAGTACGATAATCTGAACAGCTCCATTCAGGAAAATATCAAGGCAATGCGCGTCGTGAAATCCTTCGTGCGCGAGGATTATGAGGAAAAGAAGTTCGGCGCGGCAGCGGAGGATGTCTGCGCAGACTTTACAAGAGCGGAGCGGATTCTGGCCTTTAACGGACCGATGATGCAGTTCTGTATCTACGCGGTTATGGTATTTGTGCTTTCCTTTGGTTCGTACACCATCATTACCACGCACGGCGTTGCCCTGGATGTAGGACAGTTTTCCTCGCTTTTGACTTACAATTTCATGATGCTGAACAGCCTGATGATGCTTTCCATGGTATTTGTGATGATTACTATGGCGGGCGAGTCCGCGAAGCGTATCGTCGAGGTTCTCACCGAAAAGAGTACCCTGGATAATCCGGAGAATCCGGTTTATGAGGTGGCGGACGGCTCCATTGTTTTCGACCATGTAAACTTTAAATATTCCAAAAAGGCTGAGCGGATGGCCCTGGCAAACATCAATCTGGAAATCAAGTCCGGCGAGACCATTGGAATTATCGGCGGTACAGGCTCCTCAAAGTCTTCTTTGATTCAGTTGATTTCCAGACTGTATGATGTGACGGAAGGCTCCGTGAAAGTGGGCGGCCGCGATGTGCGCGAGTACGATCTGGATACGCTGAGAAATCAGGTGGCGGTAGTGCTTCAGAAAAATATCCTGTTTTCCGGCACGATCAAGGATAATCTGCGCTGGGGAAATAAGGAGGCTACCGACGAGGAGATGATTGAGGCGTGTAAGATGGCCTGCGCGGATGAGTTTGTCTCCCAGTTCCCTGATGGCTATGACACCTGGATTGAGCAGGGCGGAGCGAACGTGTCCGGCGGACAGAAGCAGAGGCTCTGCATCGCCCGCGCCCTTCTGAAGCGTCCGAAGATCCTGATTCTGGATGATTCCACCAGCGCGGTAGATACCAAAACCGACGCGAGCATCCGGAAGGCTCTGCGGGAGTACATACCGGAGACCACAAAGATTATCATTGCTCAGAGAACGGCCTCCGTGGAGGATGCGGACCGCATTATCGTCATGGAAGGCGGTACCATCAACGATGTGGGAACACATCAGGAGCTTCTGGAAAGAAACCCTATCTACAGTGAAATATATACGTCTCAGAATAAGGCAGGTGATAAGGAATGAACAAGAAAAGCAGCAGATCATCAACAGTCCTGCGTCTTTTGAAGACGATAAGGGAATTTTATCCAGTCATGATGCCTGTGACAGTGGTGTGCATCATCTTCAGCGCGGTTGTAAGCTCTGTACCCGCGATTTTTATGCAGAATGTCATCGCGATTGTGGAGCAGACCTGGCAGAGCGGCGACTGGGCTTCCGTCGGCGGACAGATTCTCCGTCTGGTTTCCATTCTGGCCGTATTTTATGTGCTGTCTCTGACTTCATCTCTTGCGTTCAATCAGTTAATGGCGATCATGACGCAGGGAACCTTAAAGAAACTGCGTGTGAAGATGTTCAACGGTATGCAGCGGCTTCCGGTCAAATATTTTGACACGAACAATCATGGCGACGTCATGAGTTATTACACAAATGACATCGATACGCTGCGCCAGATGATTTCGCAGAGCTTTCCGCAGATTCTGACCTCCTCTATCATGGTGCTGACCGTATTCTGCATCATGCTTTACTACAGCATCTGGCTGGCGATTGTGATTGTGATCGGAATGATCATCATGCTTCTTGCAGTACGTAAGATCGGCGGAGGCTCCGCCCGGTTCTTCTTCCGTCAGCAGATGGCTCTGGGTAAGGTAGAGGGCTTTGTAGAGGAAATCATGAACGGTGAGAAGGTAGTCAAGGTATTCTGTCATGAGAGAGAGACGGAGGCTGACTTTGACAAGCTGAACGAGGAGCTTTTCCAGGTGGCGAAGCAGGCGAACAGATATGCGAATATCCTTGGACCGGTTCTGAACAATATGGGAAACGCGCTGTATGTGCTGGTGGCGGTCGTGGGAGGTCTTCTGCTTCTGTTCCAGGCTCCCAACTTAAGTCTTTCAGGGCTTGGGATCAGCATCAGCATCGTGGTTCCCTTCCTGAATATGACAAAGCAGTTTTCAGGAAACATCTTCCAGGTGTCTAACCAGATCAACTCGGTCGTTATGGGTCTGGCAGGTGCAGAAAGAATCTTTACGCTCATGGATCAGCAGCCGGAAAGTGACGAGGGATATGTTACCCTGGTGAATGTCCGGGAGGAAGACGATGGAACGCTGACAGAATGCGAGGAGCGTACAGGAATCTGGGCCTGGAAGCATCCCCACAAAGCGGACGGTACAGTTACCTACACAAGACTGCAGGGAGATGTGCGTCTCTTTGACGTGGATTTTGAGTATGAGCCGGATAAGCCTGTGCTACGCGATATTTCTCTGTATGCGAAGCCGGGTCAGAAGGTGGCCTTCGTAGGAGCCACCGGAGCAGGAAAGACAACGATTACGAACCTGCTGAATCGCTTTTACGATATTGCGGACGGCAAGATCCGCTATGACGGCATCAATATCAACAAGATAAAGAAAGCGGACCTGCGCCATTCCATGGGAATCGTCCTTCAGGATGTAAATCTGTTTACGGGAACGGTTATGGAGAACATCCGCTATGGAAAGCTGGACGCTCCCGACGAGGAATGTATCGGGGCGGCGAGACTGGCGGGAGCGGATGACTTTATCCGCCGTCTGCCGGATGGATACCAGACCATGCTGACCGGGAACGGCGCGAACCTGTCCCAGGGACAGAGGCAGCTCCTTTCCATTGCCCGTGCGGCCGTGGCGGATCCGCCGGTTATGATTATGGACGAGGCGACAAGCTCCATTGACACGCGTACCGAAGCCATCGTGCAGAGAGGTATGGACGCGCTGATGGAGGGCAGGACCGTATTTGTCATCGCGCACCGTCTGTCTACGGTTAAGAATTCAGACGTAATCATTGTTCTGGATCACGGACGGATCATAGAGCGAGGCACCCACGAGGAGCTTCTGGAGCAGAAAGGACAGTATTACCAGTTGTATACAGGAGCTTTTGAGCTGGAATAAGAGTTTAGAAAGAGCCGGAAGACTGAGCGTCAGTCTCCGGCTCTTTTGTACGTTGAAAGTTAAGCTTTTCTCAATTCTGCCAGCGCCTTGCGGAAGGTGAAGAAGAAGGCGGTAGCTGTAAAGATAACGGCGATCACATCTGCTACCGGCTCGGCCAGATAGACGGCAAAGGTCTTGTTGTCCGGCAGAAGCCTGGGCATCAGATAGATCAGCGGAAGCAGCAAAATGAATTTTCGCACAATGGCTGCCAGCGCGGACATGACCGCATTTCCCAGAGAGATGAAGGTCATCTGGCAGGCCATCTGGATCCCGAAGATGAAGAGGGCGGCCAGATAAACCCGAAGGGCGGAAGCGGTAAATTCGATGAGCGCGGCGTCATTGGTAAAGAGTGAAGCGAAAAGCTCAGGGAAGAGCATGACGCCCAGCCAGAGCAGTATGGAATAGCACAGACTGCTCTTAAGAAGCAGGAAAAAGGCTCTTTTTACACGATCTGCATTGCGTGCGCCGTAATTATAGCTGACAATGGGCTGAGCGCCCTGGCCGAGTCCCTGCAGGGGAAGCATGGCGAACTGCATAACGCTGGAGAGGATGGTCATGGCGCCCACTGCGATGTCTCCGCCGTATCTCTGCAGTGATGAATTGAAGCACACGGAGATGACGCTCTCGCTGGCCTGCATGATAAAGGTAGACACGCCAAGAGCCAGGCAGGGAAGGATGATGCCAGGCTGAAGCCTTAGATTGCAGATGCGGATACGTAAGGTCGTCTTTTTTCCGACCAGGAACAGAAGCACCCAGGCACAGGACATGGCCTGAGAAATGATCGTCGCCAGAGCGGCGCCCTGTACGCCCATGCCGAAGCCAAAGATAAAAACAGGATCGAGAATGATATTGGCTACGGCTCCGATCAGTACGGAGAGCATTCCTGTTTTTGCAAAGCCCTGGGCCGTTATGAAAGCATTCATGCCGAGGGTGAGCTGTACGAAAATAGTGCCTATGGCGTAGATATTCATATAATCTACGGCATAGCCGATGGTATTTTCGCTGGCGCCAAAGGCCATCAGAAAGTCATGGTTCCAGATAAGGAGAACGGCGGTCAATACCACGGAGATCAGGATCTGAGTTACAAAGCAGTTGCCCAATGCGGACTCCGCGGTTTTGTAATCCCCTTTTCCCATGTAAATCGAGGCACGGGGCGCTCCGCCGTTGCTGATAAGAGCCGCGAAAGCGGAAACGATCAGGATTAAGGGAAGGCAGACGCCCACGCCGGTGAGGGCTGTTGCGCCTACGTCAGGAATGTGGCCGATGTAGATCCGGTCCACGATGTTGTAAAGCATGTTGATGAGCTGGGCGGTCACGGTAGGTAAAGCCAGACGCATCAGGAGGCGTCCCACCGGCTCGGTACCCAGAAAACTGTTGTCATTGCTGCTGTTCATTTGTGTTACACCTGCTTTCCAGTCCGTTCAGGACATTTTTTGTGATTTTTTCGGTGAGAGCTTCGTAAGCTTCTATTTCTGAAGCCGAAAGCCCTTCTGAGAGTTTTTGATAGAATCCGGCTTTTACTTTATCAATCTGCCAGACAATTTCTGAAGCATGTTCCGTAAGAGAAAGGTGAATGCGTCTTCGATCAACCGGATCCGGAAAACGCTCCAGATACCCTTTCTGTATCAGAGCTTCTATGCCCTGAGATACATTTCCCTTCGACAGCATTCGATATTCCACAATGTCTCCGGCGGTGTCAAGACCGGGATTATTGTGCAGAAAGCTGACAATAGTGATCTCAATGCGGGAAAGGGAAAAATTTTTGCGGATTTCATCCATGTGCTGATCATAAAGCTTCTGCATTCTTCGATGGAGCAGAAGCACACCTTTTAACTGGCTCATGCCTTCTCCTTTTGTTCTAATTAGAACGATTCTTTTTAGAACAATTATATCACAAATAAGGGAACTGTCAATTCTTTTTCCGGGAGGATTGACAGGCAGAAGGATTGAGAATACAATGATTGCATATACAACAGTTGGAGGTGCAACTATGCTGATACGCCTGTTTTCCTATATGGGGAAATATAAGAAATATGCTGTATTTGCCATGCTCTGTATTACGGTAGAATCCATATTTGAACTTCTGGTTCCGCTGATTATGGCGGATGTGGTGGACGTAGGAGTGGCTTCGGGAGACACGGCTTATATCTATGCAAAGGGAGCGCAGATGGTAGTCTGCGCGGTTCTGGCTCTGATTCTGGGAATGGGAAGCGCCAGATTCGCGGCTCTGGCCGGGCAGGGACTTGGAGCAGAGCTTCGCCGTGCAGAGTATGAAAGGCTCCAGCACTATTCCTTTTCCAATATCGATCATTTTCGGTCGTCTTCTCTGGTAACACGGCTTACGAGTGACGTAACGAATATTCAGAATGCGGTTTCCATGGGAATGCGGCCCTTTTGCCGCGGCCCGGTAATGCTGGTGGCGGCCACGGCGGTGGCCTTTTCCATCAATCATACGCTGGCCGTCGTCTTTTTTGTGGCTCTTCCATTGCTGGCGGCAGCTCTTTTCGTGATTACCATGAAAGTAAGGCCCTTGTATTCCAGAATGCAGGGAGCAGTCGATACGGTCAATCGTATCGTTCAGGAAAACCTTACGGCTATCCGTGTGGTGAAGGCTTTTGTCAGGGAGGACTACGAGATCGCCAAATTTGAGGAGGGCAACAAGAACCTGCGCACCCAGTCGGAGACGGCCTTCCGTCTGGCGTCCCTCAATATGCCGGCCATGCAGTTCGTCATGTACGGTACGATTCTGGGAATCCTGCTTTTCGGAGGGGAGCTGATTCAGACAGGAAATATGCAGGTAGGAGAGCTGACAGGCTTTCTCAGCTATGTGCTTCAGATTCTAAATTCCCTGATGATGATTTCCAACGTCTTTCTGATGCTTACCCGGTCGGTGGCTTCCGGCGTCCGCATTATGGAGGTAATCGATGAGAAGATCGATATTACGGACGGGCAGGCAAAGGACATCGAGGTAGAGCAGGGCGATATTTCCTTTGAACACGTCTGGTTTAAGTATAAGAAAGAAGCAAAGGAGTATGTGCTTTCGGACGTAAATCTGCAGATCCGGGCAGGGCAGACCGTGGGGATCATCGGTCAGACAGGCGCCGCGAAATCCACACTGGTCCAGTTGATTCCCCGTCTTTATGAGGTGGAAAAGGGCGTGGTGAAGGTGGACGGCGTTCCCGTTCAGGAGTATCCGATGGAGCGTCTGCGCGACGCGATTGCCATGGTGCTGCAGAAGAACACCCTGTTTTCCGGAAGCCTCCTTTCCAATCTGAAGTGGGGCAGGGAGGATGCCTCCATGGAGGAAGTGGAGGAAGTCTGCCGGATCGCCTGCGTGGATGAATTTCTCGACCGGCTGCCGGAAGGCTATGAGACGGAGATGGGACAGGGAGGCGTCAATGTATCGGGCGGCCAGAAGCAGAGAATCTGTATTGCCAGAGCTCTCTTAAAGAAGCCGAAGGTCCTGATTCTCGACGATTCCACAAGCGCCGTGGATACGGCTACGGAGCGCAGGATTCGGGAGCGGATGCAGGAGTATCTGCCCTTCATGACAAAGATCGTTATCGCCCAGAGAATTTCCTCCGTGCGAAACGCGGATCAGATCGTGATCCTCGACGACGGGAAGATCAACGACATAGGAACCCATGAGGAACTGCTGGCGCGCAATGAGATCTACCAGCAGATTTATGAATCTCAGAAGGAAGGAGTGGAGCTGTAATGGCGCAGTATAAATATACGGGATACAAAAAGCCGAAAAATACAAAGAAGACGCTTTTTCACCTTCTGCGCTATCTGGGACATCACAAATGGATGTTCCTGCTGGTAGGGATTCTTGTATTCATCAGCGCGGGGGCGAACCTTTTGGGAACCTATTTTCTGAAGCCGGTCATCAACCGCTTTATCCTGCCGGGCGATATGAGCGGACTGGCGGAGGCCGTCGCAGGCATGGGCCTTATGTATCTGTGCGGAGCACTTGCCACGCTGGGATACAATCAGCTGATGATCAAGTCGGCTCAGACAGTGGTGCAGGAGATTCGGCGAGATCTGTTTGTGCATGTACAGAAGCTTCCGCTGAAATATTTTGACGCTCATACCCATGGCGAGCTGATGAGCCGTTTTACCAATGATGTGGATACGGTCCAGGAAGCCATGAACAACAGTTTCGCGATGATCATCCAGAACTTCCTGATGCTGGCCGGTACCGTGATCATGATGACGGTCTTAAGCGTGCGTCTTTCTCTGATCGTCATCGTCTTTCTCGCTGTCATGTTTGTCTTTATCCGTTTTAATGGGAGCCGGAGCCGCAAATATTTCCAGAGGCAGCAGGCGGAGCTTGGACGCATCGGCGGCTTTGTGGAGGAGATGATGGCGGGACAGAAGGTGGAAAAAGTATTCAATCATGAGAAAAAGGATTTTGAAAACTTCTGTGTGCTGAATGAAAGCTTTCGCAAAGAGTCTACGAGCGCCCTGACTTATACAGGAATGCAGGTGCCGACCATCGTGAGTCTTTCCTACCTTAATTACGCGGTTTCAGCCTGTGTGGGCGGCCTGTTTGCCCTGGCCGGTCTTCTGGACATCGGAGGTCTTGCCTCTTACCTGGTCTATGTCCGCCAGAGCGCCCTGCCGCTGAATCAGTTTACCCAGCAGGTAAATCTTCTGATGACAGCCCTGGCCGGAGCGGAGCGTATCTTTGAACTCATGGAGACGGAAGCCGAACCCGACGAGGGGGTTGTAACGCTCTGCCATGTAAAAGAAGAAAATGGAGAGATTACGGAGACAGCCGAGCGTACGGAACAGTTTGCCTGGAAAGTGCCGGAGGGTGAAAGCGCGGAGACGAAGCTGGTGCCGCTTCGGGGCGACGTTCGTTTTGAACGGGTAGTCTTTGGGTATGTGCCGGAAAAAAAGGTACTGAACGGCATTTCGCTCTACGCGAAGCCCGGTCAGAAGATTGCCTTTGTGGGTTCCACGGGGGCTGGAAAGACTACGATTATCAATCTTGTGAACCGTTTTTACGAGATACAGGCGGGGGCTATCACCTACGATGGGATCGACATTCGCAGAATCAGAAAGGACGATCTGAGACATTCGCTGGCAATGGTCATTCAGGAAACCCATCTGTTTACCGGGACCATCGCAGACAATATCCGCTATGGAAAGCTGGACGCCACGGACGAGGAGGTGCGGGAGGCCGCCCGCATCGCCAATGCGGATTCCTTCATCCGCAGACTTCCCGATGGCTATGATACGATGCTGCATAGCGATGGAAGCAATCTGTCCCAGGGGCAGCGCCAGCTTCTGGCCATCGCCAGGGCGGCTGTGGCCCGGCCCCCGGTGCTGATTCTTGACGAAGCGACCAGCTCTGTGGACACCCGCACCGAACGGCTGATTGAAAAGGGAATGGATGCGATTATGGAGGGGCGCACGGTGTTTGTGATCGCTCATCGGCTGTCCACGGTCCGCAACTCCAAAGCTATCATGGTTCTGGAACACGGCGAGATTATAGAACGCGGCGATCACGAAGATCTGCTTGCGCAGAAAGGACGCTATTACCAGTTGTATACCGGACAGTTTGAATTGGAGTAGGGCGACATGGAAGGAAAGCAGGTGGAAGAATGAAAAAGGGTGAAATCAGAGAAATTCTGCACAGGCTGGATCTGGAACGGAAAAAGATTCTGGGGCCAAGGTTTCATGCCCTGGGACTTACCATCGGAGAAGGGCAGGCCAGGGCGCTGAACGGCCTGCTCTGTCAGGGACCTATGACGCAGAAGGAACTGGCAGATCTGTGTCTGAGGGATGCGGCGACCATGTCCCGGACGCTGGATAAGCTTGAGAAGGCCGGTCTTCTCAAGCGGGAAAATAATCCCGGCTGCCGGCGGTCTTTTCTGATCTGTCTGACAAAGGACGGAGAGGAGAAAGCAAAGCAGGTACAGGAGATTTTCCGGGAACTGGACGAACAGATATGGGGAGAGATCTCAGAAGAGGATATGGAAAAGCTGTATGGGATTTTACAGCGGGTAGAGAAAAATCTGAATGGATGAAACTGGAAAACTGTAATTTTGTGGATTGACATAGCTTTTTTTGTTGTCTATAATGAAATTGTTACAGGAATCACTTATAAATGTGTTAATCACACATTCTGGCAGTTCTGCCATGATTTCCAAAAGCTATTTCAATATTATGGCAGAAGGCAAAGAGTTTTTTTGAGGATGCCGCTGCCGGAAAAGGGGACAGCATGAAAACAAGCTTGCGAAAAGAGGAAGTATTTATGTCGGAACAGAAAAATAAAGAGTATACTACAGATGATATTTTGGCTCTGCCGGAAGGCGTAAGAGCGGAGCTTATTGATGGCAAGATCTATTATATGGCGTCGCCTGGCAGAACGCACCAGCAGATATTGGCGGGAATTACGGTTCAAATATATAATTATATCAAAGAACACGGCGGTGAATGTCAGGTATATCCGGCGCCCTTTGCGGTGTTTATTATGAACGATAAGCGAAATTATTTTGAGCCGGATATTGTTGTAGTCTGTGACCCAGATAAACTCGACGAATCAGGCTGTCACGGCGCTCCGGACTGGATCATCGAGATCGTTTCCCCATCCAGCAGAACTATGGACTATTACAAAAAGGCGGGAAAATATGCAGAGGCGGGAGTGAGAGAATATTGGATTGTGGATCCTGCAAGAAAGGCGACTGTGATTTGCCGTATGGAAAAGGGGGAAGGGCCGGTTATTCATCCTTTTACGGACACACTTCCCTCCGGAGTAATAGAAGGACTGGAGCTGAATTTTCAGATAATATAAAAAGATTTAGGGGATCTCATCAATATTTCCGCTTCCCATGGTACGCCGCCAGGTTCCTTCCAGCAGAACCATACGGCCGGCTTCCAGGGATTTTGGCACGTCGATGATATTCTGATTGGAGGATCCCCGGAAGATGAGGCCTGCGTCTTTCAGCTCCTCCACAAACTTTCCATCTACGAGGACGTCGATAAGGGAGAGCAGCCCTTTCAAGATTTCAGGCTCTCCCACGGATCCGGTCAGAAGATCTGTCTCAAAGGTAAAACCTGTGTAACACCAGAGTGTTTTTTGCGGAAAACGCTCTTTGAACTGCCGGGCAAGCTCCAAAAGGGCGGGCTGATTCTCCGGCTCCAGGGGCTCTCCGCCAAGAAAGGAAAGACCGGCCACATAGGACGGAGCCAGGGCGGAGAGGATCTCGTCGGCGGTTTCCTTTGTGAAGGGCTGACCGTAGGAGAAATCCCAGGCTTCCCGGTTAAAGCAGTTCCGGCAGCGGTGGCGGCATCCGCTCACAAAGAGTGAGACGCGGACGCCGGGACCGTTGGCAATATCATTTTTTTTGATGGTCGCGTAATTCATAAGCCTGCCTCATCCTGGCGCTGCCTACAGATGCAGCACCCGTTCCTTGATTTCCTGGGTTCTTCCCTGGTTCCAGAACTGAGTTCCGATGTAGCCGCAGGTTCTTCTGGCTACGTTCATCTTATTCTGGTCCGTGTTGCCGCAGTTGGGGCACTGCCAGATAAGCTTTCCATGCTCATCCTCTTTGATTTCGATCTCGCCGTCATAGCCGCAGACCTGGCAGTAATCGCTCTTGGTGTTCAGCTCCGCGTACATGATGTGGTCGTAGATAAATTTCATAACGGCCAGCACAGCTTCCAGATTATTCTGCATATTCGGAACTTCCACATAGGAGATAGCTCCGCCCGGAGAAAGGGCCTGGAACTTTGCTTCCAGCGCAAGCTTGTCAAAGGCGTCGATTTCCTCGGTCACATGAACATGGTAGCTGTTCGTGATATAATTGCGGTCAGTTACGCCTTTTACGATGCCGAAACGCTGCTGCAGGCACTTGGCGAATTTGTAGGTGGTGCTTTCCAGCGGCGTGCCGTACAGGGAGTAGTCAATCTGCTCGGCAGCCTTCCATTTTGCCGTGTACTCGTTCAGCTTTTTCATGATTTCCAGGCCGAGAGCCTCGCCCTCCGGCTCGGTCAGCTTCTTTCCGTTCAGACTGTAGACGCATTCCCACAAGCCCGCATAGCCCAGAGAGAGGGTGGAGTAGCCGCCGTGTAGATACTTGTCGATTTTTTCTCCCTTTTTCAGACGAAGCAGGGCTCCGTGCTGCCAGAGAATCGGAGCGGCGTCGGACACGGTTCCGGTCAGGCGCTCGTGGCGGCACTGAAGGGCGCGGTGGCAAAGCTCCATGCGCTCGTCAAAGATTTCCCAGAATTTGTCCATATCGCCGCCTGCGGACAGGCCAATATCCACCAGATTGACCGTAACCACGCCCTGGTTAAAGCGGCCGTAATATTTGGGCTCTCCGTTCTCGTCCACATAAGGCGTAAGGAAGCTTCTGCAGCCCATGCAGGTGTAGCAGTGTCCCTCACCGTTTTTGTCAATCTTGTTCTGAAGCATAATCTTTTCAGAAATATAATCCGGTACGAGACGCTTTGCCGTACACTTGGCGGCCAGCTTTGTCAGATACCAGTACTTGCTGTCCTCATGGATATTGTCCTCCTCCAGCACGTAGATCAGCTTGGGGAAGGCAGGGGTAATCCACACGCCCTTTTCGTTCTTGACGCCCTGGTAACGCTGACGCAGGGTTTCTTCTATAATCAGAGCAAGATCCTGCTTTTCCTGCTCATTTTTCGCTTCGTTCAGGTACATGAATACCGTGACGAAGGGAGCCTGTCCGTTGGTGGTCATCAGCGTAACGACCTGATACTGGATCATCTGGACGCCATTCTTCACCTCATCCCGCAGCCGCTTTTCCGTAATAGCGGAAATCTCATCCTCCGTGACTGCTTCCCGGATAGAGTGAAGCTCCTCCGCGACCTGGCGGCGGATTTTCTGACGGCTGACGTCCACAAAGGGAGCCAGATGAGTCAGGCTGATGCTCTGGCCGCCGTACTGGCAGGAAGCCACCTGAGCGATGATCTGGGTGGCGATATTGCAGGCTGTGGAGAAGCTGTGGGGCTTCTCAATCAGCGTTCCGCTGATGACGGTGCCGTTCTGAAGCATGTCCTCCAGATTGACCAGATCACAGTTGTGCATATGCTGGGCGAAATAATCCGCGTCATGGAAGTGGATAATGCCCTGCTCATGGGCGTTTACAATGTCGGGCGGAAGCAGAAGACGCTTGGTGATGTCCTTGCTGACCTCTCCGGCCATATAGTCTCTCTGCACGCTGTTGACCGTAGGATTTTTGTTGGAATTTTCCTGCTTGACCTCCTCATTGTTGCACTCGATGAGGCTTAAAATCTGTTCGTCTGTGGTGTTGGATTTACGTACCAGAGCACGGCGGTAGCGATAGGTGATATAGCGCCTGGCCACATCAAAGGCACGCTGATTCATAATCTGATCCTCCACCATGTCCTGGATCTCCTCTACGCTCAAGGAACGGCTCATATTCTGGGCGGCGCTTTCCACATCCTCCGCGATCCGCTTGATCTGAACTGCGGACATACGGGCGCTTGGAACGACGCTCTCATTGGCCTTGGTTACGGCGATAACAATTTTCTGCGGATCGAAGGAAACCTCGGCTCCGCTGCGCTTGATGATTTTCATAGAATATTCTCCCTCTTGTATATGCAATGATTATAGTATTACTCTAGCCGACGAAATTTATTTTAACAATATATAGTAGCGATGTCAATGGAAAATTACTAGATATTGATGAATGGCTGCTGGCAGCGTATGTGGGCGGGGTGAGTGGTAAATGGCAGTGAACGACGGCAAATAGCAGCAAGGAGAAGAAAAGCGGCGGTTTCTTGCAGGATGCCGCGGAATGGGTTACAATGACGGAAAAGGACTTATCCCAAAGAGTCCCTGGTTTTGGAGGCAAAGCATGGAGATTGCTTATGAAATAAAAGAGGGAGAAGCCATCGTCTGGCGCTGCTATGAGTATGGAACGGAAGCGGAGCTGCCTGGGACCATAGAAGGACGGCCTGTGACAGAGCTTGCTCCCTATGTGTTTTCCGCCCATATGGATGAAAAGCTTTTAGAGCAAAAAATCCGGGAGGGAAAAATCCGGATGACATACGACGCTGGCGGCGAAGAACGGGCTGGCAGACCTGGAGAGGAACGGACAGGTCTTCCGCCGGCTTTGAAAGGAACGGAGATTACGGCGGTAAGTCTGCCGCCAGAGCTTAGAAAAATAGGAGCCTACGCCTTTTACAACTGCAGCAGGCTTCGGAAAATCAGCTTTTACGGCAGTCTGTCCGATCTGGGAGCCGGATTGTTTACAGGCTGCCATGCCATAAGAGAGCTTAAGCTTACCCTGGATGAGACGTACGTATCCTGCCTTCGTGAGATTCTTATGGAGGTTCCCGAAAAGCTGACGGTTACCCTGAAAGGCAGAGTCAGAGGCAGGTTGGTATTTCCTGAATTTTTTGAGGAAAGCGTGGAAAACACGCCGGCGCGGATTCTGGTGACGCAGATGCATGGAAGCGGTATGAATTTCCGAAACTGTTTTTATGATCGGAAATTTGATTTCAAGGCTTACGACGCCTGCTTTTATATGGCAAAGGCTGGCGAAGACTTTGACACCGTGCTGGAAATGGTCCTGAGCCGCCTGATGTATCCGGTTCAGCTATCTTCCAAAGGGCGGCAGGCATACGAAGACTGGCTTTTTTGCAGGCTTGACCGGGCTATGGAAAAAGCGGTGCTGGACAGAGATATGGAAACGCTGGAATATCTGGCGGCTTGTACCCTGAAAGGACAGGAGGCGGATACGGAGGGACGGAAAGAAAAGAACCGGGAAGATACGCTCAGAAAGGCAGCCTCTTTCGCGGCTTCTCACCATTTTCCGGAAGGGACTTCCTTCCTGATGTCAGAGCTTTATCAGGTGAGCGGAGCCGAAACAGAGGAAAAAAGGGAAAGGAAGAAAGAACGGTTTGCATTGTAGGAGGAAGACATCATGGTAAAAAGTCCGATTCTGGCTCAGCAGGAGCAGGAACTGGAAAAGGAAGAACTGGGCCGCAGGCTTTTGGCAAGCGCGAGGAACGAATTGTATCTTCAGCTTCGTTACCTCGATCTGGCCCTTGGCAGCCTGCCTTTTTCCGCGGGAGAGGCAAATCCGGCCGGGACGGACGGGAGCTTTCTGTATTTCACGCCGGACAGCCTGATGCGGCTCTACCGGCGCAGCCGCGCGCAGGTAGTCCGTCTGTATCTCCATACGCTTTTTCACTGTCTGTTCTGCCATCCCTTTGACCGGGGAGAGCGGGAGGAGGGGCTTTGGGATCTGGCCTGCGACGTGGCCGTAGAAGCATTGATTGACGAGCTTTGTCTGAAATGCGCCCACGTATCCTCCGGGGCTTTCCGAAAGAGCTGCATCGCCAGGCTGAGGGAGGGGCTTCCCGTCCTCACAGCCGAAGGAATCTACCGGGAGCTTTCGGAATACGCTCTTTCCGAATCGGAGCGGGAAAGATGGCAGGAAGAATTTCATCCGGACGATCACAGGCTTTGGGAGAAAAAGGATTCTTCCGGCGCGCAAAATCCCAACAGAAAACGGTGGGAGGACATCCGCGAGCGGATGCAGACGGAGATAGCGCTGTTTTCCAGAGAAGCTTCGGAAGGCGAAGGAGAGCTTCTGGAGCAGCTAAGGATTCATAACCGCTCCCACTATGATTACCGGGAGTTTTTGAGAAAATTTACGGCGCTTCGGGAAGAAATCCAGATCGATCCGGACAGCTTCGACTATATTTTTTACCATTACGGAATGACGCTTTATGGAAATATGCCGCTGATAGAGCCTCAGGAGACGCGGGAAATCCGAAAAGTGGAGGAGCTTGTCATCGTGATTGATACTTCCATGTCCTGCAAGGGCGAGCTGGTGGAGCGGTTCTTAAAGGAAACCTACCAGGTGCTGTCGGAGACGGAAAGCTTTTTCAAAAGCGCGAGGATTCACATCCTCCAATGTGATGAGAAGGTACAGATGGATGTATGCATAAAGAACGGCGGGGAATTAAAGAGATATATGGAACATTTTACGCTGAAAGGCGGAGGAGGCACGGATTTTCGTCCGGCCTTTGCCTACGTGGAGGAAAAGCTTGCGAAACAGGAGTACGGAAGACTTCGGGGGCTTCTGTATTTTACGGACGGATACGGAATCTTTCCGGCGAAAATGCCGCCCTATGAGACAGCCTTTCTCTTTGTACAAGGTCAGTACCGGGATGTGGATGTGCCGCCCTGGGCGATCAAGCTGATACTGGAATAAGAGACAGAACAACCGACAGGAGGAGAAAATACATGAATATCAAGCGGGCAAAGCAGGAAATCAAGGATGCGATCGCGGCGTATCTGTTAAAGGATGAATACGGAGCCTATGAGATCCCCGTCATCCGTCAGCGCCCGATACTGCTGCTTGGAGCGCCGGGAATCGGCAAAACGCAGATTATGGAGCAGATCGCGCGGGAATGCGGCATCGGCCTGGTGGCCTACACCATCACCCACCACACGCGGCAGAGCGCGATTGGCCTTCCGTTTATCTCAGAGATGGAATTTGACGGGGAAAAGAAGGCCGTCACGGAATATACCATGAGTGAGATTGTGGCTTCCATTTATGAGAAAATGAAGAAAACAGGTTTAAGAGAGGGAATCCTCTTTATCGACGAGATTAACTGTGTGTCCGAGACGCTGGCTCCGGCCATGCTGCAGTTTCTGCAGTGCAAGACTTTCGGAAATCATCCAATTCCGGAGGGCTGGATCATTGTGGCGGCGGGCAATCCGCCGGAATACAACAAATCTGTCCGGGATTTTGACGTGGTAACTCTGGACCGTGTGAAAAAGATAGAGGTGGAACCGGACTATGAGGTATGGAGAGAGTATGCGCTGAAGGCGCGGATACATCCGGCAGTCATCTCCTATCTGGATGCGCGTCCCGGTCATTTTTACAGAATGGAAACGACGGTGGACGGAAAAAGCTTCGCGACGCCGCGTGGCTGGGAGGATCTCTCCCGGCTTCTGGAGGTATATGAAAAGCTGGGGAAGACAGCCGACAAAGAAGTGGTGCTTCAGTACATTCAGCATGAGCAGATTGCCGGAGAATTTGCGAATTATCTGGAACTGTACCGGAAATACGAGAGTGATTACGGCATCGGGGAGATCCTGCAGGGCGTGATCCGGGAAGAAACTCTGAAAAAGCTGTCTCACGCGTCCTTCGACGAGCGTCTCAGCGTCGTCAGCCTCCTCTTGTCCGGCTGCATGACTGAGTTTCATAAGGTGCGTGTGCAGGAGCTTTTTCTGGAACTGCTGTACGGGAAAATGAAGGAGGCAGGAAGACTTCTGAGCGAGGGAGACGCCGGCAGGAAAACCGGAGCAGAAGAAGATACTCCGGAGAGAGGCAATGGTATGGAGAGCTTTGCCGTGCTTGCAAAGCTTCGTGAGGAAGCAGGAAAGGAACGGGAGGCAAAGAAAAGAGCCGAACTGCTGGGGCGCGAGGAGGAGCAGCGTCTGCTTAAGATTGAGGAAACGCTGTCCGCCTATGAGACAGAGCTGAAAAAGCGGCGTCCAACAGACGGCGCCGCCGCGTTCTCGATTCTCCGGGAGCTGTTTTCAGAAAAACGGGAGCAGTATGAAAGACTTCAGGAGGAAGGAAAGGAGATGCTGGAACATGCTTTTGATTTCCTGGAAGCTGCCTTTGGAGACAGCCAGGAGATGGTTATCTTTCTGACCGGACTGAATTCTGCGGAAGATGCGGTGGCCTTTTTACAAACCTGCGACTGCGAGCGGTATCGCAGATATAACCAGAGCCTTCTCTTTCGGGAAAGCGATCGCAGGCTGCGCGGAGAGATCGACCGTCTGCTTGCGGAGACGTAGTCCGGGGCGGGCTAAAGGGCTTTCGTCGATTACAGCAGCGTGATTGTGTGGCGGGAAACACGGATCAGTCCTTCCTTTTTCATTTTTCCCAGTTCCCGGATCATGGCGCTGCGGTTCACGGAAAGAAAGTCCGCAAAGTCAATCATTGTGAAGGGAAGCTCAAAGGTGTTGCTGTTCTTCCCGGCTGCAAGCTGCATGAAATAGCACATCAGCTTTTCCCGGATGCTGCGCTGGCTTAAGACCTCTACCCGTTCGCTTAAGGCCCGCGTCTTGTCGGAGAGAAGCTGCAGCAGGTTGCGGATAAGCTGTGTGTGGCAGGCGCAGGCATGCTGGCAGGTGCGGGTAAGATTCTGGTAGTCGATGAAAAGAACCTGGCAGTCTACCTGACAGACGACGGCGATGCAGGAGTCGTCGTTGGGGGTAAAGGACAGATGTTCCCCGAAAATGCTTTTGGGAGAAAGATTTTCAAGGATGCTCCGGGTTCCGTTGTATTCATAGCGGATGACGGCAGCCTGGCCGTTCAGCAGGATACCCACGATCTTCCGGGGCGTGTCGAAGGAATAGATTTCTTCTCCGGCATAAAAGCCACGTTTTTTGGCCTTCATGCAGGAAAGCATTTTCTGGCAGTCCTTTTCGCTGACATTTTGAAATAAAAGAGTTTCTGAATAATCCATAGGTTTTCCTCTCTTGCAGGTGTACAGATGATTTTTCTTTAGTATGACACATAAAAGTTGCAAATGCAACAGAATATCTTGAAAAGTTCTGATATAAACTAAGTATAGATTGCAAGTGTGACTTGCAAAAAGTACAGCGTCGGTATACCAAGGGACAAGGTGCCGACGTCACTATGTCAGGAGGAAAAAATCATGAAGAAATATGTTTGCGAGCCCTGCGGCTATGTGTACGATCCTGAAGTAGGCGATCCGGATAACGGAATCGAGCCCGGCACAGCCTTTGAGGATCTTCCCGAAGACTGGGTATGCCCTGTCTGCGGAATGGGAAAAGAGGTATTTGTAGAGGAGGAGTAAGCCTCCGAAAAAACATCCCCACCGGAAAGCTTTCTTGAATATCAAGAAGCGTCCTGTGGGGATGTTTTATATTGTCGCCCTTAAATTGCCAAGAGCATACGATGCACGGCTCACGCCGCCCATATCACCGCCTTTTTTCCCGGATAGCGGCTTCCAGGCGGACTTCCTCCGCCATCATCGCGTCTATGCGATCTTCTTCGGAAAAATCAGAGGCAAGCTTATCGAGCAGAGCTTCGTTTTCATCCGGAAACTGCTGGCGGAGAAGCTGCTGAAGCAGCTCGTATTTCTGAAGATAGAAAACCTCAGGGGCATCCTTGTCCGCTTCTTCTATCAGCTTTTTTAAAGCGTCGGCGTGGATGCCTTCGGCTTCATACCAGTCCGTAATTTTCTTTACCCGTGCGCGCTCAGCTCCAGACAAAGCCAGGATTTTTTTGGAGCTTCTCTGGGAAAAGAAGCCGATAACCAGAAAAATAAGAAAAAACACGCTCATGCTGTAGAGGGCGAAATGATTGATCGGAAGGGAGAGTATGCCCGCCAGTGTCAGGATCATTAAGGCAAGGCCGATACCGCCCACGGCGAAAAAGGCCACTGCCGTCGTATGAGCGTCGGCGTACCGCTCCTCCGGGCTTTTATAGATTTTGGAGGACGCAGGCTTTTTCACCGGTCCGTCCAAAATATTTTCCAGGGTAAATTCTTCTGTTTGTTCTGAATTTTTCGCGTTTTCCGCATTTTTTAACTGGGAATAAAGTGACATATGTAAAATCTCCTTATTATATATAGTAGCTTATTGATTTTCCATCTCGCTGAAAAATGCTTTCACAGAGGCTGCGATCTCGCTTTGCGCTCCCGCAAGGGAACCCTGTACCATTTCCGGCTTGCCGCCGCCCTTCCCGTGAAAGACGCCGTTCAAATGTTTGCATAAGGGACGGGTATCTTCTGTATGGCTGCCAAGAATATAGCGGTAGCCTGTCGCGTCGCTGCCGTTGAAGACGCTGACGATCCCTGTGCAGCGCGCGGTCAGGAGATTGACAAATTCCCGGCAGGCATCTGCATCCAGTCCGTCTTCAAAGAAAATGGGATTTGCCGTTCCTTCCGGAATGCCGGCGGCCTTTTCCTGGATCCTGGAAAGGTTCAGACGCATCAGCGCTCCTCTGAGGTCATAGGCTTCCTGCTTCAGCCTTTCCACAGCGTCAGCCACAAGGGCTTCTTTTGCGGAAAGCAGGACGGAGATCGCTTTTACGCTTGCTTCCTTCTCCTGATAATCCTGAAGCGCCCGGTCTCCGGCCAGAAGATTTATCCGGACGCCGCCCCGGTGAGCCTGAACGCCTGTCAGCTTAATCAGGCCGATTTCCCCTGTGTATTTCACATGAGGAGCGCAGCAGGCGCAGACGTCGATGCCGGGTATGGTGACGATGCGGACCTGGCCTTCGATCTCGATCTTGCTCCGGTATTCCATAACCGCCAGCTCCTCCTTAGAAGGATAAGAAACCTGGATCGGGAGATTGGCAAAGACCGCTTCATTGGCAGCCGTTTCAATCTCCGCCAGTTCTTCCTTTGTGATGGCGCCGTTGAAATCCAGCGTCACTTCCTGTTCGCCCAGATGAAAGCCCGCGTTGTCATAACCGAAACGGGCGTGTACGAGTCCGGACACAATATGCTCGCCTGAATGCTGCTGCATCCGGGAAAACCGCTTTTTCCAGTCAATGCGGCCTGTCACCTTAGTTCCGGGCTCCAGCGGCGCCTTCGCGTAATGCCAGACGATCTCATCTTTTTCATGGGTATCCCAGATTTCCACTTCATTTAAAAAACCGGAATCCCCGGCCTGCCCGCCGCCCTCCGGGAAAAAGGCAGTCTCGTCGAGACTGATACGCCAGAAGTCCCTGGTCTGCTCGCAGGCGGTCACGACAGCCTGAAATTCTTTCCGATGGCTGTCTTCGTAATATAAACGCTTTGTCATCAGTAATCCTCCCTGCGCGGAGCATCCGCGCTCTTGTAGTCCAGTATAACATTTCCGCCAGAGAAATGCACGGAGAAAATGGAATGGGAAAACATTTGCAGGAGATTTTGGAAATCATGAAAAAAGGTCTGCGCATGGACTGCACAGGCCGGGTGAATGTACGAGGATATTTCTTTAAGTAATGAACTTCACGAAAGGACAAAACCGCTCTGAGAAGACAATTTGTCTGTAAATAATACAGAAACACAATCTTTTAACTAAATTTGTAAAATATGGGGATAATATTTTTGAAAAGGAAAAGTGGCTTGAATTTTAAAGAAGATATGCTATACTATAAAAAGTATGATGTAGGTTCATGCTTTCTTTTGAAACCATTGTCCTTTCGTGAAGTTCATTACTTTACGAAGCCGAAACGGGAGATAAGTCTATGCAGGAAGGGTATTTTGTGCTGACTTTGCCCCTGAAACTGGAACCCTGGCAGGAACGCAGGCTGAATAAAGCGCTGGAAGTGAACCGGCAGATTTACAACGCCATGCTCCGTGAGGGAGTGAAGCGGTACAGACAGATGGCGCAGACGCGTCTTTACAGAAGCCTTAAGGAAAAGTTAAAGGCCTGCAGAGAGCCGGCAGAGAGAAAGCAGATATATAAGGAGCTTGACTGTCTGCAGGGACAGTATCGATTACGCCCTAGTGATTTTTCCAAAGATTCTACGAAATACCGCAGGTATTTTCAGGATAATACAGATGCTCCGATTGTTCAGAATCTTGCGGCTTGTGTCAGCAGAGCCATTTCCAATCTGCTGAATGGGCGGGCGGAAAAGGTTTATTACAAACCGGCAGACGGATTAAACTGCATCTCAGGGAAGACAAATAAAACTTCGATCCGATATAGAGAAGGCTTCTTATATTGGAAAGAACTGCGTCTGGAAGTTGTACTGAAGGGAAACGCCTATGAACGGCAGGCTTTAAGCAGCAAATTGTGCTTTTGCCGGATTAAGAGGAAAATGATTCGCGGCAGGTATCGTTATGATGCCGAACTGGTTCTGAAGGGGGTATGCCCGGTCAAAAAGGCGATACCAATCTGTAAGACAGGAACCGTAGGAATCAAAAGCTCCCTGAACAGTATGACAGCCGTTTCTGCTGAGAAAATCTGGAAAACGAGGATTCCCAGAAGTTCCGACGAATTGGAGCGGCAAAGAAAAGAGCTTGCGCGAAGACTGGAACGGAGCCGGAGAACAAACAATCCGGAGAATTATGAAAAAAACGGAAGGGTTCGCAAAGGCGTTTTTTTATGGCATCAATCAATTAACTATAGAAATTTAATTAAAGAATATGCAGAAATCCTGCGAATGCAGAAAGTGCTGCGGGACGAACGGCAAAGGCATTGTATGGAACGGCTGCTGAAGATGGGAGACAGCTTTGTGTTTGAGGAGTTTTCCTATCAGTCCATGAAATATGGAGGACGAAAAGTCGAAGACGCCGCCCCGGCTTCCTTCTTCCGCAGATTTCGCTGGAAAGCGGAAAGACAGGGGAGGATTTGCCGTCCTGTGGATGCCTTGCAGGCACGTTCTTCCAGCATGAATCACAGTACCGGAGAAGTGGAGAAGCTCCCGGCTTCTCAGACAAGCCGGAGAATTGAAGGTTATGAGATTGATCGCCAGTGTTATGGAGCATTTCTGCTGCGCCATATTGATCCGGAGAATAACCGGATTCATATAGAAAGCTGCCGGAAAGATTTTCCGCAGTTTTTGGAATTGTATCAAAGTTATGAACTCAGGCAGGCTGTCTGAGTCTCCATAAAACAGAAGCTATACGCTGACAAAGCGCCAGTGGAAAGCTTCACCGGTCGGGAAGCGGGCCGAGCTCCGGACATGCTCTGCATGAAAGGAGAAAAGCTGATGGGAAAATGAGGAGCCTCCTTGCGTACTTCGGTTGCAGGAGAAAGTCAGCTACCATCAGACGTCGAAAGACAGCTTTGGTATGGAATGTTTAATGAAAAGTATTTTTCCAAGGCCAATCGTCGCGCTGCCGCGTTGGATGAGGGAAAAGATCAGAACGCACAGTGAAATCTGCCTGGATGGTTCCGGCAGAGTGGCGGAGCCTACCCTTTTGCCGGATTTATCTGACAGGGCGGGGGAAAGGCCGAAATCGGACTGCTGAAGGTGAGGATGCCCTTGTCAATTAGTTCAGGGCGGCTCCTTCGCAAAAGCTCCTGTCGGCTCAGGCCAGGTAAAGAAGCGGAGCTTTGGAGGAAGAAGAATGTGGTATGTAATTCAAGTCCAGACAGGCAAGGAGGAGCAGATTATCGAGGAAGCAAAAAAATATCGGGTACAGGAGTACTTTGACGAGCTTTTTGCTCCCCACTGTGTGAGAAAAAAGAAGTATCTGGGAAGGTGGCACAGAGAAAAGGAGCTTTTGTTTCCCGGTTATCTCTTTGCGGTCAGCGCCAGACCGGAGGAGCTTTATCTGGCCCTCAAGCGTCTGCCAAAGCTCACGAAGCTTTTGGGCGTCGGAGAAAAATGGACGCCGATGTCGAAGCAGGATATAGAGATAGTAAAGAGGCTGGCAGGGGGAGGAAGGAATCTTTCTGAAAAGCAGGCGGAAAAGCAGCCTGGCTCTGACAGACAGCTCCAGATTGACTACCGGCATCAGCCTGACACAGACAAATGGCTGATGGAGTTTTCCGAAGGTTATATAGAAGGCGAGAAGATAATTGTCACCAAAGGTCCGTTAAAGGGCATGGAAAGCAAAATAAGCCGGATAGACCGGCACAAAAGACTGGCCTGGCTTAAGGTGGAGCTGTTCGGAAGGACGGTGGAGCTGCAGGCAGGGCTGGAGATTATAAGGAAAGAGTAAAAATGTTTAAGCAGAACAATCAATTCAAACCATTTGAATCCAGGATATGGTTATCCTCACCTACGATGCATGGTCCGGAAATGGAGTATGTAAAGGAAGCATATGAAACAAACTGGATGTCTACCGTAGGAGCAAATATCAATGAAGCGGAACGTCTGGCCTGTGAAAAGACAGGATGCAGATATGCGGTGGCATTGTCGGCGGGAACAGCGGCCCTTCATATGGCCGTGAAGCTGGCGGGCGTAAAGCCGGGAGACAAAGTTTTTTGCTCTGATATGACCTTTGACGCTACGGTCAATCCGGTGGCGTATGAAGGAGGCGTCCCGGTATTCATCGATACAGAGTACGACACCTGGAACATGGATCCGGAAGCTTTGGAAAAAGCATTTGAGCTATACCCGGATGTAAAAGTGGTTGTGGCTGCTCATTTATATGGAACACCTGGGAAAATTGATAAAATCAGGGAAATCTGCGACAGATATGGAGCGTTTCTGATAGAAGACGCGGCAGAATCCCTGGGAGCAACTTATAAAGGAAAACAGACAGGCACTTTCGGAGACGTAAGCGCTATTTCTTTTAATGGAAACAAAATCATAACCGGTTCGTCCGGAGGAATGCTTCTGACTAACGATAAGGAAGAAGCCGAGAAGGTGCGTAAGTGGTCCACCCAGGCCAGGGAGAACGCTCCCTGGTATCAGCATGAGGAGCTGGGCTACAATTACCGGATGAGCAATGTGATCGCGGGAGTGGTCAGAGGCCAGTTCGGGTACCTGGAGGAACATATCGCACAGAAGAAAGCGATCTATGAAAGGTATCAGAAGGGCTTCCAGGGCCTTCCTGTAAGTATGAATCCTTATGATCCGGAACACTCGGAGCCCAATTTCTGGTTAAGCTGCTTGTTGATAGAGGAAGAAGCCATGTGCGAACAGGTGAGGGGAGAATGCAGGGTACTGTACAGTCCGGAACCTGGAAAGAGCTGTCCCACAGAAATCCTGGAAACACTGGCGAAATACAATGCGGAAGGCCGTCCTATCTGGAAACCCATGCATATGCAGCCGATTTACAGAATGAACGGCTTTGTGACAAGGGAAGGAAACGGACGGGCAAAGACAAACGCTTATATCGAAGGCGGTGTGAAAGGAAAAGATGGAAGGCCGCTGGATGTGGGAATGGATATTTTCCAGAGAGGCTTGTGTCTGCCGAGCGATAATAAGATGACGGCGGAGGAGCAGGAGAGAATTATTGAAATTATTAGACAATGTTTTGAATAAGTGTCGGATTAAAGAAGGTAAGTTATGACAACGAAACATGAACCATATGGCCTATATGAAAAATACTTTAAACGTCCGTTGGATCTTTTGTGTGGATTAGCGGCAGTAATTGTATTTTGCTGGCTCTATGCGATTGTGGCGATACTGGTTCGGATAAAGCTTGGCAAACCGGTGTTGTTTGCACAAGAACGACCAGGGAAGGACGAAAAGATTTTTAAACTCTACAAGTTTCGAACTATGACGAATGCAAGAGATAAAAATGGAAAACTACTGCCGGATGAGGCAAGACTTACAAAGTTTGGGAGGTTGCTTCGCGCCACTTCACTGGATGAGCTTCCAGAAGCATTCAACATTATTAAAGGTGATATGAGTATAGTTGGGCCGAGACCATTGTTGGTGAAGTATATTCCGTGGTATACGGAAGAACAGAGAAAGCGTCATATTGTTCGCCCAGGTCTTACAGGATTTGCACAAGCACATGGAAGAAATCATGTAAACTGGGATGATAGGTTTCAAATGGATGTGAAGTACACGGAAAATATAACTTTTTTGGGGGATGTGAAGATCATTTTAGATACGGTTATAGCAGTGCTGAAGCACGAAGGAATTAGTTCAGAGACGTCGGCAACAATGGAAGATTTTATAGATTATTGCAAAAATATGGGAATAAAACCAAGGGGTTAAGTTATGGAAAAACCGCTGATCAGCGTAATCGTTCCGATTTACATGATAGATAGATATATAGGACTCTGTATTGAAAGCATATTAAATCAAACATACCAGAACATTGAAATTATCCTTGTGGATGATGGTGGAAAGGACAGATGTTCTGAAATCTGTGACTTGTATGCCAGGAAGGATAGCAGAATCAAGGTTATCCATAAAAGTAATGGCGGACTTGTTTCAGCCCGTAAAGCAGGATTGCAACAGTCCAATGGTTATTATATCAGTTATGTTGATGGAGATGACTGGATCGGACCGGGCTTTATTGAGGGGCTTTATACAACGGCGGTTACATTTGGTGTCGATATGGTCTGCGCTGGACAGACAAAAGATTTGTTTTCAAAGTCTGATATTTTTACGAATCCTCTGCCTATAGGTATCTATGAAGGGAAAAAATTAAAGAACTTATGGGAATCTATGATTTCTTATGGAGCTTTCTATCGACCGGGAATTACTACTTATGTATGGAATAAGCTGTTTAAGAGGGAGATACTTCTGGAGCCGCAAAGCCTGGTAGACCCTCGCATTTCCATTGGTGAGGATGCTGCGGTTACTTACCCTGCATTATTACGTTGTAAACGTGTAGCTGTAGTGGACAATGTAGCGTACCATTATCGACAGCGGGAAGACTCGATGTTGAAACAAAGTACCAGCTATGTCAATGAAGCCCAGAAGCTTTGTTATCTTTATGATTATATGAGCCGCTGGTTGGAAGGAACAGAGCCAGAGTTAAATCTTAGGAAACAAGTAATAGATTATGTCCTTTCTATTGCTATTATGCGTTCCGGAGGACGCCTTGCAGAGAATGACTTTTCTATTTTTGATACTGCTTATTACGGAAAGAAGGTAGTTATTTACAGTGCCGGAACATTTGGTCAGCAGCTTGTAAACCGTTTCAATGAGGCAGGCCATTGCCGAGTGGTTGCGTGGCTGGATGATGACTATTGGGAATATAGGCGATGTGGCCTTGATGTAGATCCGGTGGGGAGTATTGCTTCATTAACATATGATTATATTTTAGTTGCAACTGTAGATCCCATTGTGGCACAGAATATCCGAAAGAAACTATTGGGGTTTGGAGTGAGTAAGGAGAGGATTCTCACAGTTACAGTTCCGGAAGATAGGGAGCAATTAATTAATCGTTTCCTTGATGTAGAGGCTATCAGAGCAGCGGAATCTAAGCGGAAAAGAGAGGTATTATCGCATGCATGATTTAGCAATGAAAATATTAGGGGCAACAGGGACAAGTATTTTTGCTGTTGGACAGGCCGGGTTCATCATTAAAAGCAACAGTGGGCAAATGCTGGCGATAGACCTATATATATCTGATTGTGTAGAACGAATAGAAGGCAATGTGGGATTCAAGAGACTGCTTCCCAAGATTCTCAGCCCGTTTGATCTTGAATTTGATGCTGTGATTTGTACACATCCGCACTGTGACCATTTTGATATCGATGCGGTACCGGAGATGCTGAGTAATGGTCGAACCAAGTTGTTCTGTTCAATTGATTGCGCAGAACTAGTGAAAACGCTTCAGATGGGGTACAACAAAACCCAAATTACATATGTAAAACCGTCAGAGAGCTATGAGGTGGGCGATTTTCATATTAATTTTGTAAATTGTGACCATGGCTCTGGTGCGCTAGATGCGGTCGGTGTGGTTGTAAGCGTGGATGGAAAAACCATCTATGAAGCTGGCGATACTTGTCTGCGGCTTGACAGAGTTGGAGAAATCCCGCAGCCGTTGGATGTGCTGATTGCCCCCATTAATGGCTCGTATGGGAATCTGGACGAGGAAGAATGCTCGGTGCTTGCAGAGTATTTAAAACCGAATATTACAATCCCGTGCCACTATGGGATGTTTGCAGCCCATCATGGTGATGTGGGAAAGTTTTACGATGTTATGACAGAAAAGGGATTACCGTTCCTGCTTATGCAGCAGGGGGAACAATATGTACTTTGAGAGCAGGAGGAAAGAGAAGATGAGCAGAGAGTTTGAAGGCAAGAAATTATTAATTTTGGGCGGAAATCCAGAAACAGTACCGCTTGTTGAGATAGCAAATGATATGGGAATTAAGACCATTGTGTCCAGTGGCCGTCATACAGATGCAGCAAAAAAGCTGGCATGGAAGTCTTATGATGTGGACGGCATGGATGTTGCTGGGTTAATTGCATTAGCAAGAGAGGAGCAGGTAGATGGTATCTTGGTGGGTGTGGCGGACATCCTGGTACCTTCTTACTGCAAGGTCTGCGAGGCACTTGGTTTGCCTTGTTATGCAACGCAGCAAATTGTGGATGTTTTTGCATTTAAAGATGTCTTTAAGGCAACGTGTGAGCGGTATGGTGTACATGGTATCCCAGAGTATTATTTGGATGCGGAAGTGAAACGGGAAGATCTGGATAAAATTGTATATCCGGTTATGGTAAAACCTGTTGACAATGGCGGTGGCGTGGGGATGACTGTGGCCTACAACGAGGAAGAACTTGTAGAAGGTGTGAAGAAGGCTTTGAATGCTTCCAATAAAAAACGCTTTATTGTTGAAAAGTATATGCAATGTGACGACATGGGTATGTACTACACCTTTAAGGACGGCTATTGCTCTGCATCCTGCATTTATGACCGCTATACTACAGATGAGCAGCCAGGGCTTTCCCGTGTTTGCCTTGGTGGAACATATCCCTCTAAGCATCTAGATGAATATTTTGAGCGTATGCATGCCAATGCAGTCCGTATGTTCAAAGAAATTGGAATTAAAAATGGTGTCTTAATGCTTTCTGGATTTTATGAAAATGGTGAATTTTATGTGTATGACACAGGTTTTCGCCTTCAAGGAGAGGCACCACATTTGCTTATGAAAGCCATTCATGGTTTTGATCAGAGGGAGATGCTTATCCGTTTTGCTCTTACCGGTTCCGAAGGAGATGTGGATTTGAAGACAGATGATGACACAAGGCTTCGTGGTAAGTGGGCGGCTACACTGTGGTTTTTATTGAAACAGGGTAAGATTGCTAAAATTATAGGTCTTGATGAAATTGATAAGGATGAGCGTGTCGTTGCGAATATTCAGCGTCTGCATGAAGGGGATGAAGTTCTACCGGAGTGGATTGGCAATGAAAAGCAGGTGCTGACCAGAATGTATCTGGTATGCAACAGCAAGATGGAACTTGCAGATGCATTAAAATACTACATGAATACAGTAAAGGTTCTGGATGAAGAAGGCGACAACCTGCTTCTGAAGGGATTTGATGTAAATAAGGCATTGGAATTAAAGTAATTTCTCCTGAAGATTAAATTTATTAGAAGGAAGGGAGAGAGTATGGAATCTGAACGTTTAAAAGATAAAGTAATTGTTATTTCTGGTGGAACAAAAGGTGTTGGCCGTGCGTTTGCAGAGGTCGCAGGAAGGGAAGGCGCCAAAGTCGTGATTGGTGGCCGTGATGAAAAGGCCGGAAAAGAAACCGTTAAGAATATTAGGACATTTGGGTCTGATGGCATCTTTGTCTATACAGATCTTCTGAAAGTGGTGGATTGCCAGCACTTATTTGATGTCGGGTACGAAACGTTTGGCAAGATTGATGGCTTTTTTAATTACGCTGGTGTCACACCGGTCAGCGCACTTGATACTTGCGATGAGGAGACTTTTGATTGGGTAACGAATGTAAACTATAAAGCGGCTTTTTTTTGCTGCCAGGCAGCGGTAAAGTACATGCGGATGAACGGTGGTGGAAGTATTGTACTCACTGGTTCAGCTCATGCTTGGGGCGGACAGAAGGACAGGGCAGCATATGCAATGACAAAGGGGGTATTAAGAATTTTAAATGAGCATATTGCTCATCAGTATGCCACAGAACAGATTCGCTGTAATTATCTGACACTTGGCTGGACTCCTACAGAAGGGGAGGTTAGTCTTCGTAATAGCCAGGGTGAGAGTGAGGCAGAACTTCGGAAACGAGCAGCGAAGATCCTACCGATGGGCAGGATGTGTGAGAAAAATGATTATATGGAAGCGCTGATTTATTTGATGAGTGATGCGAGTGCGATGATGACAGGGAGTACGTTTAGGCTGACAGCTGGAGAGTATATTTAGTTAAAAAAGGAATTTTAATTAATTTTATTGTTAAAGTATAAGTATGTGGAATATATAAAGGGGTTATTATGAAAAAAGCTCTAATAGTCTGTACTATAGTAAATTTTCTTAAATTTGAAATAAATGATCTTTTATTGCTGAAGAATAGTGGATATGAGATACATTGTGCTACTAACTTCAGTCATCCGGATATGGAGCTTTTAAATGAATTAAATATGCTGGGAATAGTGAATCATAAAATAGATTTTGCAAGATCACCGTGTTCAAAAACGAATATAACAGCGTATTATCAGTTGAAACAGCTTATGGAATACGAAGATTTTGATTTGCTACATTGTCATACACCTGTAGGAGGTGTGTTGGCGAGAATTGTTGCTAGGAAATACAGGAAAAAGGGAATGAGAGTGATTTATACAGCTCATGGTTTTCATTTCTATGCAGGAGCGCCTCTGTTGAATTGGCTTATATATTATCCAATTGAAAAATGGTTGTCCAGATTTACGGATGTATTAATTACGATTAATAATGAAGATTATCAGAGAGCAAAAAAGAAATTTCATGCCAAAGAAACGAAGTACATTCCCGGAGTAGGGATAGATGTGGAGAAAATACAGGCAGTACAGGTAGACAGAGAAAAAAAGAGAGAGGAACTGGGAATAGGAAAAGATGATTTCCTGTTATTATCAGTAGGAGAACTAAATAAGAATAAGAATCATGAAGTAGTAATCAGGGCTGTAGCAGAATTAGGGGATCCTAAAATTAAATATGCAATATGCGGACAAGGTCCATTAAAAGAATACCTGGAGGAATTGGCAGAGAAGTTGGGAGTAAGAAACCAGCTTTTTTTATTGGGATTCCGGACGGATGTTATTGAGATATGCAAGAGCGCGGATGTGTTTGTATTTCCATCAAAAAGAGAAGGACTTTCGGTAGCGTTAATGGAGGCTATGGCATGTGGGTTACCATGTATCGTTTCAAAGATCCGGGGAAATATGGATTTAGTTGTTGATAAAGAGAATGGCTTTTTATTTGGTATAGGAAATGTGGATGAATTTAATAAAAAAATGCTGATATTACTACGTAGTAAAGAAGTGCGTGTTTTTATGAATAAGAGAAATATTCAAAGAAGCCATGACTATACTATTGAGAATACTAAAAAAATTATGTGTGCAATATATGGTGAAAAAATATGATTTCTGTTATTATTCCTGTTTATAATGGGCAAAAAACAATAGAGAATACATTAGAATCGCTAATTAATCAAACATATCGAGATATTGAAATTATAGTAGTTAATGATGGTTCTAAAGATAATACCATAGATTTGTTGAAGGCATGGAAAGAGAAAATTCGTATTATAGATAAGGAAAACGGTGGTGTCAGTAGTGCACGAAATAGAGGAATTCAGGAATCTCAAGGGGAATATCTAGTATTTGTTGATGCTGATGACGAGTGTAAATATGATATGATAGAAAAGCTATATTTAGCAGCAAAAAGAAACGATGTAGATTATGTAATAAGTGGTTTTGAAAAAAGAGCTCATAATAGAAATATCAAATATATATATGAAGATAAGCTTATTAAAACACGGGAACAAATCCATAATGAACTAAATTTTATTATGACGCATGGCTTGAATTCTGTTTTCTCAAAAATATATAAAAAGGAAATTATTGTTCAAAACCATATCACATTTGATGAGACATTACCTTTGGGGGAGGATTATAATTTCAATTTGGAATATTTATTATCTAGTAATTCTATATTGTACATAAGCGATTTATTATATATATATATGAATGAAAATAGTACTGCTACATTCATTTATAGGGAAAATTATTATGAAAATAGAATGAATTCATTGCAAAAAATGGATAGAACTTTGAAAAAGAATAATCTATTCAATCCGTTTTATGGTACTTTAAGGACAAAGATAGTCTTTGCTGAGATATTTAATTTGTTAAAAAAACAATGTCCATTAACAAAAAAGGAAAAATATAAAAAGATTAATAAGATAAAAATGGACTATATTAATACAAATATACATGTGAGAGGTAAATGGAAACTGCTGAAATGGTTGATTATTTTATTTAGTCCTAAGGTCTTGTATTTTAATGCTTTTCTAATGCAAATAATGGTAAGTATATTACCAGAACGTGTTAGGGGAGTTAGTATCTAATCAGAACTGATATTTCGTTATTGTTGTTCCCAATATTACATTACACAAAGGTAAAAGGAAAGGAGATAAAGTGTTTATTAGAAACACTTTATTAATGTAAGTTAAAAATGAGAATAATTTCTTGTGCTAGTTATTATGGAACGGGATCTAGTGCTATAACAGATTTGATTTCTGAATATGAAAACGTGTATTCGTTAACGAATTATGAATTTAGATTTGTGCAAGACCCCGATGGTATATCTGATTTAGAATTCCAATTGGTAGAAAATCATAATCGCCATAATGCAGGTCATGCATTAAAAAGATATAAAAAATTGGTAGATTTTTATTCGGGGAATAAATTTATAAAAAAATATGAATTATTTTTTCAAAATCGTTGGAAAGAAATTTCTTATGAATATATCGATAACTTAACTGATTTTAAGTATCGGGGATGGTGGCAATATGATTTATTAGATAGAGGGGTAAATTATTATTATAGAAAATTATTTTTAAACAAAATAATTCAAAAGACAATTTGGCGGAATAAATGTGAAAGACAATTAAATGTATTACCAAATGAAATAACATACTGTAGTAGACCAAGTGAAGATAAATTTTTAAATGAAACACGCAAGTATATTACGAAATTATTTACGGTTGCTAATATAAAAAATGCAAATAATTTAATGGTGGATCAAATTGTTCCGCCATCAAATTTACAAAGATATGTAAGGTATTTTGATAATATAAAAGTTTTTGTAGTTGAACGAGATCCAAGAGATGTTTATTTATTAGAAAAAAAAATTTGGAAGGGCAATGTTATTCCAATAGAATCACCACAGTTATTTTGTAAATGGTTTCATTATACACGTGCACATCGAAAAGTAGATAATTTAAACACGGAGAATGTCATGTTTGTGCAATTTGAAGATTTGATAAATAATTATAGTGAAACTATTAGAAATATAGAAGGATTTCTTGGGTTTTCTGAGAAAGAACATATAAAACAAAGACAAATATTTAATCCATTAGAATCAATAAAAAACACACAACTTTATAAACGATATCCTGAATGTAATGAGGAAATTAGGTATATTGAAGGTGAATTAAAAGAATATTTATATGAATGGAGATAATATATATTTTTGTGCCAGAAGGAGAGATATTTAGTTAATGAGTGACACATATAAAATTACTGATATATATAATATATGCAGAAAAGAAATACTTAAGTATGACAATGTTTTTCAAATAATTAGTTTTGCTTTTACACCAGTTAGAGTTGTAAAGGAGTATTACAAAAGAAGAAAAAGAGCTATTCAATTAATTAAATTTCATAGGAATGTAAATAGAAATGAAAAAAAGATATTTTACTTTGGAATACCTGAACATACTAATTTAGGGGATATGGCACAGATGTATTGTATTAAAAAGTGGGTTGCTGACAATTATCCCAATTATAAAGTAATTGAAATAAATACAAATATATCATTTGACAATATGTTTTTAAATTATATAAAAAAAATACTTGGACCAGATGATATCTTTTTGTTTCAGAGTGGATATTGTACTACAGATAAACATTTGGATCATTATATGCATATAAAGGTTATGAAAAAATTTCCAAATCAGAAATCTGTTATTTTACCCCAAACAGTAAATTTGAAGTCAGCAAAAACAATAAATAAAAGTAAAAATGTTTTTGCATATTGTGGTCGTCTACTTTTTATTGCCAGAGATAATATTTCATATGAACGGGCAAAATATTTTATTGATGAAAAACAATTGGAAATTTTCCCTGATATTGTTACGTCTCTAATCGGAAAATATAATACAAAATATGAACGAAAGGGTGTACTCTTTTGTGTTCGTAACGATCACGAAAAGTTTTATAAAGATGACGAAATAAATATTGCCATAGCTAAATTAAAAAAAGATACAGAGGTAATAGACAAAGCGGATACTAATAGTTATTTGAAGTTTTCAGAAATATATAAAAAATTGGAAGCAGTGATAGTTGATAAAATAAATAGTTTTGCAAAATATGAAGTAGTAATTACAGATAGATATCACGGAGTGATTTTTTCGCTAATTGCAAATACACCAGTAATAGTTATAAAAACCAATGATCATAAAGTTATTGCAGGAATGGATTGGTTTAAGGGAATATATGATAAAGAAGCAATTTATATGGCAAAGGATTTAGATGATGCGATTAAAGTTGCAGAATTATTTTTAAAAAGAAAAAAACAAATAAATAATACAGATTATTTTTATCAAAATTATTACAAAGATAAGTTAAGAGAACGAATTAATTTGTTATAGAGAGTAGCAATATTGTAAATATCTCCAGAACAAAAGCATTGTTACGATGATTGGCTTGAGATATATTCTCGTGAAATTCTAAAGTATTTCACAAATTACTAGCTAATGAGAAGGGAAAACCAATTCTTAGGTTTTCTTAATCTATTATCTGGGATTGGAGTGTATCTATAAATACTACTATATGATAGGAGGAAAATCATGGAAAACACAAGTAAAACATATACACATCCTAGTGACAAGCATTACACTTCAGAAAAACATACGCAAATTCTCATTGCTTTATTAAAAGCTCATGGTATTCGAAAAATCGTCGCAAGTCCGGGAGCTACAAACGTATGTTTTGTGGGAAGTTTGCAAAGCGATCCGTATTTTGAAATCTATAGTTCTGTAGACGAAAGATCTGCGGCTTATATAGCCTGCGGTTTGGCCAAAGAAAGCGGGGAACCTGTTGTCCTTTCATGTACAGGAGCGACAGCTTCAAGAAATTATCCTGCAGGTTTGACGGAAGCTTATTATAGTAACTTGCCTATATTGGCTGTGACGTCTACGCAATTTCAGGGAAGGGTAGGTCATTTAATTGCACAGGTTATTGATCGCTCCAGCCTGATGAAGGATATTGCGAAAAAAAGTATACAGATACAGGAGATCCATACAAAAGAAGAAGAATGGAGTGTGGAATCATCTATAAATGATGCGCTTCTTGAGCTACGTCGTCATGGGGGTGGACCTGTCCATATTAATCTTATGACTAGCTATAGTAAAGATTTTTCTGTTAAAGAACTTCCGAAAGTTCGGGTAATCCACAGACATTTTTATGGAGAGGCTTTTCCACAACTAAAAGGGAGAAAAATATTAGTTTGTGTAGGTAGTCATGTCCGCTGGACAGAAAGGCTTACAAATGCAGTAGATGAATTTTGTGAACTTTATGATGCAGCGGTTATATGTGAACACATCAGTAATTACAGAGGAAAATATGGAATATATCCTGTCCTGATTGGTAGTCAGGAAGATAAGCCCTGTGATTTTTTAAAAGTAGATGTTATGATTCACATAGGGAATATCCTTGGCTTAAATACAGTGGCTACCACGGATGAAGTGTGGAGAGTCCATCCTGACGGTGAAGTAAGGGATACGTTTAAGAGGCTTACGAATGTATTTGAAATGGATGAGTCTCAATTTTTTGAATGTTATGTGGAGATGAATAAAAATGCACTAAGGAAAACAGAATATTATACTGCATTTCAAACGGCATGTATGGAATTGGAAAATAAGATACCAGAGTTGCCGTTTTCCAATCCATGGATTGCAAAAACTTCTATCCCTTATCTGCCTAAAGATTGTCAGCTTTATTTGGGGATTTTAAATACATTACGGTCTTGGAGTTACTATTATATTTCACATGATAGTAATATAACTATTTATTCCAATACAGGTGGCTTTGGTACAGATGGGTTAGTTTCTTCATTGCTGGGAGCTTCTTTGACGAATCCGGATAAAATATATTTTGGAATTATAGGAGATTTGGCTTTTTTCTATGATATGAATGCATTAGGCAATCGTCATGTAGGGAATAATTTCAGATTGCTGGTGATAAATAACGGACGGGGAACCGAATTTCGAAATTATAATCATCTGGCAGAACGTTTTGGTGAGGCTGCAGATCCATATATAGCCGCGGCAGGTCATTACGGGTATATGTCCCAAAAGCTTGTCCGGCATTACGCAGAAGATCTGGGATATAAATATCTGAGTGCCCGAAATAAAGAGGAATATCTTGCTGCTTTTGAACAATTCTTTACACCAGAAAAACTGGAGCAGCCGGTATTGTTTGAGGTCTTTACAGATTCGGAAAAGGAAAGTGAAGCTTTAAAACTCCTTCATCATCTAGATATTTCTGCATCGGGTGCAGCTAAAAACCTAGTAAGAGGCATTTTAGGTGAGAAAGGTGTATCGATGGTGAAGAAGATCCTGAATTAGTAAAGGGGTATTGCGGTTTGAAAAAATACTTAAAGCTTTACAGGGAACTTCCTGTACAGATGAAAGCGTCATTCTGGTTTTTAATATGTTCCTTTTTGCAAAAAGGAATTTCAATGATAACGACTCCCATATTTACCCGTATTTTGTCTACGTCAGAATATGGACAGTTCAGCGTGTTTAATTCGTGGATGTCGATTCTTACACCTATTGTATGTTTAAATTTATATTCGGGCGTATATGCTCAGGGAATTGTTAAATTTGAACATGATCGTGATAAATTCGGTTCTTCTTTGCAAGGCTTGGTTTTTTCTCTGATATCTGCATGGGTAGTAATTTATTTTGTCGCTGACTCATTTTGGAACGAGGTGTTTTCTCTTTCTACATTACAAATGCTTTGTATGTTTCTTTTGATTTGGACTTCTGCATCTTATGGTTTCTGGTCAATGGATCAGAGGGCCGATTTTAAGTACCATAAACAGGTTATAATAACGATAGCAGCCTCAGTCATGCAGCCTACGATAAGTATCTGGTTTATGGTAAATAGCGAGGATAAGGTTACGGCCAGAATAGTAGGTATGGCAGTAACTTCTTTTGCATTGTATACTGGGACGTTTATAGTTCAAATGATAAAAGGGAGGCAGTTCTTTTCAAAAAAATACTGGATATATGCGTTAAGGTTTAATATACCGCTTTTGCCGCATTATCTTTCGATGACGATTTTATCCAGTTCGGATAGGATTATGATCAGTAACATGGTTGGGGATGATAAAGCAGGAATTTATAGTTTATCATATTCGATTTCTATGATTATGACGATGTTTAATAGTGCCTTACTTCAGACAGTAGAGCCATGGATTTACCGTAAGTTAAAGGAAAAGAAAATACAGGATCTGGCTCATGTGGCATATCCTTGTTTTATTTTGATTGCCGCGTTAAATATATTGCTTATTATATTTGCACCGGAAATAGTTGCAGTCTTTGCCCCACCCGAATATCAGGAAGCGATCTGGTGCATACCGCCTGTTGTTCTTAGTGTGTTTTTTACATTTTTATACACCTTTTTTGCTACTTTTGAATTTTATTATGAAAAAACTAGATATATTGCAAGTGCAACAGTAGGGGGAGCATTGTTAAATATAGTATTAAATTATTTTGGTATCCAACTTTTTGGTTATGTAGCTGCGGCATACACAACTCTATTTAGTTATATTTTGTATGCGATGTTGCATTATTATTTTATGCGCCGAATATGCAAAACATATTTAGAGGATGTGAAGCCCTACAGTTTAAAGCTGATTGTCATAATTGCAGGGGGAAGTCTCTTGTTAGGTTTTGGTTTTATGGTAAGCTATCTTAATACTATGGTGAGGTACATACTAATTTTTTTACTTGCTATGGTTGTTATTTTGAAATGGAAGGATATTTCTAGTGCAGTTTTCTTATTGTTAAATATAAATAAACAAGATAGCAAATGAATATTGATATTAAAAAGCGGAGGGTAGTTTTATATGAATATTTTGGTTTTAGGTGGAACGGGGGCAATGGGAAGCCCTTTAGTGGATATTTTAGCTTCCTGTGGTAATGAGGTTTTTGTTACTTCACGAAAACAGCGAAGTACGGAGAAAACAGGAATCCATTATATTACAGGAAATGCACATGAATTAGATTTCCTGACAGAGATACTGCGGGAAAATTATGATGCAATTATTGATTTTATGGTATATTCTCCAGAAGATTTTCGGGGACGAATAGGGTTATTTCTAAAAAGTACAAAACAATATTTCTTTTTTAGTTCTTCAAGAGTATATGCTGATGCGGGGAATGAGATGATAACCGAAGATTCACCACGACTTTTGGATGTAACACAGGATAAGGAGTATTTGGAAACGGATGAATATGCTTTGGCAAAAGCCAGAGAGGAAAATATTCTGCGACAGTCAGGGAAGAATAATTGGACAATCATAAGGCCTTATATCACCTATAATAATGCTCGTCTTCAACTGGGGGTATTAGAAAAAGAATCTTGGCTTTGGAGAGCTTTGGAAGGGAAGGCAATCGTTTTTGGAAAAGACATTGCGTCCCAATATACTACCTTAACTTATGGCTACGATGTCGCATTAAGGGTAGTCGAGTTGATTGGCAAAAAAGAAGCATTGGGAGAAACATTTCATATTACAACAGAAGAAAGCGTTTTATGGCAAGATATACTGGGAATTTATCTGGATGTGTTGGAGAAAAAAACAGGCAGAAAGCCAAAAGTATGTTGGGTAAATGATTCCACTCAATTTTTAAAAGCGGTAGATAATAGATACCAGATAAAATATGACAGACTATTTAACAGAAAGTTTAACAATGCCAAAATAGATCAATTCACTGAAATTATGGATTATCAGAAAATAGAGGAAGGATTGCGAAAATGCCTTTCTCAGTTTTTGGTTCAATCGGGAGAGTTTATGGAAATAAATTGGAGATTGGAAGGTGCTTTTGACAAAGTATCAGGAGATAAAACTAGACTGAAAAATATCCCTGGTTGGAAAAATAGATTAAGATATATAGCTTTCAGATATTTCATAAAATAGCTTGCAAGATAAAATATATTTTAAAGAAAAACAATAAATATCAAGTTTGTTTTAGCGATATGTAGGAAATCAAAGTTATTACGGGCATTTATAAGTTATGATAATGTTTTATACGTTTTACTTAGTTCTTGTTATTTTAAGTTGAAATGTAAATTTTAAGTAGTATATTTTGTCAGAAGTTAAAACTAATTGAATGAAAGAACAATTATGGTGGTAAATGAGATCGGATTGGCTTGAAAATTTTACACAGTAAATTAAGAAAATATATTTTTAAAGTATAAAGAGAGTGATATTAAAAATTTGGGGGCTGGGAATTTTATTAATCATATTATTAGAGGGAAATAAAATTGGATAATAAATATTATATAACATTATTTTTATATTTTGCAGTGATAAGCGGAGCAGTTATATTTGCTTTCTTAGCGTATAAAAGAAAATATATATTGGGCAAAACAGGAAGAATGGTATTGCGAGTAGAAATAAAAAAAGGCTGGATGTTAATGTCTTTTGTACTTTTATGGGGACTGTTAGCGTTCGCAGATTGTGGAAAAGATTATCATACATATAAAGATTTATTTGATAATGCAAAAGATTTGCATTACACAATTGGGTATCATGAAATAGAAATAGGGTTTGCCTTTGTTAACTATTATATAAGAAGTATAACGGATAGTTTTATTATTTATAATATAATTGTTTCTTTTTTTTTCCTTTTTTTGATTTATGAAACGCTTTATAAACTAAAGAATTACATTCATTTTGGTTGGGCAGTTTTAGCAGTTTCTACCATGTCTTACTTACAGTTTATGAATTTGAAAAGAATTTATATTGCAGCAGCTATAATATTTTGGGCAATGCAATTCCTTATAGGTAAAAAATATGTGAAATATTTTTTGAGTGTAATTTTGGCAAGTTTAATTCATACATCAGCAGCCATAATGTTTCTTACTCCGTGTATGCAATTATTGCTTAGAATAAAATTTAAAAGATGGCATTTAATATTTTTTTCGTTGCTAGGCTTCTTCCTAATTTATGAATTTAGATATCAGATATTTTCAATTGTCATTTCATCTAGATACGAACAATATGGGGTTGTAGAAACAACCGTAGGTCTGGCGCAATTTGTATATCATGTTCCATTTTTGTTTTTGATAATTAGAAATAATAAAGGAAAGACTCAATTGGAACAAATAAGTTTTATTTTAATTTTATTTTCCTTTATAGTATCATCATTAGGATATTTTATTTCAATGGTAGGACGGATGTATGTATATTTTGTATTTGGATTTGCGAGTACACCTTCTTTGGTAATGAGTGAAAAAAAAATACATTTTAAAAATGTAAATTATCAAACATTTATTTGTGTGTTTTTTGTATTATATTTTTTTATGAGAATAATGATCTATTGCAAAACATCACTATATCTTGATGGAATTATGCCATATACTTCAGTTTTATTTTAGAAATGACTTTAATATTGCTCAATAGAAATAATAATTTTAGGGGAAATCGTTAACAATGTAATTATAGAAAGTAAGAGGAATAGGTATTTGTATGGTAACAGTAATGCATTATGTTTCAAAAATGGACCGTGCAGGACAGGAAACATTTATAATGAATCTTTTTCGTAAAATTGATAGAAGAATCATACAGTTTAAATTTTTATGTACTTCAGATTCTGAAGGAGAATATGATGCAGAAATCATGCAATTAGGCGGAGAGATAAAATATATACATTTAAATCGAAAGTTTGGAAAATTGAAGCAGCTTGATAATATGTGGCTTTTGTTTTCTTTTTTACATGAGAAAAGTAATAGGCCAGATGTATTTCATATACATACGCAACATGCCATGGATGCTTTTTGTTCCGCTTTGATGGCTAAGGCGGCAGGGGTTAAGATGGTGATAGTACATTCACATAATACAAGTACTGTATATCATCTTAAAGCACACAAATTATTTAAAATATTATTAAAAATGCTTCCAATTGAAAGATATGCATGCTCTAAGGCTGCAGGGATATGGATGTTTGGTAAGAGCAAATTTTATAAGATTAATAATGGGATAGAAATAAATAATTTTAGATATGATCAGTCAACCAGGAAACAAGTAAGAGATAAAATGGGTTGGAACAACAAATATATTATAGGACATATAGGACGATTTAATATACAAAAAAATCACCATTATATTATTGAAATATTTAAAATTGTACATCAAAAAATACCAAATTCAGAACTTGTTTTAATTGGAAAAGGAGAACTCTTTAACGATATTTCTGATAGAATAAAACAAGAGCATTTGGAAAATGCAGTATCCCTGCTTGGAGTAAGAAATGATGTAGATCAGTTATATCAGGGAATGGATTTATTTCTGTTTCCATCATTATTTGAAGGTTTACCAGTAGTTTTAGTTGAGGCACAAATGAGTGATTTGACTTGTTTAATATCTGATACTATAACAAGGGAGATAGACATCACAAATAATATTTATAGAATGAGTATTTCAGAGGAAGCAAAAAAATGGGCAAAAAAAATAATTGAACTTAAAAATTGTACTCCAAATAGAAGTGATGTTACTGAAAAAATGAGAAACAAGGGATATGATATTGAACTAGAAGCTAAAAAAATGCAAAAACTATATTGTAAGGTATTGGAAAAATAAAATAATAATTTTGATGGTTTGTAATTATGAAAAGAATAATAATCCTTTTTAATCATTTTCAAATACAGGATGGTATAGCTCGGAGTGCGATAGGGCTGGCTAATGCATTGTCACAGAAGCCTGACTTGGAGGTTACTATTCGTCCGCTTTTTCGGTATGATAAAACTATGCGTGATCGACTTAACTCTAATGTAATTGTTAAGCCCGTATTTAAGTATTACTTTAGAGGAATGGCGAGACTTATTACAATACTACCAATGAAATGGCTTCATGATTGGATAATTGGGAATGATTATGATATTGAAGTGGGATTATGTATGTCCCTCCCTATTAAGATAGTGGCAGCCTTTCCAGAAGACAGCGAAAGTACAAGTTTAAAGAAGGTGCATGGTCATAGCACCGGTCGTAACAATGGGGTTATGCATTTAGCATGGATGCATGGCTATGATAATGGGCTAACTCTTAGAGCTGAATATGAGAGAATTGGTAAAGTTGTGTGTGTGTCAAAATTCAATGCAGATAAACTTAAAAAAGAAGTTGGAGATGCTTTTAATATAGATTATGTATACAATTTATTGAATGATGAAGAAATAAGGAAAAGAGGTTTAGAGAAAATTCCTATCAAACGTTCAGCCTATGTTCAGTTTGTTACTGTAGGAAGAATGAGTCCTGAAAAAGGATATATACGTTTGCTTGAGATATGTCAAAGATTGAAAATTGAAAAATTTCATTTTAATCTGTGGTTGATAGGAGATGGACCTCAACTAGAGAAATTAAAGGCTATAGCGAAAGAATTTGATTTGGATGGAGTTGTGCGGTTTCTCGGCCAGCAAGCGAATCCTCATGCTTACACAGCAAAATCAGATGTGTTTGTATGTTCTTCGTTTAGTGAGGGCTACAGCACAGCTTGTACAGAAGCTATTATACTTGGGATACCGGTCATAACAACAGATGTGAGTGGAGGCCAGGAAATCATTGATGAAGCTGAATGTGGCTTAATTGTACCTAAGGATAATAATGAGGCACTTTATCAGGCAATGAAAAGAGTGATAGAAAATAAAGAAATAGTAGCAACTTGGAAGCAAACTTTAACTACTACACGTGAAAAATTTTCATATAAGAATAGAGCTGAGAAACTATATAAGATATTAGAAATAAAATGAATCTTTTATTACAATTCAGTTGAATTACATTACTATTCAAGGTTCTCCAAAATAACCTAGTGTTAAATTAGAGTAAAGCCAGAAGAATACCAGGCGGAAAGGATTTTTTAGATGGATAGTTCATAAAAAAGGGCATACGAAACAAACCCAACTTGGAACACCTAAAAAATTGGGTGTTTTTTGGGACTATTAAAAACAAGCTTTTTCAAAGTATAAGAATAACGGAAGGCTGTAAAAGGCATTTTTTAGTTGGATTTTTTGAGTATTATCACCTACGTCTGGGCGCAGGCCTGTGCTTTTGATATAGGCCTGGAACGGTCTGCTATAGTCATAAGGCGCAGCTATAGGTAAGTAATGCTGGTTTCAGCGGTTCCGTTCATGAGTCTGCGTAAGCGGGCCAGTCTTGCTTTATCCTACTGCGGCTCTTTACCGCTGCACAGGGAATTGACGTAGAAGTCATAAACGGCTTCTCCTTCAAAACCGCGGGAGAGATTACACAGAATGTCCTGGCGAAGCCCTTCCGCCCAGTCAGGCGGAAGATATTTGATAAGCGCCTGGCACCAACGGATGACTTCTTCTTCCAGCTCAAGGATGGTATGCCCCAGATAATCTGTGAGCCGCAGGAAATTATGTACATCGGGACAATCATATATGCAGCCGCAGGCTGGTTGTTTGGTGACATGGCTGTGATGAGTGATTCTATCTGCATTCATAACTGGCTCTCCTTTTTGGCTCTTATCTGCTTAAAAACAGTGGACTTGTTATTCATAAGCTTGCTCCTTCCGCTGGTTAAAAGAATTTGTTTTTGGAAGTTCTGGAAGCTGTGAAGGCCAAAGGATACCCGCTTCAGTACCTTTACTTTGTTGTTGAAGCCCTCACAGATACTGTTGGACTTTCCGCATTTCCAGATGTTCTGGATGTATCCGCGCCAGTGCCGGATGGTACAGGTGGCAGAGCGGCTCTCCTCCACATGAGAGGCGGAGTGCTTTTGGATCCATTCGGTAATATTTTCATGTTTACCGAATAAGCGAAGGAAAGGATGATGTCATGAAAGAACTGAAAGAACTGAAAGAACTGCAGGGCTTCATGGGCCTCGTGTAAAACTCTAGAGCAATAAGAAAGGCATCCTGAAGACGTCGCTGATTTTGCTTGCACCGGCGTCCCCCAGTAAGTGGTTTGGTTAATTTCCTGGGTTTTAAGAGATAGCTGATGTGCTTCATCTTATGATAGCCTGCGGTATCTCCGGCATTCCTGAAGTGATTCTGGTAACGCCGGCCGACGTCATCAACCATGTCATTAAGACGGTTGATGACGTGGAAGGGATCAATACAGATCTTTGCATTAGGGAATACATGTTTTTCCAGGGAAGAAAAGCTACTGCTCATATCGCAGTAGCAGTATTTGACCTGTTTGCGTTCTTCCAGGGATAAGGTACGAAAATATTTTTGAAGATAGGTACCGGAGATGTGGTCCAGAATGTCGATGACCGCATGGGAATTGCCGTCAGAGATGTTGCAGTGGTATTTGTTGAGATACCATTTCTGTTGTTTCGAACTCCATATGCCGCTGTTGCATTTGAACTTATCGGGTTCTCCCAAATAACCTGGTGTTAAATTAGTGTAAAGCCTTGAAAATACAGGGCGGAAAGGATTTTTCAGATGGATAGCTCATAAAAAAGGGTATACCAAACAAGCCCAACTCGGAATGCCTAAAAAATTGGGCGCTTTTTGGGACTATTAAAAACAAGCTTTTTCAAAGTATAAGAACAACGGAAGGCTATAAAAGGCCTTTTTTTAGTTGGATTTTTTGAGTATTATCGGTTCTCCCAAATAACCTGGTGTTAAATTGGAACAAAGCCTTGAAAATACAGGGCGGAAAGGACTTTTCAAATGGATAGCTCATAAAAAAGGGCATACAAAACAACCCCAACTCGAAATGCCTGAAAAAT